>CACCND010000029.1 GCA_902547315.1 uncultured Pelagibacteraceae bacterium | reverse complement strand
TCATTGTTGGTGCTGGATCTGCTGGCTGTGTATTAGCGAATAGATTAACCTCAAATTCAAAGAATAATGTCCTTCTTCTTGAAGCAGGTGGGGAAGACAAATCCTTAACTTTGAAGATGCCTGCTGCTGTTTTATCGAATCTTAAAAGTACTAAACACAATTGGGCATTTAAAGGAGAGCCAGAACCCGAACTAAATGGTCGTCAACTCCAACATGACCGTGGTAAAACTCTTGGTGGCTCATCATCAATAAATGGAATGGTCTACATAAGAGGAAACACCCTTGATTATGAGGGTTGGAGACAAATGGGATGCGATGGATGGGGGTACGCAGATGTCCTACCGTATTTTAAAAAAATGGAGTGCTACAGTGGAGGAGGGGATGATTTTCGAGGTGAATCAGGTCCATTAAAGGTACATAGAAGTATTCCCAAAGACCCGCTTTCATTGGCCTTTATTAATGCAGGAAAAGAAGCAGGATATAAAGAAACAGATGATGTAAGCGGATTTTGCCAAGAAGGTTTTGGTATATTTGATCGGACAGTATTTAACGGTGAACGATGGAGCGCATCAAAGGGTTATCTTGATCCGATACGTAATAGAAAAAATTTAACAATTTTAACAAATACGCTTGTTTGTAATTTAAATTTTGAAGATAACACAGCAGAAGGAGTCTGTTTTAAGAATAAAAATAACGAAACAATAAATGTAAAGGCAAAAAAAGAGGTAATTCTGAGCGCTGGTGCAGTTGGATCACCACAAATACTTATGCTTTCAGGTATTGGGCCAAAAGACCATTTAGATTCAATAGGAGTCAATACATTAGCTGATTTACAGGGTGTTGGACAAAATCTTCAAGATCATCCTGATTTTATTTTGAAATATAAATGTTTAAAGCCTGTTTCACTTTGGCCAAAAACAAAGAGATTAAGTAGTATAGGATCTGGCATCCAATGGCTATTAACTAAACAAGGTATGTGTGCATCTAATCATTTTGATACTGTTGCATGTGTAAGATCAGCCTCCGGTGTTGAGTACCCCGACTTACAATTATGTATTTCACCAATTGCTATGAAAGATAATAGTTGGGAACTGCTTCAAGAACATGCATTTCAAGTTCACGTCGGTTTGATGCGAACTCATAGTCGTGGTAAGATCGAATTACGATCAAAAAATCCTACTGATCCGCCTCGAATTTTAGTTAATTATCTCAAGGATAAACGTGACAGAGAATTACTACGAAAGGGCATTCATTTAGCGCGCGAATTACTTAATCAACCTGCTTTTTTAAATATTAAGGGTGATGAAATCTTTCCTGGTGAAAACTACAAATCAGATGATGAACTTGATGCAAAATTAAATTCCAATATTACGAGTCAATGGCACTTGTGCTGCACGGCACGCATGGGGCTAAAAACAGACAAACATTCAGTTGTTGATAACCAAGGCAGAGTTCATGGTTTCAATAGCTTGCGTGTTGTTGATGCTTCGATTATGCCTTTTGCGACAAATGGAAATACAAATGCACCAACAATTATGATTGCTGAAAAAATAAGTGACAATATATTGGGTAATAAGCCTCTGCCTCGAATAGAATTAAAAACATGGCAAAATCCTAACTATCAGATGTATCAAAGGTAAGTATTTAGATCGTTAAATATTAATACATAAGTATTAGTGTTAAAATATACTAATTACTCACTCAAATTTCATACTTAACATAAAGACAATCAATAATTTTTTTACAAAGGAGATCTTATGTTACACATAAGCAAATGGGAAAGACAAGAAAATGCAAGTAGAGATAAACTGGGAACAGCTGCATTGAATTTGTGCAAGGTTGCAAAAAGTACTGATGGAGTTCACTCAGCAAAGTTCTATTGGCCAAATCCAAATATGGTTGCATTCGTAGTTGAAGCTGAAACAGGCTCATGGGGAATTGGAGCTGAGCCTACGGGTGAAGCAATGAAGGCATTTTTTGATTTAGGTGATGCTGCATCTTGCGTGATGGACGAAACATGGGTTGATGCTAGTCTTGGTCAAAAAAGGTCTGATAGAGCAGGTTAATAGAAATCTTTCTGGCGGAGAGGGTGGGATTCGAACCCACGAACGAGTTTCCCCGTTGCTGGTTTTCAAGACCAGTGCTTT
>CACCND010000028.1 GCA_902547315.1 uncultured Pelagibacteraceae bacterium | reverse complement strand
GGGAAGCTCCTGAAGATGTTTTAGTATCAGCAAATGTTAAACTTGGTAAGGATTATCCATTGCCCATTGTTGAGATTGGTTCTTCTAGACAAAAAGCACTGGAGGCTTTCGCTACTACAAAAAATTAATTACATAGATTAATTTGTGAGCACTGAAACAATAATAATAATTGTTCAAATGGTTGCAGCATTTGGTGTTGTTGTTTCAGTTATATATTTGGGCATTCAAATTCATCAACAAAATGAAATCACAAAAGCACAATTTGGTCATTCATTAACGCATAGAATGTATGAACGATATTTTAATACTTCAAAGGATAGAGAATTTAGTAATTTTCTTTCTAAAGATTGGGCATCTGGAGATCTAGATGATGCAGATAAATGGAGAGTAGCAGTATATGTAAATGCTTTGTTGGTAGATATTTTTGATACTTATGAGAAAGTTGAAAAAGGTTTTGTTGATAAGTCTCACCTTAAAATGAGAATGCATATGTTGAAACTTGGCACAATGAAAGCTCCTATAGCTCAATCGACATGGAAATATTGGAGAGGAATTAAGTCAAATGAATTTGTTGAATGGTTCGAAAATGAAATTTACGGCAATCAAGAAACTTTTAAAGAAGGTTACCAAGAAGAAATAATTCCAAACGTTAGAAGAGATTAAAATAAAAAGAGGTAATTTGTGAGAAGAATTGTTACGGGTCATAATGAAGATGGTAAATCAGTAATAAAAATTGATGGACAGCCAGCACGTTCTATCGGTGAGGAAATCGGGGGTCTATTCGAAATATGGAATGAAGACGGAAATATCATTGACACAAAAAGCAGTAAAGACAGAGCTGATGATGATATCATTTTATCTCCACCTCAAGGAGGTTCTAAATTTAGATATTTTCAAATAATGCCAACGCCTAAAGGTGTTCCGACTGATGTATTAAATAAAATGGCTGAGGAGGCTTTCAGTCGTATTGGTGCAGCTCATCACCGAGTTGATGTAACAAAACATCCAGCAATGCATAAAACTAAAACAATTGATTATATTATTCTGCTAAAAGGTGATGTAACTTTAATTTTGGATGAAGAAGAAGTAAAAATAAATCCATTTGATGTTGTTGTGCAGCGAGGAACGAATCACGCATGGGTAAATAATGGCTCTGATCCTGCGCTATTGATAGCAGTATTAATTGACTGTGATATAAAAGAATAAAATAAAAACAAAGCTTTCCCCTGGAATTTTTTTAATTTATCAAGTATAAACCGATGCCATGCGAAGAAAATCTGCAGAAGATATCATGTCACAAAAAGGTAAAACACCTATTGTTTGTTTGACTGCTTACACAGCTCCAATTGCGCGTGCCATTGATCAACAGGTAGACCTAATGTTAGTTGGAGACTCACTTGGCATGGTACTTTATGACTACGAAAATACACTCCAAGTTACACTAGAACAGATGATAGGACATGCAAAATCTGTGGTAGGTGCATCAAACAAATCTTGTGTGATTGTTGACATGCCGTTTGGAACTTATGAAGAGTCAGTTGATAAAGCTTTTATGAATGCTGCCAGAGTAATGAAAGAAACTAATTGCAATGGAATTAAACTTGAAGGAGGACAAAAAATTGCTAATACCATTAAATATCTTACTGAGAGTTCAATACCTATAATGGGACATGTCGGTTTACAACCTCAGAGTGTGCTTGTTGACGGGGGTTATATAGTTCGTGGTAAGTCTAAGTCCGAATGGCAAAGGTATATTGATGACGCAATTGCAGTTCAAGAAGCTGGAGCATTTTCAGTCGTTCTTGAGGGCATGACAGAGCCGCTTGCTGCTGAAATAACTTCAATTTTAAATATTCCAACTATAGGCATCGGGGCTTCACCAAAATGCGATGGCCAAATATTGGTCACTGAAGATATGTTAGGCCTAACAAATGTCGCTCCTAAATTTGTAAAACAGTATCTTGATCTTGATAAAGCTATCAAGGATGCAGTTAATAAATATTCAAGAGAAGTGAAGAATAGAGCGTTTCCATCTAATGATCATATTTATTTCATGAAACCACATATTGTAAACACAAATGGCAAGAACTAATGAGTGAAATATTAAGACAAGTTGACGAAGATTTAAGAAAAGAAAAAATAAAAAATATTTGGAAGAAGTATTACTTATATATAATCATTTTTTTAGTAATTATAATTTTCGCTCCTTTATCATA
>CACCND010000027.1 GCA_902547315.1 uncultured Pelagibacteraceae bacterium | reverse complement strand
ATACCTAGCTCAAGGAACAATTTATCCTGATGTAATCGAAAGTCAGAGCTTTCACGGTGGTCCGACATCAGTCATTAAATCTCATCATAATGTCGGTGGGTTACCAAAAAGAATGAAACTTAAACTTGTTGAGCCCTTAAGAGAGCTTTTCAAAGATGAAGTTAGAAAATTAGGGTTAGAAATGAGATTGCCAAAAAAGTTCATTAACAGACATCCATTTCCAGGTCCCGGGTTGGGAATAAGAATACTTGGTGAGGTAACAGCAGATAGAGTAAGGATTTTACAAGAGGCCGATAATATATATATCGAAGAAATTAAAGAATCAGGTTTATACGATAAAATTTGGCAAGCATTTGCAGTTTTGATACCAATTAAAACTGTTGGCGTTATGGGTGACCATAGATCATATGAGCAAGTCTGTGGATTAAGAGCAGTTACGTCTGTTGACGGAATGACTGCCGATTTTTATCCTTTTAAAGCTGAATTTTTAAGTAAAGTATCAACAAGAATAATAAATGAGGTCAAAGGTATCAATAGAGTTGTATATGATACAACTTCAAAGCCACCAGGAACTATTGAATGGGAATAATAAATGAATAATCTATTTCAAAAAATATTAAATTTTTTTAAATCAATATTTAATTTTAATTTAACTGATTTTAACTGGATTAAGACAGCCAAATTTATTGAATTAGATAGTATTGATGTGTCTGAAGATCCTGTGAGACCTGAACTTGATGTTCAATGGAGAACCTCACATGATAGAAAAATTTACGGCCTAGAATATGATAATCAAATTGAGGGAATTATGTGTTTAGCATTTACTAAGGACGTTCCTCATTCAGTAAGAGAGTTAGATTTGATGAGTCGTCTAGCAGTTTACGAGCAAAATGCAGATACAATTATTGCTTACACTGTATGGTCTCGTAAAAAAGGAGCGGGACGAAAAATTATGGAAGAGGCTTTAAAATTTGGCAAGGAAATGGGATACAAAAGGATAGTAACGCTTTCTCCACTAACGCCTATGGCAACGCACTATCATATAAGAAATGGAGCTAAATTATTGGGGCATAATCCAACAACCCAAAATTTTGAATACAAGATTCAATAAATTCGGTTGGTATGGAAAGTCTAATTATTTAGACTATATTTTATTTTATGCCAAAAAAAGATATTAATATTTTCTGGTTCAGACAAGATTTACGACTGTCAGACAATCCTGGATTATACAATTCGATTAAAAATGGTGCAACATTGCCAATTTTTATATTTGACGATGAAAACTCGAAAGAACATATAAATGGTTCTGCGAGTAAATGGTGGCTTCACCATTCATTAATTGCTCTAAAACAATCTTTAGACAATAATTTAAGTTTATACAGAGGTGATCCAAAGAACATCTTAACTAATCTTACTGAAACTTATAATGTTAAAGAGATATTTTGGAATAGATGTTATGAGCCGTGGCGAATAAAAAGAGACAAAAAAATTAAAAACTTTTTCGAAGAGATGAAAATAAGCGTAAACACATTTAATGGATCTCTTCTCTGGGAACCTTGGAATGTGGTCAAAAATGATGGTACTCCATATAAGGTATTTACTCCTTACTACAGAAAAGGTTGTTTGAATTCTGAAATGCCAAGAACACCAATACAAAGACCTATGTTAGACAATCTACTGTTGGATAAGACGAACAGTATTAGTATAGATGATCTGGAACTAATGCCAGAAAACAATTGGTATGGTGCGATGGAAAAACTATGGACTCCAGGAGAGAAAGGTGCCCATAAAAAAATTGATGTCTTTATAAAAGAAGGCCTTGCTAATTATAAAGACGGTAGAAATTTTCCATCTGGAAATAATGTTTCGCAACTGTCACCTCATTTACATTTTGGAGAGGTATCGCCCAATCAAGTTTGGTATCGATCAAAAAATCAAGAAGGCAAAAAAGAAATAAAAAGAGATTTGGATCATTTTTTAAGTGAACTTGGATGGAGGGAGTTTTCCTTTAATCTTTTGTATCACTTTCCAACTTTACCAAAAGAAAATCTACAAAAGAAGTTTGACAAATTTCCTTGGGATAAAAATAAAGATGCACTAAAAAAATGGCAAAGAGGACTAACAGGATATCCAATAGTCGACGCCGGTATGAGGGAATTGTGGAAAACTGGCTATATGCATAATCGCTTGAGGATGGTTGTGGGGTCTTTTTTAGTAAAGAATTTACTTTTGCATTGGCATCACGGCGAGAGATGGTTTTGGG
>CACCND010000026.1 GCA_902547315.1 uncultured Pelagibacteraceae bacterium | reverse complement strand
GGTCCACATTACGAACATCACGATAAAATCATTAATTGTCCACTTTCCTGTCATTGGCATCATAAGAAAATTGATTGATAAGATTTTTTCATTCATGTTCATTGAATTCATAGTCATTTCTGTATCAGACATCGAGCTCATTGACATTTCATTCTCTGAAGCGGTTTCCATTGACATTGTCATTGGATTTTTATTTTGCATCATTGAGTCCATTGGATTAGCTGCCATGAGGAATAAATAGTACCAAGCTAAAGCAATCAGCAAGGTGAGAAAAAAAAGTGTAGTGATATATTCAATTTTAAATGTTTTCATTAATGTTCTGTATGGTCATCTAGACTTTTTTGAGTTTCAACCTCAAAAAGTACTTTGATCTCACCTGCATTTTCAAATACTAAAAACCCTTCTAAACTTATTCCATCAGTTAATTCAATGCTAAAATTTGAAAACATTATATGGTGCATGCCGGGTTTGAGCGATTTAGCTTTTTGTGGAGGGATTTCAATGAAATCAACTTTACTCATTGTAACTATTCCATTCTCTATACTTGAATAATGTAACTCAGTATCTGCAAAGTCAGTAACAACTTTAATTAAACGATCTGTCTCGAAACCCATGTTTACTATTTTCATATATCCAGCTGCAGGGCCTGATGAAATTACAAACTTTATGTGTGGGTGATTTATATTAATATGATCTTTTTGAAATTGGTGAGCAGCTCCAATTTTTGTAAAAACTAAAAACAAAACTATTATTAGTGCCTTATACAATCCTTAATCTCTCTCTGTCGAAAACATACAGACATCGTTAACACAAGTTAAAACGCATAATAAGTTTTTATCTTTGTTATGATAAGATGCCCATAATTCAGTCTTTTCATGTTTTAAAAGAAGCTCAACATTAGCATCACAATTTTTTTTTGATGCTTGTTCAGATGCCAATTCTCTATATTTATTTGTTTCAATTATTTCGGAACAAGAAAATAAAACAAAAAAAATAAATATTGATATTTTATACATTGTTATAGATTTTTTAAATCTTCAACCATTTGTTCAATACTAGAACCAAACGGAAGTATGCTTATTAATACATCATCATCATCAAAAATATAATAGAAAGCAGTATGTTGAACCATGTAGTTTTTTTCTTTATCACTTATTTCATCAGATTGTTCAGATGTACCTAAATAATTTTGATGTTCTGAATTTGTTGCCGGCTCTACATGTACAAAAAAATCTTTCCATATTGGCATAAGATTTTCATGCGTACCCGTTAAACCAATTAAATTATTGCTAAAGTTGCTGAGAAATTCTTTTAACCGATCAGGGTTATCCCTAGCAGGATCAACTGTTACAAAGAAAAATTTTATATTTTCTATTGAATGATTTTCTCTATTTAATTGATCTATGGCATTGCTCATAAGATTCGCACTAATTGGACAAATATCTGGGCAATGAGTAAAGCCAAAAAAGAATACTTTACTATATCCTCTATAAGTTCTTTCGCTTACATCAACTCCAAAATGGTCAACTGCGGTAAATTTTAAATCAATGTTGTTTGATACTTCTGAAGTATTTTCTTTAAATAATTCAGAAACTGCCCAACCGGCGACGACTGCTAATATAATTATTGAGAGGAATAAAAGTTGATTAACTTTTCTTTTTGAAATCATTATTCCATTTTTTCGAGTCTAGAACTAAATGGTAAAGGTACAACTTCTACTTCTCGTTTCTCTCCATCATGATCAATCTGATATACTTCCTCTGAATTAATTAAATCAATATCGATGAACCCTAAAGCAATATTGCATCCAAAGTTTGGACTATAAATACAGCTGGTTACAAATCCTTTTTTTTCAGAGTTATTGTCAAATAATGGTATTCTTGCCATATTATAACCAATTTTCTTTCCTGAAATTTTAAAACCAGTGAATTGTTTTTTAATGCCCTCTTCTCTTATTTTTAAGAGAGCATCTTTTCCTACAAAGTCCGCTTCTTGATCAAGATCATAAAATTTTGGTAAGTTTAGTTCTAAAGGGTTTTCAGCTAATGAGGTATCTCCTTGGTGGGAAATCATACCAGCTTCAATTCTATCTATTTGATTAGGACAACTTGGTACAATTTTAAACTCTTTTCCTGTTTCCATTAATGCATTCCATAGAGCCGGACCGTCTACTTCTCTTGTTATATAAATTTCGTATCCAAACTGATTACTCCAACCGCTGCGTGCAATTATGATATCTAATCCGAATAAGTTAGTTTCGATAAATTGATAATATTTTAATCCCATAATAACTGGATCATCATTTGTAGCTTTTCTCATGAGTTCTTTTGC
>CACCND010000025.1 GCA_902547315.1 uncultured Pelagibacteraceae bacterium | reverse complement strand
CAACTCATTACCCAAAATTAACAATCTTTAGAACAATAATGTTTATTTTTGCGTTCGTATTTTATTATATTGGTCTTGCGTATTTGTCTTTTGCAATTACAACGGCTCTTTTTTTTACAGCACCATTCTTTATTACTATATTTTCATCTATTTTTCTGAAAGAAAAAGTTGGCATCATTAGATGGCTAACAATTATTTATGGTTTTGCAGGTGTAATGCTCATAGTTTCACCAGATTTTGAGACCATTAATATATTCATGATATTTCCAATACTATGTGCTGCAGGATATTCAGGCAGTATGATTATTATAAAATATACATCAAATGAGGATAATGTTTACACACAAACACTTCATGTATACATCGCTACTATAATTTTATGTCCAATAATTACCTATTCTGGTTTTTATTTAGATATGGATAATTCTGGAAATGAAATTTTAGAATTTTTATTTAGATATTGGTCCTTCAATGACGCAACAACTCTCTTGATGTTATTTTTAGTTGGTGTTTGTGTAATTTTTGGTTTTGTATTCATATTCAACGCATATCGATACGGTAAACCTTATATTGTTGCACCATTTGAGTATGTATTTTTAATTTGGGCTGTACTATTGGGCTGGTTTATTTGGAGTGAAACTGTTTCATTGAGAACACTAATTGGGATATTAATTATTGTTTCAGCGGGAATATTTATTTTGTATAGAGAGAAAATTAAAGAACAAGAAATAACAACAGACCAACCATTAAGATAACTCAGTCTCTAAAATTAATATATTGAAGAGGCAACTCTAATTTTAGCTCTTTAATTTTAGATATAGCTTCTTGTAAATTGTCTTTTTTTGCACCACTTATTCTCAACTCATTTCCTTGAATTTTTGCTTGCACTTTCAATTTTGACTCTTTGATTAATTTTGTAATTTTTTTGCCCACCTCTTGATCAATACCCTCTAATAAATCGTAATATTGTCTGATTGTGTTGCCAGACGCACTTTCAGATGATTTTAACTTTATCACTTTTGGGTCAACGTTACGTTTTATTAAATTTGAAATTAGAATATCTAATACCTGTTTAGCCTTCATTTCATCTTCAGATAATAAAATAATCCCTCCCTCAGTTCTCTCTAGCTTTGAAGCAGAACCTTTAAAGTCATATCTCTGTCCAATTTCCTTCATTGAATTAGATATAGCATTATCAACCTCCTGCATTTCAACTCTGCTAACAACATCGAAACTGGGCACTATAATAGAACTCCTTTATTTTCTAATTCTTTGATTTGTTCCTCAGAAAAACCAATATCAAGCATTATGCTTTTATTATCTTGACCAACTTCAGGTGCAGGAGATGGTTTCTCGGATGGTGTAACACTAAAACGTGGTGCTGGTGATGGTTGACGTACATCGTTAATATTTACAAAATTATCACGCGCCTTCATGTGTTTATGATTAGCTGCCTCTTCGATAGAGAGAACTGGTGAATAACAAACATCAGAACCTTCAAAGATTTCATCCCATTCATCCCTTGTTTTGGTTTTAAATATTTCAGCTAATTTACTTTTCATATTATCCCACTTATCTAATTGCATTTGATTTTTAAATTCATCACCAAGATTTAATTTATCAATTAATAGTTGGTAAAATTGAGGCTCTAAAGAACCTATTGAGACGTGCATGTTATCTTTTGTCTCATAGACTTGATAAAAGGGCGCGCCACCATCAAATAAATTATTACCTCTATTATTTACATTCCATACTCCTGACTGAGATAAACTATGAAATATTGACGTAAGAACCGAAACTCCATCAATCATAGCGGCATCGACTACTTGTCCTTTACCCGTTCTATTTGCTGACAGTAAAGCTGCGCATACACCAAATGCAAGAAACATGGTGCCTCCACCATAATCACCAATTAAATTGAGGGGTATTGATGGTTTATTTTCACCCCAAATTGAATATAGAGCACCTGCTAGTGCGATATAATTAATATCATGGCCAGCTGCCTGTGCTAGAGGACCATTTTGACCCCAACCAGTAATTCTTCCATAAACTAACTTTTCATTTTGTTTTAAGCATTCATCAGGTCCAATCCCTAGTTTTTCAGTTACCCCTGGTCGATAACCTTCTATTAGCGCGTCTGAATTTTTTATTAATTTAAATAAAACCTCTTTAGACTCTGGATCCTTTAAATTTAAACAAATAGATTTCTTACTTCTTCCTGTAATATCAAATTTTGGTTGTTGATTAGGCATAACGGTATTTTTTCTATCAACACGAATAACTTCGGCGCCAAGATCAGCAAACAACATTCCGCATAATGGCCCTGGCCCAATCCCTGACAATTCGA
>CACCND010000024.1 GCA_902547315.1 uncultured Pelagibacteraceae bacterium | reverse complement strand
TTGAGTCATAATTTTAACGATCAAATCAATTTGTTGGATTTTGAAAAAAATTTTAATTGTCCAGTTGCTGGTGTTGATGAGGTAGGACGTGGTCCTTTAGCGGGACCAGTTGTGGCAGCTGCAGTAATTTTGGACAAAAATAACCTTCCTAAAGGTATAAGAGACTCAAAAAAAATATCAAAAAATAAAAGAGAAATAATTGCAGAAAAAATTAAATTAATTAGTCATTATGCGTATGGAGAGGCGTCAGTCGAAGAAATTGATAATTTAAATATTTTACAAGCTTCCTTACTTGCAATGAAAAGAGCAATTGAGTCTCTAGAAATAGTTCCATCAATGTCTCTTATTGATGGTATATATATGCCAAAAGTTGATATAACATGCAAACCAATTGTGAAAGGTGATAGTAAATCAATTTCAATTGCTGCAGCTTCAATTCTAGCTAAAGTTTACAGAGATAAGATTATGACCAATCTTGCTTACAAATATCCTGAATATTCATTTGAAAAAAATTCAGGGTACGGAACAAAAGAGCACCTTTTGGCTCTGAAGTCTCATGGAATAACCCCTATCCATCGAAAAAGTTTCAAACCCATCTACAATATATTGAATTAAGAAAATAAATTAAGTCATTGATTCTAAATATTATTGACCTTGATTCTATTTTGAATCATATTACTGACCATGAAATCGGTCGATGAAAGTCTTATGGCAAAGACTAATAAAATTTTATGCGGTGACACAGTTGAAGAGCTGAGAACTTTACCTGACAATTGTATAGATCTAATCTTTGCCGACCCTCCTTACAACTTGCAATTAGATAAAGAGTTGATTCGACCTAATAACTCCAAAGTTTCAGCTGTTGACGATGAATGGGATCAGTTCGAAAGTTTTGAAGAGTACGATAATTTTTCTGATCTTTGGCTCAAAGAAGCTAAAAGAGTGCTTAAACCAACAGGAAGTATATGGGTGATAGGCTCATATCATAATATATTTAGAATTGGTTACATAATGCAAAATTTAGGTTTTTGGATTTTAAATGATGTTATTTGGCAAAAGGCAAATCCAATGCCAAATTTTAGAGGAAAAAGATTTACTAATGCTCATGAAACTATGATTTGGGCAAGTAAAGATAAAAACTCAAAAAAATATACATTCAATTACGAAGCGATGAAGTCACTAAATGAAAACATGCAGATGCGATCAGACTGGTTCTTACCTATTTGCAGTGGCCATGAAAGATTAAAAAACAAATCAGGAAAGAAAGTACATCCTACGCAAAAACCTGAGGGATTATTGCATAGAATAATTGTTTCATCTACAAATCAGGGTGAACTTGTACTTGATCCTTTTTTTGGAACAGGAACAACTGGCGCTGTAGCAAAAAGGCTTGGAAGAAAATACATTGGTATTGAAAAAGATAAAAATTATATAAAAGAAGCCAAGAATAGAATTGAAAAAGTAAGTATTTATGAAAATAATGCACTAACATTAACTCAATCTAAAAAATCTGAACCAAGAATACCTTTTGGTTGGTTAATTGAACGAAAACTGATCGAGCCTGGAACAATTTTATACGATCAAAAAAGAAAATACTCTGCAAAAGTTAGAGCAGATGGTTCTGTTGTAAGTGAGAATAACTCTGGATCAATTCATCAAATAGGCGCAGAAGTTCAATCTGCAAACGCTTGTAATGGTTGGACTTTTTGGCACTTTGACGTTGAAGGTGAACTCAAACCGATTGACATATTAAGACAAAAAATCAGATCTGAATTAAATTGAGCAGATTTAGGGCCTTCTTGCTCATCGTTGTAACCGCATATTTATTTAATTTTTTTAAATCTACCCACTTTAAATCATCCTCATTAAATTGGGTCTGACTGTTATTAATATTGGATTTATAAACGGTATTTTTGAGATCAATGTGGCTAAAGGTGTGTTTGAATTCAACATTTGTTTTTTTCCATTTAGCATTTGGTATAGGGGTACTCTTTTTACTAAACTTTACAGGTTTCACTTTCCAATTAGTAGATGGAATCTCCCATTGATTTGAAAGAATCTTTTTACCAGTTCTTTTCTTTAAAAGAATTTTAGAATTATTATGAATTGTAAGAAATGAAATACAATTTAGTTTTTGTTTTAACGGCTTTATTTTAATAGTTGGAATAAGATCTACCATATTTTTTTTATGGGCTAAGCATTTACTTTTGAGACAGCAATTGTGACAGTCCGAATTTTTAGGCTTACATATTATTGCCCCTAACTCCATAACTGCTTGCGTGTAAGACCTATTTTTCGAATTGGGACAAATTCTTTCGGCAATTTCAAAGATTTTTTTTTCAAAACTTTTATCATTGCCACGTATTTCATAATACCTTGCTATAACTCGCTTTACATTTCCGTCAATTGCTACCGCTTTTTTATTAAATGCAATTGAACTTATTGCAGCAGAAGCATATTCCCCAATACCAGGCAATTTAATTAAATTAATTTTATCTTTTGGAATTTTTCCGTTGTAATTTTTATCAATAATTTTTACAGTTTGTAGTAAGTTTTTTGCTCTTGAGTAGTAACCTAGACCTTGCCAAAGAAGTAAAACATCTTCAATTTTTGCGCGCGATAACTTTTTTAATGTTGGCCATTCATTGATAAATTTTTTGAAATATGGTATTACTGTCGCCACTGTCGTTTGCTGCAACATAAATTCACTTACAAGAACTCTATATGG
>CACCND010000023.1 GCA_902547315.1 uncultured Pelagibacteraceae bacterium | reverse complement strand
GTCAGATTACTATGTTCCAAAATACTTCGTTGACGCTAACCCAGATTTTAAAGACTGGTCAGATTTAAATAAATTCAAAGATCAATTTGCGACACCTGAAACAGGTTCAAAAGGTAGATTGATTGGATGTCCAGTTGCTGGTTGGAACTGTCATGACCAAAAAAGATTAGATCTTTTAGGAATTGATTTTGAAGCATCAGAACTAGGTACTGAGGTTGCAGCTCTAGCGGAAGCTCAAGGAGCTTATGATAGAGGTGAAGCATTCCTTCTGTATCTTTGGGAACCACACTTTTTCTTCGGTAAGAATGAAATGGTTGGTGTAAAACTACCAGCATACAAATACTGTGATAGTTTTACTGAAGCTAATAACTGGCAAGATTGTGGAACTGCAGCATGGCCTGCTACAGGTTGGGATAAAGACTACACGATGAATTATATGAATCCTGAAGTTATGTCTAAACCTGAGAACGCTGAAGCAGTTGCATTCTTCAAAAAAATGGCTTTCTCTAACACGGATCAAGCAAAAATGCTTGTAAGAGTTGGTGACGACGGATTATCTGTCGAAGAAGCTGTTGCTGAATGGAAAAACAGTACAGACGAATGGAAAGCTTGGCTTCCGTAAGTCTAAATAGCTAAATCAGAAAATTAAGGCCTTGTTACTTTTGTGCAAGGCCTTTTTTTTAGTTAACTTTTATGATCACCTCATCAAGACATCCTTACTATTATACAATTAGCTTTGCGTTATTAATCGCTGCTGGTATGTGGGGTTTATTCTGGATCCCTCAAAGAGCGTTAGAGGCTGGTGGTTTAACGGGCGGTTGGGCAACGATTTCTCAAATGGTTATACCTTTTGCAATGCTGCTTCCAATATCACTTTGGAGGCTCTATAAAGGTCAGTCTTTTGGCCTAGAGTATCCTCTAATTGGACTTTTGTTTGGAGGAGGTATTGCTTGCTACGCTAATAGTTTTTTACTGACAGATGTAGTTAGAGCTTTAATACTCTTTTATATAACCCCAGTTTGGACAACTATTTTTGAAATAGTATTTCTTAGACAAATTCCACGTTTTTATAGATACATAACATTAGCTCTTGCACTATCTGGTGTTTGGATAGTTTTTGGACAAGAAGGCGTGATACCCTTACCGCAAAATTCTGGTGATTGGATTGCTTTATTAGGCGGAATTCTTATTGCCGCATCAGCAGTTAGAATGGAGATAAAAAAGCCAGAGGGAATATATCCTATCTTATTTTCATTCTTTTTTTATGGTGGCTTATTTACATTAATACAATCATATTTCTTGAGCGACTACCTAGGTGATGCTCCATCAATAGAGTCATGGGTTGCAATGATGCCGTGGCTAATTTTAATTGCAATTTTATTTCATATACCGACAAATATAGTGATCTTAGGTGCACCAAGTAGAATTGGTGCAGGCATATTTTCTATAATTATACTTTTTGAAATAGTTGTAGGCACTTTCAGTGCCGCGGTATTAACAGATGAGCTTATTGGATGGCGAGAAATATTAGGCAGCTCTTTCATTATATTTGCTGGGTTAACAGAAATAATATTTGCATCAAAGACTGAAGAAGATACGGGCTAACTATAATTGATTGAGTACTTTAATGTGTTCAACTGTTGTACCACAACACCCACCTATAATTTGCGCTCCAGCATCTTTCCATTTTTTTGCTTCAATTAAATAATCATCAGGAGAAATTACATTGCTCATGTCGTAGTGTGGAAAATTAAATACCGCTACTTCTGGATACGCCATAACAGGAAGGTCATATACTTCTTTAAGTTCTTTAATACTTTGTTCTATTACATTAATTTCACAATGCATTATTCCTACAGCATCCAATTTATGATGTTTCACATTACTAATCATTTTTTTAAAACTATAGTCATAGTCTGTAGTAAGGGCTATCAACCCGTCTTTATTTCTAGATGAGAATCCAGCCCACACAGGCAATCCAGCCTTACTTGCTGAGTCAAAGATTATTTCAATTCGATCTGGTCGATACATTAACTCGAGTAGAATAAAATCACACCCATTATCGGCTAGAAAAAAAGCGAGCTCATCAAAAGACTTTTGAAAATATTCGGGGGTGAGTTTTTTCTTAAATTTCTCTCTTTCTTCTTGTGTTTCAAAAGCATCCTCATATGGTATTTGATGAGATAAGGACCCAGCTATAAGTACATCATCTCTACCACATTCCTCCCTGGCTTCTAGAGCTGCATTTATCGCACTTAGATTTATTTCTTTGAATTGATTATCTACTCCCGCAGTTTCTAAGATCATTCGATTTGTTGCATAAGTATTTGTGGTTATAATACTTGATCCAGCCTCAATATAATCTTTGTGTATTTGCTTCAATGTATCGCTTTCTAAGGAGGCTGTGCCACACCAAGAATTATCCATTTTAATACCACGGTTTTCAAGTTCTGAACCAGTAGCCCCATCAAGAAGAATATTTTCTCCAGCATGAATACGTTTCATTAAATTTTCATATCTTTTGCTCATGATTATTTTTTAGCATTTTAAGTTTCAATTAGTAAGTAGAAACTTAGGAAAAGGATTTACTTTTTATGACTTTATGGTCTATAAGGTCTGATCATTAAGGAGAACAGAATGTCAAAAGGTATCATATACACCCCAAGGATAAGAAAATCACCTTTCTTTGAAGAGACACTAAAATATGGTGCTACCAATTTTACAACTTATAACCGTATGACGATGCCTGTTGGCTACACGACTCCTGAGCAGGAATATCAATCATTAATAAACGATGTAACATTATGGGATGTGGCAGCAGAGAGACAAATTGAAATTATTGGAGAGGACGCCGCTAAATTTGTTCAGTACATGACGCCAAGAAATCTATCAACTTTCAAAGATGGT
>CACCND010000022.1 GCA_902547315.1 uncultured Pelagibacteraceae bacterium | reverse complement strand
GGTGCATTTCAATTTACAAGTTTGAAAGACACATGTCTTGAGAAATGTAGAAACCCCTTATCGTTTCTAATGTCAGGTCCTATTAAAGGATACGGAAATGTTGCCTATGTGGGTCTAAAGCATGGTTTATTTTGCTTAGGGTGCTGCTGGGTTCTTATGCTTCTGCTTTTTGTAAATGGAGTTATGAATTTACTTTGGGTTGTCGCAATAACAGTAATTGTATTGGTTGAAAAAATGCTGCCTTACGAGAAACTTAGCTCTAGATTTCTGGGCATTCTTCTTGTAGGTTGGGGGGCGTATTTAATATTTATTTAACTATATGACAGTAAATCCACTAAACTTACATTGGGAAATAAAAGGAAATTTTTTGCTGAATTGTAACTGCGATGTTTTTTGCAATTGTCCGATGTCCCTGGGAAGAGCGGTTCCAAATTCACCAAATGGTAAATGCTTTTCATGGTGGGGAATTAATATCGAAGAAGGATACGCAGAAGAAAAGTGGTCTGGATTTAACCCTATCAAAAGAGAGTCTAAAGGAATTATGGATTTAAGTGGTTTAAATGTTGCTATTCTTTTAGAAGTTCCTGGCCCTTTAGGTTCAGGCGGTTGGACAGCAGGATTATATATTGACGAGAAAGCATCTGATGATGCAGCTGATGCGCTCGCAGTTATTTTCTCAGGCCAAGCGGGTGGGCAAACAGGTTGGTTTAGACATATGATTGCAAACTTCCTTGGCGTAAAACGATGTTCTATATCATATAAAGAAACCGACGATGGTTGGTCGTTTACAATTCCAGAAATCTTAGATGGTCGAATTGAACATGAGCCAGGAAAAGAGAGAGGCGAAGTAGTAAAAGTATCAAACTTAAAATATTGGGTTGCGCCAGAAATAATTGTTTGCAAAGGATCAAAAAGAAGTAGGATTAGAGATCACGGCCGTAATTGGGATTTCACAGGTGGAAGTGCCGAATATTGTGCTGTTGATTGGGCCGGACCATAATTCATATGAAAAATAAAGCTAAAGTTGTCGTCATCGGTGGCGGTGTAGTTGGAGTTAGTACGCTTTACCACCTTGCAAAAAAAGGATGGTCTGACGTAGTTTTGTGCGAACGTAAAGAACTTACATCAGGTTCCACATGGCACGCTGCAGGTTTGATGCCTTTATTCAACATGAGTTACTCTGTTGGTCAAATCCATAAATACTCAGTTAAATTTTATCAGGAACTTGAAAAAGAAACTGGTCAAGATGTTGGCTTTAGACAAGTAAGTAATATTCGACTTGCTGAAAACCAGGATAGAATGGATGAGTATCGTCAATATGCAGGTGTTGCGGAAACAATAGGTGTTAAAGTCAATTTTTTAACTCCCGAAGAAGTTCAAAAAGTCTGGCCGCTTTGTTCAACTGAGGGCTTAGTGGGTGCTATACAGCATCCTGAGGATGGATACATACAACCCAATGATCTTACGCAAGCTCTAGCAAAAGGAGCAAGAGCGCTTGGAGCTGAAATTTATAGACAAACAGCGGTCATAGGACTTGAACAGTTACCAGATGATAGTTGGGTTGTTACAACTGATAAAGGCGAGATCAAATGTGATATTGTCGTTTCATGCTCGGGAAATTTTGTCAGGCAAACTGGAGAAATGGTTGGATTAGATATCCCTGTGATACCTGTTGAGCATCAATATATCGTTACTGAAGCCCATCCTAAAATTTTAGAAAGACAAAAAGAAGGCCTTCCTGAAATGGGTGTACTTAGAGGATCTGACGGCGCATGGTATATGCGTGAGGAAGCTGGTGGATTAATTCTTGGGCCATATGAAAATGGTGCACCATGTTGCTATGTCAATGGACCTAGCAAAGACTGTGAGTATGAATTATTCCAAGAAGACTTAGACAGACTTGGCCCCCATATAGAGCATGCCATTCACAGAGTTCCTATTTTTGGAGAAGCAGGAATTAAGAAAGTTTATAATGGTGCTATTTGCTATACTCCAGATGGAAGCCCAATTATCGGTCCAGCATGGGATAGAAAAAATTTATATTTAAATGACGGTCATTCGTTTGGTGTTACAGCTGCTGGTGGTGCAGGTTGGCAGATCGCAGAATGGATTGTTGATGGCGAACCGACCATTGATATGCTCGGGGTTGAACCCAGAAGGTTTGGCGATTACGCATCAAAATCATATTTAATCAAAAAAAATGAAGAGGCTTATGCTAACGTTTTCACGATCCATTATCCTGATGAAGAAAGGCCCGCAGGCCGGCCATTAAGACAAGCTCCTTGTTATGATAGGTTGAAAAATTTAGGTGCAGTTTTTGGTCAAAAGTTTGGTTGGGAGCGCGCAAACTGGTTTGCTCCTGAAGGAGTCCCTCAAGAAGACGATTGGTCATTCAGGCGATCAGCTTGGTTTGAGCACATTGGAAATGAATGTAAAAATGTAACAGAAAATGTAGGTCTTTTAGATATGACCGCGTTTGCAAAATGCAGAATAAGCGGACCAGGAGCGGAAGAATTCCTAGATAATTTAGTTGCTAATAAATTACCAAAAAAGATAGGAAGGACAAATCTCTGTCATGCTTTGAATTCTAAAGGAGGAGTACACTCAGAATTTACAATAATGAGAGAGTCTCATGACAGTTTTTATTGTGTTTCTGCTGGAGCTTGGCAGCGGCTGGACCATGATTGGGTTAAAAAACATATGCCTGATGACAGAAGTGTAAAATTTGAAAACATTACAAATCAAATTGGAGTATTAGTTGTCGCTGGTCCGAAGTCGAGAGAACTTCTTCAAAGGGTATCTGAGGATGATTTCACAAATGAGGGTTTCCCATGGCTATCTGGTAAAAAAGTAAAAATTGGCGCTGCAGAAACACTTGCAATAAGAGTAAATTTCGTTGGCGAATTAGGATGGGAAATCCACTCACCAATTGAAGTACAAAATCATATATTCGATACATTAATGGATGCAGGAAAAGATCTGGGTTTAAAGCCTTTTGGCATAAGAGCAATGGACTCTTTGAGAATTGAGAAATCCTACAAACTAATTGGTACAGAATTATCAATTGAATACGCAGGATATGAGTCAGGAATAGACAGGTTCATTCACCCAAACAAAGGTCAATTCATAGGCAGAGATGCATTAGTTCAGTGGAGAGAAAAAGGTTTTGAAAATTCCTTCGTAACTCTTGAAGTTCATGGTGTCAAAGATGCTGATGTACTTGGCAATAATCCAATATATGCTGATGGCAAAGTTATTGGTCGCGCTACAGGTGGAAATTTTGGCTTTCGAGTTAATAAGTCTCTCGCTTTAGCTATGGTCAATCCAGCTCATTCAGATGTAGGCACAAAGTTAAAGATCGATATTTTGGGAGATATGTTTGATGTAACGGTAATACCCGAAAGTCCATACGATC
>CACCND010000021.1 GCA_902547315.1 uncultured Pelagibacteraceae bacterium | reverse complement strand
ATTATCAATAATAGTTTGTAATTTAGCTGGGCTATTTCTTTTTAAATAATCATCGGGATCATAATCTTTAGGCAATTGACAAAAACGAAGTGAATAATCAGGTAACAAGTTATTTAATGCTAGTGCAGCAACTCTCTGTGCCGCTTTCTGACCAGCCTCATCACCGTCAAACATTATGACAGGACTTTCACAAACTTTCCATGCCCTTTCAAGTTGATAACGTGTTAGGGCTGTTCCCAATGGAGCAACTGATGACTTAAAATTATTTTGATATAAAGCTATGACATCCATATATCCTTCAACAATAATTAAATCTTTTGGCTTCCTATTTTCTTCAATTGCAAAATTTAAGTTGTATAACTGAAAGCTTTTTTTAAAAATATGACTATCAGATGAATTTATATATTTGATGTTTGAGTTGTCGAGGGCTCTTCCGCCAAAAGCAATAATGTTTGACTTATAATCTTTAATTGGAAACATAAATCTATTTCGAAAGAAATCGTAATATTCACCTTCATTTTTATTTGATTTTTTGATTAGACCCAAAGCAATTGCATCATCAATATTCATACCTTTATTATTTAAGTGCTTGTATAGATTATTACTTCCAGGACCTGAATAGCCTAATTCAAATTTTTTTATTATATTTTTATCTATTCCTCTTTTCTCAATATACTTTCTAGCATTAGTACTTATATTCAATTGGTTCTTAAAGTACTTATTAGCCTCATTCATAATATTTCTAAAACTCGTAAAGTCTCTTTCTATGTAATTTGAGTTTCTGATGATACCTTTTTCAGGATCCATGCCTGCCTGTTTTGCCAAATATTCAATCGACTCTGGATAGGACATATTTTTATGCTTCATTAAAAAAGAAAATATATCACCATGTTCAGCAGTGCTAAAACAATGATAAAATTCTTTTTCATCATTCACAGTAAATGAAGGTGTTTTTTCGTTTTTAAAAGGACTTAATCCTACAAACTCACTGCCTCTTTGTGAAAGTTTCACAAACTTACCTATAACTTCTGAGACACGTAATCTTGATTTAATTTCTCCAATAAACTCTTTTGAATATCTAGGCATACATTAAGTATATTACTCGAGAGTGTAAAATAATAGCTATCAAATACTTATTAATTTTGAAGTTTTTCCTTTATAAATTTACTTGCTAGTGAAATATCAAGAGCTGGAGAGCTATTTTCCTTTAAATATTTAATGACTTTTCCAATTTCTTTGAGAGATTTTGCCTCAGTTGCAATAATTGCTTCCTCACATGCGGTTGCAGTTTCTTTATCTCCCAATTGCTTAGGTAGAAACTCACCGATTATTTCTATTTCACTTTTTTCTTTTTGAACAAGTTCGTCACGACCTGCTTTTTGAAACATTTCAATCGAATCATTTCGCTGCTTTACCATTTTCTTAAGCAGACCAATAATTATTTCGTCAGAAATTGTAGAATCTTCTCCTGAAGACCGACTGGCTATTTCTTTATCTTTAATCGCTGCAAGAACTAGTCTTAATGTGTGGATTCTCTCTTTATCCCCATTTTTGAGCGCATTCGATAATTCTGTTGTGATATGTTCTTTCATTCGAGACAGTAGCAAAACTTACATCATCATATATATTGTGGCAACAATAGATCAATATTTATTATCTTATCTTACTATTGCATGAATTCGCCATTTGCACTAAATTTCTATAAATCTAGAATCACTACATATGGTTAATGCGAATAGGTTGAAAAAAGATCTCTCAACAACTCGACCTAAACCTATTGATGGTCAACTTATTCTAGAAGATGGCTCCCGATTTAATGGACTAAAAATTGGCTCTCCTAATATGGAAATAGGAGAAGTTTGTTTTAATACCTCAATGACAGGCTATCAAGAAATAATAACTGATCCTTCTTATGCAGGACAAATAATCAATTTTACTTTTCCTCACATTGGTAATGTAGGTACAAATCTCGATGATAACGAGTCTAATAAACCGTATGCGAAAGGAATCATAATTAACTGTGATATTTCTGATCCTTCAAACTACAGATCTATTCTTCATCTTGATGCGTGGCTTAAAAAGAACAACGTACCAGGTATTTGTAATATTGATACCAGACTAATTACAAATAGAATCCGTTCTAAAGGCGCGCCGAAAGGTGGTATTATCGAAGGTCCAATAAACAAAAAAAAGACCGCATCCTGTTTGAAGGAAATTAAAAAATGGAAGGGACTTAATGGACTTGATCTAGCTATCGATGTATCACGCAAAGATATAAAAATTTATAAAGCTAAAAAAAGTTCAAAACTTAAAGTTGTAGCAATAGATTATGGAATTAAGAAAAATATATTAAACTGCTTACTAGATTTAAATTTAGAAGTTATTTTAGTACCAGCTAAAACCTCAGTGGATAAAATTCTTTCTTATAGTCCTAACGGCATTTTCCTTTCAAACGGTCCAGGTGATCCAAAAGCTACAGGAAAATACGCTATTCCAATTATAAAAAAACTAATCAAATCAAGGATCCCATTATTTGGAATATGCCTTGGTCATCAACTTATTTCTCTAGCATTAGGGGCAAAGACAAAAAAAATGTTCCAAGGTCACAGAGGAGCCAATCATCCAGTTAAAAACCTTGAAACAGACAAAGTAGAGATCACATCTCAAAACCATGGTTTTGAAGTAACTGAAAAATCTATTCCAAAAAATGTGAAAATAACTCACAAATCATTATTCGATGGAAGCATTGAAGGTATAAGAAAAGGAAAAAATATATTTGCGGTCCAATATCATCCAGAAGCAAGCCCAGGACCTCACGATAGTCATTATCTTTTTCAAGAATTTAAAAAAATGATTAAACAAAGTGCCTAAGAGAAAAGACATAAAATCTATTTTAATTGTTGGAGCTGGTCCAATAATAATCGGACAAGCTTGCGAGTTCGATTATTCAGGAACACAGGCATGTAAGGCATTACGAGAAGAGGGGTATAGAGTAATTTTAATTAATTCTAATCCTGCAACTATAATGACTGACCCTGAAACTGCCGATGTAGTATACATCGAACCAATCACGCCTGAGATTGTTGCAAAAATAATAAAGAAAGAAAGACCCGATGTACTTCTACCTACAATGGGTGGTCAGACAGCATTAAACATAGCAATTGAACTTTCGAAAAATGGAACTTTAAAAAAGTATAAAGTTGAACTAATTGGTGCAAATCTTAAAGCAATCAAAAAGGCAGAGGAAAGAGAAAGTTTTTATAAAGCAATGACTAAGATTGGTTTAGAATGCCCAAGAGCAGAGATTGCTAGAAATTTTAAAGACGCAAAAAAGGCTCTAAAGAAAATCGGATTACCCGTCATCATCAGACCATCGTTCACACTTGGAGGCACGGGTGGAGGAATCGCAACTACCGAGAAACAGTTCGAGGAAATCGTAAATTCCGGACTTTATAACTCTCCGATAAATGAAATTTTAATTGAAGAGTCTGTAGCTGGATGGAAAGAATTCGAAATGGAAGTTGTGAGAGATAAAAACGACAATTGTATAATCATATGCTCAATCGAAAATGTAGACCCTATGGGAGTTCATACGGGTGACTCAATAACAATAGCTCCTGCACTTACTTTAACTGATAAAGAATATCAAATTATGAGAAACGCATCCATTGCATGTCTCAGAGAAATTGGTGTTGAAACTGGAGGCTCTAATGTTCAATTTGCTGTTAATCCAAAAAATGGAAGGCTTGTAATTATTGAAATGAACCCAAGAGTTTCCAGATCTTCTGCTTTAGCTTCAAAGGCGACAGGCTTTCCAATTGCCAAAGTTGCTGCTAAATTGGCAGTTGGGTACACATTAGATGAACTTACTAACGAAATTACGAAAGTTACACCTGCATCGTTTGAGCCAACAATTGACTATGTGGTTACAAAAATTCCAAGATTTACCTTTGAAAAATTTCAATTAACGCAACCTTTACTATCAAGTTCAATGAAATCTGTTGGTGAAGTCATGGCTATTGGAAGGTCATTTCCAGAGTCATTGCAAAAAGCAATGAGGTCACTTGAAACTGGTTTAGACGGCTTAGACGAAGTAACTGTAAATATGAATAAAAAAAAGCTCACAAAGAAAAATATTTTATCTGAACTTAAGAAACCTCTTGCAGATAAACTATTATTAGTGGCTCAGGCACTACGTTTTGGATTAGGTATTGCTCAAATTCATAAATCCTCAAAAGTTGATCCTTGGTTTATTGGTCAAATAAAAAGAATAGTTGATACCGAAAGAACCCTAAAAAAAGGATTGCCACGAAACGCAAAAGAATTGCTTAGAATTAAATCTTTGGGATTTTCAGACAAAAAAATATCACAGCTCTGTAATACTAAGGAAGAGAAAATTTTTAATATGCGTGTCAAAAACAAAATTTTTCCTGACTTTAAAAGAATAGATACCTGTGCTGCTGAGTTTGAAGCAAAGACCCCATACATGTACTCAACTTATGCTAAAAATTCTTTAAATAGTGATGCATGTGAATCCAGTCCTACAAGTAAAAAAAAGGTAATTATACTTGGAAGCGGTCCAAATCGAATTGGACAAGGTGTTGAATTTGATTATTGCTGCTGTCATGCTTCATTTGCCCTAAAAAAATTAAAATTTGAAACAATCATGATCAACTGTAATCCAGAGACAGTCTCTACCGATCCAGATACCAGTGACAGACTTTATTTTGAACCCCTTACGAATGAAAATGTATATGAAATTATTAGAAAGGAAAAAAGTAATGGAGAGCTTTTAGGGGTTATTGTTCAATTCGGCGGTCAGACACCT
>CACCND010000020.1 GCA_902547315.1 uncultured Pelagibacteraceae bacterium | reverse complement strand
AATCTTTAAAGTTTTTAAGTTTAAAAACATATACTTTTGAAAGCTTTAAATTTGCAGGTTGATGTATTATAGAATAATCAAAGTTTTTTGAGTTTCTCTCCTGAAATGATGTATCAGACTTGATTATATTTGATAAATACTTCTTTGATAGTTGATCCAATTTCTTTCCATAGCCAAGAAGCCTGCACTTATTGTCGCAAAATATTACGCCTACTGCATCTTTTTCTTGTCTTAAATTATTAAATTGAATATCCATACATATATACCTTTAGCAAAATATTGATATAATTGAGTAAATGTCAAGATTTACAACATATGCGATTAAAGAAATCTCAACAAGTTTTTTATTTCTCGTAACCTTAATATCAGGAATTTTATGGCTTGGTCAAGGATTAAGGCATATTGACTTACTTACGGCAGAGAATGTTTCACTCGCATCTTATATTTCTTATGTAATTTTGTTATTGCCTAAACTACTGCTTCTTACGATTCCAATTTGTACTTTTCTAGCCTCGCTTTATTTTCTAAATCGATTAAGAAATGACAGCGAACTTTTGATTCTTTGGTCGTCTGGAAAATCTGAGAAAGATATATTATTTCTTCCATTAATGCTATTTTCAATCATTATATTCTTTGTAGCATTAATTATTAGTATCTACATCACACCTATTTCACTGAATGAAATCAGACATAAGATTATTGAAATTAGATCTTCAGGTATTCATGCGTCTATTTTAAAAGAACGAAAATTTATTTCTCCCACTGATACACTTACAATATTTCTTCAAGAAAGAGAAGGAAATGAAATCTCTGGTTTATTAATTCATGATCTTGGTGTTAATGATAAACCGCAAACTTACATTGCTCAAAAAGGTGAGTTTATCAATGATGAAAATAAAAAAATACTAAGATTATATAATGGTAATATTCAAATTTTTGAAAAAAATGAGAGTCGCATATTAGAAGTTGCATTTAATACTTATGACTTAGACCTTATACCTTATAATAAAATTGAGAATAATCATATTTATTCAGATGAGCTTTTAACAAAAAATATTTTAAATAATTTAGAGAATGTGGCACAAGAGGACTTCAACAGTTATCAAAAAGAACAATTTGCGGAATTACACTCGAGGTTTATAAATCCAATATATATTTTCATCTTCTCTTTATTACCATTATTGATAGCAAAATTTTTTCGTAAACCAACCGAAAGTTGGATTCTGCCAGTTTCAATAATATCAACAATTGCGGTAATTATTCAAATTATACAAATAACGCAATCTAATTTATTAGTAGATTATACCTACTTAATATACGCTAATTATTTTATTCCTATTTTATTTATAATAATAATATTATCGTTAATTTTTGACTTATTTAAGAGATAATTATGTTTAATATTCTTAATAAATATCTGTTTAAAAAATTTTTATCTAGTTTCATTTTAACATTTCTTATTCTTGCAACTATAATTTTTGTTGGTGACTTTGTTGAGCAATTTAGAAAATCTACTGGCAAAGATGTTCCTATAATAATAATCTTTCAACTTACTTCATTTAATTTTCCAAGTTTAATATCATTTGCTTTACCTGTTTCTGCTTTCTTTGGATCACTAATGTGCTTTCTAAGTCTAGTAAGAAGCTCGGAGACTATAACAATGCATACTTCTGGGTTGTCAATGCAAAGACTTGCAATACCCGGCTTATTTTTTTATTTTATAATAGGCATGGTATATGTTACTTCAGTTAATCCACTAATTTCAGTTTTTGAAAAAAAATATTCAGAACTAGAATTCATGTATATTGACAGGGTTGATAAATTTGCATCTATAACTAAAAATGGACTATGGCTAAAACAAGATAACAGTGAAAAGGGCTTTTCAAGCGTACTTTACGCGAAAAATATAAAAAATAAGGGCCAAGATCTTATTGATTTTATGGTGTTGGAGTATGATGAAAATGGTTTTTTTCAAGGTAGATTGGATGGCTCAAAGGCAAAATTAAATGACGGATACTGGGAAATGTTTAATACCCAGGTTACTCCAAAGTACAATGAGTCTTATTATAGTGAGTATCTATTATACAAAACAAATATTAATTTAGATGATATTGGAGATAGCCTGTCATCGCCATCATCAATATCAATTTGGAGATTAGTAACTTTTATAAATTTTTTAGAAGAATTAGGATACTCAGCTATAGACTTTAAAATGCATTTATACAATTTAGTTTTTATGCCATTATTTATTTTGGCTCTTGTATATTTAGCATCCTCATTAGTAAATGGATTAAAACAATCTGACAAGTTTGGCTTTACAATAGTTTCATCACTAATACTTATATTTTTCTTATACTTTTTATCTAATTTGCTCGATGCATTAGGTGCAACGTCTCAAATTCATCCAATTTTAGCAAAATCACTGATGCCAATTATAACCATGATTATTGCAATTATAATATTTCAATTTGAAAATTTAAGAATTAAGAAAATTATATGACTCAAATTTTAAAGTTGAATTATTTTTATATTATAGTTTATATTTTTATTATTATATTTGTCTTAGCAAATAATAAAATTAAAGCAGATCAAGAATTCAGAATATTTGCTGATACAATTTTTACGGATAATGATAAAAATTTTATAAAAGGCATTGGCAAGGCAACAATATTTGACGATAGTGGCTCAATTCTTAGAGCTGATGAAATTATTTACTATAAAGATACCCAAGAGTTTGATGCAAGAGGAAATGTAATTATAAATGATAAAGAAAAAAATACTTTCTTTATTGATGAACTTATAGGAGGTACTTCTCTTGAAAATCTTTCAGGTAAGAAAGTAAAAATTAGATTTAAAAATGAAGCAAGACTAGTTGGTTCGGGGTTTTTAAAAAAAAATAATCTAAGTATATTGACCAACGCAGAATTCACTCCGTGTAAAAAGAATAATTACTTACTTAAAAACTGTCCTGGATGGAAAATGAGAGCAAATAAAATTTACCATGATGAAAAAACGCAAACTATGCATTATGATCATGCAAGACTACATCTCTTTAATATTCCAATATTTTATTTACCCTATTTCTCACACCCTGATCCTTCTGTAAAAAAAAGAACTGGCTTCTTAATGCCTACAATACAAGCAGATTCACAGTTGGGCGATACATTCTCGTTACCTTTTTTCTATAATATTAAAAGTAATCAAGACATGACCTTTGTACCAACAATACAATCTAATGCTAATAATTTTTATTCAATTAATTATAGGCAATTAGGTCAGCTAGGTTTGTTTGATATTAATGCAAGTGTTGATGATAATGATGACAAATCTGGAACTAGTAATCATTTATTTTTAGATGCAAATATAAATAATCCTTTTGGAAGATTAGATTTAGAATTTAAATCAACAAATAATGATACTTATTTGAGAAAAAATAAAATTAATAGGTTAACGGTATTGAACACAGGAATTGAGTTTGAGAGAAATATAAATAATTCACTATTCTTATTTGAGGCATCAGCCATTAAACATCTTACAATTCAGGACTCAGAACAGTGGGAATACATATATCCAAAAATAGTTTATAATCTAAATGATATAGAAAATAATATTTTTGATGGAAGTTTATCTATTAATAATGAATTATTATTTTCAAAAAATCTTGAAGAGAGTAAAACTTCACTAATATCCTCTCAAGGTGACTGGCGAAATTTTTATGTTAATAGAAAAAATGGATTATTATTTAATAATGAAGCTAATCTTAGACTTGTATCTATAGCAATAGATAATAAAGACTCTAATAATAGCAGTAACTTAAGAATTTACCCTCAAATAAGTACAAAAATTTCTTATCCATTAATTAAAGTATCCAAAAATAGCATACAAACTCTGACTCCTTCTATCACACCAATTCTTTCTCCGTATAATAATTATACTGACCCCAAAGATTTAACAAATAGCAATTTATTTTCTTTAAACAGAGCTACTTCTATCAAAGAATGGGAGAGTGGACCAAGAATTAACTATGGTCTTGAATGGTTTGTTGATAGTGGTGACGAGTCAAATATGAAGATTACAATTGGCCAAAATTATAGGTTTAATAAAAAAGAAAAGCGTAATTTTAGCGAGATCTCTGATTATTTTGTATCCTCTAACGTATCAATCAACAAAAATAATTACTTTAATAATTCGTTCATAATTGATCGTGAAGACATAGATATTAAAAGTATTAATATGAACGCTTACAGTGTTATAAACGATTTCAAATTAGCGATCGATTATGATTATGCATCAAAAAAATACTCTGACTCTGAAGAGCAGATATCAATTGGAGGAGAATATAAATTCGCTAACGATTTTTTTCTGAGATTTACCGGATCAAAAAATATTGATACTAATAAGAATATTGGATATCAATATGGCATACTTTATGAAAATGATTGTTTAGGCATAGATTTTAACTATTACAGAGACCTTACTAAAGACAGAGATATAGAGGAAAGTGATGGATATAGTTTTACAATAGTATTAAAACCATTTGGATCAACCAGAAGTTACGGTAAAAATAAAGTTTTTGGCCCTCAACTTTAAAATTATGAAATTCATAACACTTTATTTTCTTAAATTAGTATTATTAATTAGTATTTCCTATAACTCCTATGCTGAAAACTCAGATCTTAAAATTGTTGTATTAGTAAATGATGAAATTATTACTACTCATGACGTTGTTCAAAGAATGAAGTTAAATGCGATTATAAAAGGTATTAATATAACGCCTGAAAATAATAAGATACTAGCAAATAGTGTAATTGATGAGCTTATAAACGAGAAACTAAAATATGAAAAAATACAAGAGTACAAGATAATTCTTTCTGATGAAGAATATCAAAATTATGAAGATCGTTTCTTCAAAGGGAGGAACTTTTCTAAAGCTGAGTTAATTGAAGTATTTAAGACAAATAAAATGAGTTATTCTCTCTTTAAAGAATTTCTAGTGAATCAGTATTCCTGGCAAAAACTAATTGGTGGTCTTTATTATAGATTAACCTCAGCAAGTGATATCGAAATCAACGAATTAATCGAGAATAATCCAAGCTTAGATTACGAAAATGCAAAGAATATTGTTATACAAAAACAGTTGGACCTTAGAAGTAGTAAACTTTTTCGTGACATTATGAATGAGGCAACAATTGAATATAGATAGAATCTATCCCAAAAAATCTTTAGGACAAAATTTTATACATGAT
>CACCND010000019.1 GCA_902547315.1 uncultured Pelagibacteraceae bacterium | reverse complement strand
TAAAATCGAATAAGTCAAATATAAATGAAACAGAAACAATATATTTAACTGCCTCCGACGATGTAGATCAGGTTAATAAAGGAAACTACCCAAGGGACTTAGATGAAGACAAAAGAAGAATTAAAGATATTCAACTTTTATTTTTTGATGACCTTGTAGATAGGGGACTTGTCAGCTTTGAATTCAATCTACCATTTTTAATGAGGGGTGACAGCCGAGAACCTGAACTGGCAGGAGTAGGAGGTTCAATAGTAGGTTCATTATTCACAATTTTGGTAGTTTTGATTTTGTCTTTTCCTATTGGAATTTTTGCAGCTATTTATCTTGAGGAATTTGCACCAAAAAATAGAGTTACCGATTTTATTGAAATTAATATTAATAATTTAGCAGCGGTACCTTCTATTGTATTTGGCTTATTGGGGCTTGGTATTATTTTAAATACATTTGGATTGCCAAGGTCAACACCTCTGGTTGGAGGCATAGTCTTATCTTTAATGACCCTACCAACAATAATTATTGCAACTAGAGCCTCATTAAGGGCAGTGCCGCCATCAATAAGAGAAGGTGCATTAGCAGTCGGAGCAACCAAAATGCAAGCAGTAATGCATCATGTAGTTCCTGTAGCAATGCCTGGTGCATTAACAGGTACGATTATAGGCCTTGCTCAAGCACTTGGAGAAACTGCGCCATTATTATTAATTGGTATGGTGGCATTTGTTGTAGATGTTCCACAAACACCGCTGGACGCTTCTGCCTCTTTGCCAGTTCAGGTTTATTTATGGTCAGAAAGCGCAGAAAGAGGTTATGTTGAAAAAACTTCAGCTACAATTATGATGTTACTTGGATTTTTAATTTTAATGAATCTAGCTGCAGTATTAATTAGAAGAAAATTTGAAACAAAATGGTAAAAGAGAATATGAAAAGTATAAAAATAAAAGCGGACAACTTAAATGTTCATTATGGAGAGAAACAAGCACTCTTCGACGTGTCCATGTACATGGAAGAAAAACAAGTCACCGCTTTGATAGGTCCATCAGGATGCGGCAAATCAACCTTTATTAGATGCTTAAATAGAATGAACGACGTTATTGATATATGCAAAGTACAAGGAAAAATAGAAATCGATGGCAACGATATTTATGCACCAGACATGCAAGTTGAACAACTAAGAGAACGCGTGGGTATGGTTTTTCAAAAGCCGAACCCCTTTCCAAAATCTATTTTTGAAAATGTTGCTTATGGCCCAAGAATACATGGAATTGCAGAACATAAATCTGATTTAGAAGAAATTGTTGTTACCAGTCTAAAAAAAGCAGCTCTCTTTGATGAGGTTAAAGATAGATTAAGCGACTCAGGAACAAGCCTGTCAGGAGGGCAGCAGCAAAGATTATGTATTGCAAGAGCTATATCCGTAAATCCAGATATTATTCTAATGGATGAGCCTTGTTCAGCTTTAGACCCAATTGCTACGGCTAGAATTGAAGAATTAATGGGAGATCTTAAAACAGAATATACAATAATTATTGTTACACACTCGATGCAACAGGCAGCCAGGGTTTCATCAAGAACAGGTTTCTTTCATTTAGGTAAATTAGTTGAAGTTGATAAGACTGAAGCAATTTTTTCAAATCCATCAGATCAGAGAACTCAAGATTATATAACAGGAAGGTTTGGCTAATGAGTGAGCATATAGTTTCATCTTATGATGAACAATTAGATTTAATAAATAGTTCATTAATTAAAATGGGAGGGTTGGTAGAAACACAACTTCATAATTCTCTTGTTGCTTTGGGCGATAAAGACACTGCTTTTGCAGAAGAAATTATTAGAGATGACAATAAAATTGATGCCTTAGAAAAGGAAATTGATGCTTTAACATATAAAGTAATTGCAATGAGGCAACCGCTTGCTAATGATTTAAGAACTGTTTTATCAGCACTTAGTATTGCAAACGATCTCGAGAGAATGGGTGATCACGCTACCAATATTGCAAAGAGAGTTGCGAATGTAAAAATAAACATGCCCGACACACCAGTTTCAGAAATTGTCAATATGGGTGAGAACGTTCAAAGTATGATAAAAAATGTTTTGGATGCCTTCGTTCAAAAATCGGATAAACTAGCAATTACTGCATGGGATTTAGATGTAAATATTGATGAATTATATTTATCAATTTACAGAGATCTTCTTAAGACGATGGCAGAAGACCCAGATACAATTACAGGCTGTTCACACTTATTGTCGATTGCTAAAAACATAGAGAGAATAGGAGATTATGTTCAAAATATCGCTGAAGACATTCACTTCATTACAACTGGTGAAGCCTTAGAACGCAAGTCGGAAAAAAGAATTAAATGGGAAAAGGTGTAATGAAACCTAAAATCCTTGTAATTGAGGATGAAGTCTCAATAGTTGAATTATTAAAATACAATTTAACAGCTAGTGGATTTGACGTAGACGTATGTTTTGATGGCGATAGTGCATTGGATAATATATTTGGTAATGTTAAATACGATCTCATTATCGTGGATTGGATGCTACCAAATATTTCTGGATTAGAATTGTGCAGGCGTGTTCGTAAAGATAAATCTACGAAAAATATTCCTTTAATAATGCTTACAGCTAAAGGTGAAGAAGAAGATAAATTAAGAGCATTTGAAACTGAAATCGATGATTACATAACAAAACCATTTTCAGTCAATGAGTTAGTAGCGAGAATTAAAGCAGTACTTAAACGATTAAGACCTATTTTTTATAATGAAGTTCTTACGTATAAGGGGATTCAATTAGATGTTTCAACGCATCGTGTTACCAGGGATAAAACAGAAATAAGTCTTGGACCTACAGAATTTAACTTATTGCGTTTTTTAATGGAAAATCAAGGCAAAGTATTTTCAAGACAACAATTATTGGATTATGTGTGGACTACAAGTCCATATGTCGAACCCAGAACAGTTGATGTTCATATCAGAAGATTAAGAAAAGCATTAAATGAAGGGTTTGAATTCGACCCAATTAGAACAATTAGATCGGCTGGATATTCACTGGGCATATGAGCATTAAAAATGTCTTATATTTATGTACGCAAAATTCAGCCAGAAGTATTATAGCTGAAGCAATTACCAATTATAAATATAGTGAAAGTCTGAAAGGCTATAGCGCTGGAAGCACACCTTCAGGAATAATAAATCCTAAAACACTCGATTTATTAGATGAAATGAAAATACCAACAGAGAAACTCTATAGTAAAAGTTGGAACGTATTTGGTGAACCCAACTCTCCCTCTATGGATTATGTCGTTACTGTGTGTGGAAATGCCGCTAAAGAAACATGTCCGATCTGGCCAGGTGCTCCAAAAACATTTCATTTCAATATTGAAGACCCTGTTAAACAGAATTTAAACGAAGACGATCACAAAAAATTTTTTAGATCAACATTTGATTATATTGATCAATTAATAAAAGAAAACTTGCTAAAATAAAATGCCTCAAAAAATACTTTCTGAATATCTGGGTACACTCTTACTTGTTTTCTCGGTAGTAGGATCAGGGATAATGGCCGAAACTCTATCTCCTACAAATGAAGGTGTTGTATTGCTTGCTAATGCAATAGCGACAGGAGCCATGCTTTACGTGATAATATCAATATTTGGACCTTTATCTGGAGCTCATTTTAATCCAGTTGTTACACTTTATTTTAGATTTAAATCAGATATTAATAACCTAACGATGATATTATTTATCATTTTTCAACTAGTGGGTGGCACTTCTGGAGTCATTTTAGCAAATTATATTTTTGACGATTTATTTATTGAATTTTCAACTAAAGAAAGAACAGGAATTAATATTCATGTCTCTGAAGTGGTTGCAACAATAGGCTTATTAATTACAATTGTGCTCACATTAAAGGCTAAAAGAGATCCAGCAATAGCGGTGGCTTTATATATAACTGGGGCTTATTGGTTCACATCTTCAACATCATTTGCCAATCCAGCTGTCACGATCAGTAGATCATTCACCAACACATTTACCGGTATAGATCCACAGCACGTGTTGATGTTTATTTTTATGCAATTAATTGGACTCTTAATTGCATATTTTATTCTTCGGTTTTACGATTAATTATATCGCTTGTCCAGATACCCATACTTTTTTTACTATTGGTAAATTGTTATAAATACTGAAACTAACTAGGTCCGCCTTCATGCCGCACTGTATACTACCTCGGTCTAGAAGCTGTGTAGCTATTGCAGGGTTTCTTGAAATTGAGGCAATTGCTTTTGGCATATTACCGGACTCTAAACCCCACTTGACAGCTGAAGAAAGTAGGGATGACGGGATATAGTCAGAGCTAAAAATATCAAGGCAATTTTCGTCTATGAGTTCTTGAGCTGAAATATTTCCAGAATGTGACCCACCTCTCATTAAATTTGGCGAACCCATGATAATTTTCATGTCTTCTTTTTGCGACTCTTTTGCTGCTTCGATTGTGGTTGGAAATTCTGCTATTGAAACTCCTAGATTTTTTGAACTTAATACATCTTCTATAGTAGTGTCATCATGACTCGCAAGAACACATTGAAATCTCATTTGTGCTTCAGATATTTTCTTTATATGTATTTCACTATTTTTTGACTGCAGTGCTTTTAATTTAGAGAAGTGATTTTCCATTTCTTCATCAGATAGTTGATATTTACCCGCTAAATATTCCTTATATTTATCTGTATTTCTAAATTGTCTTTGTCCCGGTGTATGGTCCATAATGCTTATCATTTTAACGTTGCTTGATTCATCAAACTCATCAAGTTCATTTGCTAACGTTTCAGATGCGGTTTCTGCACGCAAGTGAATATAATGGTCAATTTTAAAAAGTTTATTTTTTTTTAAAGTTGAAATTTGGTCAGCTGTTGCTTTAGCATATTTTTTATATTCACCTTGAAGGTTCCCTTTTGGTATCGATCCAACTCTAAGTGCATCAAATACCGTGGTTATACCGACGGAAGACAATTCTCTATCATGAGCTAGCAATGCGTTTATAATTGGCCATTCTACTTTTGGCCTGGGTGTTAAATGTCTTTCGATATTATCTGTATGAAGTTCGATTAAACCAGGAATTAAGAAATCCTTGTTTAAATCGAAAGCAGAATTTCCTGTATAATTTCCTTTACTTAAATCCTTTATTATACCGTTTGCAATGTAAACATGGCCCATAAAAGATTCGTCCGGACAAACAATATGGGCATTTTTTATTACAAATTCATTCATATTTATTTAACAAGATATTACTAATTTATTAGATTATTGTTAAAGTATTATGACTAATTACAAAAGAGTGGCAATTTACTTTTTGCCTAAAAAAAACTCGAGTTTAGAAAACTTCGGAAAAAACCTTTTAGGTAGAGATATCAATAAAAAGAAAAAAATATCACTAACAAGACGTCAAAAATATTTTATTAGTAGAGGTTTTACATTCTTTGATGAACTTAAAGACTATTGTGAACAGCCTGCAAAGTATGGGTTTCACGCAACATTAAAGGCA
>CACCND010000018.1 GCA_902547315.1 uncultured Pelagibacteraceae bacterium | reverse complement strand
AACTGGGTAGGAATGTTATTTATAAAGCCAACTGTATCAATTATGCCTACTTGATGACTATCAAGATAAAACCTACTTATTTTTGTGTCTAAAGTTTCAAATAATTTATTCTGGCTTGACTGCTGTTTCTTTGTTAATTTATTAAATAATTTTGTCTTCCCTGCATTTGTATAGCCAACAAGGGCGAATGTTTTAAAGTTGCTATTTAATCTTGATTTTCTTTGAATCTGTCTTCGAGCTCTTACCTTAGATAGTCTTTTTTTGATTTTTATAATCTTAGACTGAATTAATCTTTTATCTAATTCAATTTGTAGCTCACCAGGCCCACCAATAAAAGTCGTTCCACCTCTTTGTCTTTCAAGGTGGGTCCAGGCTCTAACTAGTCTTGATTTTCTGTAAATTAATTCCGCCAATTCTACTTGCAATCTGCTTTCTTTTGATGACGCTCTTTTACTAAAAATTTCTATAATGATACCAGATCTATCTGTAACTTTTACATTTAATAGCTTCTCTAAATTTCTCTGTTGAGAAGGCGATAAGTTGTTATTAATAATTAATAAATTAATATTATTTTCTATTATTTTATCCTTTAATCTTAGTAAGCTTCCTTTACCTAAAAAAGTTGATGTATTTTTTTGCTTAATACTTATTATTTCTTTTAAAATTATTTCTATATTTAAATTTAATACAAGATTCTGAATTTCTTCATACATTTCAGAAGTTTTATTATTAATTTCTCTTCCTATTTTTGGGTGCACGATATAACTTTTTGTTTTATTTTTCTTTAAGATAATTTTATTGCCTCCATGTAAACTTTTTTGAATGTTTCAGCGTACTTACCTTTTCTACCATTTCCTATTTTAAAATTATTTACTTGAATAACAGGCATAACATACTGCGTAGCACTTGTTATAAATGCCTCATCAGAATTTTTAATATCTTTAATATTAAATTTTTTTTCAATTAATTTAAGTTTATTTTTTTTTAGTCCATTTATTAATGACTGTCTTGTAATCCCATTAAGTATAGAATTAGATAATGGTGTAGTATATAAAACATTTTTTTTCAAAATCCATGCTGTACTTGAACTTCCTTCAGTTACAAATCCTTCATCATCAATAAGCCAAGCTTCGTCAAAATTTTGTTCAAACGCATGTTGTTTTGCTAGAACTGGTGCTAAAAGATTTATAGTTTTTATATCTACTCGTTTCCACCTTAAATCTTTTGTAGTTTTTATTTTTATTCCTTTACTAAAGTTGGCTTCGTACTGATTTTTTTGAAAACTTTTGGCAATAATTACCAATGATGGTTTAATGTCTACGGGAAATTTAAAGTCTCGTTCGGCTACACCCCTTGTTATTTGTAAATAAATCAATCCGTCATTTATAAGATTAATTGATATTAGCCTTTTAATATGAAATAAGTATGCCTTTTTATTAATTGGAGACTGCATTTTTACTTGCTTTAGAGACACAAAGAGTCGATTTAAATGACTTTCGTAATCTACAATTTTTTTATTTAAAATTCCAAATACTTCATAAACACCATCTGCAAACTGATATCCACGGTCTTCAATATGAACACTTGCATCAACATGATCACAGTATTTTCCATTAATATACGATACTCTTGACACTAAAATTCATTCCTTATTTTAAATAAATCCTCAGCTTTTTTTAATACATTTGTTAAGCAAAGAAATAAAACACTATCACCCTCTTCGACTATTGTTGACTTATCAGGTATTACTATTTTATCTTTTTTCTTTATTAATCCGACTCTCATGCCCTGAGGTATTTCTGCTTCCTCAAGACTTTTATTTAATAAATTTGATGATTTTAAAACTTGTGCATGTATAATTTCAGCTTGATTATTTCCAATAGAATATACTGACTCAATCCTACCTCGATGTATATGCTTTAGTATTTTTGAGACAGTAATTTTTCTTGGATCAATTACTTTGCTAATACCTAAAACATCCTTCAATTTATTATACTCTGAATTATTGACCAATATTAATGATTCACAATTATTTTTTCTTGCTACAGCAGAAATAATTATATTTGTTTCATCATCATTAGTAAGAGCTAACATCATATCAGATTCTTTAATATTAGCTTCATCTAGTATCCCCTGATCAAGACCATCACCATTTAGTACTAAAGTATTATTTAATTGATCTGCAATAATTTTTGCTCTTTCTTTATCATTTTCAATTATACAAACTGAAATATCAGTATGATTAATTTCTATATCCTTTGCTAAATTGAAGCCAATATTTCCTCCGCCTATAATAATTATTTTCACAATAGGCTTCTCATTTAATCCAAATGCATTCATTGTTCTTTTCACATGGTTTTTATCAACAAGAATATATATTAAATCTCCTATTTGCAGAGTATCTTGTTTTTTTGGAATAAATAAATTTTCACCACGATTTATTCCAATTATAGATGCTCTCAAGTCCCTCTCTTTATTTAAATTTTCTTGAAATAGTTCATGAATATTTAATAAATTTGTATCAATCAAAGGGCAATTTTCATTAATTGGCAATGTAATCAATTCAATTTCATCGTTTACAAATGGAACTACATCATAGGCTCCTGGAGCTTTTAGCTGTCTCTCAATGGATTTTGCAACCTCTAATTCAGGACTTATAATTAAATCTATAGGCATATTATCTGCATTATACAAGTCTCTCCAAATTGGATTTAAAAAATCCTCAGATCTCAGTCTAGCAATCTTTCTTGGTATCTTAAAAAACGTATGCGCCATTTGGCAGGCAACCATATTAATCTCATCTTGCAATGTAACAGCTATTATCATATCTGCATCTTCTGCTCCTGCTTTTTTCAGCACAGAAGGATTTGAGGCGGAACCTATAACGGTATTTAAATCAATTTTTTCTCTAATATCATCAATAAGATGAACGGACTGATCTATGACTGTTACGTTATTAGATTGTGCAACTAAATGCATTGCTATACTGGTTCCTACCTTACCAGCCCCACAAATTATTACGTTCATTATTTGTCCTCTTCTGTAATACCAAGCTGTTTTAATTTTCTATGTAAAGCTGACCTTTCCATTCCAATGAATGCAGCTGTTTTTGAAATATTTCCATCAAATCTACTTATTTGAGATTGAAGATAGTTTTTTTCAAATACCTTTCTTGCATTTTTTAAAGGTAAAGAAATTACATTCTTATTTGATAGTTCATTTATATCATTATCAGATTGCGATTCATCGAACTTATCACCGAGTATGATATATCTTTCAATTAGATTCCTTAACTCTCTTATATTACCTGGCCACTCATAATTAATATATTTAGATTTAATTAAGGGTTTTAAATCTATTTTATTTAAATTATTTTGAGATGAAAAAATTGATGAAAAATAATCTATCAAATCATCCATATCATCTAATCTATCAATAAGATTTGGCAATTTAATGGAAACAACGTTTAATCTATGAAAGAGATCCTTTCTAAATGAACCCTCTTGGACAAGTTTTTCTAAATTTTTTGTTGATGAACATATAATTCTACACTTAAGATTAATTTTATCTTTAGAGCCAAACTTTGAAAAATTTTTATCTGTTAGGACACGTAATATTTTAGCTTGCGTTTGCAATGGCATTTCTCCAACTTCATCCAAAAATATTGTTCCATGACTTGCCATTTCTAAGTATCCAATTTTATTATTTTCTATAGCACCAAATAACTCATTTTCAATATTTGCAGGTTCCATTAGTGCTGCATTAATTGCAACAAAAGGACCTTCTTTAAATTTTGAATTTAAATGTATTTCTTTTGCGATTACATCTTTGCCGGTACCAGAGTCACCATAAATTACAATTCTACTTGAAGTTGGGGCAATTTTACCAATTACCTGTCGTATTTTCTGTATAGAAGATGAGTTTCCGATAAACTTATAATCAAATATTTTGTTTTGCTTGAGCAAGTCATTTTCAACCTTGACTTCGTGCAATTCAATAGATCTTTTTACTGAAATAAGAAGCCTTTCTGTATTAAATGGCTTTTCGATAAATTCGTTTGCACCATCTTTTATTGCTTTCACCGCCATATCTATATTTCCGTGGCCTGATATGATGATAACAGGAATATTGCTCTCTTCTCTAATTTTTTTTAGAATTTTTAGTCCATCTAATTCTGAGTTCTCTAACCAAACATCAAGAATAATAAGGTTGAAGTTAACTTTTGACATAATATCGAAGGCTTCTGAGGAATTAAGGACTGTAAACCCATTGAAGTTTTCGTCGCTTAATATTGCCTTAATATTATTCGCAATATCTATTTCATCTTCAATAATTAAAATATTTTTCATTATTTTATTCAAATTTGATAGATGTGATTGCTCCTTTGACACCATCAGACCTATTTTCAATTATAAACTCCGCATTATGATCAAATAATATTTTTTCAACTATAGCTAATCCTAAACCGGATCCCCCAAATCTTTTCTTTGTTGTAAAATAGGGTTTTATTAATTCATCAGTGACAAATTTTATTCCTGTACCATTATCTAAAATAGATATTTTTAAAACGTTATGATCCTTGTTAATCCTACAAATAATTTCACCTTGTGAAACTTTATTTTCTTCAATTGACTCAATTGAGTTTTTTAATAGATTCTGGAATACTCTTATCATCTGAGATTTATCAATATTCAGTTCAAAATTTGTAAATTCATAATCTTTAATAAAATTTATATTGTTATAATTTGCTTGATAATCAAAAATACATTCATCAACAATCTTAATTATATCGCATGGATTAAAATTTGGATTTGGTAATCTTGCAAAATTTGAAAATTCATCAACTAATAGACCAATCTCATTTACTTGACGTCTTATTGTTTTGATGCAATCAAATACTTCGTTATTTTTATCTAAATTTTCAAGCTTCTTTTCTAATCTTTCAGATGATAACTGAATAGGAGTTAATGGATTTTTAATTTCATGGGCAATTCTACGTGCAATATCCGACCAAGTTTCATGTTTTTTTGCAATTATTATCTGGTTACGTTGCTTTTTAAGATCGTTACTCATTTTATTAAATGACTCAGCGAGCCGATTTAATTCAATATAATCGTTATTTTTTTCGATCATATTATCGTAGCTTCCATTACTTATATTATTTGATGCAGTGATTATACTTGATATGGGTTTAACTATTTTTTTTGCCAACTTTAAGCCTATAATTGTAGAAAAAAGTATAAGTGCTAAGGTTATAATAAAATAAATTAATATAAAGACTAAGCTGATTTGATTCCGACTTTCTTCCAAAAATATATATTCATTTTTTGCGGACCTTGTATCATTTACTGCACTAATTACATTTGCATCCATAGATCTTCCAGCAAATAAATATAATCCAACATAATTATTTAGTTTTACAAGGGCATAAACCTTATTAACTTGAGTAGATGACATAATTGTCATTTCTCCAATGTCAGCCTTTTGAAATGCAATTTTGGGAGGGTTGTTGACAAGTTTGCTATCAAATGCATTTATTATTACTTTGCCCGTATCATCTAAAATATATGCTTCGGGTAATGATCTCACTAAAGCCTGGGTTTTTAATCCTAGAGTAAACTTGCTTAAATTATTAATAAATACATTTCTTGAGTCATTTAAATCATTAGACATTGCATAAACATCACCTTTAATTGTTTCTTTATGCTCTTCTAAGTAACTCTCAGCCACATAGACTGAATTATTTATGACATTATTTATTTTTGAATTAAACCAATCATTAATACCCATATTGATTAAGATTGTACCTAGGATACCTAATATAAATGCTGGGGTCAGCGCTATCATAATAAAATATAAGGTAAATTTACTATTTAAAGTGCTTATTTTCTTTCTTCTTACACGCAAAATTATTGGCACAACAAGATTACTCAAAGATAAAAACAAAATAAATATCAGTATAGAAGCTAAAATAATGTATGTATTTGAATAGCTAACAAAATCTATTGAATTGTTACGTTGGGATAGAATAATTAAAAAAGATATAAGTAAAAAAATTATTGAGCCCAGAAAAAGGGATACATTTCTAAAGTTTAAAAAATTAAAGTTATTAAGTTTATTGTTCATTGAAAATTTGATATTAATCTAAAATTGAATACGAAATCATATAAATTATGAAAACAGCATGTATAGTTTTAGCTTCTGGTAAAGGTAATAGATTTCATCATTCATCTTCAAAGCTATTTTATAAAATATATGGTACACCCATAATTGTTTTTACATTAAAAAAAATAACAAAATTCATTAATAAAAAATCTTTATACATTACCATACCAAAAAAAATATCTAAAAAAGAAAAATCTTTACTAAAAAATTATACAAAAAATGAACTTATTATTGGAGGAAATTCACGCTTTGAAAGCCTTTCTAAAGCTTTTAAAGCAATAAATCATGATAATTATGAATACGTAATGGTTCACGATGGAGCCAGACCTAACACTGATGACCTCATAATTACAAGTTTATTGCAGTCTATTAAAATTAAATCAGTTCATGCTGTAGCACCAAAATTAGATC
>CACCND010000017.1 GCA_902547315.1 uncultured Pelagibacteraceae bacterium | reverse complement strand
AAAGGGAGATGGGGCAGTTTTATCTTCAGTTATAAAAATTTTCAAATCAAAAGGCTTTAAAATTATTAAACCAAAATATTTAATGAAAGATTTTTATTTCAATAAAGTGGATTTGAGTAAAATACAAATTCGAAATGACAAAACTGATATAATTAAATCATGTAATATTTTGAATGATTTATCTAAATATGACAATGCCCAATCTATTGTTTGTGTGAATGGATATATCATTGCAATTGAAGCTGCGGAAGGTACAGATAATCTACTAAAAAGAGTACATCATATAAGAAAAAATCTTAATCAATTATCAAATAAAGCTGGAGTATTAACTAAAATACCAAAAAAGAATCAAAGTAAACTCATTGATTTACCAGTTATTGGGATTAGGACACTATCATTAGTTCGAAAAGCAAATTTAAGTGGTATCGCAGTCAATCCGAAATATACATTGGTAAAAGACAAAGTTAAATTTTTAAACTTAGCAAATGAATATTCCATAAAAATTTACAGCGTAAATAATTAAAATTATCTTGTATTTTTTTTAGATCTATTTTTACCGTATATAAGTGACTTTTTGCCTGTATAAAGTTGTCTTGGTCTTCCTATTTTTTGAATAGGATCTTCAGTCATTTCTGTCCATTGCGCAGTCCAACCTGCAGTTCTAGCAATAGCAAAGATAACAGTAAACATTTCAGGAGGAAATCCAATTGCCCTAAGAATAATGCCTGAGTAAAAGTCAACATTTGGATATAATTTTTTTTCGATGAAATATTTATCTTTGAGTGCAATGCTCTCTAAATCCATTGCCAGTTTTAATATTGGATCATTTTTAATGCCTACATGCTTCAATACTTTTTGACATATCGATTTTAATATCTTTGCTCTTGGATCATAATTTTTATAAACACGATGGCCAAAACCCATTAATTTAAATGGATCATTTTTATTTTTAGCTTTTTTTATAAATTTATGTATATTTTTAGACGACCCAATTTCTTCAAGCATTTCTAATGCTGCTTGATTTGCACCACCATGAGCGGGTCCCCATAAAGAAGAGACACCTGCCGCAATACAAGCAAATGGATTTGCCCCAGAAGAGCCAGCTAATCGCACTGTGGAAGTTGATGCATTTTGCTCGTGATCAGCGTGTAATATAAATATTGTATCCATTGCTTTAGCTAGTAATGGAGAAATTTTATAATTTTCTGCGCTATTGCTAAAACACATATGTAAAAAATTCTCCGAAAAAGAAAGACTATTTTTTGGTGAGACAAAACTTTGCCCAATCGAATATTTATAGGACATTGCCCCGATAGTTGCAGATTTTGCAACAATCCTTCTGGTAGCCTCTTGTCTTTGGTGAGCATCATTAATGTCAAGACTGTCTTGATAAAATGATGATAATGCACCCATGACACCTACCATCATAGCCATTGGATGGGCATCCCTTCTGAAACCTTGAAAAAAATTGATTATTTGCTCATGTAAAAGTGTATGTCTTGAAATTAAATTCTTATATTTTTTTAATTGTTTTTTATTTGGCAAGTCTCCATATATAAGTAAATTTACCACTTCAATAAAGTCACTTTTATTTGCTAAATCCTCAATATCATATCCTCGATATCTTAAAATTCCTTTTTCACCGTCTATGAAAGTAATTTTTGACTCACATGAGGCAGTAGACGTAAAACCTGGATCATAGGTAAATATATTCGCCTGTGAATGTAATTTTGATATATCAATTACAGATTCACCTTCGGTAGAATTGTATATAGGTAAATTATATGTTTTGTTATCAATGATTAATTTAGCTGCTTTGCTTTTATTTTTTGATTTTCCTAGCTTCATTAAAATATTAAATAACCTATTTAAAAAAATATAAAAGTTAAAAATAACTTAATATTTTCTAAGGAGACCAATTAACTTTCCTTGAATTTTAACTCTATGAGATGATATGATTTTTGTTTCATAGATCGGATTAGCACTTTCAAGCGCGATACTTTGTCCTTTTTTTCTAATTCTTTTTAAAGTTGCCTCATGATCATCAATTAAAGCAACGACTATATCACCATTGTCTGCAATGTTAGTTTTTTTGATTAGTACGGTATCACCATCGTGTATACCTTCGTTTATCATTGAATCACCTTCAACAGTTAAAGCATAACTTTCACCAATTGGCATCATCTCTTTTGGAACGTCAACTGAAGTATCATTATCCTGAATTGCTTCAATTGGTGTACCAGCAGCAATTTTTCCTAATAGTGGTAGTGTACTTAACTTTTGCTTAATTTCGTCATCTGTATTGACACTAAAATCTCCAACAACAATATTTTTCTTAACTTTATCTGACAATTTTATATTTGAAATGCCATCCTTAATTATTTCTAATGCTCTGGCCTTATGAGCTAACCTTTTAACAAATCCTCTTTCTTCAAGTGCGATTACAAGCCTGTGAATTCCAGATTTTGACTTAAGGTTTAATGCGGACTTCATTTCTTCATAGGATGGTGTAACACCATTTTTACTTTGGAAATTTTGAATATAATTAAGTAGTTCTTTTTGTTTTCTTGTGAGCATTGATTCGTTTTGTTTTACTATGTTCTATCAATGTTCTCATCAACTTTCAACAAAAAAAAATACAAGTGATTCAATGATTAAAAGAAAATTAATGAAGTTTTAATTGAGCAATTTACTTATACTATCGGCCACATTGTTTGATCGCATCAGTAATTCGCCAATTAAGAAGTTATTAATACCAGTTTTATTTTTTATGTACTCAATGTCCTTTTTGCTATGAATGCCACTTTCCGATATTAGTATTTTTTGGTTAGATTTAATCATATTTGCAATATTTATTGTTATCTCAATATCTGTAACAAAGTTATTTAAATCTCTATTATTAATTCCTATTAAATTAGAATTTAGGTTTTCAGCGATTTCTAATTCTTTTTGATTATGAACTTCTATGATTGAGTCCATGCCTAACTCATATGCGATATTTATAAATTTGTCAGCATCTTTATAGTTTATCATAGACAATATAATTAATATACAGTCTGCTCCAATTGCTTTACTTTCATAAATTTGATATTCATCAATTATAAAATCTTTTCTTAATATTGGTAGAGTTGAGTTCTTCTTTATGCTCACTAGGTCATCATTGTGACCTTTGAAATATTTTTCATCGGTAAGTATTGATATACAAGAAACATTATTTTTTTCATAGGTATTTGCAATTTTAACAATATCAGTTTCAATATCTAAAAATTTACCAGAAGAAGGACTGGCTTTTTTTATTTCTCCAATTATTGAAACTCTATTATCTTCATTTTTAAGTTTTTTTGAAAAACAAAACTTATTAACGTCGTCATTCTTTATATTACTTTTAATTTCATCTAAAGATTTTAATTTCTTCTGATTTGAAACAAATTGTAATTTATAGTCATATATTTCTTTAAGTAATGACATTATTTATTCGTAAATTTACTTAAATTATTGATTATTTTTAATGGCTCTCCGCTAGAAATAATTTCACATGACTCATCATAAGCTTTTTTTATATTTTTAATATTTATTTCAATCTTTTCATTAAGAAGTATTCCGAAAGCTGAGTTTATAGCAACTGAAATTGAGAAAGAATCTTTTTTGCCGTTAAATATTTCTAAAATTCTATTTGCATTAAATATTGCATCACCGCCTGATAATTCACTATGAATAGACCTCGGTAAATCAATATTCTTTGGGTCAAATTCTATAATTCCACTCTTATTTGTAAAAATTAAATTTTTACCATCTAAAGAAACCTCATCATTGCCATCAAAGCCTGATATCAAGCAGACATTACTTTTTTCTCTATTTTCAAATATTTCTTTAAATATATCAAAAACTTCATTCGAATAAACTCCGATTATCTGATTTTGTACACACGCAGGATTTAATAATGGTCCAAGCATATTAAATATTGTTCGTATCCCAAGTTTTTGCCTTACAAGACTTACATTCTTCATTGCTGGGTGATGATTGGGCGCAAACATGAAACATATTCCTACATGGTTTAAACAATCCTCAAGTTTTGCTATTTCCATGTCAATATTGATTTCTAGGGATTTAAGTACGTCTGCTGATCCGCACATTGAAGTAAGAGCTCTGTTACCATGCTTTGCGATTGGAATTCCCTTTGCAGCTAAAACAAATGCAGTTGCAGTTGAAATGTTTAAACTATTTTTACCATCTCCCCCGGTGCCACAAGTATCCATTGTCTCATAAGGAGCATTTATTGATATCATTTTAGATTTCATAGCATTTAGAGCGCCAATTACATGATGTGACTTTACCCCAGATTTTTGAAGCAAAGAAAGAAAAGAACTAATAAGAATATCATGAACATCGCCATTCATGATTAATTCAAAAGCTTGTTTTGAAGAATTTGCATCAAGTTTTTCATTAAATGCTTGATTAATATATTTTTTAAAGTCTGCACTCATATTTTTAAAAAGTTTTTTATAATTTTCTTACCATGTGGTTTTGTCGCAATACTTTCTGGATGAAACTGAACACCAAAACAATCATATTTTTTATGTTCAATACCCATTATAACATATTTTTTTTCGTCAAAAGTTTCCGATATAATTCTAAATTCATTAGATAATGACCCATTTTTAATCACTAAACTATGATATCTAGTCGCTACGAAACTTTTAGGTAATCCTTTAAAAATTTTTGACCCTTTATTAGTAACAAAAGACGTTTTTCCGTGCATAATTTTATTTGCTTTTACTATTTTAGACCCAAAAGCTTGAGCAATTGATTGGTGGCCGAGGCAAACTCCTAATATGGGAATATATTCATAAAACTCTCTAATTAGATCGATACAAATACCTGCCTCTGTTGGAGTACAAGGTCCAGGTGATATGATTATTTTTTTTGGATTTAATTTTTTAATTTGTTTAATTGAAATTTTGTCGTTTCTATACACTTTAATATTATATCCATACTCTTCAACGTAGTGGACGAGGTTATAGGTAAAACTGTCATAATTATCAATTAAAAGTATCATTATTGATTTCCTAGCACTACGGCAGCTGCATTTAGAACTGCCTTAGCTTTATTTACAGTTTCAAAGTACTCTAATTCTGGGTCGCTGTCATAAACGACACCGCCACCTGCTTGAACGTAAAGCTTATTTTTACTAATAATTCCTGTTCTTAGAACTATACATGTGTCCATGTCGCCATGGGGGGATATATAGCCGATTCCTCCAGCATATATCCCTCTAGCTTCATTTTCTAATTCATTAATTATTTGCATAGCTCTTATTTTAGGAGCTCCTGATACAGTACCTGCTGGAAATCCAGCCATTAATGCTGATATAGGTGTTGTATTTTTTTTCAACTTACCAGTAACATTTGAAACAATATGCATCACATGAGAGTATTTCTCAATTACAAATTGAGAAGTTACCCTAATACTTGATTTTCTGGCTACTTTTCCAATATCATTTCTACCTAAATCTAATAACATTAAATGTTCGGCAAGTTCTTTTTTATCTGATAGTAAATCTATCTCATTTAATTTGTCTTGTCTTTTATCTTTTCCGCGTGGCCTAGTACCTGCGATTGGACGTATAGTAATATCATTAGATTTTAATCTTACAAGTATTTCAGGACTGGACCCAACTATCTGAAAATTTGGTAATTTAAAATAATACATATATGGTGACGGGTTTGTAATTCTAAGTACTTCATAAAGCGAACTACTTTTATTTTTGAAGTTGATTTCGAATCTTTGGCTAGGGACAACTTGAAAAATATCTCCATTTTTGATGTATTTTTTTGCTCTTTTTATATTTTGTAAAAATTTTTCTTTTTTTATGTTTGATTTGATAGCTATTCTCTTTTTTTTCTTTAAATTGTAATTGTTTTTTTTACTAGTTGCTCTCAGTTTGTTTCTTATATCATTAAATTCATTAATAGTATTCTCATACTCATTTTTTTTACTTCTATCAGTACTTATAAAATGCTTTAGTATATAAAGTGTTTTCGTAAGGTTATCGAAAATTATTAAATATCGAGGTATAAATAAAACTATATCAGGCGTATTAAGTTTATTTTTCTTTTTATTCTGATTTATATTTTCTATATTATGTATGTTTTCATAAGAAATGAAGCCAAAGTAAGATCCAGCCATTTGTGGTAATTTATTAATTTTATCAAATTTTATTTTTTTGATAATTTGATCAACTTTAGGAAGTGGATTATTCGAATACTTAATTTCTTTTTTTTTATTGGTTATTTCGAAAAATAATCTATTTTTTTTTAATGTAATTTTTGTAATAGGGTCGTAGCCACAAATTGAGTATCGTCCTTTTTCTTTTTCAACTGACTCATATAGAAAACTATATTTTTGGTCATCAACTAGATTAATAAAACCTTGTATAGGATCAAAATTTAGGTTTTTAATTTGTTCAAAAAAAATAAAGTTATTTTTTTTTCGCTTTAGTTGATTAAATTGATTTTTTGAGTGAGAAATTGCCATTACATAATAAGTTTATCAATATTCTGAAGATATACTTCGTATGTAGTACTATCTATTATCTCTTTTCCAAAAACAGACTCAAGTGAAGAATTATAATTATCTATGACATTGTCTTTAATTTTTTTATAAAATGTATCTGAGATTGTTTCTGTTGGTGACTTAATATTTGTTATAATTCCGATACCTATTTCATTATTTTTATTTGAAAGAATGAAGTTAGTACCAATTGAATGTAAAAATATTTCCTCCATTGTTTCTTTTGAATAATCATTACTTATTCTTGAAATATCATTTTTGCTTTTTATGGTAAAATTTTTCGAATTGACATAATTTCTAAAGTAATCAACCCCCTTAAATTGTAAATCTAATAAAAGTTTTTCAGATAATGATTTAACTTTTTCCAGTTGTTTGCTTTGAATATAATCATCTTTAATTTGATCTTCTATATCATTGAAGTCTGGTACGTATGAGTTTAATTTATTTGTAATTTTAAAAATATATGCTGCTTTATCTTTTATTATAAGTTCTGAGGTATATCCTATCGGTGATTCTGAGCTTAAAACTGTTTCACTATCATTAATCAAAAGAACTAATTCATTTATATCTACATTTTCGGTTACTTTAATATTCGTAAAACTATTTGCTATTTCGCTTAAATCATAGTCATTTATAAGCATCTCATCAATTTCATTTAAGGACAAATCATATTCATCATATGCATCTTCAAATGACAAATATTCAACTATCTGATTGTAAACTTCCTCAAATTTAATTATTTCTTCATTTTTAATATCTAAAACTTTAAAAACATATTGACCAATATCTTCGTAGTTTATTGGTTTGCTAACTTCGTCAATTTTAAGTTTAAATATAATATCGATAATTTCATCTGAGAAAGACTCTCCAGAGAAATCTTGAATAGTATTTATATTAATTTGTTTTTCGTCTAAATATTTATTCAAGTATTCATTATTGCTATC
>CACCND010000016.1 GCA_902547315.1 uncultured Pelagibacteraceae bacterium | reverse complement strand
TCTAAGGAAAATATAAAAATTACAACTAGAAATGATATTGAACTATTTAAAAAATTGCTTTTTAAAAAAATAGTTGCAAGTAATGGATTTGATATTCACAAAATCAAAAGTGGGAAATTTCTTAGTTTAGGTGGTTTAAAAATTAAATGTAATTATATGTCTGTTGGACACTCTGATGGTGATGTTGTTATTCATTCAATAATCGATGCTATTTTAGGGTCATTGAGTAAAGGTGATATTGGGAAATACTTTCCTCCCCTTGAAAAGTATAAAAATATTAACTCACAGATTTTACTTGAAGAAGTTTATGATAAATTTAATTTGGGTAATTATGTCATTAATAAAATAGATTGTACAATTATCTGTCAAAAAATCAGATTAGAAAAATACAAAAATTATATTAAAAAAAATATTTCTAAAATGCTTAATTGCAAAATTAGTGCTGTGAGCGTCAAAGCAAAGACTTCTGATAACATTGGACCCATAGGGAAATCAAAAGCTATAGCGTGTTGGACAACTATCACTATTTTAAAAATATGAAATTTTTTATTAAGTGTTATGTCAGTGTATTTGGACTAGGCTTTATTAGGTTTGCACCCGGAACAATTGGATCTTTATTTGCCATATTGATATGGTATATATTTAATTCCTTCTTAAATATTCTATACTTTTATCTTCTCTTTGCATTAATTTTTATAACAATATTTAAAATCACAAAAATATATCTTTCTCAGACAGATTCAAAAGACCCTTCTGAGGTAATTATTGATGAATTTATTGGACAATCAATTCCATTACTCTTTATTTACGAACTCAACATATTTGAATTAATTGTTGCATTTTCAACATTCAGATTATTTGATATATTTAAGATATATCCTGTTAATAAAGCAGAAAAAATTAAAGGCGAGTTTGGAGTTATCCTTGATGACATCATTGCTGGTATATATTCATTAATATTTGTCTTATTATTCAGAATTATTTTTTCAATATGATGAATAAATATTTAAAATACATAAAAAATATACGTAAGAAGAAGAATTTTACTATTAGCTGTGCAGAATCTTGTACGGGTGGAATGATTAGTAGTTATTTAACAAGCATCGACGGATCTTCTAATTTCTTTGAGGGCTCATTAATAACATATTCAAATAAGATGAAAATTCAATTACTTAAAGTTTCAAATAAGACAATAAATAATTATGGTGCTGTAAGCCATAAAACAGCTCTAGAAATGGTTAAGGGACTTAGTAAAAAATGTAAGAGTAATTTATTGGTGTCTGTGACTGGAGTGGCTGGCCCTAGTGGTGGCAGTAAAGAAACTCCAGTTGGATGTGTATATTTTGGTTTTGGGAAAAGAATTAATAATAAATATAAATTTAAAACAATTAAAAAAAAATTTAATGAAAAAAACAGAAAAAAAATACAGTTAAAAAGTACTGAATTTGTTCTCAAAACTATTTGTTCTGAATTAAGAGATATTTAATAAATCTCTTTTGCCCTATTTGTAAATGCTTCAACCATTTTTTGAAATGCAAGATCAAAAAACTTTTTCATCAATATATCAAAAACTTTGATATTCAACTCAAAGTCAATATAAAACTCAATTTGACAGCTGTGTTCATTTATAGACTTAAATTTCCATTGATTTTTTAAATATTTGAATGGACCATCAAGATCCCTAACATTAATTTCACTCTTATCATTCGTAACTAAAACTTCACTTCTATATGTGTATACAAATTGATCATATCCGATTTCAAGATCTGCAATTAATATACTATGACCTTCTTTTTGATCTGTTGTAATTATTTTAGAATCATTGCACCAAGGTAAAAATTCTTTATAGGAATCTATATCCGCAACAAGATTAAACATCTGTTCACTTGAGAATGGAACAATTTTTGTCTCAACTTGTTTGGGCATTGAGTTCTTTTAATCTTATAAAATCTTTCTCTGCATGAAATGAGGATCTTGTGAATGGTGAAGACGAAACAATTTTAAAGCCTATTTTAATTGCCTCTTCATATAATTTAGTAAAATATTCTGGGTGATGGTATTCGATTACCGGATGATGAAATTTAGTCGGCCTCATGTATTGCCCAATAGTTAAAAAATCAACTTGATATTTAATCAAATCTTCCATTAATTCTAATATTTCATCGTATGTTTCACCTAATCCAATCATTATTCCTGATTTTGTAAATACAGCGGGTTTTAATTCTTTTATTTTTTTTAGAAGATCTAATGAATGTTTATAGTTAGCCCCAGGTCTTATATCTTTATAAAGACGTTTAACAGTCTCCAAATTATGATTGAAGACATCAATATTGCATTCTGATAGCATATAAATTGCATTTTGTTTATTTTTAAAATCAGGTGTTAATATCTCAATTGAAGTTTTAGGCGACCTTTTCTTTATTTGACTGATTGTTTTTACAAATTGTGTTGCCCCACCATCATAAAGATCATCTCTATCTACTGAAGTAATTACTACATGGTTTAGCTTCAATTCCTGAACTGAATTTGCAATTCTATAGGGCTCAAAACTATCAAGAGAAGTTGGTTTTCCAGTACCAATATTGCAAAAACTACAAGATCTAGTACAGATATCACCTAATATCATAAAAGTTGCATGGTTTTTTGACCAACAATCGGATAAATTTGGACACATAGCCTCCTCGCAAACGGTTATAACTCTATTTGCTTTTAATTTTTTTCTTAAATTTAAAGCATTCTCCGATTCTACTTTGATCTTTATCCAATTTGGTTTTTTTGGACTCTCTTGAGAAGAGAAATTTTTTCTTTTGAGCGATTTTGAAATATTAGGACTCATTGCCTTAATAATTAAAGGCAAAATATTAAAAATTCAAGAATTTACTAATTATCAAAAAATATTACATATTCGTTCATAATACCATACCCTAAAACATCTCGAATTTGTTCATCTATTAAGTCATTATACGCATCTAAATTATTCAATGATGCAATCTTTATTTCGAGTAAGTTATTATCTTTTTTTATTTCTTTGATTTTATTCACTATTATTGCAGTTTCTGTATCTAATCTAGCATGCGAAAGAAGACCATTATTACCATCAAATATATTAAAAAGTATATAGATTACTATCAGCGGCAAAAAAAAGTATGGATAGTATTTTCTAATGACTACTTTAAAATTTTCTAATTTATTCATCATTTGTAAAGAATCATATTTACGGAAACTCCACAATTTCAAAGGAATTAAAAACACGAAAAAAATAGCTAAATGATAGATTTGGACTCTTTTTGTTCTCTAAATTTACAATATGACTAGTAAAACTTATTGATTTTTAGTGATTTTTTAAGGTTAAATGTCTCCTCAATTCTTAAAAGCTGATTGTATTTAGAGGTTCTGTCTGATCTGGATATTGATCCGCTTTTTATTTGGCCTGAATTAGTTGCAACAGCGAGGTCTGAAATAAATGTATTTTCTGTTTCTCCAGAACGGTGAGAAATAACTGTCTCTAAACCATTCATTTGTGCCAGCTCAATAGCTTTTAATGTCTCAGTCAAAGTTCCAATTTGATTAACCTTTATAAGCACTGCGTTAGATACTTTACTTTTAATACCTTTTGAAATTAAATCAATGTTTGTGGTAAATATATCATCACCTACAATTTGAATCTTATTGCCATATTTGCTGTTAAACTTTGTCCACGCTGCCCAGTCATCTTCTGAAAATGGATCTTCTAAAGAAATAACAAAATATTTTTTGCACAGTTTGATTAAATAATCAGAAAATTGATCGCTAGAAAATGATTTTTTCTCTGATAACATTTTATATTTTTTATTAGTATAAAATTCAGATGCTGCAACATCCAATGACAAAAAGAAATCCTTTCCTAATTTATATCCTGTTTTTGAAATTGCCTCTTTTATTAGTGCACAGGCTTGGTCTTCATTTTTTAAATTCGGCGCAAAACCACCCTCATCACCAACTGCTGTTGATATATTTTTTTTCTCTAAAATTTGTTTAAGTGTGTGAAAAACTTCAGATGCTTTTCTAATAGACTCTGTAAACGTTTTACATTTTACAGGTATAATCATAAATTCTTGAAATGATAGATTATTATTTGCATGGGCTCCTCCATTTATAATATTAAGCATAGGTGTTGGCATTCTAAGTGCTTTGGAGCCGCCTAAATATTTGTGAAGAGGAATACCTAAATACTTTGAGGCCGCGTCAGCACAAGCAAGAGAAACGCTTAATATTGCATTAGCCCCTAACCTTTTTTTATTTGGCGTTCCATCTAATTCTATTAATGTCTCATCAATTTCTTCCTGTTCAAGAACATCATAACCAGAAAGTGTATCAAAAATTATGGTATTAATATTGTCTACCGCCTTTAAAACAGATTTTCCATGATATGATTTTTTGTTATCTCTTAATTCAAAAGCCTCATTTTTTCCAGTTGATGCGCCAGATGGAACAGCGGCTCTTCCATACACACCATTTGATAGAAAAATGTCTGTCTCAACAGTTGGGTTGCCTCTGCTGTCGAATATTTGTCTGGAGACTATATTTTTTATATAATGCATAAATATATTTGTTATATTTAGTTACTTATTTTTCTTTGACTAAATTGTCAATTTGAATGAGTTTTTTTATCAAGTCATTCATATCTTCTAATTTAACCATATTTGGTCCATCGGAAGGAGCGTTATCTGGATCATTATGAGTTTCTATAAATACTCCTGCAACTCCAACTGCCACAGCAGCTTTTGATAGAGCTGGCACATACTTCCTATCTCCACCACTTTTGTCACCCATTCCTCCAGGAGATTGTACAGAGTGAGTTGCATCAAAAATTACAGGATAGCCTATTTCACTTTTCATAATTTCAAGCGACCGCATATCGGAAACTAAATTATTATAGCCAAATGATGCTCCTCTTTCGGTCAGAAGTATTTTCTTATTACCGCTCTCTTCAATTTTTTTAGAGACATAAATCATGTCTAATGGAGCTAAAAACTGACCTTTTTTAATATTTACGATTAAATTGGTTTTTGCTGCAGCAATTAATAAATCTGTCTGTCTGCATAAAAAAGCTGGAATTTGCAATATATCAACATAATCTTTTAATTTCTCACAGTCAGATACATTATGTACGTCTGTTAAAATATTTATTTTATATTCGTCTTTAAGAGATTTGAATATTTCCAATGAAGCATCAATCCCTAAGCCTCTTTCAGAATATAAACTTGTACGGTTGGCTTTATCAAAAGAAGTCTTATAAACAAAATTTATTTTTAATTTTGTTGTAATTTCTAAGAGCGACTCAACCATTTTTTTAGCATGACTATGAGACTCAAGGACACATGGTCCTGCTATTAGATTTAATTTATCATAGTTAGAAAATTCTAAATTATTCAATTTTACTGATTTATTCATCTTTGTATCTTTTTTGCTGCATCTATAAATGACTTAAATAAAGGATGTGGTTCAAACGGTTTTGATTTTAATTCAGGATGATACTGTACTCCAATAAACCATGGATGGTCTTTCAGTTCAACAGTTTCTGGTAATAATCCATCAGGTGAATAACCAGAGAAGATAATACCTTTGCTCTCAAATTCGTCAGCAAATTTATTGTTAACTTCATATCTATGACGATGTCTTTCGTTAATAATTTCTTCTTTATATATATTAAATATTTTACTTCCTTTTCTTAATTTTGCTTCATATGATCCAAGTCTCATCGTTCCACCAAGATCGTCATTTTTAGATCTCTTTTCGGTCGTATTATCTGAAGCTGTCCACTCTGTCATGAGGCCAACAATTGAATTAGTACAATGAGAGAATTCACTCGAATTTGCATCCTTTATGCCTAATATATTTCTTGCCATTTCTATAACTGCAAGTTGCATTCCAAAACATATTCCAAAATAAGGTATTTTGTTTTCTCTCGCATACTTAATTGCTTCAATTTTTCCTTCCGAACCTCGTTCACCAAATCCTCCAGGAACTAAAATTCCATGACAATTTGCTAATAAGCTTGACGTATTAGAACTATTTAATTCTTCAGATTCAAACCATTTTAATTCAACTTTAACATTATTAAAAATTCCACCGTGAGATAATGCTTCATTCAGTGATTTATAAGCATCGGCAAGTCCTGTATATTTACCTACTATTCCAATTACGACCTTTCCTTCTGGTTCAAGAACATGTTTAGAAACTTGAGACCACATTTTAAGATCTATAGTTTTATTTGCATCTAAATTGAAATACTCTAAAACTCTTCTATCTAAACCTTCATTACAAAAATTAATTGGAACTTCGTATATTGAATTTGCATTTATCGCTTGAATTACACAATTATGTTTTACATTGCAGAACAAGCCAATTTTTTTTCTTTCTCCTTCAGGTATTATTCTGTCAGATCTGCACAATAAAATATTTGGTTGTATACCCAAACTCCTCAATTCTTTTACTGAATGTTGAGTAGGTTTTGTTTTTAATTCACCTGAACTTGCAATGTATGGCACCAAAGTAACATGAATAAATAATGAATTCTCATGTCCATTATCATTATGAAATTGTCTTATAGCCTCTATAAAAGGTAAGCTTTCAATATCTCCAATTGTTCCGCCTATCTCACATATCACAAAATCTTCTTGCTCAAGATCGTTTGAAATAAATTCTTTAATTTCATTTGTAACATGTGGAATAACTTGCACTGTAGCGCCTAAGTACTCGCCTTTTCTCTCCTTTATAATAATTTTTTGATACACTCTTCCAGAGGTGATATTGTCAGATTTTTTAGAAACCACGCCAGTAAATCTTTCATAATGACCTAGGTCTAAATCTGTTTCAGCGCCATCATCTGTAACATAAACTTCACCATGCTGGTATGGACTCATTGTTCCCGGATCAACATTTAGATAAGGATCTAATTTTCTGATTCTTACTTTATATCCATGATGTTGTAGTAATGATGCTAAAGAAGCAGAAGCTAAACCTTTACCAAGAGATGAGACCACGCCGCCAGTAACAAAAATAAATCGCGCCATGGAATTATTTTATACAATAAAATATCCATATATGGAAGAGTTAATCTAATTGAGGTAATTCAGGGAGTTCGTCAATGACTGTATTGTTTGATGGTGCACTGTCAATGTCATCAAAGTTTAAACTTCTGTCACCATCTCTTAGACTCAGGACAGTTAGGCTTACGCTTGTTATAACAAAAAATACTGCAATAACTGCAGTTGTTCTAGTTAGTGCATCAGCGCTCCCTCTTGGAGACATTCCATCATTTCCTCCACCTATACCAAGCGCGCCACCTTCAGCTCTCTGAATCAGAACAACTATAATTAATAAAACCGCCAATAAAGCATGTATAATAAGTAATACATTTTCCATATTGCGTTTATAAACTTATCTAGAACTAGAATCAATTATTTTGCAAAATTCTTTCTTATCCAAAGAAGCTCCACCCACTAATGCTCCATCTACATTTTTAATCCCTAGAATATTAGAGGAGTTTTTTGAATTAACAGAGCCGCCATACAAAATTGATATATTGGTTGATTTACGTTTGTATTTTTGATTTAAAATATTTCTTATTTTAATATGAGCCCTGTCAATTTCATCAACGCTAGGAGTTTTTCCAGATCCAATCGCCCAAACAGGTTCATAAGCAATGATTAAATTTTTAGTATTGAAGCTAGAAGGTAATGCTGATAACTGTTTTTTTAAAATTTTATCTCTAATTTTTAACTGATTTAATTTTTCACCAATACAAAATACTATTTTGAGTTTATTTTCTTCAGCAACAATTAGTTTCATTCGTAGTTCATGATTAGACTCCTTCTGATAATTTCTTCTTTCTGAATGTCCAATTATTACATAATTGCAGCCGATTGATTTTAGCATGTATGCGCTTACTGAGCCTGTGAAGGCGCCTTCATTATGCTGATGACAATCTTGTCCTCCAAAATCTAGATTTTTATATTTTGTTGATAGCGTTGCAAGGTGCGTGAAAGGAGGGCATAAAACTACCCTACAACTATTTTTCTTAGTTTTTAATAAATGCTTTGATACTCCATCTATTACTTTGTGAGGAGATTTAGTTATATTCATTTTCCAATTCGCAATAACATATTTATTTCTTTTCATTGGTAATTATTCCTTTTATAAGAAGCTTTTAATACATATTAAATTAAAATGTTAGATATAGTAAGAAATTTAGTTTCCTCAATTTTTGGAAAAATTTTACTTGGAATTATGGTCTTAAGTTTTGCTCTATGGGGCGTTGGAGACATTTTAACTTCAGGAAACAGTCAGTTAGCTGCTAAAGTTGGTAATCAAAAAATTACACTTGATGAGTTTTATACGAAATTCCAAAAAAGTTTAAGAGAATATAATCTAACTACTAAATCTAATCTATCTTTAAATGATGCAAAAGAGAGGCAAATGCATAATATTTTCCTGA
>CACCND010000015.1 GCA_902547315.1 uncultured Pelagibacteraceae bacterium | reverse complement strand
ACATTAATAAAAAAGCAGTCATTGAACAAAAAAATGTTTATTGTGACTAACAAACGTATAGGTAACTTATATTTAAAAAAAGTTGAGGAATCTTTTAAAAAACAAAAAATTAAAATTAAGAGCATATTTATAAATGATGGTGAAAAATATAAAACTATCGATACAATAAATTTTATTTGTTTGAAGTTGTTAGAATACAAGATTGAGAGAAATGACACCCTAGTTGCTCTTGGTGGAGGTGTAATTGGTGATATGGTAGGTTTCGCTGCAAGCATCACATTGAGAGGCATAAATTTTATACAAATACCTACCACTCTGCTATCTCAAGTGGACTCTGCTGTTGGAGGTAAAACCGGAATAAATACTAAATTCGGCAAAAACATGATTGGTTCATTTTATCAGCCAAAGCTTGTTGTAATTGATGTCTCTTTTTTACGAACTCTTACAAGAAGAGAAATTTTGTCTGGCTACTCTGAGATAATTAAGTACGGCCTGGTTTTGAATCAAAGATTTTTTAATTGGTTGTTAAAAAATGAAATGAAATTATTAAAATTTGACAGTGCGTATTTAATCTATGCAATCTACATGTCTTGTAGAAGTAAGGCAATTATTGTAAACAAGGATGAAAAAGAGAAAAGTGTAAGAGCTTTACTAAACTTTGGTCATACTTTCGGACATGCTCTAGAAGTATTAAATAATTATAAGAGCTCTCTGAACCATGGCGAGTCGGTTTCAATTGGCATTATGATGGCAATGGAAATGTCTTTTTTAGAGGGAAATATTTCATATAAAGAAGTAGAAAAAGTTAGATTCCATTTTGAAAAACTAGGAATTCGTCACACTATTCCAAATAGTTTAAAGACAAATATATCATTAAAAAAATTTAAGAAAATTATGAGTTCGGATAAAAAAGTTAAAAACAACAAAATAAACCTAATACTAATTCGAAGAACAGGTGAGGCCTATATTACCAATAATTTTTCAAATGGTAATTTAAGCACTGTTATAAAAAAATTTATTAACTAAATGATATTTGAAATTATAATTTTATTTTTCGCCATAATTGTATTGCTTGTATTTTCGGCTTTTTTCTCTGGCTCAGAAACAGCTTTGACTGCAAGTACTAGAAGCCGTTTGACAGGTCTTGGAATGAAAGGAAAAAAGAATTCAAAGATTGCTATTCAATTACTAAACAAGAAAGAGTCTTTAATTGGAGCAATATTGCTTGGAAATAATTTAGTAAATATCCTTGCTTCTGCATTAGCAACAAGTTTATTAATCAAAGTATTTGGAAATACAGGTGTTGCTTACGCTGTTATAATTATGACAGCATTAATTGTTATTTTTGCAGAAATTCTTCCTAAAAGTTATGCAATTGCTAATGCTGAAAAAATGGCATTGCTTGTGAGTCCATTTTTAAAGCCATTTGTAACAGTGCTTGCCCCAATAACCTGGATAATGGAAAAAACTGTTTTTTATATTTTAAATTCAATAGGAATTAAGCATGACAAGAATGCTAGAACTCTCTCTGTTGCCGACGAAATTCGTGGAACAGTAGATTTATATCATAAAGAAGGAAGACTATTTAAATTAGATAAAGATATGGTCACAGGCATCCTTGATCTGTCCGAAATAACAATAAAAGACATAATGGTACATCGAAGTAATATCTTTATGGTTAATATTGACGACGCACCTGAAAAAATAATAAGTCAAGTTGTTGAAAGTCCTTATACGAGAATCCCTGTTTGGAAAGATAATAACGAAAATATAATAGGTCTAATACATGCAAAGAATTTGTTAAGAGTATTAAATGATCTAAAATCGATATCTATTTCGCGAGATGATATAAACAAATCCTTAATCAAAACATGGTTTGTACCCGAAACCACACCCCTAAAAAATCAACTTCAAATGCATCTAAATAGAAAAATTAAATTGGCTATGGTTGTTGATGAATATGGAGTTTTAAATGGAATGATAAGTTTAGAGGATATCATTGAAGAAATAGTTGGTGAGATAAGTGATGAACATGATATTGATTTAACAGATATTGAAAGAAATAAAGATGGATCTATAAAAGTAAGTGGCTCAACAGAAATAAGGAATATAAACAGAAGTTTCGGGTGGGACTTGCCAGATGAAGATGCTAATACGATATCTGGTTTAATAATTAATGAGTCAAGATCCTTTCCAAAGCCTGGACAGATATTTCAATTTTATGGTTTTAAATTTGAAATACTAGAAACTGAAACAAATATTATTACTCAAGTAAGAATTGCTTCACTTAATTAGATCATATTCATCTTGAATATAAAGTTTTAATCGTATCGAGTGTATTTCTGACAATATTTCCTCTTTAAGAATATTATGAACAATTCTCTCTCTTTCAATTCTATTATGTCCTTCAAAAAATTCTGAAACAATAATAATTTTTATATGAGATGTATCTTTGTTATCACCTTCGTAGTGATTTTTATGTTGGTCAGAAAAGTTTAGAATTTTAAAGAATGATGGCTTCAAATTATCATTTATTTTCTTATCTATAGTTTCTTCAAGAGTCATGTATAGTAATGTAATCTAACATATGAAAAGACAATATGGATAATAGAAAATGTCATTTTGATGGGTGTCAAGAAATGGGCGAATATCGCGCCCCATCTTCACCTGAAGACTTAGGAAAATATATTTGGTTTTGTCTTAAACACATCAGAGAATATAACAAAAAATGGAATTATTTCTCAAATATGTCAGCTGATGAGATAGAGGAATTTATTGAAAATGACATAATTGGGCATAGAAAAACTAAGCAAATAGGCTCAAATGATACAAGCTACTTTGAAAAAATCTCTAAAATATCTGAGAGGATGTTTCAAGGTATGAATAATCTTGAAAATATGCTTGTACATCCTAGTTATTATAGTTCGAAGTATTTAAATGCTCTTGCAACTTTAGGAATTAACAACAAGGAAAGTTCGCTTAATGAAATCAAATCCAAATTCAAAAAGATTGTAAAAGAATTACACCCTGATACAGTTGGAAACAACGAAAACAATAAAGAAAAATTAACAAAGGTTTTAGAAGCCTATAAAATAATAAAGGAACAATATGAAAGCAACAGAAAACCTCAAGCTAAGTAAACCAGATATATCCATATCAGTGAATCAAGCTTTTGGATTTGATACAGATCTTCATGTTGAGGGATTTTCGGAGAAGTCGGAGTATGTTCCTGATATCGACTCTAGCTATTGTTTTGATAAGTCAACTACCATGGCGATACTCTCTGGATTTAAGTATAACAGAAGAGTTATGGTCCAAGGATTACACGGGACCGGGAAATCAACACATATTGAACAAATTGCAGCTAGACTTAATTGGCCTTGCGTTAGAGTTAATCTTGACAGTCATATTAGTAGGATTGATTTAATTGGTAAAGATGCCATCGTACTAAATGACGGAAAACAAGTTACAGAATTTCAGGACGGAATTCTACCTTGGTCATTACAAACGCCTACAGCCTTAGTGTTTGATGAATACGATGCGGGAAGACCAGATGTTATGTTTGTTATTCAAAGAGTATTAGAATCAGATGGAAAATTTACATTATTAGATAAGAACAGGGTTTTAACGCCAAACCCGTATTTTAGATTATTCGCAACTACAAACACTGTTGGATTGGGAGATACAACTGGCCTTTACCATGGTACACAACAAATAAATCAAGGACAGATGGATAGATGGAGTATAGTTACTACTCTAAACTATTTGGATTTTGAACAAGAAAAAAAGATAATGCTCTCAAAAGTTCCTTCATTTAATAATCCTGAAAAGGAAGAAATAATTGAATTAATGATAAAGGTAGCAGACTTATCCAGAAAAGGCCTTGCAAATGGAGATATATCTACTGTGATGAGTCCTAGGACAGTATTAACTTGGGCTCAAAATTCTGAAATTTTTGATCACGATTATTCCTCAGCATTTAAACTTACTTTTTTAAATAAGTGTGATGAAAGTGAGAGACAAATTATAGCCGAGTATTATCAACGCTGTTTTGGTGAAGAAGTTACAACTGAAGCAAGCAAATTTGATTTAGTTTAGTGAAAGAAGATTATTTAGAAGATATCAAAAAAGCTATATCTTCCACTACACGTGCAATAGCCGAAAACAAAGAAATTGATGTTGTATTCGAGGATAATCTATCATCAACCGATAATAAAATTGTACTACCTAAAATTGACAACAATGAGGACTTAAAAAATTTAAATCAATTACGCGGGTATGCTGATAATGAGGGTCTCAAGTACAAGTATCATAACAAAGAAACCTATATACAATTTGAACCTTCTGGTGAAAAAAATAGAAAAATATACGAAGTATTAGAAAATACTCGAATCCAGCTTATAGGCAGCAAGTTAATGCGAGGGGTTAGATCTAATTTAAAGGCACTTTATGAAAAAAAATTTAGAGAGAAGAACTTAGATACTGTTTCAAAACAGTCAGATTTATCTATTGAAGACGCAATAGATTTATATTTAAGAAATAAAATTAATCCTGACTATCTTCCATCTAATTCAAATAATGCTCTTAATCTATGGAAGAAATGGTTAAATAATAAAATTAGTGAGTCATCTGATCAACTTTTAAAAAATATACATGATCAAAAACTATTTGCCGAAAATGTGAACGAACTAATAAAAGAGCTAGACTATTATGATAGAGAAAATAGTGACGAAAAAGACAACAAAGAAGAGGAAAATCAAAATATCGATCAACTAGAAAACAATGAAGTCAATGAAATGGAAAACCAGTCTACTTTTAGTGATGAAGAGTCTACTCAATCTGAGGAAGAGGTTGGTTATGATGAAACTGAGATGAATATTGACCAACAAGAAGACGATGAATTAAGTGAAGTAGATGAGGGTAATATTGAAAACGCAACTCCACAATACAAGGCTGAGAATTCATTAGAAAAAATACTCAACGAATACGAAATTTATACTGAGGAATTTGATGAAGTTATTACTGCAAAAAATATCTGTGAAGATGAAGAACTAAATAGATTAAGAGCTTATCTAGATCAGCAATTAAAAGCTTATCAAATGATAATTTCAAGATTAGCCAACAGACTACAAAGAAAGCTATTAGCTAAACAAAATCGAAGTTGGGATTTTGATCTTGAGGAAGGACTGCTTGATACCTCAAGACTTACGAGAATAATTATGGATCCATACCATTCACTGTCATTTAAAAAAGAAAAAGACACAGATTTTAAAGATACTGTGGTTTCATTACTTATAGATAACTCAGGTTCAATGAGAGGTCGCCCCATAACAGTCGCAGCAATGAGTGCAGATATTCTTGCGAGGACACTTGAAAGGTGCGGTGTTAAAGTTGAGATACTCGGCTTTACTACAAAAGCATGGAAAGGTGGAAGGAGCAGAGAGCATTGGATGCAAAATAAGAAAATTCCATCTCCTGGAAGATTAAATGATTTAAGGCATATAATTTATAAAGCAGCAGATGAACCATGGAGAAGGTCAAAGAAAAATCTTGGATTAATGATGCGTGAAGGGCTTTTAAAAGAGAATATTGATGGAGAAGCATTGTTATGGGCACATAAAAGGCTTCAGGCAAGATATGAGGCAAGAAAAATATTAATGGTTATCTCCGATGGTGCGCCCGTCGATGATAGTACTCTATCAGTAAATACAGGTAATTATTTAGAAAAACATCTTCGAGGTGTAATAAATTGGATAGAATCAAAGTCCTCGATACAATTACTCGCTGTTGGAATTGGTCACGATGTAACAAGATATTACAAAAGAGCAGTTACAATTGTTGATGCTGAGCAATTAGCTGATGTAATGACTGAGCAGTTAGTAGATCTTTTTGAAGAAAATGAAAATAATTTAAATCGTCTAACTATTAATTAGCTAGCTTTTTTTTGTGCATTATGCATAGCACGTTGTACTCTCTTTGCTTTTTGAGATAATTTCTTACTTTTTGTCTTAGTTAAAAACTCATCAATACCACCAAACTTGGAAACTGTTCTGATCGATGAAGTAGCTACAGAGAGTCTTATATTCTTATTTAAAATCTCACTTTTGAAAGTCACTGACTGAAGATTAACATTAAATTTTCTTCTTGTCTTATTATTGGCCTTACTGACATTATTGCCGAATTGTACTTTTTTTCCTGATAAATCACATGCTTTTGTCATAGTAGGTTTAAGTAAAGTTTTTGGTAATTAATGTCAATATGATTATTACTTGAGAGTATCTTTTGTAATTGTTTCAACTGCTTCATACATAGACATTTCGTTTTTCATTACTTTTTCAGAGTATTTTGAAATATTCCCCTTACTTGACAGTCGTTTTGTTATATCTGAAGCAATAATATTTTTAACCTCCTCTTCAATCCAGAATTCAAGTTGATCAGCCCGTCTTTCTTCAAATATCCCTTTTTGCTTATTTTGATCAACTATCTGATTAATTGTTTTAATCACATCCTCCATCCCAGTTTGCTCAATTGCAGATACTAACAATACTTGCTTTTCTAGCTCATCTAACTTCTTATAATAACTTAGAGCTGATTTGTAGTCAGCAGCGGTTTTTGAAGCTTCAATTTTCAACTCACCATCATTTTTATTAACTATAAATATATCCGCATACTCAGTAATACCTTTCTTTATTCCTTGCAACTCATCACCAGAACCAGGACCAACAATAAGAGTAAATATATCAACTAAGTTGCTTGCAACAATTTCTGATTGTCCTACCCCAACTGTTTCAATAAAAATAAAATCATAACCTGCAGCATCTAATATGATGGATGCTTCGCGTGTCCCCATAGAGATACCGCCTAAAGCGCCTTTTGATGGTGTAGATCTGATAAAAGTATTTGGATTTTTTGATATCTCTACCATTCGAGTTTTATCTCCTAATATTGATCCTCCAGTAATTTGTGAGGATGGGTCAATAGCTAAAATACCTAACTTATAATTTTGAGTTACTAAGTAACTTCCAAAGGACTCAATAAATGTTGACTTTCCAACTCCTGGTGGGCCAGAAAAACCTATTCTTATTGATTTGCCTGGCTTCTTAATTAATTCTGAGATCAGCTGCCTACTTATTTGTTGATCAGAGTCTTTTGAAGACTCAACTAAGGTGATAGCTTTAGCAATGGCAGCTCGTTCTCCTTTTTGAATATTTTCAATTAATTCCATTAACTATTCTTTGCTTAAGTTATCGGATATCAAATCAATAACTTTTTCAGCACACTCTATGATATTAGAGCCAGGCCCAAAAATAGCAGACACATTATTTTTATATAGAAATTCATAATCTTGTTCAGGAATTATACCACCAACAAAAACAATTATTTTTGATTTAGGATCAATATTACTTAAAGCCTTCATAAGCTCCGGTACAAGAGTTTTATGACCAGCCGCAAGCGTTGAAACACCAATTGCATGAACATCATTTTCAATTGCGTCCTTAGCAACATCTTTAGGAGTTTGAAACAGCGGGCCCATATCAACATCAAATCCCATATCAGCAAATGAAGTAGCAACGATCTTTGCCCCCCTATCGTGCCCATCCTGACCAATTTTCACTACAAGAACACGTGGTCTTCTGCCATTTGCATTTTCAAAATCAATAACCTTTTTCTCAACTTTCATAAAATCCTTATCACCTTCAAACTGTTTACCATATACTCCTGAAACACTTAAGCTTTTTGCAAAATGTCTACCATATACTTGCTCTAATGCCTTTGAAACTTCACCAACTGTTGCTCTTAATCTAATGGCTTCTATGCAAGGCACTAGAAGATTTGTTTCATCTTTTGCAGCATTTGTTAAATTAGCAAGTACTTTTTCGACAGCTGTTGTATCACGTGACTTTTTTATTGCCTTGATTTTCTTTATTTGATCATCTCGAACGCGATTATTATCAATTACTCTCACATCAACTGAAGGTTCTTTCGGATTTTTATATTTATTTACTCCAACTACAACCCTGGACCCGCTATCGACTTTAGCTTGCTTCTTAGTTGCAGACTCTTCAATTTTTAATTTAGGAACCCCTGCTTTGACAGCTTTTGTCATCCCGCCTAATTCTTCAATTTCTGTAATAATATCCCAAGCTTTTTTTGATAATTCTTCAGTTAGGTTTTCAACGAAATATGACCCCGCAAGTGGATCAACCGTTTTTGTAACACCAGTTTCATTTTGAAGAATCAATTGGGTATTTCTAGCAATTCTTGCAGATTCGTCTGTTGGTAAAGCAATTGCTTCATCGAAGGAGTTTGTGTGTAAACTTTGTGTTCCTCCAAGTATAGCAGACAATGCCTCATAAGATGTTCTTATAATGTTATTATAAGGATCTTTCTCAGTTAAGGATACACCAGATGTTTGACAGTGCGTTCTTAAGATAAGAGATCTTTCATTTTTAGCTCCAAAATCTTTCATGATCTTTGCCCACAATGTTCTTGCGGCTCTAAGTTTAGCAATCTCCATAAAAAAGTCTGTTCCGATTGCAAAAAAGAAAGAGAGCCTTGGTGCAAAGTCATCAACATCAAGACCCTTTGACATTGCTGCTCTTACATATTCCATTCCATCAGCTAAAGTGTAAGCTAATTCAAGAACATTATCAGCACCTGCTTCTTGCATATGATAACCAGAAATTGAAATAGAATTAAACTTAGGCATCTCCTTTGAAGTAAATTCTATTATATCGGCAACAATCTTCATTGATGGCTCAGGAGGATATATGTATGTATTTCTCACCATAAACTCTTTTAAAATATCGTTTTGAATTGTTCCTGATAGTAAACTTCTATCAACGCCCTGTTCTTCTCCCGCAACAATAAATGATGCAAGTACTGGTAATACAGCACCATTCATAGTCATTGATACAGACATTTGTTCTAAAGGAATATTATTAAAAAGAATTTTCATATCTTCAACAGTATCTATTGCTACACCAGCTTTACCCACATCCCCCATTACCAAATCATCATCTGAGTCATATCCTCTATGGGTTGGCAAATCAAAAGCAACAGATAAACCCTTTTGACCAGACTCTAAATTTTTTTTATAAAATTCATTCGACTCTTCAGCTGTTGAAAATCCTGCATACTGCCTAATCGTCCAAGGTCTATTTGTATACATTGATGCTTTTGGACCTCTTGTATAAGGCCATTGGCCAGGAAGAGAGTTATTCTCGACAAATGCAAAGTTTTCTAGGTCGTCTTTAGTGTATACTGGCTTAATATCTATTCCTTCATCAGTCTCCGATTTTGCATCACTTAAATTTTTCTTCGTTTCTTTTTCAAAACTTTTTTGCCAATTATTGAAGCCATTATTTGATTTATTAGTCATTTTATTGAAACTTTTAAATTTTGATTAAGTGATATATATAGTTAATTGGAAATAAAAAAAATTAGAATATTTAAAGAACATTCCAAGTTGGTGATTCGGACATACAATCTACACCTTTTGTTCTATAACGGACACCAGATATAGTACTCTTTAAATTCTAATATACAAATGTATTATTATGTTAGATAAATTCAAAACGCTTTTATCAGATAAAAAAGACGTCAAAGAAGAAGAGTTTGAGGCATCGCAATTAGCTGTTGCATCGTTGATGGTTACTACTGCTCTACACGATGGTGAATTTGATGAGATTGAAAAAGATGAGATATTAAAATTGCTTGGTAATTTTTACAATTTAGATAACGATAAATTAAATAAACTTTTTGAGGCTTCTTATGAACTTGTTGATAACGCAAATGATATTCACCAATTTACTTCTAAAATTAACAGCTTACTAACTGACGATGAAAAAATAATGAT
>CACCND010000014.1 GCA_902547315.1 uncultured Pelagibacteraceae bacterium | reverse complement strand
TGGTTCTCCTGTTGCAGGATCACCTACTTCTTCCATAAACTCTAAATGTCCATGAGCGTGACCTGTTTCACCTTCTGCAGTTGATCTAAATACAGCTGCTACATCATTGTGACCTTCTACGTCTGCTTTTTGCGCAAAGTATAAATATCTTCTATTTGCTTGGCTCTCACCTGCAAATGCTGCTTTTAGGTTATCCAAAGTTTTACTATCTTTTAATTCAGCCATTTGTCTCTCCTTAATAAATTAATATAAAAATATAATTGATTTTAAAAAAGTCAATACATTAGAATCGTTCTAAACTGATATTGAGAATTATTATCAATTAATTATCTAAGTGAACTAGAACTTCTATCTTATTAATTTTTTTATTTTTTGGAGGTTTTGGAAGACCACTTACTTTCATGTCTACATTAATATCAATCAATTTTTGATCCTTTTTAGAATAAAAGTGGTGATGATGCTCAGTGTTAGTATCAAAATAAATACGTTCAGAATTAATCATTAATTTCTTTAGAAGACCTTTTTCGTAAAAGTCGTGAAGAGTATTATAAATTGTTGCAAGAGATATCCCTGCTTTCATCTTCAAAAGTTCATTTGAAAGAGTTTCAGCTGTTACATGCTTGTTTACGCCGTCAAATAAGTAATTTGCTATAATCACTCTTTGCTTAGTTGGTCTAAGTGATTTTTGTCTCAAAAAATGCTTGATATCTTTCATAAATTTATTTTTATTAAAATTTAATGTATTTTACAATAATAATACATTAATCTTATAAACTTCATATAAAACAATAAGATAGATAATCCTTGTGGAAAATAAATCAAGCTTTACAAAAGAAGATCTTTTAGATTGCGCTCACGGCACAATGTTTGGTATTGGAAATGCACGGCTTCCACTTCCACCAATGTTAATGTTTGATAGAATAACAAAAATTACTGATAGTAGTGGTAAATTCGGCAAAGGTGAAATTGTTGCTCAATTGGACGTAACACCGGACCTGTGGTTTTTTGATTGTCATTTTGAAATGGATCCTGTGATGCCAGGATGTCTTGGCTTAGATGCAATGTGGCAACTAGTTGGATTCTATTTGGGATGGATTGGGGAACCAGGACGCGGTAGGGCGCTAGGTTCAGGTAATGTAAAGTTTGGCGGTGAAATTTTAAAGGACTCTAAATTGGTTGAATATAAAATTGATATGAAAAAAATAATAAAAAGAGGTGTTATTGTTGGAGTGGGTGATGGCATTGTAGAAGTAGATGGTAAACAAATATATTCAGCTGAGGGATTAAAAGTAGGACTGATTAAATAATGAGAAGAGTTGTAATCACAGGTCTTGGAATCGTATCATCTCTTGGAAATAATAAAGATGAAGTTAAATCATCACTATACAATTCTTCGTCTGGTATTTCTTTTGACCAGTCACAAAAAGAAATGGGTTTCAGAAGTCAGGTAAGTGGCCAGATAGATCTTAATTTAGAGGAAACTATTGATAGAAAATTCCTTCGATTTATGGGAGATGGAGCAAGTTATAATTATATTGCTATGAATGAGGCTATTAAGGATTCTGGACTTAATGAAGACGAAATATCTAATAATATGACTGGTTTAATTATGGGATCTGGTGGACCATCTACCAAAACCTTACTGAGAGCGTTTGACATCACTCGACAAAAAGGTCCAAAAAAAATTGGTCCTACAAGTGTTCCGAAAGTGATGTGCAGCACAAACTCTGCAACTTTATCAACGTATTTCAAAATTAAAGGGATTAATTATTCAATAAGCTCGGCATGCTCTACGAGTGCTCATTGTATAGGTAATGCTTATGAAATCATACAAATGGGAAAACAGGACCGTATATTTGCTGGGGGTGGTGAGGAATTAGATTGGACTTTGTCAGCACTCTTTGATGCAATGCCGGCTTTATCCTCAAAATATAATGATCAACCTTCAAAATCTTCTAGGGCTTTTGATAAACATCGAGATGGTTTTGTTATTGCTGGTGGAGGTGGGGTAGTCGTTTTGGAAGATATTGATACAGCGATAAAAAGAAATGCAAGGATATATGCAGAAATAGTCGGTTATGGAGCTACATCAGATGGCCATGACATGGTACAGCCCTCTGGAGAAGGTGCTGAAAGATGCATGATGATGGCAAAAAAAGATGTTGAGAAAATTGACTATATTAATGCTCACGGAACATCAACACCTGTTGGTGATATTGCTGAATTAAAAGCTATAAAAAAGGTGTTTAAAGACGATTTACCTTTTATTAGTTCTACAAAATCTTTAAGTGGACATTCTTTGGGTGCAGCAGGTGTTCACGAGTCAATTTATACTTTGTTAATGATGACTAATAATTTTATAACAGAATCAGCCAATATTGAGGAGTTAGATGAAGAAGCAAATGGAATGAATATTCTGACGTCGCGTCATGATGAAAAAATTGATACTGCAATGAGTAATAGCTTTGGATTTGGTGGCACAAATGCATCATTGGTTTTTAAGAGGTTTAAAGGATGAGTTTATTGCATGGAAAAAAAGGGGTCATTATGGGTGTTGCTAATGACCATTCTATTGCCTGGGGAATTTCAAAAAAATTATCGAGTGAGGGTGCTGAGCTTTGCTTTACATATCAGGGTGCAGCATTACGTAGAAGAGTGGAGCCACTTGCGAACTCTATTAACAGTGATTTTTTGATTGAATGTGATGTTTTGAAAGAAGGGTCTATAAAAAAGTCCTTTTCTGTAATTGAAAAACAATGGGACTCAGTTGATTTTGTTTTACACTCAATTGCATTCTCGGAAAAAGATGAATTAAAAGGAAAGTATTTAAATACATCAAGAAATAACTTTTCTAATACTATGCTAATTTCATGTTTTTCTTTTACTGAAGTTGCTCATGAGGCAGAAAGACTAATGAAAAATGGAGGCTCACTTCTTACGCTCACTTATGATGGGTCCCAAAAATATATTAGAAACTATAATGTAATGGGTGTTGCTAAAGCAGCACTTGAGTCAAGCGTTAGATATTTAGCAGCGGATTTAGGTCCTTCAAATATTAGAGTAAATGCCTTATCAGCTGGACCTATGAAAACACTTGCTATGGCCGGTATTTCCGGAGGTAAAGACATGATGAAGTGGTCAGAGAAAAATTCTCTGATGAATAGAAATATTGATTTAGAGGATGTTGGCAAATCAGGTCTTTATTTGTTAAGCGATTTATCTTCTGGCGTGACAGGTGAAACACATTACGTTGATTGTGGCTATAATATTGTGGGAGTTCCCAAAGAAATTTAGTTTTTTTCAGTTAAAAGAGAAAACTGTTTTGATACATTGCCTTTTTCACGATCAATCAAACTCGTAGGATACTCACCTGTAAAACAGTGATCAGTAAATTGAGGTTGATCGGAATTTCTAGAGTCATAGCCCATAGCTTGATAAGTGCCTTCTAATGATAAGAAAAATAAAGATTTAGATCCAATAGCTTTATTAATCTCTTCAATACTGTTTTTTGACGCAATAAGTTGATTATAGTCAGGTGTATCTATACCATAGAAATCAGGATGTTTTATCGGAGGACATGCTATGCCCAAATGTACTTCTTTTGCACCTGCATCATAAATCATTTTAATAATTTTTTTAGCTGTAGTTCCTCTCACAATTGAGTCATCAATTAAAATTATCTTCTTATTTTTAATGTAGGATAAATTAGCATTATGTTTTAGTTTTACGCCAAATTGTCTAATACTTTGGGATGGCTCGATAAATGTTCTTCCAACATAATGGTTTCTAATTATACCAAGTTCAAATGGCATGCTTGACTGCTGTGCATAACCAAGGGCAGCTGGAACCCCTGAGTCAGGAACAGGTACAACTGTATCTGCATCAACATAGTGTTCTTTTGCTAATTCTATTCCAAGATTTTTTCTATAAGAATAAACGGTATTGCCTCCCAACATACTGTCGGGTCGAGAAAAATAAATTCTCTCAAAAATACATGGTCTTTCAGCAACTTTAGGGAAAGGTTTGATGCTTTCCATACCTTTTTCTGAGATTATTATTATTTCTCCATTTTCGATTTCTCTTACAAATTTTGCACCAATGATATCTAGAGCACATGTTTCTGATGCTAAAACTGGAGCCCCATTTAAATCACCAAGAACTAGAGGTCTAATTCCATAAGGATCTCTTACACCAATAAGTTTCTTATTTGTAAGAATAACAAGTGAATAAGCGCCATGGATTTGAAATAAAGCATCTATTAATTTATCAACTATTTGTTTTCTCTCAGACTGCGCTACTAATTGCAAAATTGTTTCAGTATCAGATGTAGATTGAAAAATTGATCCTCGACTAACAAGTTTTTCTCTTAAAGCTGAAGCATTTGTAAGATTTCCATTATGCGCACATGCGAAGCCGCCCGACATTAAATCCGCATACAACGGCTGAATATTTTTTAGGATTGAATCGCCAGTTGTAGAATATCGAACGTGACCAATTGCATTACTGCCTTGCAGTCTATTAATTACTTCTTGTTTATTGAAGTGATCTCCAACAAGCCCAGGTCTTCTAACACCATGAAATTTTTCACCGTCAAATGAAACAATTCCTGCGCCTTCTTGACCACGATGTTGAAGAGCATGTAATCCTAGTGCTGTAAGTGTAGAAGCATCTGGACTTCCAAATATGCCAAATACACCACATTCTTCATGAAGTTTATCTTCTGAAGTATTAATGTACACCATTAATGAAACCTTTGTTTAGATTTCAGCATCCTTTATTGATAATTTAACTTTTCCCTTATCAAAACCGATTACTTTGACATTAACTATATCACCCTCACTTACCACGTCAGTAACTTTTTCAACTCTCTCTTCAGATAATTGTGAAATATGTACAAGCCCGTCTCTTTTTCCAAAGAAATTAACAAATGCACCAAATTCCATGATTTTAACAACCTTGCCTTCATAAACCTGACCAACTTCAGGTTCTTCAATAATTGAGTTTATTAATTCAATTGCAGCCTGAATTGATTCGTTATTAGTTCCAGCTATTTTTATATTACCACTGTCACTAATATCTATTCTAGCTCCAGATTTTTCAATTATATCTTTTATAGTTGCACCACCTTTTCCGATAATTTCGCCAATATTATCTCTTTTGACTTTCATCATTTCAACTCTTGGTGTGTAAGGTCCAAGTTCGGTTCTTGGAGAGTCTAGTGCTTTATTCATTTCATTCAGGATATAATCTCTTCCACCTTTAGCTTGATCGAGAGCTTTTTCCATAATCTCGTATGTGATTCCAGTAATTTTAATATCCATCTGCAATGAGGTAACACCATCTTTGGTTCCTGCTACTTTAAAATCCATATCACCTAAATGATCTTCATCACCAAGAATGTCTGATAACACAGCAAAATCTTCTCCCTCTTTGATTAATCCCATTGCAATTCCTGAGACTGAATTTTTAATTGGGACCCCAGCATCCATTAGAGCTAATGAAGATCCACAAACAGTTGCCATGGATGACGAACCATTTGATTCAGTAATATCTGATACTAAACGAATTGTATAATCAAAATCCTCTTTATTAGGCAATACAGCTTTAAGAGCTCTCCAGGCTAACTTACCGTGACCAATTTCTCTCCTTCCTGCTGAACCCATTCTTCCAACTTCTCCAACTGAATAGGGAGGAAAATTATAATGAAGCATAAAATTCTCTTTATAGGAGCCCTGAAGTGCTTCTATTCTTTGCTCATCTTCCCCAAATCCGAGAGTTGCAACAACAATTGCTTGCGTTTCACCCCTTGTGAAAAGAGAGGAGCCATGCGTTCTTGGCAGCCAAGAGACTTCTGACGAAATATTTCTCACTTCATCAAGTTTACGTCCATCAATTCTTGATTTATCTTTCAAAATTTGGGACCTGACAATATCTTTTTCAATTTTTTTAAAGTATGACATAACTTCATTAATATTTTGATCTTCACCTTCTGAGTACTTTTCTTCAATTTCTGCTTTAATATCAGTCAGAGAGTTCTGTCTTTCTATCTTATTAACAATTGAATAACTATTTTTGATTTGGTCTTCATATTCATTTTTTAACTCATTCATCAATGTTTCATTAACATTGTATTCAAATTCCCATGGATCTTTTGCACATTCCTCTGCAAGATTAATTATAGTTTTAATTACTTCTTGCATTGACTCATGACCAAATTTAACAGCACCCAACATAATTTCTTCAGAAAGCTCTTTAGCTTCTGACTCTACCATCAACACTGCATCTTGAGTTCCAGATACTACAAGATCCAATTGAGTTTCTTCATTAATTTTAGGGTTTAATATGTAATTTTTTCCATCATAACCAACTCTACATCCACCAATTGGTCCCATAAATGGCACACCAGATAATGTTAGAGCACTAGAAGCAGCTATCATTGCAACTACGTCAGGATTTGTTTCAGTATCATGTGATAATACTGTAAGTATTACTTGTGTTTCATTTTTAAATCCCTCTGGAAATAGTGGCCTTATAGGCCTATCAATTAATCTTGATGTTAGAGTTTCAAATTCTGTTGGTCTTCCCTCACGTTTAAAAAATCCTCCAGGAATTTTTCCTGCTGCATAAAACTTTTCTTGATAACTTACTGTGAGTGGGAAAAAATCAATGTCAGATTTAGCAGTTTTAGCCGCTACGACATTTGCCATAACAACAGTATCTCCATAACTAACTATAGTTGAAGCTGTTGCCTGTTTTGCTATCTTTCCTGTTTCTATTTTTAATACTTGGTCTCCCCAATTCATTTCTCTTGAAATCACTTCGTTCATAATTTTCTATTCCTTTAATATTATTTATTTTCATTTTTATTATTTTCTAATTCCTAGTTTATCGATAAGTTTATCGTAAGAATCTCTATTACTTTTTTTCAAATAAGCTAACAAGCTTCTTCTTTGATTTATTAGTCTCATAAGACCCGTCCTTGAGTGGTTATCTTTTTTATGAGATTGAAAATGCTCTGTTAAATTTGATATTCTTTCACTTAAAATAGCAATCTGTACCTCTGGAGATCCTGTATCCTTGTCTGATCTAGAATATTCTTCTATTATTTTTGATTTGTTTTCTCTATTAATCGACATCACATTCCTTTTTTTACAAATTAAATACCCTTATGGGTTTTATTTTTCCTTCTACAGCCTTACCTACACCTAGAAATCTATTTTCATTTTCAATTAATAAGCAATCTAAGTTAGATTTACTATTAAAAAAATCAAAGCTAAGCCCATTTATAAACCTTTGACCTAATTCATTATTGATCAATACCGCCGGGATGTCGTCCAGTACATCTCTAATTGAATGCATTGTTTTAAAATGATCGCCAATATGAACTAATTCTTCGAAATTATCTAGTAAAATAATATCTTTTTGATCAATTTTTCCAATTTTTGTCCTTCTAAGTTCCGATACATAAGCATAAGTACCGAGCATCTTTGCTAAATCTCTTGCTATTGACCTGACATAGGTTCCAGAAGAACACTCCAATTCAAACAAATATTCTTTTCTGGACATAGCCTTAAGACACTTTAACTTATTAATAAATATATTTTTTGGTCTTATTTGAAATTTTTTATTATCTCTAGCAAGTTGATATGCTCTCTTACCTTTAATTTTAACTGCAGAGTATTTTGGTGGTACCTGAATTTGAGAACCAATAAACTTGCTCAGCATGTTATCAATCTCTTTTTTTGAAGGAATTAAATTTGAATAACTAGTAGTTTTCCCAGTTATATCATCTGTATCTTTTTCCTCACCAAAAATAACTTTAAATATGTAGAATCTATTTTTCTTGAAAAATTGAATACTCTTTGTTGCTTCACCCAATGCTATTGCAAGGATACCAGTAGCAAAAGGATCTAATGTACCTGCGTGACCAATTTTTTTTAAATTCAGAGACTTCCTTAGTCTTCTTATAACTTGAAAAGAACTAACATTTTTCGGTTTATCGATAAACAGCCATCCGTCCATCAAATTAATTTTTTTTAAGACCCTCAATCATTTTTTTGAATTAAAAATTTTTTCAAGTTTCATAAATTTTTCAAAAGTTTCGTCTAGCTTAAAAACTAATCTTGGAGAAAATTTTAAGCTTATTAATTTACTTACTTCTTTGGATAGAAATTGCTTACACTTATTCAATCTTTCTATCAGCTCAGACTTTTTATTTTCATCATGCGCTAAGACATATACACTTGCTATTCTTAAATCTGAATTCATTTCTACCTTCGTAACATTTATTGGAAAATTAAATGGCGGATCTATTGGTAATTCATTTTTTATAAGTATTTCACTAATTGCTTTTCTGATAATCTCAGAAACTTTTAAAGACCTACTACTTTTTTGAAACTTTTTTTTATAAATCATAATGATTGAGCCACTTCCTCAATCTGAAACACTTCCAAGTAATCTCCAACTTCAAAATTATTAAATTCTTTAATACTTATTCCACATTCAGTACCTGATTTAACTTCACTTGCATCATTTTTTTCTCTTTTTAAGCTTAAAATATCTCCATTATAAATTGCTTCATTGTTTCTCATGACTCTAACTTTTGCATTTTTATTAATTGTTCCTTCAGTAACCCTGCAGCCCGCTATAGCACCAATTTTTGATACCTTAAATATTTGCAATACCTCAGCCTTGCCAATAAAGTTTTCCTTTATAGTTGGTTTAAGACGGCCACTTGCAAAGTCAGAAACATATTCAATGAGTTCATAAATAATATTAAAGTTTTTAATATTTACATTGCTTAATTTAGCTTTTGACTTTGCTTCCTTTGTTGTCGATGTATTAAAAGAAATTAAGACAGCATTGGATGCTGAAGCAAGCGCTACATCGGTTTCATTTATAAATCCAACACCTGAGTGTATAACCTTAATTGCTATTTTATTGCTTTCAATATTTTCAAGTTGGTGAATTATTGCTTCCGAAGATCCTCTTGTATCCGCTTTAACAACAACTTCTAACAGCTCTTTTTTATTTTCGAGATTTCCAAAAGTGATTTCTTCTTCTAGATTTTTAATTTTTTTTGGAAGTACTTTATTTTTTTTCATTTGACTTCGAATATCACATAACTCTCTAGCCTTTTCTTCATTTTCAACAGTTACAAAACTATCACCTGCTTCGGGTGGGTTATTTAAGCCTAAAACTTGAACTGGCATTGAAGAAATAGCTTCATTTAGATTTTTGCTTTTATCGTTAAGTATTGCTCTTACTTTCCCGTATTCGCTCCCTGCAACGGCAATATCACCAACATTCAATTTTCCATTTGTTACAATTATATTGCAAATTGGTCCTCTTCCTTTGTCAACATATGCCTCAATAACGGTAGCTTCTGCGAAAGTATTATTATTTGCTTTAAGTTCAGAAAATTCAGATTGTGCAAGAATGGAGTCGAGTAACTTGTCTATATTATTTCCATTTTCAGCCGAGACCTCAACACACTGTATGTCTCCTGACATCTCTTCAACAATCAAATCTTCGGATAATAATTGTTCTTTGATTTTTTTTGGATTCGCCTCAGGCTTATCACATTTGTTTATTGCAACAATTATTGGCACATTAGCAGATTTTGCATGAGAAATAGCTTCTTGCGTTTGTGGCATCACTCCATCATCTGCCGCTACTATGAGCACAACAATATCTGTTACTGTAGCGCCTCTAGCCCTCATATCCGTAAAAGCCGCGTGACCAGGGGTATCAATAAAAGTAATTTTATTTTTTTTATGTTCAACCTCGTATGCTCCAATGTGCTGAGTAATTCCTCCACTCTCACCCATAACTACATTTGTGTTTCTTACTTTATCAAGCAGTGAAGTCTTTCCATGATCTACATGACCCATTATTGTCACTATTGGAGATCTAACCTGATCTTTTTTTGCAGAAATATCTTTTGAAATTAAGTCTTGCTCAATATCTTCAATATTTTCTCTCTTAAAATTATGACCAAATTCAGTAACAAGAAGTTCTGCTGTATCAGCATCAATAGACTCATTTATTGTTGCCATCATTCCCATTTTCATCAATGATTTAATTAAATCTCCTGATTTTTCAGTCATCCTATTTGCAAGTTCTTTAACTGTTATAAATTCAGGTATATAAACATCTCTGACAATTTTTTTTGCAGGTTCAGTATCTGTTTGTGCCTTTTTTATTTTTTGTTTTGATCTTTTATACGCAGCAAGACTTCTCGTTCTTTCATCAGCGTCGCTTAAAGCTGTAACAATAGTGACCTTTCTCTCCCTAAATTTTTTTCTACCAAACGTATTTGTTGGTTTTTTCTTTTCTTCATATTGATTAGCTGCATCTTGTGATATTTTCTTATTTTTTTCGATTTCCTTTTTTGAGGTTTTTTCATCATTTACTTCGAACTGATTTTCAACGTTTCTTGTTTGAGATGATAATCCTTCACGATTATTTGCCTTTCTAATTTTGTTTATTGCATCATCTTTGTCCTTTTTATTTCCTGCGTTCACTATCTTTCTTTGTTCATCTTTAGTGAGTGGCTTAAGCACTACTCCAGATTTATTTTGCTTTTTTGCAGAACTTTCAAATTTATT
>CACCND010000013.1 GCA_902547315.1 uncultured Pelagibacteraceae bacterium | reverse complement strand
CATCACAGGACTTCAATCGCATGAGCTATTTGATCAAGGAGTGCTAAGAACTTTTCAGTTAGCGCATGAGTTTTCAAATATGACCGTACTTGAAAATTTAATGGTGGTTCCTGGATCTCAATCAGGAGAGAAAATTCTTAACACATGGTTAAAAAGAAAAGTTATTGAGGAAGAAGAGTCTATTATCAAAGAGAAAGCAATTGAAGTCGTAAAGTTTCTTAAGCTAGAACATTTAATGTTTGAGTTAGCTGGTAATTTGTCTGGTGGACAAAAAAAATTACTTGAACTTGGCCGGACTATGATGGTTGATGCCAAAATAGTATTGCTGGATGAAGTTGGTGCAGGTGTAAACAGAACCTTGTTAAATGATATATCGGATACGATTAAAAAATTAAATACTGAAAAAAATTATACTTTTTTTATGATTGAACATGACATGAATTTTTTAAGTCAACTTTGTGACAAAGTAATTGTTATGACCGAAGGGTCTGTTCTCGTAGAGGGTAATATTGATGAAATCAAAAAAAATGAAAAAGTAATAGAAGCTTACTTGGGTCGAGACGATATCAAATGAGTAAATTTTTAAGTTGCACTAATATGACAGGGGGTTATGGCGGTGAAGATATTATTCATGCATGCGATATTGAAGTAGATAAAAATCAAATTGTTGTAATTGTGGGCCCAAATGGCGCTGGTAAATCAACGGCAATGAAAGCAATGCTTGGCATGATTTCTCTTAAGGAAGGTAGTTTGATGTTAGATGGTTTAGATATTTCAAAATTAACGCCTCAAGATCGAGTGGCAGCTGGGATTGCGTTTGTACCACAAACAATGAACATCTTCAGTGAGCTTACAGTAGAGGAAAATTTAGAAATGGGAGCCTTTCTTAGGGAAGATAATGTTCAAGAAACAATTGAGGAGCTTTATAATTTATTTCCAGCAATGAAAGACAAAAGAAATCAGCTTGCAGGTGAATTATCAGGTGGACAAAGACAACAAGTTGCAGTTAGTCGCGCATTAATGACAAGACCTAAGGTTCTGATGCTCGATGAGCCAACAGCTGGTGTTTCGCCAATCGTTATGAAGGAAATTTTTGAGAGAATCATAACTATTAAAAACTCAGGTGTTGCAATCGTCATTGTCGAGCAAAATGCTAAACAAGCATTAAATATAGCAGATTTTGGTTATGTTTTGGTCGGAGGAGAAAACAAATTTAGTGGCGAAGGACAAGAGCTTTTAAATAACCAAGAAGTAAGAAAAAGTTTCTTGGGAGGATAAGTTGGAAAATTTTGAATTTATTAATGCGATTGTCCTGTTAGCAAATTTTGTAATTGTTCCAGCTTTGTCATATGGAAGTCAGCTTGCGTTGGCTACATTAAGTTTAACAATTATTTATGGCGTATTAAGATTTTCAAACTTTGCTCAAGCTGATTGGATGTCATTTGGAACGATGGCTACTATTTTATTTACTTGGTTATTTCAAAGTATAGGAATCACTGCTGGAATTCTTCCTACCGCATTACTTGCTCTACCTTTTGCTATTATAGTAACAGCTTTATTTTGTCTTTTAATTGATCGATCAGTTTACAGTTTTTATCGTAAACAAAAAAGTCAACCTATAGTGCTAATGATCGTTTCCGTAGGAGTTATGTTTATTCTGCAGGCAGTAGTCAGATTTATTATAGGACCAAATGATAGAAAATTTTTTGATGGTGAAAAGTATATAGTACATGCACTGGATTTTAAAAATTACTTTGGATTAGAAGAAGGATTAACAATTAAATCAACTCAATTAATCACAGTCATTGTAGCTCTAGTTGCAATGATAAGCTTATTCTATTTCTTACAGAAGACTAAACTGGGCAAATCAATGAGAGCGTACTCAAATAATGAAGACCTGGCACTATTATCAGGAATTAATCCTGAAAAAATAGTGATTGTTACTTGGATTATATCTTCAATCTTGATTACTACTGCTGGGGTTCTCTATGGGCTAGATAAGAGCTTTAAACCATTTACATATTTTAATTTGTTGTTACCAATGTTTGCAGCTGCAATTGTAGGTGGAATCGGATCACCAATAGGGGCAGTAATTGGGGGCTATGTTATTGCGTTTTCAGAAATTACATTAACCTATGCTTACAAGAAATTCTTTGTGTATCTTCTTCCAGAAAGTTTAGAACCTTCAGGATTGATGCAAGTTCTCTCAACGGATTATAAGTTTGCCATTTCTTTCATTATTTTAGTGATTGTGCTGATCGTTAGACCAACAGGGATTGTAAGAGGTAAAATAATATGAACGATGAATTAAGAGCTCCAATTGCTTTCACTATAATGGGAATTTTACTTGCAATTGTGGGCTTTACTCAGTCATGGTCTGTGTCACTTAGTGTTATTAATCTCTGTATTATTTCTTCAATCATGGCGATTGGGGTCAATTTGCAATGGGGATACGGGGGGTTATTTAATGCGGGAGTAATGGGTTTTACTGCGCTTGGAGGTTTGACAGCGGTATTGGTTTCACACGATCCAATTTACGAAGCATGGGATAAAGCGGGTGTCGGAATTGTCATTAGTGGAATAATATTTGTAATATCAATCACAGCGCTCTTGTTTGTATTCAGAAATATTGAAAACAAACAAATAAGAAACACTCTTATAATCTTAATAATTGTTTTTGGTTTAATTGGTATTAATAATTTTTATGGACCTTCAATAGATATTATCGAGTCGATTAATCCTGCTAAAACAGGTTTTCTCGGAGGTTTGGGGTTACCAATTATTTTTTCTTGGCTCATTGCTGCAGTAGTCGCTGGACTTATTGCGTGGGTGATAGGAAAAATTACTCTCCGATTACGGTCAGACTATTTAGCTATCGCAACTCTTGGGATTTCAGAGATTGTAATTGCAGTTGTTAAACATGAAGATTGGTTATCTCGAGGAGTTAAAAATGTTTCAGGTTTAGATAGACCTGTTCCATATGAAATTGAACTTCAGCAATCTGAATGGTTCCTAAATCTAGTTGAGAAAATAAACTTTTCAAAACTAGAAGCTATTCAATCTCTTTCATCAAGACAAGATTTGCTGAACGATCTTGTTATTGATAGTTCAGGAATATTTGTAAAACTCTGTTATGCAGGATTATTTTTTTCTGTTCTTTTGTTAATCTTCTATCTAAGTCAACTTGCTTTAAACTCACCATGGGGAAGAATGTTAAGAGCCATAAGAGATAACGAAGAAGCAGCTAGTGCAATGGGTAAAAATATTTTTGCACAACATTTACAAATTTTTATTATTGGCTCAGCAATAATTGGTATAGCGGGAGCGATGCTCACTACCTTAGATGGCCAGTTTACACCCGGGTCTTATCGTCCATTAAGATTTACATTTATTATCTGGCTTATGGTTATCATCGGTGGATCGGGTAATAACTTGGGATCAATTTTTGGAGGATTCTTTATTTGGTTTATTTGGATTGAAGCGGAACCATTGTCCATTGGTTTCATGAACATGTTGGCGGGTGGGCTCGAATACGACAATCCTCTTAGAATGCATCTGCTGGGAAGCGCAGCACATCTTAGATTATTTATAATGGGGTTATTGCTTTTATTGGCGCTGAGGTTTATGCCGAAAGGGGTGATACCCGAAAAAATCCAAAAAAAATAGGGGCCAATATCGGCCCCTATTAATTAAAATGTTAAGATCTTAACGAACTGTAACTGTATTAAATTTACCGTTACCTATTTCAAGCTCTTTATAAGAACCAGAAGCTTCACCAACATCAGAGAACTCAACATTTGTTGCGCCTTGATAGTTAACTTGGCCTCCATCTTTTAAAATTTGCAATGCTTTGCCTAATTCACCTGGAAAGATTTCTGTTCCAGGAGCGTTTGCAACTCCCATTACATTTTGAGCGATTGAAGATCTGTCCGCAGAATTACCTGCTTGTATTGCAAGCAATATTAAAGCAGCTGCATCATAGGACTCTGGTTCGAATGGTCCATCACCTGGGATGCCGTTTGAAGATGCAATTGATTTAAACATATTTGCTCCTTCTGATTCAGATCCTGGTAAAGTTCCAAAAGTTCCCGTCAAATCACCATCTACATTTTCAATCAGACTGTCACCTATCATTCCATCGGCAAGAATAAATCTTGAAAATGCTCCAGTCTCCATTGAGTTCTGAATGATTCCTCGACCACCTTGGTCTACGTAACCAAGAACAGCTACTTCTGAAGCACCTGAAGCTGATAGTGTTGATACTTCTGCTGAGTAATCACCTTTGCCATCTTCATGAGGTACTTCAGTAGTAACAGATCCACCCATCGCTTTAAATGCATTTACAAAACTATCGGACAGTCCTTTACCGTAGTCATTATTAGTATAAGTAACAGCAACTTCGTTGATACCTCTATCCATAACTACTTGAGCCAGTACTTGTCCTTGTCTTGCATCTGATGGTGCAGTTCTAAAGAAGTAACCTTTATCATCAATGTCCGTTAATGCTGGTGAAGTAGCTGATGGAGAAATGATTGTTACCCCATTTGGAACCGCTACATTATTTGCAATTGCAGTTGTAACTCCTGAGCAATCCGCTCCCATTATTGCTGCAACATTATCTGATGTTACTAGTCTTTCCGCAGCTGAAGTTGCCGCACCAGCATCAACACATGTTGAGTCAGCACGAACTGAGCTTACTGTTGCTCCACCTAAGAGTAATCCAGAGTCACTTGCTTCTTTCATTGCGAGTTCAGCTGAACTAGCCATTGTTGGTGTGAGTGATTCAATTGGACCTGTAAACCCAAGAATTACTCCGATTTTTATTTCGTCAGTAGATGCTTGGTCTGATTGTCTGTCACAACCATAGAACAGTCCTAAGACCAAAACCCCTGCGATTAAACTGAATATTGTTTTTTTCATTATTAATCTCCCATTTTAATTGGCCTTTATGCTAGCAAATCAGCTAATTCGGATCAACTTTGATTTTATTTATTAAGTCATTATAGTTGATAAAAATGACCATTTTCCACAGTATATTAACAAACATTTTTTTTATACTTCTACTAATTATAGTTGTGCTCACAGTTATCTATGCATTTAGCAGCTTTGAAAAAGGGGACTTAAAGTCTTATCAAGATAAATCAGACTATAATTTTGTCAATCTTTCTAAAGGGCAAACAGCCTATAAGGATTATGGAAATAAAAATGATCCTGCGATAATTATTATTCACGGCGCAACTTTGCCTTCAGAAGGATATATTGGCTTCTGTGAGGGATTAAGTCAAAATGGCTATAGAGTAATCTGTTACGATCAATATGGAAGAGGCTACTCGGACAGGCCTGTTTCTGAATACAACATGGAATTTTATCTAGGTCAACTTAACGAATTATTAGGTTATTTAGAAATAAAGAAATCCATTTTACATGGTTCATCCATGGGAGCCCCGATTGCAATCAGTTACGCCAACAAATATCCAAATCAAGTATCTGCTGTTGGTTTGCAGGTTCCTCTAGTAAATAGTAACAGTAAAATACTTAGTATTTTAAAAACTCCAATCTTGGGAAATTTTGTTTTAAGAGTTTTTGGAATTCCATTTTCTAAAAATAGAGCTGAACAATGGGTAACCGATAATCCTGAACAGAGAGATTTGGTTGACAGATACATTTCTCAACTTACACTACCTGGGACAGAACAATCACTACTTTCTTCAATACGTAATATTGCAAATACAAACTTTATTCCTGATTATAAAAAATTCTCGCAATTTGATATTCCTATTCATATAGCCTATGCAAGTGATGATGATGAAATTGATCCAAAAACTGTCCAACAGGTTTTGAACTTAATTCCAAGAGCTGAAAGTTTTGTTTTTACAGGTGGTCACGGTGGTGGTGGTTTTATTGTTGATGAACTTAATAATATTTTTACTAGCTTCCTTAATAGAAATTTAAACTAAGAGCAATCTATCAATCTGCGTTGTATAATTTCTTGTACAGTTTTCTCTTTTTTGTTTCCAATTGCCAACTTTACGTTCTGATGCCATCTGAAGTGTATCCCGGCCGTAACGATAGTTAATTGCATCGATTGCTGACATAAGATCAGAATTTTGATTATAGTTTTTTTCAAATAGCGTATCTTGAATTTCTGACTCATCGCACAAACCACTAAGAAGCACACCTGCTTTTTTATACTGATAGTTATTTTTAAAAATTCTCTTTGTGAGCAATAAAGCTGTTTCAATAATTGTTATGCTATCATGAGTTGGATGAGAAAGGGTTCTTGATACCCCGTTTGAATAATAAGCACTTTTTTTGTCGAAAGGATTGGTTCTTACAAAGACTGAAACACAAGACGCTGCAAGGCTTTCAGAACGTATACGTTCAGCGGCTCTTCGCGCAAAAGTTGTGACAGCCTGCTCTATGTCTTCTAAATTTGTTAGAAGTTTCCCAAATGATCTTGTGGTACAGCAACTTTTTCTTGTCATTGAGTATTCTTCAAGGGGAATACAAGAAATCCCTCTTAACTCTGTAATTGTTTTCAAGCCATTAACGCTCATCATTTTTCTTATCCATGAGTCACTGCAATTCTTTAGTAGTTTTGCATTATGTATACCATGGTTAATTAATTTTTTTGATAAACGTCTTCCTACTCCCCACACATCACCCACTTCAGTTAGTTCAAGTATTTGGTCAATATTATTATAATTCACAAGTGAACATACACCGTTCAAAGAATCATCTTTTTTAGCCTTATGGTTTGCAACCTTTGCAAGAGTTTTTGTTGAGGCAATACCTATACTGACTGGAATTCCTGTATGCTGTAAAATAGTTTGTCTCAGTTGATGGGCATAAGACTCATAGTCAATTGGTAAACTACTCAACTCTACGAATGCTTCATCAATCGAATATATTTCTGTATAAGGTGAAGAACTGGAAATAATATTCATTACCCGGCGTGACATATCTGCATACAATGTATAGTTTGAAGAAAATACAACTACCTTTTCTTTTTCTACAATATCTTTCACCTTAAAAAGTGGAACACCCATTTTTATTCCGAGAGCCTTTGCTTCTTTGGAACGTGATATTATACAACCGTCATTATTTGATAAAGCTACAACTGGTCTGTTGTTAAGTTTTGGATTAAAAACACGTTCGCATGAAACATAAAATGCATTGCAATCAATTAGTGCAAAAACTTTTTCTCTCATTAATTATCTGTTCTTTGGACTTAGACTATGAACAACGTTTGTGCATACTCCCCATATAGTAAAATCCATTTCTTCAGAGACTAAAACATCAATATAGTTCTTGTTAGATGATGATAAACAAACTTGTTTATTTTCCATTTTTAAAATTTTAACACTCAGTTCCCCATCTAAAACTGCTATGATTATAGAATTATTTCGAGGCTTAATACTCCGATCAACAATGAGAAGATCTCCTGGATAAATGCCTGAACCAGTCATAGAGTCGCCGCGTGCTCGGACTATGAAAGTCGCATTTGGATGTGGGATAAGTTCCTCATTTAAATCAATCGTCCCCTCTGTAAAATCTCTCGCCGGAGAAGGAAAACCGCATTCCACCGCTTCTTTATAAAATGTTAAAAACATTGGATAAATTCTATTTTGTTCTTGTTTTGTTCTCATTATCGCACTAGTGGAGATAAGAGTCAATACTGCTCAGTGAATTTTTATAAAAAAAATTGTTTTTGAAAAAATGAGACAGTGTCCTTGTGACATTGCTTACGAGCTGCCCAGTTACCTCCTGCATGAGCTCCAAGAATATCAGGCGTTTCTTTTAACAGACGCATTCTTTCTTCAAGTGAGTCTAAATGAAAAGTATTATTGTTTTCATCAGTAAAAATTTGTCGTCCGTCCATTTTTAAATCAATGAACATATCCTTCAGCCTAATAGCATAAGGAATAAATTCAACGGGATCGATAGAATCAAAAGAATGATGGGCGTTTGGATAAGTTGTGAGATCTACACTACGAACTGGCTTCATATAATCAATCATTTTCTTACAAAGACTTAGAGGAGTATAGTCATCATCTTCTCCGAAAAGAACATGCATAGGAGCGTCTGACCAACGGTTATCCTCAGGCTTAAGTAATGTTCCTGGATAAATAGGTAAATGCGCAGCAAACTTTTCATCATTCTGAGTAAGAGTATCAATAATAGGTTGCCAGGCTGAGTAAAAAGCTGTGCTACCACCAAGACTCCACCCCATGATACCTATTTTATCGCTATCAACATCAGGATGTTTCGAAACTAATGTTAATGCACGAAAGGCATCAGTAATCATTGAAGCAAGGGTTACCTCTGTTTGATTTTCAACAATTGAGATAACTCCTCTGGACTCAAAATGATGAATTCTAAAAATAGCAAATCCAGCATCTAATAAATTGACCATGTGAGTGTGATGACCTTCTCTCAACCCTGCGCTACCATGAATTGGAATTATCAGAGGGCATGGTTTCTTTACATTTTCAGGAAAAATAAGTGTACCCCAAACATCTTGTTTATCATCCATGTTCTTACCATTTAAAAGATCATAAAACTCATATGGATTAGATGACTTAAAAAAGAAGACACCTTTTTTTTTCTTTTCAAATGGATTTATTTTGTCAGACATAACGGAGAGAGATTAAAGGAAATAGAATACGAATACAAATGTAAAAAAGGGTCCACTTGAATAATTATTGGGGAAAAGTGGACCCTTTTTATTAGTTTAAAAGAGTGAACTTAGTCTCTAATTGAGTAGGCGATAACACCTGTCTCAGCTACGTCAGTTCCTTCTTTTTCAGCTTCTTCGCTAATCCTTATGCCGATTGTGGCTTTCATAATTGACCATATAATTATGGACGCTACGAATACGAACACACAAATTGATGCTGTGCCTAGGAATTGAGTTCCAAAGCTAGTATCCGGATTAGTAATTGGTACAGCAAGAGTACCCCATACACCTGCAATAAGGTGAACTGGAATCGCTCCTACAACATCGTCAATTTTCATGGCTGTGAGTAATTCAGTACCAGCGAATACTAGTGCACCACCAATACCGCCAATAATGATTGCCATTAAAGGTGTTGGCATTAATGGTTCTGCAGTTATTGCAACTAAACCACCAAGCGCACCATTTAACATCATTACTACATCAGTTTTACCTCTGACCAATCTTGTGATAGCGGCACATACTAGAACACCAGAACAGGCTGCAAGGTTTGTATTAATGTAAATTGTAGCAACAGCTGTAGCATCATCAAAAGATCCTAACGCTAACTGTGAACCACCATTAAATCCAAACCAACCTAGCCATAAGATAAATACACCTAGAGTTGCAAGAGGTATAGATGAATTTGCAAATGGTACTAATTTACCATTATCAAATCTTCCAAGTCTTGGACCAAGAACAATTGCACCAGCTAATGCTGCAGCGCCACCTGCTGCGTGTACAAGAGTTGAACCAGCAAAGTCTGAAAAGCCAGCAGCAGATAACCATCCACCACCCCATTGCCAACCCATCTCGATTGGATAAATTACGCCCGTTAAAATTGCTACGAATAAAAAGAATGGCCAAATTTTTATTCTTTCAGCTAATGTTCCTGAAACAATTGATGCTGTTGTTGCACAGAAAACCATCTGAAAGAACCAGTCAGATCCATCGGAGTAACCTGTAGCAATAGCAGAGCCGTCACTCCAAGCTGTAAATGATCCGATATATCCACCTTCTGGTATTCCATAGGCCAAATTATATCCTACTAGCCAGAACATAATTCCAGCAATTGAATAAAGGCCAATGTTTTTTGCGGCTATCGTAGATACACTTTTCGATGTAACTAAACCAGATTCCAACATACAGAATCCAGCAGCCATCCACATCACTAAGAAACCACTAATTAAAAACAAGAGTGTGTTTAAAGCATATGCCGTTTCGTCATCGACAGCTGCAAAAGCATTAGCGGATAATAGTGATGAAAATAATACTGTATAAAGTATAACTTTTTTAAACATGTATTTTCTCCCTATTTTTATTTAGATACGGGCATCATTTATTAAATAGCGGGATTCACAATTATGGTTAAATGCCAATATGACAACGTGTGGAAAAAAATTATTATTATATAAAATCAATTATTTAGCATAGTCTTTCTAATGCTAAATATTCACTTATCTCGATTCCTCCAAGCATCGGCAGCTAAAAAAACCACACCAATCATCATTGATAAATACACAAAGTATAAAATAGTGAGTCCATATGCAGTCAAATATGCCCAACTAAACAATGAACCAACGACAACAGATATAATGCTTGGTATGAAAAATTTCATGAATTAAAAAAAATGATTAAGAGAGAAAATCTACATAAATTGGTGACGACCATGCACGATGTTCATCAATTTCAGAGCAAGTTTCAATATCTCTTGGATGTCTCCAATCTTGTGTACACAATTTATATTCAACGCAATTACCCTCATCATCAAATGTGCATACGCCGCCCTTTACATTTATCTGGGGTGATGGCAATTCAATGGCACGCACATAATAACTTGCATCTTTTTGATCTTTTAGAAAGTCTTCATCCTTAAATCTAAAAGTGCACCCAATATCATCCGGATTACAATAATGTACTTTCCACGTATCAATTATACGATCGTCTATTGGTTGATCAGAATACTCTTGAGGTAAAACTTTTATGACTTCAATTCGTTGAATGAAGTTTCTTTTATCACTTGGATTATAACATTCATTGTAACATAATTCATCCACCCTGTCTTCTCCAAGAGCATTATACGCATCTTCTGGACATCCAGGTTTCTGTTCAAACGATCCCATGGCTTTGACTTCAAATTCTGGTACAGCATACATTTCAACTGATGAACCCATAGGTATTTTGATATCACCACTAATCATATTGAACCAAAGAAGAATTCTAGTTCCACTTGTTGCGTAGGTTTCTTTTCTTTTAAGGGCATCCCATATTTCTTCTTTTGAACGTCCATCTGAATGTACAGCAGCTAATCCACCTGTGGTAAAGAAGCCTCTTTGTTTTTCCCATTCAATTGTATTAAATCCAACTATCAACTCTGGGATTTCATATTGTTGAGGTTGAGAGTCAGATATATATGAGTCTTTAACTGGGTTTGAATTCTTTCCGGTAGGGCTTAGACTTTTTGGAAAATACCAAGGATCCATGTGAAGCAGTCTGTCAAAAAATTTATTAGGTGGACCGCTTCCATCAATGTTATTTCCAAATAATTCTTTATATCCACTTCCCGGCGCAGAGGAATGATTGTCGCTTGAACCTATAAAACCGTATCGAAACCTATGTTTACTGCCGTCATCTTTGAATTTAGTTAGAGCCAGACCGTATTGAGCGCTTGCACCAGGCACGTGATTCATTGGGGGACTGTAACAATCAGTGCATTGACCAGAAATATTACGATCTAAGAAAGTATTTTTTGGTACAACTTGATAACCGGCTCGACCCCTATCTACCACTGACTGTTTTGTTTCTTCTCTTCTTGATGAGCACTCAGATTCATCTGTGCCTTCTTCAATGCATCGTTCATATATTATCTTACCAGCCTGCCAACATTGAGGAATGTAATTGTCAGATGGATCAGGACATGTTTGAGTTCCAATATCGATTACCTCTTCCGAGCCATCAGAGTTTTCAATGGTAAAAGTTCCTTGCTTTAAATCAATATCACCCATTGTAAAAGTAAAAGGCCTTGATTCTTGTTGGCCATTTCTAACAACATCAACACCTCGCCAAGAGCGGTATTCTTCAGCATTGCCGTGTCCGGAGTAGGTTTCGAGAAGCTCAAACATTTTTGGAAATTTTTTTGAGTGCTCTAAACTTTTATCAAGAGTATAACCGGCAGGTGTATAAAGTCCCCATGATTGACCATGAGGTATTACCATGTACTCACTTTCGTACATCTCTAATCTTGTGACTAAATCAAGTGGCGTGACCGCTTGTTCGTAACAATCAAGTGGTAAATCTTTTGACGGTGTTCTTAAATTACAATCAGGTACTTTAACTGTTTCTACCTGATAACGTTGAAAATCATTGTAACGTTTGAAATTTTCAAGATCAACAAAAGGGTACAGTGTTCCTGGCAGCAATGGTCTTGCAGTCATTGCTTGTCGTGCTACAGATAATGAAGCGATTGCTCGAGGTGGAACCAATTGATCATCTTCTTCCTTTAAAATCACATTGTGATGCCCCCAATGATTGCCTCTGACAACACCAACTTGTGTCCACTCCCAACCTAAGAATGCTACACAATCAGGATTTGCGGGATCAACATTCAAGGCATTACATTTTCGAATAGTTTCTTTTGTTTCCATCCATCTCTTTGGAGTGGTTGCTTCTGCATGATCATTAATTGACCAAAAATCCAATGCTGAACAGTGTCTTGCAAAATCACAGGCATCTGCAACAGGATGTACGCCATTCCCTCCAGTAATAGGCAAGCTCATTGCGTGCGCGTCTGCAGAAAAAGTAGAATGAACATGTAAATCACCAAATAAGATTTGCTTTATTGGGATTTCATTTAATGACTCCATTGCCTGAAGTTGTCGTTTTTTCTTATCTTCAACAAATTCAACTGTATTTATTTTTCCAGTGATTTCACCAGGTCCAAGGTCTTCACTGAATAAACCAAATTGCAAAACAACAAGACAACTAATGATAAAGAGAATAGATAGAATAAAAAAATATCTTATAACTTTTAAAATATTCATATAAAAAAGTATAGTTCTGGCACTGCTTATGTCAAAAGTATTTTCGTTATAATGGTAAAAAACATATGGTAATCTCAATTAAATTATGAAAATTTTTAATAAATTAAACGTATTATTTTTTACTGCAATCTTAGCAGGGCTGTTTTTGATTTTTTACGATACAATTACTTTTAATGACAACTTATCTCTCAGTAACAAAAAAGCTGTAGCTTTAGTAAATGAGACCATCATCACAGAAGACCAATTCCTCAGATATGCAACTAATCTTGGAGCTGATTTAGACCTTAGTAACGATTTTGAAATACTTGATCTTCTTCTTGAACGCATGATTGAGGAGGAACTTTTGGTGCAAAGAGGTATAGAACTTAATCTACATAAAAAAGATATTGGCGTTAGAAAGGAAATGATTACTCAGGTCATCGATTTTATTATTCAAGTTGAAGATAATCAGATAACTGAAGCTGATGTGAGAGACTATTTTAAAAAAAATATTAATAAGTATGCGCAAACAGAGAAAATTAAATTTGATTTTATTTTTCTTAAATCTAATAATCCAAATTCTGTTTTGCTAGGAACTAAGTCTGATCTTAAAACTCTTGAAACAAAAATAAGTAATATTAATCTTGAGCTAGATACTAAAACCTTTTCTGAGGTAAAGCAGAAGTATAACGAAAATAACTTATTTGATGTACCTCAAAAATTAATCAATATCAAAGATTGTGAACAGTTATTAGGCAAAGGCATTTGTAATCAGATAACCATTATGGAGAAAAATTCTATTTCTGAACCAATTTTTGGAACTAATGGATTTTATATTTTTAAATTATACGATATTCAAAAATTTGAAGTGAATGAAGATTACTTTGAGGAAATAAAAGAGAGAATTATATTTGATTATAACAATCAGCTAGATGATCAAAAATTAAAAGACTACCTTGTATATTTAAAAGAAAATTCAACCATCACAAGGTATGATTTTCAATAAATAATGAATTACATCATTGCAAACACAATCACAATCTTCTTTTTTCTTTTATCGCCGTTGAATGCCCACTACTTTAGTGAGTCATTCTCTAAATGGAATGTTGTAGATAACAAAGTTGAGGCAAATTTTTCTCTTTTAACACTTGAGTCCACTCGTATTTTTCAAGTTGAAAACTATCAAAAGATTATGTTTGAAGAGAATTTGAGTGAGACTGAGGTTTTCAAAATCTACCTCAGCCAACATCTCAAAGTCACATCGGAAGGCAAAAATTGCTCTCTTGTTGATGAAATTAAAGAATTAAATTCTCAAGAAGGAAGTTTAAATCTCTCAATAAATTTTGAATGTCCATCAAACAAAGAAATAAAAATTATAAATAATGCGCTCTTTAATCTTGTTCAAAGCCATATTCATATAGCACGCATCTACATTGACAATAATTTATATACTGAAAAAGCCTTATTTTTTAATGATCAGTCAATTGATTTAAATGAAGAAAAGGAAAATAATAGCTTCTCAAATAGTTTTTATAAATTTTTCTCATTGGGTCTTGATCATATTCTAAGTGGCTATGATCACTTGCTATTTATTCTTGGACTGTTGCTTTTAATAACAAATTTAAAACGATTGCTTCTGGTAATCACGGGATTCACTATTGGACACAGTTTAACATTATCACTTTCAGTAATAAACATTATCCAAGTAAAATCGTCTTTAGTTGAAGCATTAATTGGTTATACAATAATGTTCGTGGGCTTGGAATATTTGTATAAAGAAAATAATGATCATAGAGTAAGTATGATCTTTATAACAACACTAAGTTTATTACTTTTAATATTTGGCAATTTAATCAATCCAAATTTCCCTTATTTCTTAATATTAGGAATACTTCTATTTTCTCTAGGTTATTTTTACTTACTTAAAAATTTAAATTCAGAAAATAATTTACTATCCATTATAACAATTATTTTTGGACTTATTCATGGATTTGGTTTTGGAGGATTTTTACTTGGCTCAAAAATAAGTAGTGAAAATATTTTCTCTGGATTGTTAGGTTTCAATTTAGGGGTAGAAGTAGGTCAGATAATTTTTGTCTTATTAGTTTTATTAATATACAAATTATTAATGACATTAAAAATTACAAAAATAATAGAAGTCATGAAAAATCTTTCATTCTTTGCGGTTGTTTTCTTTGGTTTCTTCTTTTTTATTCAAAGGCTCATAGCTTAAAAAACAAATAAAAACATCAGGCTCGTAATAACTATCACGATTGATGAAAGAGATATTCTCATTGTTATAAACCATAATTGTGAGATTTTTTGCTGTTGATACAAGTAATAATCATGAACAGCAGATATTAGAAAGCTTGCTAAAATTAAACTTAATGAGAAGCCTAGATTTTCAATACTCAGAAGTGCAACCCAAGCAATCAATGGGGGCATAACAGAAATAAAAAGTGGAATAAAGACGTAGTAAATTTTGTCAGCAAAAGCTGTGATTAAGCCCCACTGAATACCGCCCAGAAATGATGAGATGATTGCTGCATATGCAACGTAAATAAATAGAAGTAATCCATACAATTCTTCAGTTGGAGGTGATATTGAGCATGCAATTAAAATTAAGATAAATGGAATTAATCCAAGTCCACCTAAAATAAATGATTGTTTTTGGCCCATAACTAGTCAGTAAATAATCCCAAGAATTTTAGAAATTCAAGTTTTCCACCTTCTACTTCGATCGTGTTATTTGCTAGGAGAAGAGAAATAGCAGCTACATTTTTTAGACCGGCAAACACTTCCTTAAGAGTTTGTTGATCAGTGATGACTTTAACTTCAGCACTAGAGTCTGGTATTTTACTTAACTGAGCTACTCCTTTTCTTATATGTATAGTGTATACTTCTTCGCTATCGATAAATCTAAATTCATATTTTTTTGTTATTTCAACAGATTTATCAGCATTAAGATTTACGGGAAGTGACTTCATTATTGCTTTCATTGGTGTGGCCTGTAATTGTTCAGACGTAACTCTATTCGGAGTTGATGGATTTACATCAATTTCATTCCTTAATTCACCTGCAACTGTTTTATAAAAATAGTAATCGTTAGATGCAAGTTGAAACTTGGCCAACTGATCAGCAGCTTCAGCTTTAATGTTTTTTGCTTGTGCATTATTTGAGTCAAGTGCGATGAGCATATCAGCTAATTCCAACGCCCACTGATATTCACCGTTAGTAAGCGCAATTTCTGCCTCATCAGATATTTTAGTTTGCCTTTGAGCCATAGCTTCTAATTTATGAGCTCTCTCTGCAACAGTAAGAGGATGAAGATCGGAAATGTTGCCACTAAACCAGCCAATATATCCGCTAAAAGTTGACCTTACATAAGATGATATAGAGCCATAAAAGGGTTGTAAGTATGGAGATTCTGCTAGGTGCTTTGGTAGTTTTACTTTTTGTACAATCTCATCGGGCGTTAAGCCTTTATTTATATATCTTATAGTTTGGTCATGAACAAACTGAATGCCATCTCTATAATCAGTTAATGCTTTTTCTACATTTTCTCTTCCACTTATAGGGCGTGAATGACTTGGAACTAAATATTCTGCATTAAGTAATCTGATCCTATCAAGACTATCGACCCATTCCATAGGATTTCTAAATTTTGTTCCTCTTATTGCATATAGATTAGCAAATGATCTATAAAAATTATCACCAACCATCACAGCTTGTTTTTCAGGTATCCACACATACAGATGGTCGTCCGTCTCACCAGGAACATGTGCTAAAACAATTTTAAGATTATCAATCTCAATAGTTAAACTATCATCAAAAAGTATAGTCGGTCTGACAAGGCCAAGTGTTTCTTGATCATTAATTTCTAAAAATCCTCCGATACCTTGGTGAACTATTTCTTCTTCAGGTAGAGGTATACCAAACTGCCTGGCTGATCTCTGAAATATTATAGGTCTTATAGTTGTTGCTATATTATCTAAATTATAAATTATATTTTCTTGCGCATATATTTCTGTTTCGTTTTCGTTATAGAAAACAGTTGCACCACCAAGATGATCAAGATGATTATGAGTGTAAACAATAGCTTCAATTGGTTTTTCTGAAATTTCTCTAAAATCTTCATATAACTCTTCCGCTCTTTCAACAGAACCCAGTGTATCAACAATAACTAAGCTGTTTTCTGTTTCAATCATAATTGAATTAGCAAGGCCATAACCAACACCTACATAAATGTCTTCGGTTACTTCTATTAAATCCTTTTTAAATTCTTTTTTGTGCTCTTGAGACAAACCTTGATCTGAGCTAAATGTCTCATTAGACTGGTCTTGATCACCACATGAGACAAGAAAAGTTATGATAAATAGAAAGCTTGTTAATATTTTCATGAATTGATTATTAAGTATGAAAATATCTTCTACGAAAAAATGAAAAAATACAACAATGAAATTATTGGCGCAATTTGTCTTCTTGCAGCTGGATTTTTTTTAAGTTTTGGAGGGTTGCTTATTAGACTTGTAGATGATGCAACTACAATGCAAGTAACTTCATATAGATCGATTACATTTTCCTTAGTAGCTTTAATTTATATATTAATAAAATTTAAATCTGAAACACCTAAAGCTTTTCATAAAATTGGTAAAGATGGGTTATTGCTTGCTGTAATTTTAGCGCTCAGTAATATTTTTTTTGTTTTTGGGATGAGCAACACCTCTGTTGCAAATGCTGTTTTTTTAATGAGCACTGGACCATTGTGGGCTGCCTTAGCTAGTTATTTTTTTCTAAAAAAAATTGTTGGCACTAAAACTATTGTTGCGATAGCTGGATCAATGATTGGAATTGCAATTATGTTTTCCCAGGGATTAGAAACAGCTAACAGTCTTGGTAATTTAATCATACTTGGTGTTCCAATTTGTTTTGCGTTACAACTCACATTAATTAATAGACGGTCAGATGTTGACTTTATGCCATCAACTTTTCTTTCAGGTATATTGGTTATCATTGCTGGCTTATTAATTATTCAAGACCATTCGATAAGTACGAGAGACTTATTGCTTGTTTTATTCATGGGTGCTTTTCAAGTAGGTCTTGGTTTTATGTTTATTACAATTGGATCACGCTATATTCCTCCCCATCGAGCAGCTTTATACGTTTTATTAGAACCTGTCTTAGCTCCAATTTGGGCATGGACTGGTGTTGGTGAAAAACCTCCGATGATAGAATTACTTGGTGGCCTTATAGTTTTTGCATTTGTAACGTGGAGACTTGTGGATCAGTTTATTGAGAAAGAAAAAAACAATTAATTATCGGCCAAGTTTTTTTGTATAAAAAATGCTTGTGAGAAAATAAATATAAAAGTAAGACCCATAATTCCAAATAATTTGAAGTTTACCCAAACTGCATCAGAAAAATTTCGATAAACTATTTCATTAGCAGCTGCCAAGAATAGGAAAAAATAAGCCCATCTTTTACTTAATTGCATCCACCCATAATCATTAAGTTTAATTGCAGTACCCATTAGAGACTTCAATAATGGCTTTTTAAAATATAAACCTCCAAATAATACAAAAGAAAAAATAAGATTAACCAAGGTAACCTTAAATTTAATAAAAAAGGGATCATTAAAGTAAATTGTTAAAGCCCCAAAAATAAATATTAAAATAGTACTAAACAACAGCATTGGAGAAACTTTGCGGTCTATAATGTATGACCCTACAATTGCAATTCCTGCAGCAATCATTAGAGGTAGAATTGCTTCTTCAATTTTACCAGTCTTGATAAAAAAATAAAAGAATACAACAAGAGGACCGAGCTCAAATACTTGTTTTAGTGAACTTCTCATTAAATCAAATTTAGTTATGTTTTGTCTTAGAAATATATTTTCCGTTTTTTATTCCATTAAACATCTCTTCAACAAGTGGATGTGAAACAGGATCATCTGTTTCATCAGGTAATAAATTTTGTTGAGAGACGTAAGCAACATAAGAAGGTTGGCTAGGCGCTTCGGCTAACAAATGATAAAAAGGTTGATCCTTTCTAGGTCTTACTTGTAACGGAATAGATTGATACCATTCTTCAGTATTATTAAATTCAGGATCAACATCAAAAATTACTCCTCTAAAGTCAAAGTACTTATGCTTTACAATGGAACCTATTTGAAATTTTGCTTTATTAATCATTAATAAAGAGGTTACTGTATTCGTGATGAAATTCAAGCATCGAAATTTTATTTATGAAATAACTATTTAATTAAGTTACTTAACACTTCGTATTTAATATACCCGGGATAAATCGAATCATTAATTACAGATGCTGGGGTTCCTCTTAATCCTAAACTTTGTGCTAATTTAAAATTTTCATTAATCACTGCATTTTCAGTTTGATCCAAAGCCTGATTAAAAATTTTCTCACCATCAAAATTGTTTTCATTTAATAGAGTAATTATTGAGTCTTTTTTCATTCTTGATCCAAGTTTCATTAGTCCATTATGAATGTCAAAATACATATCAGGATAATTATTCCAAATAATTAGTGCAATTTTTGCCGCTGTATCTGATATATCGCCAAAAATTGGCCATTCAAGATAAACAATTTTAACATTTTCTGACTCATTTAATATTTTTTCAAAATCTTTTGCCTGTTTTGCACAATAGCCACATCTATAATCGAAAAATTCTACAACTGTAATTTCTGCATCACTGTTCCCAACTGTTGGGAGAGCGCTCGCTTCGTGATTTCGAAGGATGAAACTTGCAAGATTCTGGTCATCTTGTGCAGATGCTAAAGTTGAGATAGTCATTAGAAGTGTGGTGATTATAAATATATTTATTCTTTTAATCATAATTTCTCGTCGTATTTTTTTAAAGCTGCTGTAGTACCAAGATGTAAAACATTTTTATTAAATTTGTAGCCTTTGATCAAATTTTTTGAAATTAAGTCATCCCATACTTGATTAATTGAAAAAACATTACTTTTTAAGTCTTTGAATGCTTCTTTTCTAATAATCTGAGCACCATTAAATACGTAGCCTTTACTAGTTGTATCATTATATCTTTGTATATAGTCATCTTTCGTAAATGAAAAATCACCTTTACCATCATAGCCACTTATAAGATCTATCGGCGTCAGAGCAAGTAACGACATTGTATCTTTTGGAAAATTCTCTATCATTTCTTTAAAGAAGACAGTGTCTTCATCTTCCCATAAATTGTCACAATTTAAGATAAATACATGTTCAATTTTATTTTCAGCCATAATTTTTTTTATTCCACCACCAGTATCTAATAGGCAATCTGTCTCATCAGAAATTTTGATTTTTGGATTATTTAGATTTTTTAAATACGAGATAATTTGATCAGATTTGTAATGAACATTTATGAAAATTTCCTCAAAGCCTAACTCCTCCATAATATTTATTGAATATTCTATAAAGGGTTTTCCGTTTACTTCAATCAATGGCTTCGGTAAATCCAAAGAATATTCTCTTACCCT
>CACCND010000012.1 GCA_902547315.1 uncultured Pelagibacteraceae bacterium | reverse complement strand
ACTTTTAAAAATTGGCTCACATACCCAATTGAAGTTTTTCTAAGCTTAAGTATTTCCTGAGCCGATAGAGTGGCAATATTTTTATTATTTATAATTATAGCACCCTTATCAATTATATAACTTCCATAAATCATCTTTAAAATACTTGATTTACCTATGCCTGATGGTCCTTTAAGGGCTACAATTTCACCTGGATTAACCTCAAAATTTAAATTTTTAAAAACTGTTATCTTCGCGTTATTTTGGTTAAATAAAGTAAACGATTTATTAACTTTTTTTACCTCAATCATATTAAACTTGTAACACCGAACTTACTAATAGCTGTGTATATTCTTGCTGAGGATCTTCAAGTACCTGATCGCTTAAACCAGACTCGATTACAGTACCGTTTTTCATGACAATCATTTTATCTGCAAGTAATCTGATAACGGCTAAATCATGAGATACAATAATTACTGTAAGGTTCAACTCATTAACAAGTGATCTTATCAAATCAAGAACACGAGCTTGAACTGAAACATCTAGCCCACCAGTTGGTTCATCCATAAAAATAACATTTGGGCTTGTTATTAGATTTTTTGCTATTTGAAGTCTTTGAAGCATTCCACCTGAGAAAGTAATGGGTAGATCATCAATTCTACTTTTGTCTATTTCAACTTTATTCACCCATTTTGTTGCTAAGCTTCTTATATTTCCATAATGTCTATAGCCAACAGACATTAATTTTTCGCCTATATTACCACCTGCTGATACATTTAATCTTAATCCGTCACGTGGGTTTTGATGAACAAAAGCTAAATCTGTTCTAATAAATTTTCTTTTCTCTGACTCTGATATATTTAAAAAGTCGGTTTCTTTGTTGTTAATATTGAAAATTATTTTTCCTCTATCAGGCTCAAGATTGCCGGATAAGCAGTTAATTAAGGTTGTTTTACCGGAACCAGACTCACCGACAATGCCCAATACTTCACCTGGATATAGCGACATTGAAATATTTTTACATCCAACAATATTATCATAAGATTTGCTTAAATTTGTAACTTTTAAAAGAGGGATTATCATTTATTTTTTCTTTTATTACAAAAATCTGTATCTGAGCAAATAAAAGATTTATTTCCCGCATCATCAACAATAATCTCATCTAAATATGTATTCTTTGATCCACAAATATCACACGCGTGTTCAGCTTTAAATGGGTCAAATGGGTAGTCTTCAAAATCGAGACTTTTAACTTTTGTATATGGTGGAATAGCATAAATTCTTTGTTCTCTTCCAGCACCAAATAGCTGTATCGCTGGTGAGTTATTCATTTTAGGATTATCAAATTTTGGTATTGGGGATGGATCCATTATATAACGATCATTAGTTTTTACTGGATAAGCGTAAGCGGTTTCTATATGCCCATTTTTTGATATATCTTCATAGAGCTTTACGTGCATTGCGCCATATTCGGAAAGAGAGTGCATTTTTATTGTTTCAGATACTTTAGGTTCTAGAAAGGCCAAGGGTTCAGGGATGGGTACCTGATAAACAAATATTTGTTTCTTTTTTAATGGTGTTTCAGGAATTCTATGTCTAGTTTGTATCAGTGTTGCTTTTTCAGTAATTTCAGTAGTTTTAATATTTGAAGTTTTTTTGAAAAAATTTCTTATTGATACAGCGTTGGTAGTATCGTCAGCTCCCTGATCTATTATTTTTAAAGTGTCTCTTTTTGTTAAGCAGCTCGCAGTAACTTGGACTCCACCTGTTCCCCATCCATATGGCATAGGCATTTCTCTAGAGGCAAAAGGAACCTGATAGCCTGGAATACATAAAGCTTTTATTATTGCACGTCTTATCATTTTTTTTGTATTCTCATCTAAATACGCAAAATTATATTCTTGATCAAAAGGTAGACCTTTGTCTACTTTGAAATCTTTAATCTTAATTACGTTATTTGTTTTTCTCATACTCTTTGCGAATTCTTCTAACCAATTCCAGCTCTGATTGAAAATCAACATAATGGGGTAACTTTAAATGTTCCAAAAACCCAGTTGCCTGTATATTATCACAATGTGACAATACAAACTCTTCATCCTGAGCAGGAGCTCCGACAAACTCTTCACCAATTTCTTTCCACCTTAATGCCCTATCGACTAGGGCCATTGATACTGCCTTTCTTTCTAATTGACCAAATGTCAATCCATATCCTCGTGTAAATTGTGCGGGTGTTTTTTTGCTTCCTTGAAATTGATTTACACTTTCGCACTCAGTAACAATTATTTCTGCAATATCGATCTCAATGTCTAATTCTGGAATGTTGTACTTAACTTTTACATAACCAATTCTTAATTCACCTACAAAAGCATGATTTCTAGCGTAGCCTCTTTGAGTTGAATAAGCTAAAGCAAGAAGAAATCCTTCATCGGCTCTAGAAAGTGATTGTAACCTCTCACTTCTATTAGCTGGAAACTCAAGTGGATTTCTTGTGATGTCTTTTGGCTGATAATTATTATTTTTTTCTTTTTGAATAAGGCCTTCTTTATTTAAAAATCTCAGTACGTGAGGTATTTTTTCCTTTAATACTTTTCGTTTTTCTGCCTTAGGTATATTGCCTTCAGCCAGTAAACTAAAGTCTAAAAGTCTGTGTGTATAATCAAATGTAGGCCCCAATTTTTGTTTTCCGGGAATATCTTTATAAGTTGCTGAGATTCTTCTCATGCATACCATATCTTCTGTTTTAATAGGGGGGGATGTTCCAAATCTTGGTAGAGTTGTACGATAGGCCCTGATTAAGAAGATGGCTTCAATAAGGTCACCTCTTGATTGTTTTATGGCGAGAGCTGCTAGATCAGTATCATATAATGATCCTTCTGACATGACCCTTTCAACAGACAATGTCAACTGTTCTTTAATTTGATCAATTTCGAGGTTGGGAACATTAACATCACCTCTCCTTATTTCTGAAAGCCAATTATGAGCATTTTCAATTGCTTTTTCACCACCTTTAACAGCTACATACATAGAAACTATCCTTTCTTTTTAATTTTTATTGATCTTGGAATGCAAAAAAAATTGCTTTTATTGGTAAAATAGAAATCTATACCAAGGGGGAAGTAGTTATTTACATCACTTATTTTATTCGCATGAGGTAAGTAGATATCTTTGCTACCTTTGATACCGGGCCCCGAAATACTTACATTGTCTGATTTAAATGGTGTCTCAATTATTAATGTACATGATCTATCCGGAAACTCGTCTGATCCTCTAGAGAATTCTGTAAGGGGCAACATGTCATTGAAAGTACCAATTGCAAAATTTGCAAATTTTTTATCTACTATTTTAGAGTTTGTATGAAAGGCTACCCAATCTCTTAAGGATTTAGTGTCTAATGATTTTCCAATATAAATGGCGCTGGTGTGATCGCACATAGTGGACAAAATAGTAGCTGAAGATGTAGAAATTTGTTTAGGTTTATTTATCTCTAAAAACTTTTCAATTGATCCAGGATAAGAAGTTGCAAACAATATAGCTCTGAATGCATCGGCTTTTATAATAGACTCGTTTTCATTTGTATTAATCATTTCAAGTTTCACCTCGCACCAATGTAAAGAAATCGACAGCTGTTGACTCTGATTTTGACATTACATCCTTTTTTAAATTTTTATCGCTTACAACTAGAGGGCGTATTATATTTTTGATTAAAAAATCTCTTTTATTTGTTTGCAGTAAAGCATCGCATATAGCAACAATTTCAGCCTTATATTTATTTCTTCCTTGCACGTATCCGTGACCAATTTTTCCTTGTGAGGTTTTCAATTGACAACGGGTAATAGTAACTTCACCAAAATTGAAATTATTTCCTGTTACTCCAATTTTTCCTTGACACATTATACTGCCTATTTCCGGTTTTCTAAGCCATGTGAAATTTACCTCAATACCAAATTTTTCCCAAAGAGAAGTTAGGTGGGCATCATTGCATGTAGCCAATGTACTAAGCCAAAATTTTCTTTCCATATTAATCTATACAACTATACAAGTATACTATACTAATTATGACGATTCGTTTCAATTTATTTATTAAAAATATGTTACAATAGCTAAATGTTTGCCTGGGAAGAAATAAGGGACTCAATAAAAAAAGATATTATTGATCGTAAGCTTCGATTAGGGGAAAAAATCTATTCTGAAAACTATTATGCTAAGCTTTTTAAGGTGAATAGGCATACAGTTAGACGTGGAATCGAGGCCCTTAAAAAAGAAAATATCATTTATTCGAGAAGAGGTTTAGGATATTTTCTCAACTCTAAGAAAATAAATTATAAAATCGGAAAAACAGTAAGGGCATCACAGAATTTAAATCAAGAGACTACTGATATTGCTGTAGATATTATTTCTATAGATAAGAGAAAAGGGTACAGCAATGAAATAAGAGAATTTAATTTAAAAAAAAATGATTCAGTTTTCTATATTTATACAATCTCTAAAGCTAATGGTATTCCACTTATTTTAACAGAAAGATTAGTCCCAGAAAAAAGATTTAAAAATTTTGATTTATTTTTTCGTAAAACTGGCTCTATGACATTGTCCTTTAATAAATATGGATTAAAAAAAATATATAGAAAAAAAACAACAGTATCAGCAGAGAGTGCGAATAATGTACAATCCAAATATTTAAAAATAAATATCGGAGACCCGTTAATACATACAAAAGCAATAAATACAGATATTAATAACAAACCAATTGAGATAAGTGATAGTTATTTCGTTGGAAGTAAAATTCAATTAGAAGTAAGCAAATTATAATTATTTGTGCATTTGATTTGTAGGTTTCTCGAAAATTATTAGTGAGAAAGAAAACGCTGATAGGATTGCAGTTATTACAATCGTAATCGTAAATAAGTTTAAATTATACGCAAAAAGAAGTGCACCTAATGCTGGACCTACGGCAAAGCTAATGCTCCTTGAAAGGGCCATCCACCCTTTAGCTTGGCCATAAATTTGTGACTCAAAATACATATTGGTGACATAACCATATGTTATTGTTAAAACACCGTGACCCATTCCGAAAAAAGCCATACTAATTGCGGCAACAAAAATATTATTTGTAAATTGAGCTGTAAAAATTGAAAAAATTACAAACAAAAAGGCTATTAAGCCTGTATATCTTGCGTCGTAATGCTTTCCAATTTTCATTTCCAAGTATCTTCCTACAAGTTGAAACGGGCCATATATACTCGCAAGTACAACCGCGATACTAATGTCATTAAATGTTTCTGTAAAAAAATTTACTAATGCAAGGGTAAATGCTACAAAAAAAAAATTTTGTAAAGAAGAGGATATTGTAATATAAAAAAATGATTTCTTTTGTGTCTTCTTTAGCTCATTCCAGTTAAATAATAACTTACTTTCATTTAAGTATTCTATATTTGATTTGTATTTCATTTCCTTTGAGGACACAAGTACATAGCCAATTAATAAAATAATTGAAGTAAATAAACACGTATAGAATAAACCTACATTGTATATAAGTGGATAAATTGAAAGCCAGGTAATAGTGCTTGCTACCGCTCCATAAAAAGTAATTATTGAAATATTTTTTCTAGAATTGATTTCATCCATTTGGACTGCCGCATTAAACGCTACCTCATAGGTTGACATACCAAGCCCCAAGGTAATTAGAAACATAGAAATAAACACCCACAATACATTTTTGAAAATAAATAAATCAATCTCTGTTATTCCAATAAAAATTGAGCCTATCATACCTAATAACAGGCCGTATTTAATTACGATTAGGCTTCCATGATGGTCTGACCATTTTCCAATCCGAGGCGCTAATAGGGCTTGAAATAACAGTGCTAAACTAAACATTGTGAGAATTAATTCCTCACTTAAATTGGTGTGCAGTGAGATATACTCTTTTAATGGGGCAATAGTATAGAATAAAAATCCGTAACCAATGATTGTTACAATTCCAATAGTATGAACAGGAAATAAACTATTATTTTCTTTCAACTTGATGCCTGTTTAGTATTTGTTTTTATAAGTCATTGAATAAATTTGTTATTTTTACAATAGTTAAAAAATAGATTGTTTTCCAATTTTTAAATATTACAAAAATGTTAAGAAATATTACAATAATATTACATGAAACGATTCGTACTTTTAATGTTCATTTTTAAAATTCTGCTGAGCACAAACATCTATGCTGACGACTTTAAGAGTTGTATAGCTTACTTTCAAAACACTTCATCTCTAGAAATAGGGTACGATGAGACAATAATTAATTGTGAAATATATTTTAATACTCATCCTAGCAGTAACTTCAATGAGTATAGTCTTTGTATGTTGCAGAATATTAAATCAGCTAAAAATATTGATGATTATTTTTATGAGTCAGACCAATGTGTGATTAATCACTGTTCTTCTAATATAGAAACTTTTTTTAATGGTAGTGATCCTGGCTTTTGTACGTTATTAGAAGAGGTGTAGTTAAAAAATCTGCCACCATGACTTTTCTTTTTCATTTTCTGTCTCTTCTTGCAGTTCGTCTGACTCATTAACAATTCCAATTCTCATATCTTGTCCGGCAACATTGCCTTCTCTCGCTATAGTTTGAGCCTCTTTCAATTTCATTTTTGCAAGGACGTTTTGATTTTTATTACACAATTCCATTCCTTCAAGCATTAAATTATGTGCTTTCGTTGCTGAATCTGGGTCAGCTCGCTGTATATCGTTTTTAATTGATCCACGGAGCGTTAATATACTTAAATCTTCACAGTTTCCTATATTGCTCTCGTATGTACTTTCAGTATTGGTAGAATAGTCACTTCCAGCTTGCCCAATTGTATTATCTTCATGACTGTCTGCAAGAGCAAGAGATGATAACATGTACGACGTTATTAAAAAGAATTGAATAAATTTGGTCATAATTAATTGTACAAATAGATTGTTAAAAAAATATTAAGATCTCAAAAAAAAAATTATTTTTTTGCCATTTTTGCCAATTGTAATTCTGCTCCTAGCGTTTCATCACCAATCAAAGCTCTTCTTACTTTTGCGGACATTGTATCCATGAAAATAACAACTCCTAAAATCAATAATGACATATACATAACATTTTCCCAACTGGTACCCGTATTTATTGCTCCAAGTAATTGTAAACCTATGCCGCCTGCGCCCATGGCACCTATAATAACAGCTCCTCTCGTGTTTGATTCTAAGTAGTAAAGAGTTTGGGAAATAAAAATAGGAAGTATTTGAGGTATAATTCCAAATCTGTGTTGAAGAGTTTTATTCGCTCCCGTAGACTCTACACCTTCTTGTTGCTTTTCTTCAGTGTTTTCTATTGCTTCAGACATTAATTTTCCAAGAGTTCCTGTATCTGTAATTGCAATAGCAAATATTCCAGTAAATGGTCCTGGTCCGAAGGCTCTTAAAAAAATTAAGCTCCAAATCAAAAAATCGATGCCTCTTAATGTATCAAATAACCGTCTTAATATCGTTCGAACAAATTTAAAAGGCGTTACATTGTAAGCTGCAAAAAATGCCAGAGGAAAACCCAGAAGAGCTGCTAGTAGGGTGCCCAATAGAGCCATAAAAATTGTCTCTAATAAAGCCCACAATATTTGTCCATGATGCCACATATCATTATTTAGAAATTCTTGAATTAGAAGCGAAAAATTTGAAATATTGGGGTCAACTCTATCGCCTGAGAATGAAAGTGAAATAGCATTCCAAATTCCATATGGTTCTAAAGGACTGTCAAAGTCAAACCAGAAATAGTTCCAACCAAGATTGTACCTATGTACTTCAACTTTTTTTGAATAAACTTGAACTCTTTCGTAAAGAGATGGTCTAACCTCTATTTTATTTTCCGTTACCCTTATCCATTTTGGGAGATTATCTACATTTTCAACGTAAGGCTTACCTTGTGCATCAAGACGAAAAACAAGTGTTTCTTTGGTGTCTGGCCAGTTTTCTATTGTAACTTTATCATCGTATAGATTTGCAAACCCTCCATTTTTAAAACTTATTTTTGTTTCACCCTCTGGACCTATGGAAGTCCATTCAGGATACCTTTCTGGAAGACCGTCACTTTTTTGATAGGGGCCAACATACTGAGACCACCTGCTTCCTTCAAAGGATATAATTATATCATCTGGTTCACTCCATTTCATTGTGACATGGTCTTTATATGCATATGTGTCGAGGGCAAACAAAGAAGCTCTTTCAGGACTCCATTTTTTATGAATCTGCAATATGTCGAGGCTTAAAATTGCTATGATTAAATACACTATAATCCCGAGCACTAAAAAAGTTGACCACATTTTAGATGAAAATTTAGTAACTACTATATCTGAATAATTTTTAATAATTTCAGACCTGTTCATGATTTCAATCCTATTAATGATTTTCGCCAATAACTTGATAAGTAATCCAATGCAATGATCGTAGACACAAGTAAAAACATTATTGCAATAGTGTCAGCTTCATATTTCCACTGTATATTAGTGTAAAGTTGCTCACCGATACCTCCAGCGCCAACAAATCCCAAAATAGTTGAAGCCCTTATATTAATCTCAAATCTTAAAATTGTGTAAGTTAGAAATAGAGGGAGTGCCTGAGTTACCACACCAAATCTTATTCTGGTAAACCATGAAGCTCCACAGGACTCAAGACCTTCAATTGGATTTTTGTCGACATTCTCAATAGCTTCTGAAAACAATTTGCCAAGAGCTCCTGCGGTATGAATTATGATGGCAATTACAGCAGGCAGTGCTGACTTTCCCAGTAGATACAACAAAACAAGCGCAATAACTAATTCTGGAAACGATCTGCATATATCCATGATGCGTCGAAATATAAATACAGTAGTTTTACTTTTGATTAGATTACGACTTGAAAAAATACTTAAAAAAAAGGCTAGCAACGTACCCATTGCTGTTGAAAATAGAGCCATATTAATAGTGCTTATTAAATCTGGAAGGTATTCAAGTAACAATAAATTCCATCTATAGCCGTATTCCCATGACCCAACAAATAGATCAACTGGGTAATCGAAAAATTTAGGTAATCCAACCCAGATGCTAGTCGCATTTCCTGTTTCTGCTACAATTAAACCCGAATAAATAACTGCTATCAATGCCGCAATTGAGAGAAAAGAATAAATTGATCTTGTTCTTGTAAGAGATTTTAAATTATTTTCAATTTTAATTAAATTTTCTGGCAATGATGATTGCAATGTTTCCTCCAAATAAACTGCTAATTAAGAGGATGGGGCATGCCATCCTCTTAAGTTAGCAAACAACTACCGAAATTTATTCGGCTTTTTTAGCTTCAATTTTAGCTTTACGAGCAGCTACAATAGTTTCATAGAAACTATGGTCGACTGGCACCCAAGCTTTAACAACTCCATTTGCAACATTCTCGCTGCATTGTGGGTCATTTTCATGGATCCACTGCTTCATGCCTACCATGACCTGATGCGCTCTCACAGGCATATTAGTTGGCATTACAACCGGTCCATTTGGTATCAAAGCAGATGACCAAATCTGTTTGATGTCATCCATATTTAATAGTCCTTTATCAACCATTTTTCTCAGATTTCCAGAAGAGTAACCTTCGCTCCATTCACCAACTCCAGATACCCATGTCACACCTGCATCGATATCACCATTAAGAACTGCCAAAACGTTATTTTCATGACCACCTGAAAATTGTGTAGAGCCAAAGTATGAGTCTGGATCCATTCCTGCAGCTTTTAATTCGATTGATGGTATTAGATAACCAGATGTTGAATTAGGATCAGCCCATCCAAAAGATTTACCTTTTAAATCATCAATTGAATTGATACCTGAGTCTGCTCTTGTAATCATGACTGAATAATAGCCCATATCTCCTGTTGGCTGCATTCTGGTTAAAATTGGTACAGTAGCGGTAGGATCTTCTAGATATATACCCGCATATCCTGATGAGCCAAACCAAGCATAGTCTAAGCTGCCACCAAGCATTGACTCCATTGTTCCTGCATAATCTTTAAAAGTATAAATTTTAGCTGGTACTCCATATGCAACCTCCGCATATTCCTTTAGACATGCATTATTCTTAATAATGTCTTGAGCTGATTCATCGCCTAAAAATCCAAGTCTCATTTCAGGTTGATATTTACTCAAGTCCATTGTTGGCCCTTTATAGCCAGATACATCCCATGCGTATGCATTTGCAGACACAAAAAGGAATGAACAAGCAATAATAGACCTTACTAAATTTTTAATCATTTTTAGTATATCTCCTTGTTAGTTGTTAAGTTTTTTTTTGAAAAGGCTAACATTATCCTGCCTCTGCAAACTGTTCGTCACCAAGTGAAGTTGAAGTAACTGTAGGTTCAAATGCTTCTTCAGCTTCAGCGCCATAAATTTCTCTAGCAACATCATCTTTTAAACTTGAAGGTACATCATCAAAAACAATTTCCCCAAGTCTCATGCCAATGACTCTGTCACAATAATTTTTAGCGGTATCAAGAGTATGAAGATTTGCAAGAACAGTAATCTGCTTTTCTCTATGAATATTTCTAAGTGATTCCATTACAAGTCGGGCATTAAGAGGGTCTAGCGATGCAATAGGCTCGTCGGCTAAAATCATTTTTGGTTGCTGCATCATAGCTCTACAAATTGCAACCCTTTGTTGCTGTCCACCAGATAAAGTCTCTGCTCTTTGCAGCGCGGTTTCAGCCATTCCCAATTTATCCAGAGCCATCAATGCATCAACGCGTTCATCTTTAGTGAAAAGTTTTAAGCTTGATCGTAAAGTACCTTGAATATTTGATCTTCCAAGAATTACATTTGTTAAAACATCTAAACGGGGCACAAGATTGAATTGCTGAAATATCATGGCACAATCTTTTTGCCATGCTCGTTTGTCTTTCTTTGTTAATGAAAGTATATTTCTGCCTTCAATAAAAATAGATCCACTAGTTGCGTCGGTTAGACGATTCATTATTCTCAGTAATGTTGACTTTCCAGCACCAGATCTGCCAATGATACCAATCATTTCAGGTTTATTAATTTCAAATGTGACATCGTTTACTGCACGGTTGTCACCAAAATACTTATTTAATTTCTCTACTTTGATCATTAGTATGAATGAAAAGTAATACAAAAAAATTAAATCAAAGTTGCATTTTTATTACAGATATTTTGCAATTTATTACACTAATGTTACAGCTCAAATTATTGACATTAAAGAAAATATAATTAATCATTTAATTCATGCAATTAGATAAAATCCAATCTCTAGAAAATAAATTAAATTCAGCTTCAATTATTGAGCGTACCAATGTTTTATGTGAAATTATTGATCAAAGAGGTTCGTGCAGTTTTTATGACGAAGAGATTACTCAATTACAACATGCTCTTCAGTGCGCAACCTTAGCTAAAGAAAATAATGAAAGTGATAAATTTATTACTGCTTCATTATTTCACGATTTAGGGCATATGTTGACTGGCGAAGATGTAAATAGCCATGATTTTTTAAACAATGACAAGTATCATGAAAACGTTGCTGCATCTTTTTTATCCAAGTATTTCCCTGAAGAAGTTACTTACCCAATTAAAATGCACGTTATTGCAAAGAGATATCTATGTTCCGTTCAATCAGATTATTATGACGGTCTTTCAGATGGCTCCAAAAGAAGTTTTAAACTTCAAGGCGGATATTTAAACAAAGATGCTATTCGAAAACTGGAAAGTCATAAATATTTTGAAGATGCAGTAAGACTTCGAAAGTATGATGACAATGCAAAAATTAGGGGAAAGAAAACTGAAGCTATTTCATTCTTTCATCCTTTTATTAAAAAGTCCTATATTTGAACTTTACTAAAATAAAGCTTTCGAAAATTGTTAAAGCAAAAAAAAATCTTGGTAATTTGGTTATATCCAGTTGTCCAGGTATCAGTAATTCTAGATTTGATAAATTTACTTATAAAAAAGATTTAACCATTATCATCGACTTAAATATATCACTCGTTGTTTCATTGATAGAACTTAATGAAATTAGAAATTTTGAAATTAATCAGTTCCATAAAGATCTAGAGGAGAAGAATGTTAGGGCCTACAGCATGCCCATAAAAAACTATGGTATTCCAGCTCAGATTAAAAAAAATGAATATAGTCAAATTATCAGAGATTGTGTTACTCAGTTAGAACTCAACAAAAATGTTTACCTGCATTGTTATGCTGGATTAGGTAGATCTGGAATGTTTGCTTCACTTATTTTAAAGGCACTAGGACTAGATTCAAACCAATGCATAAATCATGTAAGGAATTGCCGGCCAGGTACAATTGAAACAGAGGAACAAGAAAAATTTGTAATCAACTTTTAAGGCCCTTCACCACGTGAAAGCCTTTTGTTAATATCATAAATAACGGCCTCGATATCTGCAATAGTTTCTATTACGTAATGCGCACCTGCTTTATAAAGCAGATCTTTTGCATATCCTTGTTTCGTATCAATTTCTTCTTTACTCAGTTCATCAGCTTCTTCTAAGGAATTTATATTCATATAATTCGAATATCGCGTTACACCAACACCCCAACAACCAGCATTAATTGCTTCTCCAATTCCTGAAACAGTATCATCAACTTTTATAACTGATTGAATGGATTCTATATTCATTATATCTAAATTTTTATATAACATGTGGGGAAGGGGCCGAACGCCATTTTTAACATCATCACCTGCAACTGACGCATCAGGGACATATCCCTGTTTTGCTGATTCTTCCTCTAAAATATTAACCATTGACCGCACAAAACCAGTTGTGCAACCAACTTTTATACCGCTATTTTGAACCCGTTTAATTACTTCTGCTGTTCCGGGTAATAATTTTGAGTATTGTTTTAAGCATTTAAGCTGCAGTGGAACAAAATCTGCGTACATATTTTCAACATCAGACATTTGTGGGTCTTTACCATGTACTATATTCCAGCGCTTTCTTATTTCAGCGTTCTCTGTGAGTGCTTTTATATGTAAATCTTTTCGTAAACCCATGGGTTCTCTTGCCTCTTCCATGGAGATTACAACCTTTTGTTTCTTAAAAACCTCAACAAACACTATAGTTGGAGCAATCACGTATGCGTCAGCAGTAGTTCCACTCCAGTCTAATACCAAACCTTTTATCTCTCCTTTATATCTATTTTCTGACAAATATTTCAAAACTATTTAACCTTTTCTTGCTTTATTTAGACACTATTATGGCGTTAGCCATTCCTTGTTTAAACTGCCATTTGTGGATGTAAACAATGCTCGGCGATGACCTTGACGATGCAAATAAAGCCACTCAATCGAGTGAATTTGAATTTCCACTAAAGTAAAGTTGTTGTAACCGTTTTGTAAAAGATCATCGTCTGGAAGTTTGTTTTCATGCTCTGGTAAGTACCCTGAAGTTGGTTCATCCGATGGAGTTCCAGGTGCCTTTTCAACAATATAACATTTCTTGCTAAATGACCTTGAGTTATCCCAGGCCATTTTTGCTTTATCGTTTTTATGATTGATTTCAGCTTTTCCTGAAACTTTGATTTGTATCTTTTTGCCATGATCGTAAAACAGCATGGTTACAGCATTATTTTTTTTGATTTCATCAATTTTACTGGATCGGATATCCGTATGAAAACTTATGGTATTATTTTTCTTATCAACATGCCTTAAGACAACTGTTCTAACCGATGGAAATGAGTCATTGAATGTTGAAATATACCCTTGATGTAATTCAGATTTTGACTTTGATTTACCAATTATGAGTTGATCCCAAATATTTTCATAGGTCTTATCAAGATCATTATAGAAATCAGGTTTATCGTGTGTATGATCTTTTACCATTCAAGCTTTTTTCCTTCATAATTTAAAAATGAGCCAGAGTTATCGAGATTTAGTTCATTTATAACATTGATCATTCGGGTAATGCTCTCAGGTATCTCTAATTTCGCACTTGTGCCACCCATATCGGTTTTTACCCATCCTGGGTGCAAAATAAGGACAGATATACCATCTTCTTTCCAATCTATTGATAAGCTTCTTGCTGCAGAATTAAGAGCTGATTTTGATGAGCGATAAAAATAAAATCTACCAGAGTAATTGTCATCAATGCTTCCCATTTGACTGGATATAAAAACGACTTTCTTATCAGATCCCATTTTTAAGTTGTTCTTTAATTTTCGTGCAAGAATTATGGGTATCACAGCATTAATTCTCATTTCATTCATCCAGGCATCTGTATCAAGATCTTCTTTTAATTGCTCATCACTAAAAATACCTGCGTTGTGAATGAGTATGTCAATTTTTTGAGACCCGATACTTGTTACAAAACTATTCACGCTCGCATCAGAAGTTAAGTCAAGTTCAGCGATATCGATATTACTAATTTCACTCAACTCTTTTGAGCTATCTTTATTTCGAGTGGTTGCAATGATATTATGGTTTGTATTTCTGTATTGCTTTACAAACTCAAGCCCAAGACCTCGATTAGCTCCTATGATTAATATATTGCTCATTTTATATATAAACTTATAGTACGTTCATGAGCATTTTAGCAAATCCTCTTCGACTAATCTTCTTTTTTTATTTATTTTATCTTTATTACTCATATGTGCGACCTGTGCCTGTTGACTCTACAGTAAGAGAAGTAGCAAATTTAATTACTGATTATGGAATACACTTTATCTCATTTCTCATACTCGGCGCTTTGGCTCAACTCGCTAACAATAAAAACAATGACTTTGTATTTGGTATCAGCTTAGCCCTGATCACAAGTGTTTTTATTGAGTTTATACATTTTTTTTTACCGTTTCGTGATTTTGAAATAATGGAAGGTTTTGCAAATATAGTTGGTTGTGTATCAGCTATTTATCTAATAAGTTATTTAAGAAAGAAAAATGAGTAAACTTTTAATTAGAAATATATGTCAACCACCGGATAGCAATCCTTACGGTACAGCTCATGGAGCTTGGATCGTGAAGCAAATGGCCCATGGAGGCATTTATATGACTCAGCTTGTTTCAAAAGGAAATGCCGTATTAGTGGAGTCTAAGGTTAAATATAAAAATCCAATGCATGTTGGTAAATTCATCAATGTTTACGGATCAATTGTATCTGTAAAGCAGTCCAAAATGATTTTCAAAATTACCGCAATGCGTTCTGAAATGAACCAAAAGGAAGTTGAAGTGGCGGTAGGGGAGTTTTCCTACGTTGCTATAAATGACAAAAATAAAACAAGAAAATTTAAACCAAATTTAAAGATCTAAAAAAAAGCCCCCAAATTAATGGGGGCTTAATGTAGTTAAAACGGAGCTCCACTCAAAAAGTGGAGGTTTCCACATCTACAATCACATGGAATTTCACTACTCGAGCAAAGCTCCTCTATACTACCTATAGACATAGACCACCTCCTTTCATTAAATATGGTTAAAACTGTATTAGTATATATAATTTACTGGATTCTTATTTCAATCAAGGAGTTTATTATGCAACCCGAATTAATTTTTGAGCCAGTCATCAATATGCTATGGCTTTCTTTGGCAGTTTTTGCCTTTGGGACAGTCCTTAGACTTAAGGCAATTGTCATCGATAAGAAGAATACAGAAGATGATTTTAAAATACCCACATTTGAAAACGGCAGTGAATTAATTCAAAATAGTCAGAGAAATTTGACAAACTTATTTGAATTTCCAATCTTCTTTTACGCGGTTTGCATTATGATTTATGTAACGGGAACAGTTGATGAGTATTTTATGTTGTTAGCAACATGGTTCTTTTGGTTAAGAGTTCTGCACTCAATCGTTCACATATTTTACAATAAAATCATACCTGGTGTTGCCTTACCAGTTAGAACGCTATTTTGGTTTCCGTCTACAATTATCCTTGCGTGGATGGCTTATCGAGCCTGCTCTGTAATGATCTGATGTTAACTAATATTTTAGTTCCAGCGCTTGGGCTTATTTTATTAACTTTTGTTATTGGATTAATTCATACAATTGCATCAGTTAATTTAATGGGTAAAGGCAAGGACTGGGAGGAAAGTGGAATTCCTGTCGAGCCCTATAAAGATGCGCCGCTATATTTAAAAATTATAAAAAATAATATTTCAAATATATTTGAGTTTTCAGTTATTTTTTATTTTCTAATAGGGGTTATCTTTTTTATTGAAATTGAAAGCACATTTTTGCTAATTTGCGCATGGTTATATTTATTATTTAGAGTGATCCATTCCATTGTACACATCTGTTTCAATAACACTGCGGCAAGAGGCGCCATCTGGATTTTTTCACAAACTGCTTTGTTGTTATTGTTTCTTGGAACAGCGTATTATGTTTTAAGTAGCTGATACCCCGGCATCAGACAATCTTTTCTTAAGTTTGCCTGTAAGCATTAAATAAGCCATATGATGATCACCAATAAGAGACCATAAAGGATATTTAAACGTAGCGGGTTTATTTTTTTCTATAAAGAAATGCCCAATCCATGCAGGACCATAACCTGCAAGTAAAATTAAAGGCAGGAATAAGTAATTTTGAGTTAGCAGCAGGGACCAAAATAGAACTTGGTAACCAATCGTTCCAAAATAATGCAGCATCCTTGTGCTTTTTTTGCTATGTTCCCTTAAATAGAAAGGAAAAAAATCTTTGTAATTTGTATATCTAGCTGGATTTTCCATAGAATAAACATTATATTTCGATCATGAATCTAGACAACAAAATAATGTACATAATGGTTGCAGCTTTTGTAGTCTTTATATTGATATCCAGCTTCAGCGCATAATTTCATGACAAATTTTGGCTATATTCCTGTATATGCGCTTAGATTCATGATTGCATATTTTATTGTAACGAATGCCGCAGCAATGATTTTATTTCCTGGAGGAACTTTATTTAATCCAGATTTAAATTCTTACTCTTTTAGTGGAAATTTTTTTAGTGACTTGGGAATCACATTTACTCGCGATGGCACTCAGAACTTTCTCTCAAGTTTCTTATTTAACAGCTCTTTGTTGATAATGGGATTATGCGCTGTCTCTCACGTATTTGTACCAAATTTATTTAGAGAGAATAAGAAAAGTTTTATAATTTCAGTCATTGCATCAATTTTATTAGTTATTTCTGGAATATCTTTCATTGGCGTTGGTTTAACACCAGCTGATATTTATTTTGAAGAGCATGTTTGGTTTGTTATTTTAGCTTTTAACGCTCAAACTGTTGGTATTTTTTTTATGACAATCGCATTTTTACTAAGCAAAATAAGTAATAGATATACTATTGTTGCTTTTATCTATTTTATAAATGTCGCTCTTTATACAATATTTGAAACAAGTGAGCCTCCACCTGACTTCAATCCATTTGAATTGGAAAATGTTGAAGAGTTTATAGATTACAACCGATTCACTATATCAGTTATTTGGCAAAAAATAATTACAGTTATTTCTATGATCAGTATTCTGATCTTTACATTTGGTTACAAGAAACTTTTAAATGACTAGATTCTGGTGTGTACATATCCCAAGAATTGCATCTGCTTATTATATTTTTGCGGTAATCATTGCTATGCTTCTATATCCTGGCGGTAATCATATAGAACTAGATCAAGTAGGTTATTCATTTCATAAAAATTTTCTTAGTGAGCTTGGTTTTCACAAAACAATGTCTGGAGATTTAAATTTTTTTTCATCCTTTTTTTGGAATACTGCAATGTACATGCTCTTATTACAAGGCATAGCTTTTTTGTTTATTCCGAGTTTATTTAGGGTAAATCGTTACTCGTTTATATTTGCTTGTTTAGGAACATTATTTATGTTTCCGGCTTGTGTTTTTTTTGTAGGAGTTGCCTTAACACCAGGTGATATTTACTTTGATGCGCATCTATTTACTACAACTATGGCATTTAATTTATACTCTGTAGCAATTCTCTTTTATGTTCTTGCTTTTTTATTTAGTCCTTTATCAAACTATTATGCGTCAGGAGGTGTACTACTTTTTATTGCAGTAGGAGTTTATGCCTATTATCTTGGTGACTTTCAACCGATTGATGCAATAAATGACCGTGTTCGTTTTTTAGAAACGTACACAATGGATTTCTTGATATTTAATGTAGTGTTACAGAAGGTGATGATTATTCTAATGATTACAACGATTATCATGTTTACGTTTGGCCTCGATAAGTTAATAGGAAAAAAAAATGCAAATGACTAAATTTTGGACAGTCTATATCATTCGATTTGTATCAATTTTTTTTGTTGTCTCAGTAATTATTGCTTCATATTTTTTTCCAGGAGGAAACATTCATGATCCTGATCAAATTGGTTATTCATTTAGTCATAATTTTTTAAGTGAACTGGGTGGGTACATTACATTTGCGGGAGATATTAACAGCATTTCATCATTTTTTTTTAACTCCGCGCTTTTTTGTTTTTTATTGGTCGGAATATCGAGTTTTTTCATTCCATCATTATTTACAGAAAATAAAGTTTCTTATCTTTGTGCATGCATAGCAGCAGTACTTTTTTTCATTGGAATGGTATTTTTTGCTGGAGTAGCCCTAACGCCGCACGATTTATATAGAGATGCACATGTATTTTTTGCAATAAATGCATTTCGTTGGTTAGTACCAGCATCATTATTCTTTGTAATAGCTTTTTTTCTTAGTAATGCAGACAATAAGTATACTGTTGTGAATATTATTTTTCTTATATCAACCGTTATCTATGTAATTTATCAAATATACTCTGGTGATCCAAGATTGAATGAAGAACTATTAGTGCAAAATGTATTAATGCAAAAATCTATAGCAATAATCCATATTATCAGTATTTTTTCTCTTACCTTCTGTTTCAACAGCCAAATAAAGAATAAAAATTTATAAATTTGGAGTTTTGTTAATCCAAGGAGATATTTCCTCTAATTGAGCAGCCAGAGAAATTAATGTTTCTTCATCTGCATATCTAGATGCAAATTGTACGCCTAAAGGTAGATTGTCACTAGTCCAATATGTTGGTAATGAAATTGATGGTTGCCCGGTGATGTTTTGCAACATTGCATCAGGCGAGTACCATAAACTCTCAGGTGCTAAGTTATTAAGAATTGAGTCTCTTATTGATTGAATACGAAATACCCAACCCAATTTTAAAGTCATAATAATTTCACTTAAAATACTTGCTTGCTTGTTTGGTCTAATTTCGCCAATGAGAGGAGGTTTCTGAGATATGATAGGAGTCAAGACTACATCGTACTTATCAGTTTCTTCCATTACTGATCGAGCAATCTTCTGCATAGTATAACGCGCCCAAGTGTAGTCACTTGCTCTGAAACTTTTTCCCAAATAATTAAATAGTCTAGTTGCAGTTTCAACTTCATTTTTCTTAAATCCTCTTCCAACAACATCTTTCAATTCATTAAACATCTGGGTTACATGAGATGATATAGTTATTGTAAATGCTCTTGCAGCAAGAAGTCCGTCATAACTGAAATTCATTTCTTCAACATCGTGTCCTAAGTCTTCACATAATTTGGCGTTGAATTTAATTGCTTCAATTGCATCAGAGGAAGGTTCAATTCCAACAGGACTTTTAAGATTAAATCCAATCTTAAGTTTATTTTTTTTACTCAGAGCTTCAACAAGAGAACCTTTTTTGTATGGAATGCCATAAGGATCACCCACAACATTTCCGAACAAACAATCATACATATAAGCTGTGTCTCTGACTGTTCGAGAAACAATACCGGAGTGGGTAAGTCCTCCCCATTTATCACCGTGAGAAGGTGCGAATGATGTTCTTGCTCTATTAGGCTTTAATCCAACCAGACCGCATGATGCTGCGGGAATTCGAATTGATCCACCACCATCACTTGCATGTGCAATAGGAACTATGCGACTTGAAACAGCTGAAGCTGCACCACCACTTGAACCACCTGTCGTTCTATTGGTATCCCAAGGATTTCTTGTTGGGCCAAATTCAGTTGGCTCAGTTGTAACCATGAGACCGTATTCAGGTGTTGCAGATTTTCCACATATAACAGCACCAGTTTCTCTAAATTGTCTTGTGAGGTGATTGTCGTAAGGCATTTTAGTGTTTTTTAAATACTTACTTCCTTGCATCATGTGATAGTTAGCTAAAGAACTATCCATATCTTTCATAAGAAATGGAACTCCAATAAAAGTTCCATTTAATTCTTTGTTTCTATTTATCGACTCGAATGCATAGTGATACATTGTGCGATGCACTGCATTTAATTTAGGGTTCAGCTTTTCAATTAGATCAATGGCACTATCAAGAGGATCAATAGGGGATATTTCTTTATTTCTAATTAATTCGGCTATGCCCAAACCATCATAATTTGTATATTCTTTGAAAATAGCCATTATTAATTATATTAACCCCAAAAATATGATAATCTCTTTAAAATTTTTTTAATGATTCAGTCTATTTAAAACCTATGGCAGATGCAAATAAGAAAAAAGGAAACCCAGTTATTAATTTTATTAAAAGGTACTTTTTTACAGGTCTTTTAATATCGGCACCAATTGGAGCGACGATTTACATTACAATATTTATTGTCGAATTTATTGCTGGTCTGGTTCCAGACAGATTTAACCCAAATGGGCTGCTACCTGAGATCATTGGCTATAAAATTCCTGGTCTTGAATTAATTATAGCATTTCTATCTTTTATCTTAATTGGTCTAATATTTTCAACCTTATTTGGGAAAGCCATACTTGGTTATTTTGACAATCTTATCACACGTATTCCATTAGCTGGTAATGTCTATAAAGCTATAAAACAGATCACTGAGACATTCTCAAATACTGATTCAGCATATCAAAAAGTTGTTCTCATCGAGTATCCAAGAAAAGATATATATGCAATTGGCTTTATGACAGGTGAGACAAAAGGTGAGATAAAGGAAAGACAGAAAATAGAAATGGTCAATGTATTTGTTCCAACCACACCAAATCCTACCTCAGGGTTTTTACTCTTCATACCTAAAGATGATATCGTTGAGCTCGATATGTCTGTTGAAGATGCGATTAAATTAGTAGTATCAGCCGGCATGGTGGTTCCACCAAGGAAATAATTAGCCAGTTTTTAAATAATCGATTGCAACTTGATTTCTAAATAGATGCAAAAGTGTCCTTTGTGCTTTGCCTGCAGATTTCTTTAAATCCGGATCTTCTTTAACGATATCCATGGCAACACCTCTCGCTTCCTCGAGTATATGCTTATGCTTGTCTAGATTTGATAGTCTAAAGTTTGGAATACCACTTTGTTTTGAGCCTAATATTTCCCCAGCACCTCGAATATCAAGGTCTTCTTCGGCGATTAAGAAACCATCGTTTGTTTCCTTCATCACTTTTAATCTTCGTTTAGCATTATCGGTGAGTGGCCCCTCAAAAAGTAATATGCATGTTGACTGTGCATTTCCTCGGCCAACTCTTCCTCGAAGTTGATGAAGTTGTGATAGGCCGTATCTCTCAGAATTCTCAATAATCATTACAGTTGCATCAGGGTCGTCTATTCCTACTTCTATTACTGAAGTTGCGACTAAAATATCTATTTTATTATCTTTAAACTTTGACATGACATCATTTTTTTCATCTTGAGACATTTGACCGTGAACTAAACCAACACTGTTTGATGAGTAATATTCTTTTAAGTCATTGACCCTTGAATTGACTGATTTCAACTGAAGCTTTTCAGACTCATCAATTAAAGGGCATACCCAGTAAATCTTTTGTTTCTTATTTAATATTTTTGTAAGGCTTTCTTTTAGCTGGTCAATTTTATTGATATTGATTGATTTGGTAATTATTTCCTTTCTGTTTTTAGGTTTTTCAGAAATTTTGGATATATCCATATCTCCATACGCTGCCAATTCCATTGTTCTAGGTATGGGAGTAGCAGTCATCAATAAGATGTCACAACTATTTCCTGCTTTTTCATTTAATAAAATCCTTTGGTGCACTCCAAACTTATGTTGTTCATCAATGACAACCAATCCAATATTTTCAAAGGTTACTTTTTGCTGAAATAATGCATGTGTTCCAATAATAATGTCTGCTTCAAAATTATGATTATTTTTATTTGAGGATGTAATCAGTGAACATGTTAGGTTTAAATCACTAATAAATTCTTTAATTGTATTAAAATGCTGCTCAGCAAGAATTTCTGTTGGTGCCATTAAAACTGATCTTTTATTATTTTCAATGCATTGCATCATAGCAAATAATGCAACAATGGTTTTCCCGCTACCTACATCTCCTTGTAGAAGTCTTAACATTTTACTTGAACCTTCTTGATCATTTGAAATTTCTTCAATAGTTGTCTCTTGATCACCAGTGAGTTGAAATTTCAATTGATCTCTTAATTGTTTTGATAATTTATTTTTTTTAGGAAGTGAAATTCCATTTTTATGACTAATTTTGTTTTTAATTAATCTAATTGTTAACTGTTGAGAGAACAGCTCATCAAAAACAAGCCGTTCTATATATTTATTATCATCATTTTCTTTCACATCTTTTGGGTTATGCATTTGATAAATAGAGTCTTTCCATGATGGCCATTTGTTTCTTTCTAAAACTTTCTCAGGTATCCATTCAGGCAATTCATCAACCATACTTAGTGCAGAATTAATTGATTTTTGGATAATTTTAGATGTCATTCCTGCCGTTAATGGGTAAACACACTCAATCTTTTTAACAGAATCTAAGTTTTTAATATCAACTACATGGTGCGGGTGTGTAATTTGATATAATTCGTTAAATTTTTCAATTTTACCACTAATAACTCTAGTGCTGCCGATTGGTAAGATTTTTTTTATGTATTGACCTCGTAGATTAAAATAGACGACTGACATTTGCCCGCTGTCATCAGAGACATTTACTCGATATGGCATTCTTCTATTGAAAGCTGGTGTGTGACTATCAATTTTAACAACGACAGTTGCAATGCTTCCTTCTTCCAAATCAATAATTTTAGGACTATTTCTTCTGTCTATGTATGCGGCTGGTTTATGAAATAATAAATCAACAATATATTTACCGCATAATCTCTCAATTATTTTAGCGTTCTTTGGTCCAATCCCTTTTATCATCATTATATTTGAAAAAAGCTTGTATAAGATCTTTGGCCTCATATATGTATTGTATCAAAGATCGATAAAAAAAATATGAACGATTTACATACACTTCAAAAAAAGCTTCAGTTCAAATCCTCCCATCGGGGGTCAAAGGAAATGGATATTCTCTTGGGATCTTTTGTTGAGAAATACATCAAACTATTTAATGAAGGTGAGCTTCAAATGTTAGAGGCTATATTAGAGCTTGATGATAATGACATATATCGATATGCGCTAGATAAGGTTACAATTCCAAAAGAAATTGACAATCGCGTCATGCAATTACTCAAAGATTTTACGATGCTTAAAAAATGACGAAACCACGCTTAAAGACTCAAATTAATGAGAATTTAAATATCAACATTGAAGAAAAATTTGATTATGAAAGAACAATTAATTATTTATCTGCCAATGGCTATGCACGCGTAAGTTCAATTCGTGAAAATGGTGAATTCTCTGTTAAAGGAGATGTTATTGATATTTTTCCAACAGACTTCAAGAATCCAGTTCGTATTAACATATTTGGTGATGAGATCGAAAAATTTGAAGAATTTAATCCTAAAAATCAAAAATCGATACAAAGTCTGTTCAGACTCATAATCAAACCCTTTAATGAGTTCTCTTTCAATCAAAGTAAACGAACAATTAAAGCAGATACTTTTTTAACTGATCTCAGTACTTTTGAACAAGATGATCTAATTGTTCATGTTGATCATGGAATAGGAAAATTTAATGGATTAAAAAATGTTACTGTCCTAGAAAACGATCATGATTGCATTGAAATAAAATATTTCAATAATGATAAACTTTATGTACCTGTTGAGAATATTGAACTTTTGTCAAAGTACGGTGGTAATAGTGAATTCGCACAAATTGATAAACTTGGAAGTTCAAATTGGCAATTTAGAAAAGCTAGCGCAAAAAATAAAATAAATGAAATTGCCGAAGATTTAATAAAAGTTGCGGCAGAAAGATCTCTAAAAGAAGCGACAAAATATACCGTTCAAGAACCTTATTATTCAAATTTTATAAATGAATTTGAATTTCAGGATACCGAAGATCAAGCAAATGTAACATCAGAATTACTGTTTGATCTAAACAGCGGGCTTCCAATGGACCGTTTGATATGTGGCGATGTTGGCTTTGGAAAGACAGAAGTTGCATTAAGAGGAGCATTCAACGTAGCTATGAGCGGTGCTCAAGTTGCATTTATTGTTCCGACAACACTACTATGCAGTCAACACTATGAAAATTTTACAAAAAGATTCAAAAACTTTCCATTGAAAGTAGATCAAATCTCAAGATTAAACTCAACTTCTGAAAACAATAAAATTATTGAAAGAATTAATAGTGGAGAAAGTGATGTAGTTGTTGGGACACATGCACTTCTTAACAGTAAAATTAAATTTAAAAAATTAGGTATGCTGATTATTGATGAAGAGCAGCACTTTGGAGTTTCTCAAAAAGAAAAAATTAAGTCATTGCGCTCAAATGTACATGTGCTGGCTTTAACAGCTACGCCAATACCACGCACGTTACAAATGTCACTTGTAGGTCTTAGGGATTTGTCAATTATTTCTACAGCACCATTAAATAGGCAAAATATAAATACTGAAGTTACTGATTTTAATGATGAAAAAATAATCTCTGCAATTGAATATGAATTAAGTCGTAATGGCCAGGTGTATTATGTCTGCCCAAGAATTAACGAATTAAAAGAAGTTGAGGATTTTTTAAAAAGTAAACTTCCAAATGTAAAGTATCAAATTGCCCACGGTCAAATGCCGTCCAAAAACCTTAAAAATACGATGATTGATTTTTACAATAATGAATTTCAATTATTACTGTGTACCACAATTGTCGAGTCGGGTCTGGATTTGCAGAAAACTAACACAATGATCATTCATAATTCTGATAAATTTGGATTATCTCAACTTTATCAGTTAAGAGGGCGTATTGGCAGATCTAATATTGAAGCATTTTGTTTTTATACAGTTAAAGACATTAATGGAATAACTGAAAATGCCTATAAAAGACTTATGCTTCTTAAAAAATTTAATTCTAGAGGCTCAAGTTTTAATCTTTCTAGTCATGATTTAGATATGCGAGGATCAGGAAACATTATAGGTGATGCGCAATCAGGACATATTAGAGAAGTTGGCCTTGAACTGTATCACAAGTTGCTAAAAGATAAGATATTGGAATTAAAATCAGATACATCGACAGTAGATAATGAATGGTCTCCTCAAATAAATCTTGGTTTAAGCGTCTTAATACCTGAAAAATATATGCCAAATTTAAACACAAGACTGTTTTATTACCGGCAGCTTGCTTACTTAAGTTCAAGTGAGGAATTAAGCAAAATTAAGGAAGAAATGAGTGAGCGATTTGGCGAAGCTCCAAAAGAGGTTGAACATTTGTATAACATCACTGAGCTTAGAATTATATGTAAACAGTTGAAAATAGAAAAATTTGATATTGGAAATAAAG
>CACCND010000011.1 GCA_902547315.1 uncultured Pelagibacteraceae bacterium | reverse complement strand
TTTATATTATCTTTTAGAAAATCTTCACCAGCATTGACCCAAGCTGTAAAAGTAAAAGCATCAGTTATAAAGACAGGAAATTCTGAAACATCTTCTCCTTGAAACGCGAGCCAGATTGAAGCAAGAATTGCGGCAAAAATTAGCCCGGGAATGATTAGACTTTGAGTACTACCTTTAGACGATAAAAGTGATGTATCTTGGGTTAATGCCATGTAAAATAGTATTCCTCAAGGTTAAATAAATTATTCAAAAATCCTGAACATAGTATAACATTCAGCAGATAAAGCACTCAAAAATAATGGAAAAAAATGACAAAATAGTATGCACAAATATATGGAAGGTATTTGGGCCGAATGAAAAAAATGTTCTTACAAATTTAGACAAAAACTTATCAAGAAGTGAAGTGCAAGAAAAAACTGGACATGTGGTTGCAGTTAAAGATGTGAGTTTCTCAGTTCAAAAAGGTGAAACGTTCGTTGTGATGGGTTTATCAGGTAGTGGCAAATCTACATTGGTAAGATGTTTATCAAGACTGATTGAGCCAACAGCGGGCGAGGTAAAAATTGACAATCAAGATGTGACACAAATGAGTAATAAAGATTTAACAGATCTGAGGCGTAATAGAATGAGTATGGTATTTCAGCACTTTGGTCTTTTTCCTCATCGAAGAGTGATAGAAAATATAGGTTATGGACTTGAAATAAGGGGAGTAAAGAAAAAAGATCGATTAGATAAGTCAATGGAAACACTTAATCTTGTAGGACTAGAAGGTTGGGATCAACATTACCCTCGTGAATTGTCAGGTGGAATGCAACAAAGAGTTGGACTAGCTAGAGCGCTAGCAGTTGATCCTGAGATTCTAATTTTTGACGAACCTTTCTCAGCTCTGGATCCGTTGATAAGAAGGGAAATGCAAGACGAGTTAATTAGCATTCAAAAAATGGTTCAAAAAACAATGGTATTCATTACGCATGATTTTTCTGAAGCTATTAAAATGGGTGATCATATTGCGATTATGAAAGATGGAGAAATATCACAGGTTGGTACACCAGAGGAAATTGTTGCAAATCCTATAGACCAATACGTAAAAGACTTCACTGAAGATGTTCCCAAATATAAAGTTTTAAGTGCGGGCAAATGCGCAAGAAAAGAATGCTGCGAAGATACACGAACCCTGTTTGCTCAGGGCAATGAGTGTATTAAAAGTGACGTTAAAATCGATACTTTAATTAATCAAATAGCTGACACTGACAAAAAATATCCTGTAATCGATGCAGTGTCAGGAGAACTAATTGGTGAAATTGATCGGTCAATTGTCTTAAAATCAATGACATCTTAATTAATTAAAATAAATAAACCATGACGCTTTTCAATTTGAACAAAGAAGAAATTCTTGCCCCTCAAGATTGGGGCTTCCCAGTACCGATAGCGTATGGTCCAGGTAGATTTTCCGAGATAGGAACTTATTGTTCTGAGAATGAGATAACCAATCCACTGATTGTCACTGATAGTGGCAGTGTTGATCTTCCCTTTATCGATAAATTGGTCGAAATTTTAAAAAAATCAAAAATTAATTCAAGCGTGTACTCAAAAATTTCACCTAACCCAAGAGACGATGAAATTTCATCAGGAAAAAAACTTTTCAATGATAATAATCACGATGCAATAATTGCTATTGGCGGCGGTAGTGCCATGGATGGCGGCAAGTCAATTTGTTTAACTGCTAATAATGATATTGAGTTATTTGACTTTGAATGGGAAAAGACACCTCATGTCATTGAACCAGATAATAAATTTCCTAAACTTATTACAATTCCTACAACAGCTGGAACAGGTGCTGAAACAGAAAGTACAGCAATGGTAACAGATACCAAACAAGGAATTAAACTTTGTATAATGCATCCTGATTTAAAGCCTTCATTGGCATTGCTTGATCCTGAACTGACATTGGGATTACCTTCAAATCTTACAGCGTGGACAGGCGCAGATGCAATGATACACTCAATTGAGGGTTATTGTGTGCCAGGTTTTCATCCCTTATGTGACGGTGCCGCACTCGAAAGTCTAAACTTAATTTCTAAATCACTTGTTACGGCTGTAGAAGAACCAAATAATCTTGAAGCAAGAGGAGCTATGCTGGTTGCCTCGTGTTTAGGGGGGGTTTCTTTTATAAAAGGGCTTGGTCTTGTGCACGCTATTGCGCATATGGTTGGGGCAGAATTTAATACGCATCATGGGCTAACTAATGCTATTATTTTGCCAGCAGTTCTAAGATACAATCTCCCAGGTATGGAAGAAAAAGTGATGAGAATGGCTCAGGCAATGCAATATGAAGATCAAACTGTGGATTATTTCATCGAAAGCATGGAAAAGATACTTGATAGAATCAAAATACCTAAGGGCTTGTGTGAAATTGGCGTTCCAGAGGATTGCATTGAGAGAATATCTGAAAAGTCAATGATTGATACGGCGTTTGGTACTAACCCTCGTTCAGCTACATTGGATGACGTCAGAGAGCTCGTCAAGGTCAGTATTTTTGGAGCTCGATAAAAAACCTTGTAGATGATTACTCATTTATCTATTCGAGAACAAGTTGACCTAGTCTCTAAAAAAGAAATAAAAGTTGAAGAACTTTTTCTAGAATACTTGTCCAATATTGAAAAGCTTAATCCTAAGCTTAATGCCATTGTATCACTAAGAGACAAAGATTGGATTATAGATAAAGCAAAGTCACAGGATGCACAAAAAGTTGATGTTACAAGAAAACAAGTTTTATTTGGACTTCCATTTGTTTCAAAAGAATTATTCGACGTCAAAGGACTGCCGACTACTTATGGACTACTTGAATATCAAAATAATTTTCCACAGAATGACTCTTTAATTGTCAAGAAAATAAAGCAACACGGAGCCACAATTATTGGAAAATCAAATATGGCTGAACTAGCGATTGGATCTCACACAAAGAATAAATTATTTGATTCAGTTTCAAATCCTTATAACTACGATCTATCACCTGGCGGCTCAAGCGGAGGAGCATCAGCAGCTGTGGCCAGCTGCCTCGTACCATTTTCTGATGGTACGGACATGATGGGCTCTTGCAGAAACCCTGCAGCTTTCACAAATCTATACGGTTTTAGGCCATCTCCTGGATTAATACCTGATAAAAGAGAAATCAGTAAATTTCCTGTATTGACGACTCCAGGTGGCATTGCCCGAACACCGGATGACTTAAGTATTTTTTTAGATGCTGTTATTGGAAAAGATATGGAAGACCCCTACTCGTTTGACTTTGAGGGTTCATTTCAGTCAATCAAGAGATATTTTTCTAGTGAAATAAAAATTGGCTGGATTAACAACTTTGTTGAACACTACTCTTTTGAAGCAGGAATTATTGAATTATGCGAAGCTTCTTTAAAAAAACTTATGGGAACAGACAAAAAAATATTCGTAGAAAAATGCAAAGTTAATATTGATCCTAATAAACTATGGGAGACATGGTGCACTCTAAGATCGAAAATTACATTCAATGATATTTCCACAATGCAAATTAAGGATTTTGATGAACTAAGCTTTCCGGTTAAATGGGAATATGAAGAAGGGATTAAGATTACTGATGATCAAGTTTCTAATTCTATTAATCAGTATCATAATGATAAAAAGTATGTAGATAGTATATTTGAAAAATATGACTTCATTGCTTTGCCGTCAGCACAATTGTTTCCATATGACAAAGAAATAGATTTTCCAAAAAATATTTCTGAAACGCAGATGGACACGTACCATCGCTGGATGGAAGTTACGGTATTTGCAAGCATGTTTCAATTGCCCACTATCTCAGTGCCAGTTGGCTTTAATGCTGAGGGACTACCAATGGGTATGCAATTAATTGGAAAAAATAAATCAGATGAAAAAGTAATACAAATTGGAAAATATTATGAAGAAATCTTTAATCATTCAAAAATAAAACCTAATATAATTAATGGTTAATAAGTTAGTCGATACTCCAAACCCAACTCTTGTGACATTACGCGATAATAAAGCTAAATGGAACCTTCCTGAATATAGAAGAACTGGCTATAGGAATCTTCATAAAATAAACAGATATGGTCTTTTGTTAAGATCAGATTACGTTCTTTTGCTTAATGAAAACAGCAAAGATGAAATAGATGAAATAAACTCAGTAAGGGAAATCACGAGCCATAAATCTTTTTGCTCTTTAATAGTTGGGAGAGGGCAAGAAATATTTTTTGAGAAATATGCAAAAGATTTCTCTTCTGAAACACCGCATACAATAATGTCAATTTCAAAGATGTTTTTAAATCTATTTGTCGGTGAATTAGTTGAGAAAGGTGAATTGCAATTGGAAAAACCTATTGGCTATTATTTGCCCAATATTGGAGAAGGATATTCAAAAGCGACGGTTCAAAACGTATTAAATATGAACATTATAAATGCTTTTACTGAAGATTATACTGACCCGTATTCAACATCATTTATGCATGAAACTGTTGGTGGCTGGCGAATACCAGATGAAGATAAAGATGAAAAGTTTCAAGAAGATTTCTTGAACAGTATTCAAACAGATGGAACTAATTCTGTAATAAACAATTCTGATAAAGCATTTTATAAGTCAGCGAACAGTGACGTAATTGCTGTACTGATTGAAAAATTAAGTGGGAGAGAGCTGCGAGAGTGGCTTCTCTCGTCAGTAGAAGCAATGGGTCTTGAAGATGGTTTGTATATGGCAACAGACAGAGGTGGGATGCCATGGCTATCAGGTGGTGGTTGTCTTGTTGCAAGAGATTTGCTACGCATGGGACTGCTTTTCTCAAGAAAAGGTCTTGGGATCAGAAATAGAATAGCTGGCTCTAGTAAATTTATTGATGATACAGTTTCTGAAAAAGGTCCAAAATATATGCACTTAAAAGATGAAAAATATGTTTATTATGCAAATCAAACTATGAAATCTAATAATTGGATTGGGCATTCTGGATACGGTGGGCAATTTTTAATGATTAACTTAGAAACAAATGTTGTTGCAAGTTTTTTTTCTGTTTTAGAAACTGACTCAGCAACTGATGAAGACTACAAAGCCAAAATGATTCTGATGCTTGAGGAAGTAACATCAAAGCAATATTCATAGAAAGGATAGATAATGAGAGGATACGTAATGGTTGGGTCGAGTAATTTAAAAGAATCTAAAGCATTCTATGATGTTGTCCTTGCAGTAATTGGAATAGTTTCGATTTATGAGGATGAAGTGTGTGTAGGCTATGCACACAAGGGAAATAATGATGTAGAGTTCTACATAACAAAACCGGCAAATGGAGAGCCTGTTACATATGGAAATGGTACTCAAATATCTTTCTTAACTAAATCAACACAGGAAGTTGATAAGTTTCACAAAACTGCACTTGACCTTGGTGCACAAAATGAGGGTGATCCTGGATTTAGACCAAGCGATAGTAAGGTATACTATGCATACATCAGAGACCCAGATGGAAATAAAATTTGTGCTTACTCAAATTAATAAACAAAACTTTTTATGACTTTCAAAAAATATATTTTATCTTTATTTGGAATATTCATGATTTGTTTAATAGCAATTGTTTTTTTTGCTTCATTTCCTTTTTTATCCCTAAATGATCAAAATATCGAAATACCTAAAATCTCTATAGAAAATGACGTCGAGGAATATTTACGAACTGAAGAAGCAAAGATCAATAATATCGCGCCCAATGCAAGAAAGAAGATTGTTTGGAATAACATGGATAAAAAAGAAAAAACTGAGTACGCATTTGTTTTTATTCACGGCGTCTTAGCAACCGGTCATCAACACGAGTCATCCGTCAGGAAAATAGCAAATAACCTTGGAGCAAATTTATTTATTACAAGGCTTTCAGGTCATGGAGTTCCTTATGAAGGAACTAAATCAATGAAAATTGAAAATTTACTTAAAGATGCTGTGGAAGCAATTGAAGTAGGATCAAAAATTGGTCAAAAAGTTATTGTTATGGGCTTCTCACTTGGTGGGGCACTAATGTCAATTGTTGCCTCGGACCAAATAAGTTCAGAAAAGTTAGATTATTTAATATTATTGGCGCCAGCGCACAGTAAACTGACCTATAATTATTTTATGATTACTCTTGTTTCTTTTCTGACGGGGAGCATAGAAGCAGATTATGCAGAATTATATGGCTTAGATAGTAAATGGAATGAATATTGGTCAACTAAAGTTGACCGAGAAGAATTACTTGAATTGTGGAAAGTTCCCAACTTGTCAGACCAAATGGGTTTTAAGAACAATAAAGTTCCGTTACTTCTATTTTACAACAAACATGATGCAGTAGTTCTTGAGGATGGTATTAAAAAAAATTATGAGAAATGGAAAGGTCCAAAAAAAATCTATGACATGAACACTACAGAAGCTGGTCCGCTAAATCATAATTTGATTGGAATTTTCAATCCTAATCTTGATGATATTTTTATACAGGAAATAAATAAATGGATAAATTCTAGTAAATGACTAGAAATTTTTTACATGCTTAAAAGTATCATGATTTATTTTTTCTCATTTATTGCTTTTATTATTTTTTTTTTAACTATTTTTATATTGTCTCAACTTTTCATTAAAATGAAAATTACATTTCCTGATATTCAAATCAATAATGAAATTACTGAATATATAAATGATAAAGAAGAAAAAATTGACTCACTTGAACAAAATGCTAAAAAACAAATTATTTGGAATTCAATTTCAAATAAAAAAACAGAGTACGCTATAGTTTTTATACATGGAAGTTTTGCCACTGGCTTCCAACAAAGAGAATCCTTAATAAAAATAGCTGACAAGCTAGAAGCTAATCTTTTCATATCTAGACTTTCGGGGCACGGTGTTGGTTTTGAGGGGACCAAAGGAGTATCTGCGTATGATTTTATAGAGGACACCGCTGAGGCAATTGCTGTAGGAAACAAAATTGGCGATAAAGTAATATTAATCGGTTTTTCAGCTGGAAGTGGATTAGCAATGCTCGCTTCTCAGGATCAAAAGTTAAAAAGTAAGATCCACAGCCTTGTTTTAATAGCTCCTCCGACTCTTACTGTTAGACCAATTTTCGTTTTAGCATCGATAGGCCTTCTTTTTAAAAGAACCCACGAATTCAATTTTCCAAAATTCAATGGACTTTCATATGAAGAATGGGGCCCATATTGGGTTAATAAATTTGAAAGTTCACTACCAAGAGCATTCTGGAAAGTTTTGTCATCTGTTAAAATAAAGAATGATTTTGATCAATTACCAATGATTATTTTTTACGACAAGAGAGACCGTGTAGTAAACTTTGAAAGAGTCGAAAAAATATTTGATAAATGGTCAGGTCCAAAAAAAATTATAGATATAAAAGCCGTGAATGGCGGTAGAAATAAGCATAATCTTATAGGCATTTTAAATCCAACCCAAGATGATGTTTTTGTAAATGAAATTCATAAATGGATTTCAACTAACCCTTAAATAGATATGAATATTTTTCTCTTAAGATATTCTTTTGTACTTTACCCATAGAATTTCTTGGTAATTCTTCCAAAAATATGATTTTTTTGGGCTGCTTATATTTCGCTATTTTATCTTTTAATAGATCTAGTACGTAGCGTTCTTCTAATTTTTTATTATCTGATATCACTAATGCTACAACTGCCTCCCCAAAATCATAGTGATTTATGCCTATTACTGCTGATTCTGATATATCAGGTATTTGGTTAATCACATCCTCTATTTCCTTAGGATAAACATTTAGTCCACCGCTTATAATCATATCTTTATCTCTACCAACAATAGTAAAGTAGCCATTTTCATCTTTCTTTGCGAGATCGCCTGTTATGAAGAAACCATCATCTTTAAATGATTCTTTGGTCTTTTCTTCCATTCCCCAGTACCCCTTGAAGATATTTTCGCCCTTAAGTTCAATAGTTCCTATTTGACCCATCTCTACTTCCTTACCTTCTTCATTGACTATTCTTATTTCAATGCCTGGAAGAGATATGCCCACTGTGCCTGCTTTTCGTAATCCGTCATATGGATTTGAAATATTCATATTTGTTTCTGTCATGCCATATCTCTCAAGAATTTTTTTACCAGTTCTTTTTTCAAATTCAATGTGAGTTTCTGATAATAAAGGTGCTGAACCAGAAATAAATAGTCTCATGTGTTTTGCTGACTCATTATTTAATTTTTCACTTGCTAACAATCTTGTATAAAATGTTGGCACGCCCATCATGGAGGTGGCTCTTTTCATCCAAAGCAAAGCTTTTTCAACATCAAATTTTTCTAAGAAAATCATTGATCCGCCAACAATTGCGAGAAGATTACACGCAACGAAAAGACCATGGGTATGGTAAATAGGTAGCATGTGTAAAAGCACGTCATTTTCTGTAAATTTCCAAAAATCTCTTAATACTTCAGAATTTGAAACCAAGTTTCTATGCGATAGCATCGCTCCTTTTGATTTTCCAGTAGTGCCAGATGTATACAAAATAGCGGCTAAGTCATTTTCGTTTCTTTTAATTGATTGAAATTTTTTTGGATAGTTTTTTATCTGCTCAGTCAATGAACCAGTTTCGTCTAAATTTAATGATAAAATTGAAACTGAAGAATAGCTTACTAAGTTTTTTATTTCATTTTGGATTTCGTCATCGACAATTATCACCTTAGGTTTGGCGTCATTGAAGAAATATTCGAGCTCACTTAGGGTATAGCCAGTATTGAGTGGCAGATAAACACCTCCAGCTTTAATGGTCGCTACGTATGTAGCAAGTTGAATTACATTCTTTTCTGCCTGTATTGCTACTCGGTCACCCGGTAATAAATTAATATCTACTAAGTAATTAGAAATTTGATTTACAATTTCATGAAATTCTAAGTAACTTGTCTCTTTATTTTCGTTGATCAGAAAAATATTTGAACTCGTTTCTTTAGATTTGAATATTTCGTCAAATAGATAGTTTGATTCAGTCATTACTATTTTCATCTACTGAATAAATGCTCAACTCAGATAAAATATTTTCGTGAATAACTATACCAAGTCCAGCTGATTTATTTATATGTGCTTTATTATCAATAATATCAAAAGGTAACTCACAAAATTTCTTTGAAAAGTTTATATAATCTGGAAATATTTCAGCCTTTTCTGAATTAGAAATACTTGAGCAAACATGAAGCATCGCAGATGCTGAAACGGACATTGAATTCCAGCAATGCGGAGAAATAGAGATGCCATTATTTGATGCTTCATTTGATATCTCGATAATATCAATAAGTCCGCCCATACCTGAAATATCAGGATTAAATATATCTGCTGCATTTCTCTGTATTAATTCTCTGAAATGGACCAAGCCTGATTGCTTTTCGCCAGTTACAACTTTCATATTAAAAGTATTTTTGATCTCAGTAAGTAAGCTAATATTCTCACCATCAACAGGCTCTTCTATCCAATAAGGATTAAATGAGGTTACTTCTTTTAAAAAGGATTTTGTCTGATCTAAATCTTCAGGCACAGCTAAATCAAGCATTAGCGGTAATTCATCTCCTACTATTTCTCTAACTTTTTCAACAAACTGAATTGAAATTGATACGCTATCTAGCATTGGATATATTTTAATTCCCCCATATTTCTTTCCAAAAAATTTTTCTATTTGCCTCAAATAATCATTTGTGTCTTTTTTTAAATCGCTCCAACACGTAGCATAAATGGGAACATTTGGTTTGGGGCTTTTTGTTAATAAAGAATTTAAAGGGAGATTTTTTAACTTACCTGATATGTCCCATAATGCAATTTCAATGGCACTTGTAGCAGAGCTAAAATCTAAACCTCTATGACCATCACTTAACAATGAAATTTTATTATAAAATGACTTTATTGATAGATTTGGAATATTCGAAATTTCTCTAAATAACTCTTTAATAATAATCGCAATACTTTTTTCTCTGAGATAAATAGAGAATGCTTCTCCCCAACCTTCAATTCCATCTTCAGTAGTTATTTTTATGATGATAAATTTTTTTGTATTTGACCATTTATCATCAGACAAATGATTATCGGTTATCCAGATCTTTAACCTTGTGAGTTTACCAATGCTTATATCTTGATTATTCATTATCAGTATTAATATTAGACGGAATATAATTTAATTTGATCTTTAACATATATAAAAAAAACCTTATGTTAAGGTATGATTTCAAAGTTAATACTAGGTGCAGGATGTTTTTGGGGAGTAGAAGTTCTTTTTGAAGAAATGTCTGGTGTTAAAAAAGTAATTTCAGGGTATGCCGGTGGGCATACAGAAAACCCTACATATGAAGAGGTCTGTACAGGTAAGTCAGGACACATTGAAGTTGTTGAAATTGAGTATGAAAATAATGAAGTAAAGTTTGAGGAATTGTTAGACAAATTTTTCTTTATTCATGATCCAACTCAGATGAATCGTCAAGGTCCAGACATTGGTGAACAATACAAGTCAGTTATATTTTGTAATTCTGATGAAGAAAGAAGAATATCGGAAAGCAAAATTAATGAGATTAATAACTCAGGCGAACATCAAAACGAAGTAGTTACAGAATTAAGAGAGAATGCTAAATTTTGGCCCGCTGAAGAATACCACCAAGACTTTATAGAAAAAAATGGTAAAGTTTGCTATCACCAACTTTACGTACAACACAAATCCTAAATTGTATTATTGTTAATGCTCAGCACTTTGATTTGTGCTGAGCAATTAATATAAACTAGCCCTTTACAACTTCTCTTGTATTCGCGTTGAAAGACTCAGTAAACGGTACATCAACTGTTACGGCGTCTACTGGTACGCCTGGCTCATCAGCATAAATATCAGGTAAATGAACTTTATATTTTTTACCTAATTCCCATTTTGGGAAACCATTTGCATTAAGGGTTCCATCATATGGTATATAACCCATGGCTATATTTTTTCCTTTTTCAGGATGATACCAGGGTGAAGTAATGAAGCCGCATGGGTCTCCACCATCACCAGGAGACACGAGCCAAAAATCAGGTGCATACTCATCAATTGGTTTGCCACCAATCTCAAATCCCACTAATTGTAATTTGTATGGCTTATGGCCATCTTTCAAGTCAGCCTTCATCTTTTCGAGTGCTTGTTTGCCAACATAATCTCCTTTTTTTGCCCACTCACCTTTTCCAGATAAAGAAACTTGATAACCAAGATTACATTGAAAAGGATTGTGCTCATGATCTAAGTCCTGACCCCAGGATAAAATACCTGCTTGTATTCTTCTGTGGTGAGCAGGTGCTATAACCATTAGATTATGTTTCTTGCCTGCTTCCAAAACAGCATCCCACATATCATCGGCATAGAGCGTCGCATTTCGTAAATAAATTTCATAACCGGACTCGCCAGAGAAACCAGTTTGAGAAATCACGCAACTTCTACCACCAACTTTAACTTCTGCTAGACCATAGAAAGGAATATTATCAAGATCAACTTGATCACCCACTAAATCTTTCATCAAAGCAATGGCTTTTGGTCCTTGAATTTGAACAGGACACGCGTCGATCTCATCAATTTCTACATCAAATCTTTTATCAGCATTTACGCCTTGCAAATAAAGTCCAATATCTGAGTCTGACAAACTAAACCAAAACTCATCTTTCGAGATTCTTAAGAGAATAGGATCATTTAAGACTCCACCTTTATAGTTACATAATATTACGTACCTAGCTCTCAATGGTGATATCTTTGTGGCATCTCTTGTAATTACATAGTCTGTAAATTTTTCAGCATCTGGACCAATTACACGTATTTGTCTTTCAACTGCAACATTCCACATAGTCACATGATTTTTAATTGCTTCATATTCAACCATTGCTCCGCCATCTTCTGGCTTTACATAACCTCTGGGATGATAAATACGGTTATAAACTGTTGCTCTCCAGCAGCCTGCTTCCATAGACTTATGCCAATATGGTGACTTTCTCACTCGAGTTGAAATTAACATTTCAACTTTTGTTGGTCCACTTTGGCGTAAATTGTAAGGAACATGTCTGTCGCTTTGATCAACAGTAGTGTTATGTTCTATTTTCTTAGACATAGTAGTTCTCCTTTTCTAACCATTCGTTTGCTTTTTTTATTCCACCAAACGCATAAATGTGAAAATGTTCAACGTTCTCTTTTAATTCTTGAATTACATCATCAGGTGTCTGAACAGTCAATAAATCAAAAATTTTAGATGCATTTTTTTTTGCAAAATTAAGCGTATTCTTTAATCCAACAAATCCAGCGAATTTGACTAGTGTCTTCATAGAAGCCGGACCCGCAACGCCTACATGAACAGGAAGTGGAGCTCCAGAAATAAAAGACGATAATGCGTACGTATCTTGTGTCCACTGTGTTACAATATAATCAGCAAATGGGGCCTTTGATTTCATTGCTTCTTCAATAGCCGTATCGCTCATATTTGGAGATCCTTCAGGGTGACCAGCAATACCTATTTTCATTCCATCAAACAAACCAGTTTCTATAAGTTGTAGTGAACAATGATATTTTCCTAAAATATCTCGATCACCACCAATTATTAAAACTTGTTTAACTCCAGCCTCTTTAACTTGCTCAATATATGATTTTAACATATCTGAATCAGTAATTGAACGAGCTGGAAAGTGAGGAATGGGATTATAACCTGCACTAGCTAAAGCTTTGGTTTGTTCAATAACGTCAAGATAACTAGTGCCAGGCAAAAATGTAATATAAATATCATTGAGTTTAGGCAAATCAGATAGATTTGTTCTTGTAGTAACTTCCAATGAAAAATTTACATTTCCCATAATGCTGTAAATGAGTATACCGCTTAAGCCACGCGGATTTTAAATTGCACTGCTTGGCTTAATTTTGCAGCGCTATTTGAGTCTCCTAAATCAAAATTTATGTAAAAATTTGTTCTATAGCAATACATTTTTGTAGACTCCTATCTGTAAAGTTCTTAAGTTGTCTAGGTTTTTAATATTAGTATCATTTATGGCTGTACTCTCAGATATTGAAATTGCTAGAGAAAATAGCATGGCTCCTATTGAAGAAATTGCTTCAAAATTAGACTTAAAAGATCAAAATCTCCAAAAATTTGGCCACCACATTGCTAAAATTGATACTCAAAATATAGAAAGTAATAACAAAAACGGAAAACTCATTTTAGTTACAGCCATTTCACCTACCCCAGCGGGTGAAGGAAAGACTACTACATCAGTCGGTCTTAGTGATGGCTTAAATAAAATTGGAAAACAATCATTGGTATGCTTGAGAGAACCTAGTTTAGGACCTTGCTTTGGTGTCAAAGGGGGTGCTGCAGGAGGTGGTTACGCCCAAGTAGTACCAATGGATAAAATTAATTTACATTTCACAGGTGATTTTCATGCGATCACATCAGCACATAACCTCCTTGCATCGATGATTGATAACCATATTTATTGGGGAAACGATTTAGGAATTGATACAAGAAGAGTGGTTTGGGGACGTGTTGTAGATTTAAATGATCGTGCTTTGAGAAATATTAATGTTAATTTAGGCGGTGTAGCCAACGGATACCCTCGTGAGGATAAATTCGATATTACTGTTGCATCTGAAGTGATGGCAATTTTTTGTTTATCTACAAGTTTAGACGATTTACAAAATAGACTTGGGAATATCATTGTTGGATATACAAGGAAGAAGAAAGAAATTATGGCCCGAGACTTAAATGCAGACGGCGCGATGACTACTTTGCTAAAAGATGCTTTTTTACCTAATCTTGTTCAAACACTGGAGAAAAATCCCGCTATCATTCATGGGGGTCCTTTTGCAAATATTGCCCATGGATGCAATTCTTTAGTCGCTACTCAAACTGCTCTTAAATTAAGCGATTATGTTGTGACAGAAGCAGGCTTTGGTGCAGATCTTGGAGCAGAAAAATTTTTAGACATAAAGTGCCGTAAAGGAAAATTAAATCCTTCAGCAATAGTAATAGTTGCAACAGTTCGAGCGTTAAAAATGCATGGCGGGATGGATAAAAAAGAATTAAAAAATGAAAATGTTGAAGCTGTAAAAAAAGGTTTATCAAATTTAAAGCAGCACATTGCAAATATGCAAATGTATGGGGCACCTGTTACAGTTGCTATTAATCATTTCATATCTGATAGTGAAAAAGAATTATCAGCAATCAGCGATTGCTGTGACTCATTAAATGTAAAGTCATTTAATTGCACACATTGGAGCAATGGTGGTGCGGGTACAGAGGACCTAGCAAAGCACATAGTAGAAATTACTGAGCAAAATGCTCCAAAGATAAAGCATCTATATCCGGACGAAATGAAATTGTGGGATAAGATGAAAAAAATTGCTCAAGAAATATATGGTGCAAGCGAAATTATTGCTGACCAAAAAATAAGAACGCAGTTTGACGAGTTAGAGGAAAAGTATGGCCATTACCCAATATGTGTAGCTAAAACTCAATACAGCTTCTCAACTGATCCAAATCTAAGAGGCGCTCCAAAAGACCATGTAGTTCCTATCAGAGAAGTTAGACTAGCAGCGGGTGCAGAATTTCTTGTAGTTGTATGTGATAAAATTATGACTATGCCAGGTCTGCCTAGAGTTCCAGCTGCAAATGCTATACACTTAAATAAAAATGGCGACATAGAGGGATTGTTTTAATGGCTCACATGTATGATACAAATTTAGACAAAAACGATGCCAATTTTACACCGTTGTCTCCTTTAAGTTTTCTCATACGAGCAGCGGAAGTTTATCCAAACAGAACTTCGATTATACATGGCAAAAAACAATTTACATGGTCTGAAACATATAAAAGAAGCAAACAACTTGCGAGCGCACTTTCTAAAAGAGGTATAGGAAAGGGAGATACTGTTGCAGTTCTTTGTTTTAATACTCCTGAAATATATGAGACACATTTTGGTGTTCCGATGATAGGCGCTGTATTAAATACGATAAACATCAGATTAGATGTAGATACAATTAGCTATATTCTTGAGCACGGTGAAGCAAAAGCATTGATTACTGATAATGAGCTCTCACCAACGATAAAACAAGTACTCGATAAGATAAAAAATAAAATTCTTGTAATAGATATTGATGATGAGCTAGCAAATCATCCTGAGGGAGCTGGAGAGAATCTTGGAGAAATTAATTATGAGGATTTTCTTTTAACAGGTGACAGTGATCTCGAATGGAGTTTACCAGATGATGAATGGCAATCATTAGCGCTCAACTATACGTCAGGCACCACTGGATTACCAAAAGGGGTTGTTTATCATCACAGAGGCTCCTACTTGATGGCACTTGGATCTGTTACTGCTTTTAGTATGCCAATGCATCCTACTTATATGTGGGTTGTTCCAATGTTTCATTGTAATGGTTGGGGCAATCCCTACACGCTTACAGCCCTAGCAGGCACGAGTGTATGCCTTAGATATGTATCAGCTAAAAATATGTTTGATGCTATTGCAGATCATAAGGTAACTCATTTTGGTGGCGCACCAATTGTTCTAAATTTTCTAGCACAAGCAACAGCTGAGGAAAAAAGAGAATACTCTCAACAAGTATATGTAGTAACAGCAGGAGCTCCTCCACCCGCAGCCACATTAGAAGCGGTTCAAAAAATGGGTTTTGACGTTACTCATGTTTATGGACTGACTGAAACATACGGACATATTTCATTATGTGCATGGCAGGATGAATGGAATGAGCTATCAGTTGAAGAACAGTCAAAGCTTAGATCAAGGCAGGGTGTAAAGTTTCCGATGATGGATGGCCTAGCAATTATGAACCCTGAGACCATGCAGCATGTTGAGAATGACGGTAAAGAAATAGGTGAGATCATGATACGCGGCAACTGTGTAATGAAGGGATATTTAAAAAATAAGGAAGAAACAGATAAAGCTATGGCAGGAGGCTGGTTTCACTCAGGTGATCTGGCTGTAATGCATCCTAATGGTTACATTCAAATAAAAGATAGAAGCAAAGATATAATCATCTCTGGTGGTGAAAATGTCTCATCAGTTGAAATAGAAAATACACTTTATAAACATCCATCTGTATTATTTGCTGCAGTGGTTGCAAAACCAGATGAAAAATGGGGTGAAACACCATGCGCTTTTGTAGAATTAAAAGATCAAAATGATAGCGTGAGTGAAGGCGATATTATTTCGTTTTGCAAAGAAACTCTTGCTGGCTTTAAGTGTCCTAAAAAAGTCGTTTTTACTGAACTACCAAAAACTTCAACAGGCAAAATATTAAAATACGAACTGAGAGAAATGGCTAAAGCCGCCGACACTTAAGAAAAATGAATAGAATCGTCGTTTAGTCGGCCAAATTTAATACCAAAGAAATCTCTAAAATAATTTTGTGTATTGATCCATGGTGACCTGCTGCCTTGTTGGGGGAATAAATGAATAGCTCGATGTATATATCCTGAGGAAAATTCAGTTGCGAGCCAGTCTTTTTCAGCCTTCACATCCACTGGCACTCTTGGTACACAATGACTGTAATTATTCTGATCAAGATAATTAATTAATCTACAAGCATATTCACAGGTTAAATCTGCTTTCAAGGTCCAAGATGCATTAATATAACCAAAAGAATTTACAAAATTTGGAATTCCACTGAACATCATACTTTTATAAGTCATTGTTTCAGAAGGCTCGACCAACTTGCCGTCGATATGAACTTGGACGCCACCAAAAGATTGTAAGTTTAAGCCTGTAGCAGTTACGACAACATCAGCCTCAATATTTTGCCCTGATTTAAGCTTTATACCCTTACTAGTAAATTTATCGATGTGATCTGTAACGACCGTTGCTCTGTTTTCTCTTATAGAGTCAAACAAATCACCATTTGGAATAAGACACATCCTCTGTTCCCATGGATAATATCGCGGAGTAAAATGTTTTGAAATATCATGGTTAGGCAATCGTTCTTTAACTCCATCGATGAGCTTTCGTTTTACATATTTCGGATATGATCTACAAATTCTATAGAGAAGTTGCTGAAAAAATACATTTCGCAACCTTACAAGAGTGTAAGACATTTTTTGTGGTAACACTTTTTTTAAAAAATTTGCAAATCTATCTTCATCTGGACTTGGAAAATAATATGTTGGTGAGCGTTGTAACATCGTTACGTGTTTAGCTTTTTTTGATAGTTCAGGAACTATAGTTGCTGCTGTTGCGCCACTGCCGATGACAACCATTTTCTTATCTGTATAATCATAATCCTCAGGCCACTTCTGAGGATGTATTAATTTACCTTCATACTTATCTAGGTCATCAAATTCAGGTGTATATCCCTCATCATAATTATAGTATCCTGTTCCCATGAATAGAAAATTTGCTGTTAATAATACTTCTTGCTCATGATGAGCAGCTCTTACTTCCCATTTTTGCTCTGCTGAATTCCAGTTAGCGCTTAAGACTTTATGACTAAATTTTATTTTTTCGCGTAAATTATTTTCTTCAACTGTTTCTTCTAAATAACTTAAGATGGAAGGTCCATTTGCAATTGTTTTTTGCTCTTTCCATGGCTTAAATGCATACCCTAGCGTGAACATATCGGAGTCTGATCTTATTCCTGGATATCTAAATAAGTCCCATGTGCCGCCTATGTTCTCTCTCCCTTCAATTATACAAAAGGATTTATTCGGACAATTTTTTTTTAAGTAGTATCCAGCTCCTATACCAGAGATTCCGGCGCCAATTACAATTACATTAAAATGATTACTATTTTCCATTAATATTAATTCTTAATCGATATTTCCACTGCATCATATATATTATTTCTATACTCTAATTTCGAGCTAAAATTTTGAGACAGATATTCCCCGGATTCTCTCACATGGTGGAAATATTCAGCCATTTCATCTTTAAAAATCCCAACATTATCAGCAAAAACTACAGAATTTTTGACTATTATGCCCTCAGACTCCAAAAGCTTTAAATCCGAAAGGTACTTTTTCTTCGCATGGTCAATAAATACAAAATCAGCGTTGAAATTTAATTTTGGTATTATTTCCTCAGCACTTCCATGTATCAAATTTACTTTACGATCTAGTCCAGCATAGTTAATTAATTCTTTCGCTATTTCTATAGAGTGAATGTCTGAATCAATCGAAGTTAATTGACTTTTTTCTCCAATAGTGGACGAGATTAATACTGCTGAATATCCAATAAAAGTTCCTAACTCTATTACATTATTTGGTTCTGACTTTAAAAGATAATTTTTTAAAATTTCCCCTTTTTCTGGACCGACATTCATTAAAAATTGACCGCTTTCTAAAACAAAATTATCTATTATTTGCAGAATAGATTTCGGATTGTTTTTTTCAGCATTTGAAAAAACATAATCCAAAGTTTGTCGCATCAACATAACTTATTTTAGTGGACTAGCGGCGCCCCAGTAATGATAACTTAAAAATTTTGGCCCAGGAACATACATGCTGTCTATTTTATCAAGTTTAAAATTAGCTTTCGTTATCTCATTTGGAATATCTACATCGAGATGACAACCACCCGCTATTCTTTTTTGAATCCCATTCATTCTTTTTTGCCATTTCAAAATATTTGAGTCAGGAGATTTGCCATGTTCAGAAAAAAGAAATTTAGCGTTTGGTTTCATAACTCTATTTATTTCAGACATAGCACTGCCTAAGCCAGGAATGGAACACATTGTGTAAGTACTTATAACTGTATCAAATGAGTTAGTATCGAAAGGCAGCTCCTCAGCCTTAAGTTGTTGGATATTCAAATCTATATTGTTTAATTCTGCATTTTGTTTTGCTTTTTCCAACAATACACCATCTGGCTCAACAGCAAAAACCTCAGATACATTTGCTTTATTGTAATAATTAAAATTTAATCCTGAACCAATACCTATTTCTAATATTCTACCAGTCGCAAAGGGTATTACTTTTTCTCTTTGTTTTCTAAATGGTTTCATTTGCATCGCATAGTTAATGAGATGCGGACAAATATATTTATCGTATAGTTTTTGCAGCAATTATTTTACACCTAATTTTTTTTGAATATCGCTTGATGAAGTTGTATATCGAAAAGTTAGCGTTTCATCTGGCCTAGCACGTATAAATGCTTTCTGTGCTGCTAGGGCAGCTTCATGAAAGCCTGATAGAATTAACTTTAGTTTACCTGGGTAATGAGAGATATCTCCCATTGCAAATACACCTGGTAAATTTGTTTCAAAATTTTCCGTATTTACCTCAATTTGTTTTTCATTCAAATTTAAGCCCCAATCATTAATAGGTCCAAGCTCCATTTTAAGTCCATAAAAAATTAAAATTTCGTCACATTCTATTATTTTTTCGTTTCCATCATTATCTTTAATGATTGCTTTTTCAACTCTATCACTGCCCTGAACATCACTAATTTGATTTTTAGTGATCAAGTCAACTTGACCTCCTTTAACGAGTTGTTTCATCAAATTAACTGTGTGATTAGCTGCTTTAAACTCATCACGTCTATGAACTAATGTTACATGAGAAGCAATTTTTGAAAGTTCAACAGTCCAGTCAAGCGCGCTATCACCTCCACCAAAAATTATAATCTTTTTATCTTTATAAAAGTTTTTATCAGGTATCGAATATTGAATGCCTTTATTTTCATATTTAGATACATTTTCAATTGGTGGTTTTCGTGGCTCAAATGAACCAACGCCACCAGCTATAAATATATTAGGAGTTTCAAAAACTTTATTGCCCGTAGTTTTAAGTTTCCATAAGTCGCCAGTATTTATTATTTCATCAATTCTTTCATTTAGGTGAAACGGCGTATTAAATGGCTTGATTTGTTTTTGTAAATTTTCAATTAATGATAATCCAGTACACTCTGGAAGCGCAGGTATGTCGTAAATTGGTTTGTCTGGATATAACTCAGCACATTGTCCTCCAATTTTGTCAAGATTATCTACAACGTGACTATCAAGTCCTAATATACCCAACTCAAATACTGCAAACAGACCCACAGGGCCTGCTCCAATTATTAGACAATCTGTCTTGATAGTTTCAGACATATATTTATTCCTTGTTATATGATAATAAATAATATTACTTATTGATTATACAATGATTTTATTGCGCAGATACCTATTATATTTAATTGCAGTAATATTGATTGCTGTGGCCTTTACTTATGCTTCTGACAAGCTCTATCAAGAATTTGCATACATTAAGAATGACAATTGGCAGATTTTACCATCACCAGGCGATAAAAATAGAGATATTTATACAAGAGCAAACGTCTCAATAAGAGGTACATTTGCATTAGCGAAACCAGAAGCTGCGTATTTCCACGCATATAACGATATTGAAGATATAGAGCTACAAGGCAACTGCACTTATCATTTATTTGGAAATGATATTGAATCTAGATGGTGGAGTATCACCGTCTACAATGAGGACGGTTATTTAGTTGAAAATAATGAAAAAATATATGCTTTAAATAGTGAAACAATTGATTTCAATATTGATGGCGGGTTCGATATTTTTTTAACTAATGACAATAATTTTATTTCAAAAGTAGCTGATAAAAATTGGATGAGAACACCTAGTGATGAGAGTTTTTCTGTCGCATTAAGAATTTATCTACCAGGCGAAGAATATTTCTCAAAATTAAAGAGAGTGGATTTACCAGTTATTGAAAAATTGGAGTGTGGTGATGAATAATTTAGCAAAAAAATTATTTGCACTTGTGCTCATTGGGTTTTCACTTCATCTAGTTATAATTTATTACACACCTAGTTTAATGATGAAGTTTATCGGTAGAAATTGGGAAGAGCAAAATATGATTAATAATGCCTTTGCTCGCGATTTACCTGACTCAGAATTTACTGAAGTTATAAGACCAAGCGCTGACATACTTTATGGTGGATGCGCTTATGACGTTACATACTTCCCATTGGTTATAGAAACTGAAGTACCTGAGTCTTACTGGTCGATATCGTTCTTTTCAGAAAACACTGATAACTTTTCTACAATAAATGAAAATGCGCACAACTTAGGCAAACTTAAAATTTATTTGTTTGGACCAAATTCTATGCCAACAAAGGTAAATGATGGGTTTATTGTTGTTTCTCCATCAAATAAAGGCCTTATGTTAATAAGACAATTTATAGGAGATGGTTCTAAAATTGATGAATTAAATAAGATACAAAATAGTTTAGACTGTAGTCTTGAGAGGTCTTAAAACTGCTTCTCAGGCATATTAACAACTAAACCGTCTAGCTCATCAGAAACAGTAATTTGACAGCTTAATCTGCTGTTATCTTTTACGTCGAAAGCAAAATCTAGCATATCCTCTTCAGAGTCCTCTTTTGGAGGCAGTTTTTCTATCCATTCTTTTGCTACATATACATGGCAAGTTGCGCATGCACATGCACCGCCACAATCTGCATCAATGCCAGGTATTTTATTCTTTATCGCACCCTCCATGACAGTCAGCCCACTACTGACATCAATTTCGTGCTCCGCGCCGCTAAATTCGATATATTTGATCTTTGCCATTGAGATTTTTTTAAGAATATTTAAAAATGCATTGTTTAAGTGGATCAAATACATCAAAAAAGCGCCAAAGCAAGAATTTTCTCGCTTTAACGCTTTTTCTGGGGCCGGTCGAACCCCGAAACGCATGAACGTCTCATTGCGAACGTTCATCTTAGAAAGGTATTTTTTTTGAAACAAGGGTTTATTTATGCAAAAAAGTTATCCACACGAATTAAGCTCACTTATCCCCACTCAAGCAACAACTTATTAACATGATATCAAAACCCTATTTATTATTTCTTGGTGACGCTAAAGATGATTTGGCAATAAAAACTGCTGCAGGGGTTAATTACTGGCGTCCAGATTGGTGCATTGGCCAAATGAGACTTCCAAATGCTAAATCAAGCTTAGGTTTACAAGAAATGAGTATAGAGGAAGCTGTTAAGAATGGTGCCAAGACATTTGTTATTGGCGTGGTGAATGCCGGAGGTGTTATGCCTGAAGAATGGAAATCCATTATTATTAATGCAATATCATCAGGAATGAATGTGGCCAGCGGAATGCATACAAAATTATCTTCGTTTAGCGAAATTGCAGAAGCAGCTGAAAGAAACAATGTTCAACTTCATGATTTACGGTTTAATGATAAACAATTTCAGACAGGAAAAGGGGGGAAACGATCAGGCAAAAGACTCCTTACTGTTGGAACAGATTGTTCTGTGGGAAAGAAATATACAGCACTCGCTATTGAAAAAGCAATGCAGAGTAACCGAATAGATGCATCTTTCAAGGCAACTGGACAAACTGGAATCTTAATAGCAGAAAATGGCATTGCAATTGATGCTATTGTTTCTGATTTTATCTCAGGAGCAGTTGAATGGTTATCGCCTGATAATGATGATAATCACTGGGATATTATTGAGGGTCAGGGATCTCTATTTCACCCTTCATTCGCTGGAGTTTCACTTGGATTACTTCATGGAAGCCAACCAGATGCATTTGTTGTATGTCATGAACCAACACGAACTAATATGAGAGGCGTGGATAAGCCTTTGCCAAGTATCAGAGAGGTGATCGATCAGACAATACAAAATGGTAAGATTACTAATATGCAAATACAATGTGTTGGCATTGCCCTTAATACATCAAATTGTCAATCTGAGGCAAGTGATCATAAGGACAGATTATCTAAAGAATATGACTTACCATGTTTGGACCCTTTACAAGACAGCCTTGATCCATTCATTCGGATTATTGAAAAAATTTGAAACATAAATGTCTAATATTCAGATAAAGCATATATCTTGGGATTTAAATAAATCATTTAATATTTCTAGAAGCTCTAAAACTACAGCTGAAACAATTGAAGTAAAGATAGAAACAAATAATTTCTATGGTTATGGCGAGTGTGTTCCTTATAAAAGGTATGATGAAACTATTGATAGTGTAACTTCGGAAATTCACAATTTAAAACCAGACATCGAAAAAGGTAATATTAACTTAACAAATCTAGATAGTTACTTAAAAAATGGAGCTGCAAGGAATGCAATTGACTGCGCAATGTGGGATCTCGAATGTAAGATGAAAAATACTTCGATTTGGAAAGTAATGGGAGTTACTAAGCCAAATACATTACCCGGCAGCTATACCGTAGTATTAGATGAGCCAGAAAAAATGATTGAGGATGTTAGTAATAATCAAGAATTTCCAACAATAAAATTAAAAGTTAATAAAAACAATCTCCACAAAATCTTAACAAAAACAAGAGAACTTTCTCCAAATAAAATAATAATCATTGATGCTAATGAGGCATTCAATATAGATGACTTAAAATCAAACGCTGATTTATTTGTAAAAACAAAGATTGATTTAATAGAACAACCACTATTATCTGAAAATGATAATGAGTTAAAAGGACTAAATTTTCCTATTTCTATATGTGCAGATGAGTCATTTCATGACAGTTCTGATCTGGCAAAAATGGCTCACAAATACAATACAATAAATATTAAACTCGACAAAACCGGCGGCCTTTCAGAAGCAGTAAAAATAGTCAAAGAAGCAAAAAAGTTAGGTCTAAATATCATGCTTGGATGCATGGTCTCCAGTTCCTTATCAATGTTGCCGTTATTACCGCTATATGAATACGCAGATTTTATAGATCTCGATGGACCTTGCTTTATAGCTAACGATAGAAAAAATGGACTTATTTATGAAAACGGTATGATGCTAGTTACGGAAGATCTTTGTTGGGGTTGAATTATTTTTCTGATTTTGGCGTAAAGATTTTCTTTCCATTATAAGTACCAGTTGTCATATCAACATGATGAGAAAGTCTCATTTCACCAGACTCTTTATCTTCAATAAAATTTTTTCCCTTTAGACGTAAATGAGATCTTCTCATGCCTCTTTTAGAATTGGATATCTTACTCTTTGGGACAGCCATTTTATTTTCCTTTATAATTTAGTTGGATTGGGTTCATTGCCATAAACTTCATCAGGATCAAAAACTTTTTCTTCTGTAGTGAACCTTAATCCAGACTTATTTGCAGTATCTTCTAAGTCAATTTCGCGGTAAAAACAAGACTTATAACCAACATGGCAACTAGCGCCATTTTTTCCTATATCAACCTTCAAACAAAGAGCATCTTGATCATCGTCAATTAGGATTTCTTTTACTTTTTGAGTATATCCACTTTTAGCTCCTTTGTGCCATAAGGTATTTCGGCTTCTACTATAGTAGAATGCTTCTTTCGTTGTAATAGTTTTTTCAAGTGCCTCTTCATTCATAAAACCTGTCATTAAAATTTCATTAGTTCGATAATCAACTGTTGTAACAACTATCAAACCATTATCATCGAATTTCGGGGCAAGTTCATTGCTCTCTTCAACTTGCTGTACTGATTGTCTTTTCTTAAACATAATTTATACTTGTCAAATAATTTATGGTGGGTTTAACTTAAAAAATTAAATTATTCAATTAATTAAACATAAATATGGCAAACAATAATGATCCTATAAAACCAGTTAGAGCTCAAGGGGCTAGGACAACGTTTTTTCCTCCTTACGCCCTAATGATTGGTTTGATAGTATCAAGCCTCCTTGATAGTTTTTTTATACATTTGCCTCTCTTTAAGGGAAGTATAATAGTTTTAATCATCGGATTAATTATTGCAGTTTCCTCATTTTTAATGGCTATTTACACCTTAAAAATATTTTCTGACAATGAAGAAAATCCACACCCAAAATCAGTTCAAAATCAATTATTTGTTGGAGGAACTTTTAAATACTCAAGAAATCCAATTTATTTAGCAATGGTTATAATTCTATTAAGTTGTGGATTAGCATTCAACTCCTGGTGGTATGTAATTAGTGCAGCTATATCAATACCGCTATTGACGTATGGAGTGATAATTCCAGAGGAAAAATATCTTGAAAAAGAATTCGGAAATGTTTACTTAGACTATAAGAAGTCCGTCAGAAGATGGCTTTGAAATAACTTCATAAATTTTTAAATATGTACAGCTTGCTTAAGGGAACGTGGGCCCTATTTTTTGGTGTTGCAATGATAATGCTTGCGAATGGGCTTCAAGGTAGCTTGATTGGAGTTAGAGCATCAATCGAAGGTTACTCTGCTGCATCAGCAGGTATTATACTTACTGGATATTATGCTGGATTCTTATCTGGAGCCCTCTTGATACCCCGTCGCATAAAAAGTGTCGGACATGTAAGAATGTTTGCAGCGCTTGCATCAATAGCCTCTATCTCAATTCTCTTGCATTCAATTCATATAAGTTTCTTTGGATGGTTTTTAATGCGCTTTATATCTGGAATGTGTTTTGTAGGCATGTACACCGTTGCAGAAAGTTGGATCAATGACCTATCAGAAAATAATAATAGAGGTAAAGCTTTATCTATTTATATGATGGTTAGTATGGCTGGAAGTGCAGTAGGTCAGTTATTTCTTAATATAGCGAATCCAGAAACTGCTTCTTTGTTCATGCTCGTTTCGATTCTAATTTCCATATCTCTAGTACCAATATTAATTGTTGTCAGTAAACAACCAGATTTCAGTGTTACCGAGTTTTTGAATATCAAACAGCTTTACGAAGCATCACCTCTTGGAGTGATTGCTGCTATGATGACAGGTTTGGCTCATGGAACTCTTTGGGGTATCGGAACCATATATGGTTTAAAAAGTGGACTATCAATTGAGCAAGTATCAATTTTTATGTTTACATTTATTATTGGAGGAGCACTTAATCAGTATCTTATCGGCTATTTATCAGATACGTATGACAGAAGAACAATTATAGTAATTGTTGCTTTTTTAGCAGGCATCTTCTCTATTTTAGCTCTTATTTTTGGTAATACTTTTTCAGTTCTCTTGGCAATTACTTTCATATTTGGAGGTCTGACTGTGCCTCTTTACGCACTTTCGATTGCACATACAAATGACTTTTTGTCAAAAAGAGAAATGGTTGCAGCAAGCTCTGGCCTTCAATTGGCAGGCGGTATAGGCCTTACATTAGGACCTGTAATAGGGGGATTTGCGATTGACGTTATCGGCGCTTCTGGATTTTGGATATACCTATTTCTTATACACACAAGTTTGGGTCTATTTGGAATTTATAGAATGACAATAAGGACTTCGGTTCCATTAGAAGAACAAGGTACCACTGTTTTAGTAAGTAGTCGTGCATCTCCAGTTTCTATGGAGTTATATCCCGATGCTGAAGAAAAATAAATCAGATTGAGCTTAGCCAGTCTTTTAAACCATCACTTATTTCGTCTGGTGATTCTTCCTGAAGGAAATGGTGTCCTTTTACAGTGATCTCCTTTTGATTCTTAAATTTTCTACAAAATTCGATTAAGGGTTTTGGCATTATTCTTCCAGGATTACCCACTATGAGAAACTTTGGTAAGTTAGTTTCCATCATAAATTTTAAATTATCTTTTACCTCATTATAAACTTCAATTGGTTCATTATCGATTGGAATTTGCCGGGGCCAATCTAATGTTGGCCTTCTATCTTCTCCAGGATTAATAAATGGTTTCCGGTATTCATTCATGACCTCATCACTCAATGGTTCTATGGGATCAGTTCCAAGCATTTTTTCTACAAAGAAGTTTTCTTCAAGAACTTTTTTGTCTCCTTTTTCAGATCTAATCATAAGAAAAAGGCCTCTCGTTGGCTCAACCATTTCAACTGACTTAATTGGCGCAATTACAGTTTCGAAATAGCAAATACCTCGAACATTATCATTGTTTTCTCTTGCCCATTTAATAGCAAGAGGTCCGCCCCAATCCTGACCAACTAGTGTGACTGGTTGAGTTAATTCTAAGCTTTTGATAAATTCTGACAAATATTTATAATGTAATTCAAAGGTATAAGACATATGGCCTGAGTTTTCCAACTTATCTGAGTCACCCATGCCCAACATATCGGCTGCAATACATCTGTATTGGTTTTTAAGATTCTTAATTATATTTCTATATAAAAAAGAAGATGTGGGATTTCCATGAAAAAAGATAATAGGATCTCCTTCGCCTTCATCTACGTAAGCAATTCTCCTATCATCATATTTAAAAATTTTTTTTTCTGTCACTTCTCTATAATTTTACACCAGCTTTCAACTGGTCTTCTATTCGTTTTATAATTGTTTAATGGCGAGGAAACATCTCTGTATCCGATTGCCATACCACAGAATAACATAAGATCAGAGTCAGCTTCAACAAATTCAGATACCATTTTCTGCCTAAGTGACCAAGATTCCTGTGCACAAGTATCGATTCCTTCTTCTTGAGCAAGTAGCATAAATGTCTGTAGGAACATTCCTAAATCTGACCACTGAGGTTGGTTCATCTGGCGGTCTACAAAGCAGAATAATGCTGCTGGTGCACCAAAAAAAGTAAAATTTTTAAGCATTTGATCTACCCTTGCTTGCGAGTCTGATCTTTCAATTCCAATAGAACCGTATAACTGTTCACCAACTTCAAAACGTGAAGTTCTATAAGGTTCTTTTAGTTTTGCAGGATAAATTGGGTACTCAGGTGTATCTGTGCCCTTCCATTTATCCTGAAATTCAAGAAAATGTTTCATCGAGTTCCCATTTATTATAAATATTCTCCATGGCTGTAAGTTTCCTCCGGATGGGGATCTAGAAGACTTATAAATTAGGCTTTCTAGTATTTCATTCGATACCCGCTTTTTTGTAAAAGCTCTGACTGACTGGCGATTGTTTACTGCCTCTGAAACAGTTGTCATAATTTAATTTTTATTCTTTTTCTTTCATGAAGTTTTTTTTTATTTGCGACCTTTTTTGGTCTAAACTTATCTGTTCTTAACTGTCTTGCAATTGGATTACTTTTTAATCTACTTTTTTTCTTTTTCATTCTTTACAGAAGTACACTGCCTCCATCTACCATCAGGGTTTGTCCTGTGACGAATTTACTTTGATCACTTGCAAGATAAAGAACTGTTCCATATATATCATCAACTTCAAGTGTCTTTTGTAATATCTGCCCTTTCGAAATAACCTCAAAACCACGTTCTGCTTTTTCTCCTAAAAATTCCTTTGCCGACTCGGTTCTTACCATAGATGGCGCTACTGCATTCACACGAACGTTATCTTTTCCCATTTCTCTCGCCATAACCCGAGTTAGTCCAATAACGGCAGCTTTTGATGTAGCATAATCTGCAGCGTAAGGCATACCAAATTTAGCTGCTAGAGAAGCGATATTTATTATTGAGCCACTTTTGTTTTCTCTCATTATTGGAGATATTGCTCTGCAGCAATTCCAGAGTCCTTTTACATTAACATTCATCGCTTTGTCCCATTGGTCTGGATCAATGTCTTCAAATCGTGAGCTTTTTAATGCTCCATATAGTGCGGCGTTATTTACTAATACATCTATTTTGGAAAATTTATCAACAGCCTTCGACATCATATTGTTGCATGAGTTTATATCTGTCACATCGAGATTTAGACTTAAAAATTTATCTGTAACTTCGCTCACCTTTTTCTCTGTCTCAGAACAATCAGATATATCAGCAAAAATGATATTCGCTTCTGCTTTCGCGAATTCAAGTGCATATTTCTGTCCCAAGCCTCTTGCGGCACCTGTAACAATAATTGTTTTATCTTTGATCATAAATATCTTCTAGCTCCTCCTTGCTCATTTCAAATAGTATCTTCTTTACGATGTTATATGAAAAACCTGCTCTTGACAAAACTCCAAGCTCTCTTATTTTTATTTTTTCTGTGAGTTCGTTTTTCCTATATGGTCCTATAGATTTCTTTTTCGCTAATCTACAAGCGGCTATAAGGTCAATATTTTTAACTGAGTCTCTTATGTTCTGTATTGCATCAATAATTATATTATCCTTTACGCATAGTTCCTTAAGTTTAAATTCAATTTTTTTTAGTGACCAACCCTTATTTAAATAATTCCTGATTTTACTCTCAGAAAATAGCTGATCATTAAGAATTTTTTGCCTTTCTAAAGAAAAAATTATTTCATTGATAATTTCCTCTGAGTTAATGCTTAAATGGCTATCTTTAACTTTTCGTCTTAAATAATTTCTTAAGTTTTCTGAGCTTGATGCATATCTTTCTAAGTACCATAAAGCTTTTGACTCAATTTCAGTATAATTAGATTTATTTTTCATTAACTAACTGAATAATTTTATCTGCTGCCATTATACTTGGTGTATTTTGAGATTTTAATTTCGCAGCAGCTTCACTTGCATTTAATAAAACGTCTTGACGGTAA
>CACCND010000010.1 GCA_902547315.1 uncultured Pelagibacteraceae bacterium | reverse complement strand
TTTTTCCGCTCAAGCTTTAAGTCTTAAGGAAGCAGTCAATGGCTCACTATCTAATAACTTATCACTCAAGATTGAAGCGATAAATGTTGATATGGCTAAAGAAGATTATCTTCAATCTACAACAGACTATTTTCCAACAATAACTCTAAGTGGCAGTTTATCTGAAAATGACTACTCCAACATTAAGAGTCAGTCTGGAAGTGTTACAAATGGTTACGAGTTATCACCTAGCAGTAAATCAATTGTTCTATCACAAAATATATTTAGTGGTTTTAGTCGATTTTATAATTCACTTTCTACAAAGGAACAATTACACATTCAAAGTCTAACTCAATCAAAAGTTACACAAGACATAATATTAGAAACAATAGACGCATACTATAATGTATTGCTTGCGCAAAAGATAGTTCAATCAAATAAAGACAACTTTAATTCGGTAAATGAGAGATTTAATGCAACAAGCAAGGAGTTTGAGGTTGGGTTGGCTTCTAAGACTGATGTTGCGCAGTCAGATGCTTTTCTTAATAATGCAAAAATTAATCTTCTCGATGCAAAAATAAACTTAAAAAATACCATGAATTCCTTTTATAATTTAATTGGAACTAAACCAGTCAATTTAACGTTTTCTGAAATTAATTCAGAGGCCCCTGATACATTTGAAAAGTACAGAGAATTAGTTATTTTAAATAATTATACAATCAGAATCGTGAACTCAACGCTTGATGTTTACAACGCAAATATTGGGATAGCTAGATCAGCCTTATACCCACAAATTAATCTTACGGCCTCAAAAACAGAACTTGACGAATATTCTACAACTATAGATGAACTTACAAATGAAGAATTGCAGGCAACAGTCACATGGCCAATTTTTAAATCTGGAAAATCTCTGTCTAATATAAGAAAAGCAAAAAAGCAAAAAAACAGTCAAATAATTTTAATACAACAAACTACTAACGAAACACTTTCACTGGCAGAGAACATTTGGGAAAACTATCTTATTACTGACGAAACGGTAGATGCGGCTAAATTAAACTTTTTAGCGAATAAAACTGCATATAATGGCACTGTCATAGAGGAGGAAGTGGGAGAAAGAAGCGTCCTGGATGTGCTAACGGCAAGACAAAGTCTTTTAGACTCAGAAATTAAATACTTCCAAGAGCAAAAAGACCGTGAAATCACAAAAGCCCAAGTAATGTATATGTTAGGTATTCTAAATTTGTCATCACTAGAAATAAATTAATATGCAAAAAGAAACACTATGCTTAGGACTTCTATCGCTTGGACCAAGATCTGGTTATGAAATTAAACAAATGTTTGAGGGTCCATTATCAGATTTTTACAGTTTAAGCTTTGGAACGATCTATCCAACATTAAACAGCTTACAAGCTGATAAATATGTATCCTGTAAACAGCATTCTCAAAGTAAAAAACCTGATAAAAAAGTTTACACAATAACTAAAAAAGGGATGAATTTAATGAAAGATAATTTACTTGGTGATGCATCTTCTTATATTCGATCAGGTAATTTTGGAGACCAAATCAAGTCGGAGTTTTTTTTACTATTATTATTTTCGAAATATTTACCAAAAGAAACCATGAATACAGTTTTAAATGAACGAGTTTTGTATTTGAGGCAAAAACTCGAACAATTTAATTACCATGGTCCTGTTCCAGGAAATTTAGATGCAATAAGAAACGAGAAGTCAGTATCGTTTATTAGAGGCCTGGCTTCTGCATTAATTGAAACAGGATTGAATTATATGGAAAAAAATAGAGGAAAGTTAAGTTAAAATGTTAAAAAAAATACCAATAAATTATGTCTCTGCTTTTGTTATCTTTGTCGTTGTCATTCTTTGGATCTTCTCTGGTCTTATTGGAGGTGATGAGGCCGAAAGTAATGTTTCTGAAGTAGTTACAAGTGAGGAAATAATATCTGTAAGGGCACAAGAATTTTCTTCACAGAAAAAAACATATTTTTTAACTATTCGAGGAAGAACTGAAGCAGATAAAATTGTAATGTTAAAGCCGAAGACTACTTCTACGATTATTGAAACAATTAATAAGGGATCGTTCGTTAAAAAAGATGAAGTCATCTGCAAACTTGATGATGAAAATAGAACAGCTGCATTGAATGAGGCAGAGGCTTCTAAAAATAAAGCTCAGCTTCAGTATGATGCAATTAAAACACTCGCTGATGAAGGTTACAGATCAGAAAATGCTGTAGCCACAGCAGATGCCGCACTAAAGGCTTCTATTGCTAGAGTAGAAATGGCAATGAATGAACTTGATAATATTTTAATTAAAGCTCCATTCGATGGTTTTATTGAAGATGTCTATCTAGAAATTGGAGACTTAATAACTCCAGCTTCCCCGTGTGCAAAAATAATGAGACTAAACCCAATGTTAATTACTGGTGAAGTAACAGAAAAAAATGTTGATCAAATAAAACTTGGTCAGAAAGTCAATATCAATCTTATTGACTCAACATCACTTCAAGGGTCAATAAACTATATAAGTAAAAGTGCCAATCCAAGTACACGAACTTATAAAATTGAGGCAACAGTTAGTAATAAGGAAGGAAGTATTCGAGAGGGACTTTCAGCTGATATGTTGGTTCCACTAAGAGAGGTTTTGGCTCACCTAATTCCATCTTATCTGATATCACTTAATGATGAAGGTGAATTGGGAGTAAAAGTATTAATTGATACAAAGGTAAAATTCTCAAACATTCAAATTGTAGAGGATACAGTGGATGGTCTTTGGGTAACGGGATTGCCTGAAAAAGCTACTGTGATAACCGTTGGTCAAGAGTATGTAATTAATGGTCAGATAGTAAATGCTGAAATTGTTAATTAGTTTTAATGATAGAATTTTTAGTAGATAGGAAACGGACAGCTATAGCCCTACTTATAGTGCTTATATTCGCAGGAATTTTTGGCAGAATTAACATTCCAATTGAAAACGAACCTGAGATTGTTGTGCCAGTGGTTTATGTAGGAGTTGGGCTAACTGGAATATCGCCTCAAGACTCAGAGAGGCTTCTTTTGAAACCAATCGAGGAAGAAATAAGAGCTATTGAAGGAATTGATAAGCTTCAAGGTTTTGCATTTGAAAACTACGCAGCAGCTGTAATTCAATTTGAGGCAGCTGAAACAATGAAAAAATCACTGGATAAAGTAAGAGATGCTATTAATGATGCTAAGGTAAAATTTCCTGATGATGCCAAAGAACCTGTTGTAAGTGAAGTATCATTTGAAGATCAACCTACTGTAATAGTGTCAATTGACTCGCCAACTGCATCTGAAAGATATTTACTTAACCTTGCTCAAGAAATAAAAAAAGAAATTGAACTTATTCCCTCTATTTTTGAGGCTGAGCTATTAGGTGCAAGGGAAGAGCAATTAGAAGCTACACTTAATAGATCACAGATGGAGAACTATAATATTTCTTTTGCTGAAATCATTACCTCAGTATCTAATAACAACCAAGTTGTAACTGCTGGTGAAATACAAACTGGACAAGGTCAATTTGCTGTAAATGTACCTGGATTATTTGAAACAGCAAGAGATGTGTATGAGTTACCCATTCGATCAACTAATAACAGTACTGTAAATTTGGCTGACATCTCAACTATCAAAAGAAATTTTAAAGACCGAGAAAGTTACACTAAAGTGAATGGAGAACCTGGAATTTCCCTTTTAATAAAAAAAGGTAGAGGGCGAAATGTCATCGATACTATTAATGAAGTTGATGAAGTTGTTCAAAGCTTTAAATCTAAAGTACCTAGCGATATAAACTTTACTTACGTAATGGATTCCAGAGAAATTATGGAAGATAACGTAAATTCATTACAAGGTAATATTCTACTCGCTACAATATTTGTAATTATTGTAACTATGCTTGCATTAGGAATTAGATCTTCTTTAATTGTTGGTTCTGGAATTCCGGTATCAATACTAATTGCTTTATTTGTTTTGTATGTTCTTGGTTATGATTATAATTTCATGGTTATTTTCGGAATCCTAGTTGCTCTTGGGATGTTAATTGACGGCTCACTTGTAGTTGTTGAACTCGCAGATAGAAAGATGCTTGAGGGTTTTGATCGACAAAAAGCCTATATTTACTCTGCAAAAAGAATGTTCTGGCCGATTGTAGCGTCAGCGGCAACAACCCTTGCTGTTTTCATACCACTTTTTTTCTGGCCGGGCATTAGTGGACAGTTTATGCGAATGCTACCGGTAACGATTTTTGTCGTTTTATTTATTGCGCTTATTTTCAGTCTAATGTTCGTACCCGTGATTGGAAGTGTATTAGGGAAGCCCTCAAATGCATCTGCAAATTCCTTTAAAAAACTTGGGTCTGATCAAAATTTTAATCTTAAAGATATCAGTGGCTATATAGGAATCTATGTATCCATACTTGATAAACTATTAAAAAGACCAATCCTAACGCTTTTATCGGTTTTTGTTATTCTATTTACAATTATTTCAAGTTTCTTTTCCTTTGGAAAAGGAATGATATATTTCTCTACCGGTGATCCGTATTTTGGTCAAATAAAAATCTACGCTCGAGGAAATCTTTCAATCGATGAAATAAATAAGCTCACAAGCGACGTTGAAATTATTGTTAATGAACATACTGGCATTAAAAATTATTTTCTTCAAACCGGTCAATTCAGCAATGTGGTTGCTGGTGGTGGCGGAAGCTCTGAAGATTTAATTGCAACTGCGTATTTCGAATTTGTTGATCGCAATCAAAGAAAAAATGGTCATGAAATTATTTCTGAATTAAGAGATCAATTTGATAATATTAAGGGAATTAAAATAGAAGTTTCTGAACAATCAGGAGGCCCACCTATTGGAAAAGATGTTGAAATAAGAATAACAGGTCCTTCCAGTTCAAGCATACTAAAAGTGACTAAGGATGTAAGAAATTATATAGATGAAAATGTAATTGGACTCGTAAGTGTAGAGGATACATTACCTGTGCCTTTAGTTGATTGGGAACTTATAATTGATAAACCAAAAGCTGCCCAATTTGGTGCTGATATATTTACAATTGGAAAAGCTGTCAGCTTAGTAACTAATGGTATAATGATCGGAAAATACAGGCCTGATGACGTTGATGACGAACTTGAAATTTTTGTCAGGTATGCTGATAAAGAACGATCTATTGATCAACTTGACAACATAATGATTGAAACGAGATCAGGACAAATTCCAATTAGTAATTTTGTTGAAAAGAAACCGAAAAAAAATGTCAGCTACATTAGAAGATATGACACACGTAATGCAATGTACGTTAAAGCAAACGTTGCAGAGGGTATAATTGCGGCTGATAAGGTTAGTGAGATTCAAAAGTGGGCAGATGAGCAAGATTACCCTTCATATATTGACATTGCATTTGGAGGTGAAAATGAAGAGCAAACAGAGTCAATGAAGTTTGTGACGCAGGCATTCATTATTTCAATTCTTATAATGGCTGCATTATTGGTCACTCAATTCAATAGCTTTTACCAAAGCTTCATAATCTTAACTGCTGTTATAATGAGCACGGCAGGTGTTTTCTTCGGGCTGTTGGTATTTAATCAGCCTTTCTCAGCAATAATGCATGGTGTAGGAGTAGTATCCTTGGCGGGCATAGTAGTGAACAACAACATTATTTTGATTGATGCATTTAATTTCGTAAGAGAAAAAGATAATGACAATTTATTTAATAGTATATTAAAAGCTTGTGCTCAAAGATTAAGGCCTATCTTCCTCACAACGATTACAACCATGCTTGGCCTAATTCCTCTTGCAATGAACTATAGTATTGACCCTATATTAAGAACAATTGAATACGATTCAAATGTGAGTGGTTTTTGGACACCACTTGCCCAATGTATTGTTTATGGGTTATCTTTCTCGGCGTTCCTAACATTAATAGTAACACCCTGTCTACTCATTCTTCCCTCACACATAAGATCTTATTTTAAGAAAGCGCAGCCTGAAACTGTTAATGCATAACTTATGTTAAGAAATATATTATCAACCATACTACTCAGAAAAAAGACGATCTCTACCCTTCTTTTAATGATTATTCTTTTAGGAACAATCTCATATGCAACCTTTCCTAAAGAAGAAATGCCTGAAATAGATTTAAAAACTGTTGCAGTGATAATTAAATATGACGGCATGTCTTCTAATGAAATTGAAAAATTAATAACAGAGCCTTTAGAACGTAAGTTAATGGCTTTAAAAGATATCAAAGAAATAATTTCTATTTCTAAAGATAACATAGCTTCATTCATGGTTGCTTTTAATTTAGATACTGAAAACGAAAACCTTGCAAAGCTTGTGAGAAATACTATTACAGATGCTAGTGATATACTTCCACGTGAAATGGAGATTATAGAAGTAAAAGAATATGACTCATCTATGTTCTCGAGAATCTATATTGGGTTATCTGGTAATGTGCCTTATGAGGTCTTACAAAATGCAGCAAACTCATATAAAGATGCGTTGGAATTGATTGACAATGTAACAGAGGTTGAAATTAAAGGCGAGCGCGAGGAAATAATAAAAATAACTCTCAATCCTTCATTATTGCAAAAGTATGGCATAAATATATCAGATGTTTATTATGCACTTAAAGCATATAATAATATAATTCCAGCAGGTGTATTATCTGATCAAAACGCAGATTTTTCAGTTAAAATTCCTGGTCTTTATGAAAATTACAGGGAAATTAGCAATCTTCCACTAAATGCTAAAAATAATTTTGCATTAACTTTATCCGATGTTGCAGACATCAAGAGAGCTTACGATAAGAAAAAGAATACAGTCATAGTAAATGGAAATGCCGCTTTAAGTTTAGAGGTATCTAGGAAGTCAGGTACTAATATTTTAGACACATACATTGATGTAAAAAAAGTATTAGCTGAAAACGAAGGAAAGTTTCATCCTCTTATTAAGGCTGTTATTGTAGATGATGAGTCTACTGAAATAGAGAAAAGAATTGAGTCATCTGAAAATACAGTAATCACGGCAGTAATACTTGTAATGATCATTGTGATTGCTGCCTTAGGAATAAGAAGTGGCTTAATTGTAGGTTTGTCAATTCCAACCACTTATCTTTTTTCAATATTGATACTAGATTCGATGGGAATGACATATAACTTAATGACTGTTTTTGGACTGATATTGGCAGTAGGATTACTTGTTGATGGCCCCATCGTTATAACTGAATACGCTAGAGCAGAACAAGAACGGGGCATTCGAAGAAGAGACTCATACATAAACTCTTCATATAATATGTTCTGGCCAATTATTGCTTCGGCGTTAACTACGATTGCGGCATTTTTTCCTCTCCTATTTTGGCCGGATACACTTGGACAATGGTTAAGAGTAATCCCTCTTACAGTAATAGTTGTTTTATCGACCTCGCTAGTTGTCACATTGATATTCCTACCCGCGGTAGGATCCATGATTGAGCGTAAAACAGCTCAAATGAAAGAGGAAAATAAAAGAAAAGATAATAAATTTATTGAAATATATGAAAACACTCTAGCTCAAGCAATTCAGAGGCCAATATTGGTTTTATTTCTAACTTTACTTACTTTTACAAGTGTAATTTTGCTTTACAGCAAATTTAATAGTGGTGTCATTTTTTTTCCTAACGATAAAGCTACAACAGCCAGAGTGGAAGTAATGGCCAGGGGCAATCTTTCTCCTAATGAAACCGGAGATTATATTAAAGAAGTTAGTGAAGTGATAGATGCAAATCCATACGTTAAAAACTATGTAGCAAATACAATGAATAGAAATAGGATTTGGTTATTTGATGACTCACCCACAGATATTATTGGAAGAATTTGGTTAGAACTGCTTCCTCCTGACCAAAGACCGGATAGTGATATTGTTTTACCAAATATTCAAAAGGAACTGAATAAACTTAATGGCTATGAAGCGAGAATAAAAGGAAATACGTATAGTTCTTCCATCGTAGGACCAAAAGACATAGAAATCGAGGTAACTGCGGAAGATAAAAGACTAATTAATCAAGCTGCAATTATTGTAAGAGACAAACTTCAGAATATTCCTGGAATTGAAGATGCCGAAATAAAATACCCAGTTACAGGTATTGAGTGGTTATATGAAATAGATAGAAGCAAAACAGGAAAATATGATGTATCTATCCAATCCATAGGCTCAATAATAAATTTAGCAACAACAGGAACTAAGATAGGAACAATAAGACCAACAGACAGTGATAAAGAATTAGATATTAAGCTTTTTTTACCAGATGACTTGAGAACTCTTGATCAAGTTGAAAATATTTATATCAATACCAGTAGAGGTCAGTTGCCAGTATCTGAATTTGTAAGTCAAAAGCCTAAAAATAAAATCTTTTCAATTGGCAAGAAAAATGCCGAAAGAGTTTTAATGGTTGATGCGAATACTAGCTCAGGTTTTAATACTGCCGAACACATTGAAACTATAAAAAACTGGCTCAAAATAGCTAACCTTCCAATTGAAGTAAATGTTAAACTTGTGGGAGAAGCAGAAGACTCTAGAGGGTCACTTATCTTTGTGATTTCAGCTTTTAGCATTGCATTATTACTAATGTTTATAATACTTATTTCGTTATTTAATAATTTTTATCACACGTTTTTAATTTTATTTTCAATTGCTTTATCAACAACTGGCATATTTGTAGGACTTATCGTCTTACAAATGCCATTTAGTGGCGTTATGACGGGCCTTGGTATAGTTGCTTGCACAGGTATTGTTGTAAATAACAATATTATTCTAATCGATAGTTATAGAAAAATCAGAAAGAATGAAGATAACAAAATGAAAGCAATCATTCAATCAGCTAAGAGTAGAATAAGGCCAATATTTCTTACAACAATTACCACAGTATTTGGATTGCTCCCATCAGCATTGCAAATAAGTGTAGATGTTTTTGAACGAGAAATATCATATAAAAGTCCTGAAACTTATTTTGTGCAACCTTTAGCATGGGCTATTGTTTTTGGCCTTTCTTTTGCAACTATAGCTACATTATTTGTAACCCCTTCTCTACTTGCATTGCCTGAAAAATTAAAGTCAACGATTTCAAGAAAAAATAGAATCAATTCTTCGTCAGTTCTAAGAGAAGAAGCTATTTAATATGAAGTCAATTGCAGTGTATTGTAGTTCATCTAATAAAGTCGATGACATTTATAAAGAAGAGGCCAAAAAAGTTGGAAATCTATTGGCTAAAAAAGGAATAAGGTTGGTTTATGGTGGAGGTAATATGGGGCTAATGGGAGTAATATCGAATAGTGCCATTAATTCCGGTGGCGACGTATATGGAGTGATTACAAATCATTTAATTGAAATTGAAAAAAAAAATGACAGCCTTAATAATATAAAAATTGTTCAAACTATGCATGAAAGGAAAATAGAAATGTATAACAACGCAGATGCATTTCTAATATTTCCTGGTGGCATTGGGACTTTGGAAGAGTTTTTTGAAATCTATTCATGGAAACAGCTCAGACTTCATAAAAAACCCATCTTTATTTATAACTTTAATGATTTTTGGAGAGATCTTTTTACTCTTTTAGAAAATATAATAAAGAAGGATTTTGCTGGAGAAAATATGAAAGAAGCATATAAGGTAATCAATAATTATCGTGACCTCACAAAAGAATTAGAAATTAATGTCGAAAATTAAAGTAAAAACCCCACTTGTCGAAATTGATGGCGACGAAATGACAAGAATTATATGGCAGTTTATAAAAGATAAACTAATCCTACCGTACCTTGATATTGATTTAGAATATTATGACCTGGGTGTTGAAAATAGAGATAAAACAAACGACAAGGTTACAGTGGACTCTGCAAATGCCATAAAAAAATATGGTGTAGGAGTTAAATGTGCAACTATCACACCAGATGAAGATAGGGTAAAGGAATTTAAGTTAAAAGAAATGTGGCGTTCCCCAAACGGAACAATAAGAAATATCCTTGGCGGTACAGTTTTTAGAGAACCAATAGTATGCGAGAATGTTCCAAGACTTGTACCCGGTTGGACTGATCCAATTGTAGTTGGGCGACACGCATTTGGCGATCAATATAGAGCGACGGATTTTAAGGTTCCTGGTAAAGGAAAATTAAGTATTAAGTGGACACCTGATGACCCCAACCAAGAACCGATTGAAAAAGAGGTTTATGAATTTCAATCAAGTGGCGTTGCGATGGCAATGTATAATACCGATGAGTCAATACGTGATTTTGCTAGATCATGTATGAATTACGCTCTCATGAGAGAGTGGCCAGTCTATTTATCGACAAAAAATACTATTCTAAAAAAATATGATGGAAGATTTAAAGATTTATTTCAGGAAATTTATGATAAAGAATTTGCAGATCAATTCAAATCTCTGGAACTTGATTATGAACATAGATTAATTGATGACATGGTCGCATCTGCGTTAAAATGGAATGGTAAATTTGTTTGGGCATGTAAAAATTATGACGGCGATGTTCAATCGGATACTGTTGCTCAAGGTTTTGGTTCTCTTGGATTAATGACAAGTGTGTTGATGACACCTGATGGAAAAACCATTGAGGCTGAAGCTGCTCACGGAACTGTAACGAGGCACTATAGGCTTCATCAAGAAGGAAAACAAACGTCGACAAATCCTATAGCGTCAATTTTTGCATGGTCAAGAGGTCTTAAGTATAGAGGGAAACTTGATGATAATGATGAACTAATTCAGTTTGCTGATACTCTTGAGAAAGTCTGTGTAAAAACAGTTGAACGTGGCTCGATGACAAAGGATTTGGCACTCCTTATGCCTCATGAGCAAGATTGGCACAGTACTGAAGACTTTCTTGAAATAATTGAACGAAATTTAAATAAAGCCCTTAATCCAACTTATCAGTAATAAATTTCAGTATTTTATTTTTTTGGTCAGTTTCATCAATTAAATCGCCACCAGACTGAGCAAAATCTTTTCTGCCACCTCCCCCTTTTCCGTTAGAAACTGAAGAAGCGTACAATGCAATATCATCTGCACCAATGACCTTGGTTAGGTTGTCTGTTACACCTACTAGGTAGCTAATTTTATTGTCTTTTTTTGAACCTAGAACAATAATACCACCATTTTTGAATTTTCTTTTGGCATTATCAATTACAGGTCTTAACGCAGAGCTTTTAGAATTTTCACAAAAGATAATGATGGTATTTTTATTATTTGAAATTTCATCATTAACTTCTTTGATTAAATTATTAACTTCCTCAATTGATTTTGATTTATCTTTTTCGGAAATTAATTTCTTTTCTTCTATTTTCTTATTCTCTGCAGCTTTATTCATTTGATAAACTTTCAGGTCTTCACCGCGCAGAGCTTCTATTCTTCTAACTCCTGAAGCAACCGAAGATTCATTAACTATCTTTAATTTCCCAATTTGACTTGTGTTCTCAACATGTGTGCCGCCACATAATTCAATGCTGAAAGTTTTATTTCTCATCTTTCCTATTTTTAACACTCTTACCTCATCAGAATATTTCTCTCCAAATAGAGCAAGTGCTCCAGCATTTACCGCGTCATCTGGTGTCATAATTTGAGTTTCAACATCTGATCCTTCCTCAATAACTGTATTCGAAATCTGCTCTATTTTAGATATCTCACTTTCTGAAAGAGATTTATGGTGACTAAAATCAAATCTTAATTTATCAAACGAAACTAAAGAGCCTTTCTGGGTCACATGATCTCCTAAAACTTCTCTTAATGCTTGATGTAAAATATGTGTCGCAGAATGATAAGTCTTACATGAGCTTCTTCTAGCAGAATTAATTGACAAATGTGCGCCTGTACCTTTATTGATATCTCCTCTAATTACTTTTCCGTGATGCACAAATAGGTTTCCTTTTTTTTGTGTGTCTGAAACTTCAAATTCGAATTTATCAGCTTCTATTGTTCCTGTATCACCAATTTGTCCACCAGACTCAGCATAAAATACTGTTTGATTGAGTATTAGCGATCCGTTGTCACCGCTATGTAAACTATCAACTAATACACCTTCTTTTATTATAGAAATAATACTTCCTTCTGTTTTTTCAGATGCGTAGCCTAAAAACTCTGTAGGGGATAAACTTTTATTTAACTCAAACCAAATTTTATCTGTAGCTGTGCCGCCAGATCCAGTCCAATTGCTTCTTGCTTTTTCTTTTTGATCCTCCAAACATTTCTTAAAATCATCAATATCCACTTCAATTTTCTTATTTCTCAAAATATCTTGCGTTAAATCAATTGGGAAGCCATATGTGTCATACAGCTTAAAAGCTGACTGCCCATCTAGAATGGTTTTTCCATTCAAATTATCGATCATTGTATCAAGTTGCTTAATTCCTCTGGACAACAAATCTCTGAACCTTTGTTCTTCATATTTCAATGTTTCATTTATTAGAGACTCTGCTCTTTCAAGCTCAGGATAGGACATTTTCATATTTGAAATCAGAGTTGGTAGCAGTTTGTGCATCAGTAAATCATTGTAATTTAGAATGTGTACGTGCCTCATTGCTCTTCTCATAATTCTCCTTAAGACATAACCTCTGCCTTCATTCGATGGAAGGACACCGTCAGCAATTAAAAAGCATGAAGATCTTAGATGATCAGCTATTACTCTATGGCTTGATATTAAATTTTCATTATCATTTTTAGTTAATTCTTTAGAATGATTAATAATTTCTAATATACTATCAACTTGATAATTATCATTTGTGCCCTGCATAACCGCAGCTATTCTCTCAATACCCATACCTGTGTCTATTGAGGGTCTTGGCAAATCAATACGATTTACTGTGTCAACTTGTTCATACTGCATAAAAACAAGATTCCATATTTCTACAAATCGATCGCCCGTTTCATCAGCTTCACTAGGCGGTTTGCCAATAAAATTTTGACCATGATCATAAAATATTTCAGAGCAAGGTCCGCATGGCCCTGTTTCTCCCATCGACCAGAAATTATCTTTTGTAGAAATTCTTATTATTTTATCGTCACTGAAACCGGTAATCTTCTTCCAAGCATTGTAAGCCTGCTCATCATCGTGATAAATAGTTACACAAAGCTTATCTTTATTTATTCCTAGTTCAGAAGTGATAAATCTCCATGCGTAATCTATTGCTTCATCTTTAAAATAATCTCCAAATGAAAAATTACCCAACATTTCAAAAAAGGTATGATGTCTTAATGTATAGCCTACATTTTCTAAATCATTGTGTTTTCCCCCTGCCCTAATGCATTTCTGGGCCGTTACTGCACGGTTGAAATCTGTTTTCTCTAATCCAGTGAATACATTTTTAAATTGAACCATTCCTGAATTAGCAAACATCAGAGTAGGATCATTTTGAGGCACAAGGGGGCTTGAATGAACATGTTTATGTCCATTTTTAACAAAGTAAGAAATGAATGAGTCCCTTAAACTATTTATCTTCATAGTTAAGGTATAACATCGAGATGACTAAAACGCAAAAAGACGCTTCAAGCGCCTTTTTGCTATGATAAATTTATACGAATTTCTTATTCTTCTGGAGTATCTTCTACTTCTTCGTTTTCTCCAATTTGCTCAGGTATTTCCTCAGATTGTCCTCTAATTATTGATTCAATTTCATTAGCTACTGCAGGATTATCCTTTAAAAATATCTTGGAGTTTTCTCGTCCTTGGCCAATCTTATTTCCTTTATAAGAAAACCATGCCCCAGACTTTTCAATGGTGCCGACTTTTACACCCAAATCAATGAGCTCACCTAATTTTGAGATTCCTTCACCGTACATAATGTCAAATTCTACTACGCGGAACGGCGGGGCAACTTTATTTTTTACAACCTTTACTCTTGTTTGGTTACCAATAATTTCATCTTTATCTTTTATTGCTCCTATCCTTCTGATATCTAATCTGCACGATGAGTAAAACTTCAAAGCATTACCACCAGCTGTTGTTTCAGGGCTACCAAACATTACACCAATTTTCATTCGAATTTGGTTGATGAATATTACCATACAATTAGATTTAGAAACAGAGCCTGTAAGTTTTCTTAATGCTTGACTCATTAATCTTGCTTGAAGACCCATGTGCGCATCTCCCATTTCACCCTCAATTTCTGCTTTAGGGGTTAGTGCTGCAACTGAGTCGACAACTAGAACTGATATTGCTTTCGATCTAACAAGTGAGTCGGTTATTTCAAGAGCTTGCTCACCTGTATCTGGCTGCGAAATGATAAGTTCATCAATGTTTACGCCGAGTTTTTTTGCATAAGCAGGATCCAATGCATGCTCTGCATCAATAAATGCACAATTCTCACCTTTTTTCTGCGCTTCGGCAATGACATGTAATGCAAGAGTTGTTTTACCCGATGATTCTGGTCCATAAATTTCTACTATTCTACCTTTTGGCAGCCCACCTATGCCTAAAGCTACATCTAAAGATAACGACCCAGTTGAAATGGCCTCAACATCCATAACTGTTCTTTGGCCAAGTTTCATAATTGAGCCTTTTCCGTAAGTTTGCTCAATTTGTGACATTGCTACGTCTAAAGCTTTTGCTTTTTCTGAATTATCCATCTTTTTATCGTCTACCACTTTTAAATTTGCTTTTGTCATGTGCTTTCTCCAAACTTAGTTTTAATATATATCCCATTTGTACACATTTTGTTCTCATTTTACAATACCCCATAAAATATTGATAAATAACGATAAAATATAATTTGTTCAATTATTGTTCTTAAATTTTATAGTTTTTATCAACAGGTGATTCTCTATCCAATGATATAACTCAATTAGATTAACTTAAATATATATCTAAATTTGGCTGATTTTCGCTGTTAATAACTATCTAGTCATCAGAATGAAGCTTTTCGTCTCTCTCGTGCATTTCTTGAGCTTCAATACTGAGAGTAGTTACTGGCCTAGCGTCCAATCTTTCGATATTTATAGGTTCTCCAGTAACTTCGCAATAACCATAGCTTCCATTTTCTATCCTAGCAAGCGCAGCATCTATCTTGGCGATTAATTTACGTTGCCTATCTCGAGACTTTAACTCAAGGGATTTCTCTGACTCTTGGGTAGCTCTATCAGACATGTCGGCTGGAGCAATTGAGTCTTGTAGATTCTCGACTGTTTCTCTACTTTCTCTATAAATCTCATCCTTCCAATTTTTAAGCTTGGATCTGAAATATTCTTTTTGCTTTGCGTTCATAAATTTTTCAGATTTTGTTGGCTTGTAGGTTTTTGGAAGTTTGACCATATTTACTCCTTGAGAATTAAGATTAAAAACAGTTGGATGCTTTTAGTGGTTTTTGTTATTTAAGTCAACGGATCATTACAATTTTTATGATTGATAAATCACTGAAATATAATATGTTTCTCTGAAATTAATCTTAGTTATATGAAGTTTGAAGGAACCAGCTCCTATATTGCAACAGAGGATCTTAAAGTAGCAGTAAATGCCGCTATTACTCTTGAAAGACCAATAATAGTTAAAGGTGAGCCAGGCACTGGTAAAACAATGCTGGCTCATGAGGTAGCAAAATCTCTGGATGCTGAAATAATCACTTGGCATATTAAGTCCACAACTAAAGCTCAACAAGGTCTTTACGAATATGATGCTGTTACAAGATTGCGTGATTCTCAGCTTGGAGATGAAAAAGTTAAGGATATCAAAAATTATATTAGCAAAGGTAAGTTATGGAATGCTTTCGAGAGCGATAAAAGGCCAGTCCTACTAATCGATGAAATTGACAAGGCAGATATCGAATTTCCAAACGATCTGCTACTAGAACTAGATAAAATGGAATTTTTTGTTTACGAAACTGGTGAGACAATTAAGGCACAAAATAGGCCAATAGTAATTATAACATCAAACAATGAAAAGGAATTACCAGACGCATTTCTTAGAAGGTGCTTTTTTCATTATATTAAGTTTCCTGATCCAAATACGATGGAAGAGATCGTTGAAGTACATTATCCAGATATAAAAAAAGATCTAATTCAAGAAGCATTTAAAATATTTTACGATATTAGAGAAGTTCCAGGAATTAAAAAGAAGCCATCTACCTCTGAACTAATTGATTGGCTAAAGTTGCTAATGACAGATGATGTAGATGCTAAAATCCTTAGAGAAAAGGATCCAAAAAAGCTAATACCACCTCTTCATGGAGCATTGCTAAAGAATGAACAAGATGTTCATTTATTTGAGCGTTTAGCGTTCATATCTCGTAGGGAAAATGAGAATGTTGAGTAGAGTAAGAATCTCTATAAAATAATATTATATGTTTATTAATTTCTTTTTTGACCTCAAACAAGCAAGCTTACCTGTATCATTAAAAGAATACTTGATGTTGATGGAAGCGATGAATAAGCGTGTTGTTGACTCATTCAATGTTAACGACTTTTATTATCTAAGCCGCTCAGCATTAGTCAAAGATGAGAGATATTTAGATAAATTTGATCGAGTTTTTGGCCATTCATTTAAGGGGTTAGAGAGCCCTGAAAGTGAAACAACAAAAGAAATACCAGAAGAATGGTTAAAATTGATGGGGCAAAAGTATTTAACTGATGAAGAGAAAAAGATGATTGAGTCCTTGGGTGGCTGGGACAAGTTAATGGAAACACTCAAACAGAGGCTGGAAGAGCAAAAAAAGAGACACCAAGGTGGAAGCAAATGGATTGGAACAGGTGGAACATCTCCATTTGGAGCATACGGCTATAACCCTGAAGGAATAAGAATTGGTCAGAAGGAAGGAAAAAATAAAAAGGCAGTAAAAGTTTGGGATAAAAGAGAATTTAGCAACTTAGATGGCGATGTAGAACTTGGTACTCGAAATATAAAGATTGCTCTTAGAAGATTGAGAAAGTTTGCACGCGAAGGAGCTGAAACTGAGTTAGATTTAGATAACACAATTAAATCTACTGCTCATAAAGGTTACATTGATGTTAAAATGATGCCTGAACGAAGAAATAAAATCAAAGTATTACTTTTTTTTGATGTTGGTGGATCAATGGATGCACATGTTAAAATCTGTGAGGAGCTATTTTCTGCAGCTAGAACAGAATTTAAACACATGGAATATTTCTACTACCACAATTGCTTGTATGATGCGGTTTGGAAAGATAATAATCGCAGATACAATGACAATATCAAAACATGGGACGTTCTGCACACATACCCATCTGATTATAAAGTAATATTTGTTGGAGACGCTGAAATGAGCCCGTATGAAATAACCTACCCTGGCGGAAGTGTAGAGTTCTGGAACGAAGAGTCTGGTGAAACTTGGCTAACTAGAATGTTAAACGTATACGAAAATGCGATTTGGCTTAATCCGATACCTGAACGATATTGGGATAGAATTGCATCGACTTCCATTATAAAGCAGATCTTTTCTGATCGAATGTTTCCTCTCACAATTGAGGGAATTGATCAGGCCATGCGTGAACTAAATAAATAAACCATGCTTAAAGAGCAGAACGTTATTTTAGGCATATCTTTGTTATGTCTTGGATTATTAATAGCTCCTTTATATGATGCGCTTGCTAAGTACTTAAGCGAGGACATTGGTATACTTGAAATAATTTGGGGACGTTTTTTCAGCCATTTTATTTTCTTAGTGCCACTTGTTTATTTTTTAAAAGGAAAAAAAGAATTTGTTAATCAATCGACGAAGCATCAATTAATCAGAGGTACTTTTATATTTCTTGCGACGGCATTTTTTTATGCATCAATTTCACAAATCCCTCTTGCTAATGCATTAAGCATAATGCTCATTGCTCCCATTGTGGTGGTATTCATGTCTTCATTTATTTTGGGAGAAAAATTAAATTCATTAAAGATCTTTTGTACATTTTTTGGTTTTTTTGGAACTCTTTTAGTAATACAGCCAGGATTAAGTGAGTTTAATTATTTTTCTTTATTTGCCTTATTTTCAGGATTCTTTTATGCAATGTATCTTGTTTACACGCGCCGCGTAAACTTTACTTCTGATCCATGGGTAAGCCTGTGTTATACCGCTATTCCTGGGGCACTAATAATGACTATCTTTCTTCCTTTTTATTGGGACAGTGATCCTAATTTTAGTCAGATTATTTTGATGGGCTCAATTGGTTTAGTTGTGATTCTGGTGCATTTTATATTTATAAAAGCTTATCAAAATGCTGAAGCAAGCATTTTGGCTCCATTTCACTATTTTGAAATCGTCAGTAATATGCTAATAAGCGTCTTATTTTTTAGAGATATTCCAAACATAATAGTGTGCTTTGGAATTCTTTGTATTGTGAGTAGCGGAGTACTTATAACTGTTAGGCAAAAACTAAATTATGAATAATTTGAACGTTGACTATCGCTTTTCTGTAGCACCAATGATGGGAGTAACAACTCCAAGCGCAAGGTACATGTACCGTCTTATCTCAAATGAAGCTGTTTTATTTACTGAAATGATAGCCAGTCAAGCTTTACACAGAGGTGATTACAAAAAACTTCTTAGAAAAGAAAATATCGAAAAACCTGTCATTCTACAGGTTGGTGGTTCTGATATAGGCTTATTAAAATATTCAACAAGTTTAGCAAATAAGTTTGATTATCAGGGTATTAATTTAAATGTTGGCTGCCCCTCTAAAAAAGTTTCTCAAGGGAAAATGGGGGCGTGTTTGATGAAAGAAGCTGTACTGGTTAGAGATTGCTTAAGTGGAATGAGAGAAGAGACTTCAATGGATGTTTCATTAAAATGTAGAATTGGTGTTGATGAATTTGACTCTTATGATTTTTTTAGAAATTTCATTTCTACAGTTCTTGAGAGTGATGTGAAAGTTATTTTTATTCATGCCCGTAAAGCTTTTCTGAAAGGTCTTGATCCAAAAAAAAATCGTACATTGCCTGAACTTAAATATGAATTTGTTTACAATATCAAAAAAGAATTTCCTGATATTAAATTTATCATGAATGGAGGTTTGACAAATATTGATGACTGTATTGAACAATTGAAATATTTAGATGGAGTGATGGTAGGTCGAGCAGTACAGGCAAACCCTTTTTTTATTAAAGACGTGGATCATATTTTTTATGGTCAAAGCAATATTCAAGTTAACAAGTCCGATGTCGTGAAAAAGTATTTTGATTATATTAAAATGAATATTGAAACTGTATCTACCTATGAATTGCTCAGTCCATTACTTTCACTTTGCTTTGGAGTTCCAGGATCTAAAAAATTCAAACAAGAAGTGAATGAACTAATAAGAGCGAGAGATATCAATAAGTTAGAAGATACTTATCTAAATTTGATTGCCGCTTAAATTATTTCAGCAATATCAGAAAAATCATACCTCGGGGCTCTCTCATAAAAACCACCTTCAGCCGCGTATCCCAAATTACATAGAAAATTGCTTTTAATTGTTGTGCCATTAAAAAATTCTTTATCAACCAGATCATTTGAGAAGCCTGACATTGGTCCTACTGATAAACCAAGGGAGTTTGCTGCTTTTATAAAGTAACCTCCCTGAATTGATGAATTTCTAAAAGCTGTAACTTCAGACTTGGCTGTATCATTTTCAAAATATTGCTTAGCATCCTCACGTAAATAGTTTTTGGGAAGATCACGCCAAAATTCTATGTCCATTCCAATGATTGTACATACAGGTGCGTTGATAACTTTGCTAATGTTATCTTCACTCACTAATTGTGATAGCTTTTCCTTTGAGGTACTGCTTTTAAGAAACTTTAATCTCATTGGACTAGAGTTAAACGAAGTTGGACCCCACTTAACAAGATTGTAAAGTTCATTGAGTGTGTCGTTTGCAACTTCCTTTTCAGTAAATTTATAACATGTCTGCGGTTCAACAAAAATTTCTTTTAATCTGTCTGACATCTTAAATAATAGCTTTAATATGCTCTTCAATCTCTTCAGGTTTTTTTTGTGTACCAAAACCTCTAACAAATTCACCCTCTTTATTGATTAAAAACTTTGTAAAATTCCACTGTATTTCTCTGCCAGCTGCTTCAGTAAGCTTAACAAAAAGAGGTGATGCATTGTCTCCATTAACATCAATCTTATCAAACAAGCGAAAGGATACATTATACTTTGTGTCACAAAAATCTTTTATTTCCTCATTCGTCCCTTTTTCTTGGGCACCGAATTGATTACAAGGAAATGCTAAAATTTCTAACCCTTTGTCTTTATATTTATCATAGAGACTTTGTAAGCCAGTGTATTGTGGTGTAAAACCACAAGCACTTGCTACGTTTACAATTAATAGAGTTTTTCCCTTGAATTCTTCCATTTTGATAGAGTTCATATCAATGTCTTTTACTTCAATGTCATAAATACTCATTTTTTTCCTTATCTTACAAATGTTCCATTATTATAGTCATTAATCGCTTGAATGATCTCACTTTTGGTATTCATTACAAATGGTCCGCCACGAGCAATGCTTTCACCAATTGGTTCACCTGCGATTAATAAAAACTTAGCATTGGTTTCAGCGGATACTTTCAAACTATTGCCATTTGTCAACAATACTAGTTTAGATCCCTCAATATTATCATGAGGAAAGTTGCCGATTTTTATTCTACCATCAACCAAGTAAACAAAACTGTTATGCGATTTGGGCATTGAAAAACTAAACTGCTTATTTTGCTTAAGTTCAACATCAAAGAATATTGGCTCAACATTATGCTTTTTAATCGGCCCTTCAGCGTTCTCAAATTTTCCTGCAATTACTTTAACTTTTTTATCTTCATCGTGATGCATGCTCATCTCGTTGGCATCAATATAATGATATTCAGGCTTACTCATTTTTAAGCTAGCAGGCATATTAATCCATAACTGAAAACCGTGAAGCTTGCCCTCCTTCATAGCAGGCATTTCGGAGTGAATAATTCCACTGCCAGTTTTCATCCACTGCACATCACCTGCTGTCATTCTTCCTTCTCCACCAGTACTATCTTTATGCTCAAATTCTCCAGCCAGCATATAAGTCACTGTCTCTATTCCTCTATGAGGATGTGATGGAAAACCAGCTATATAGTCCTTGCTGTCTTCAGAACCAAATTCATCCAACATTAAAAAAGGATCAAAATAGTTTGGCTCCACACCTATACTTCTTTTTAATTTTACTCCAGCACCGTCTGTTGCGGGAATAGGATTAATGATATTTTTTACCTCAATGTCAGACATATTTTAATTAAAGGTTAAAAGTATTTTGCCTTTTGCGCGACCACTTTTGAGATGATTGTAAGCATCAAGATATTGATCAAAAGAAAATATTTTTTCGATGATGGGCTTAATCTTTCCATCTTCAATCCACATTCTAAATAAATCTAAATTTGCAGTTGATGTTCTACCAGATAATACGACTCTTGATTTTTTTCTTTGAAACAACTGTTTTGCCACATCTATATTATTGTAGATATTATTTTTTGTAGTCACATATATTCCGTTAGCCGTTAAGATTTTTGATGCCTTAGGAAAAGATAGATTTCCGTTTGCATCAAAAACGATATCATATTTTTTTGATGAAGATAAAATATCTTCTTTTGTATAATCAACAACGTCATCTATATTAAAATCATTTTTAATCCAATCGTAATTTCTATCACTTGTTACCGCAGTTATTTCTGTTTCATATATTTTTGCCATTTGAATTGCAAAAGAACCCACTCCTCCGGATGCACCATTAATTAAGATCTTGTGTCCCTTTCGAATTGAAGCAATATTTCTCAAGGCTAGCAACGATGTATTTGCTACTTGAGGAATAGCGGCCGCTTCGTGTAACTTGATATTTTTCGGTACAAGTGAAATTAACTTTTGAGAAATTTTAATTTTTTCTGCGGCACTTCCATTAAATAATATATCTGTCATGCCAAATACTTTATCACCAACTTTAAAAGCTCCTACATCTCTTCCAATTTCAGTAATTTCACCACTGAAATCACAGGCAGTGAATATAGGAAATTTATTCAGATTGGTTATGGGCTTAAACCCACCTTGCATTTTTTTGATATCAACTGGATTAAGCGATACGGCCTCGATCTTTACAATTACTTCTGATCTTTTAGGTCTTGGCTCAGCAACCTCTAAAATTTCAAGATTATCAATATCTCCGTATGAGTTGTATCCTATTGCTTTCATTTAAATATCTAATTAATGATTTTTTGATATATAATTAATAAAACCACAAATACAACAGATATTCATGATTTATAGTTTACTTAATGACATTAGTTGGGTAGTCAATATTCGAACACCCTATTTAACTCCTATATTTGAATTTTTTACATGGTTGGGATATCGAGATTTTTTATTCATGTTTATCCCATTTATTTATTGGTGTTATGACCGAAAAGTTTTTGGCAAACTTCTTGTAATAGTTTTCTTTTCCGCAATTATAAATTCGTTTCTGAAAGATATTTTCCAAGATCCTAGGCCGGATTTTGCTCTTAATATTGATCCATGGCTTCAAACTGAAACTTCATTCGGGTTTCCAAGTGGTCACACTCAAATTGCGGTCGTAATTTGGCTTTATATAGCCTTAAATGTGAAGAATTTATTTGTGAAATCACTTTCAATAATTTTTCTCTTTGGGGTGCCTCTAAGCCGAGTTTACTTGGGAGTTCATGATATTGGAGATATTTTAGGGGGCTTGGTTGTTGGATTAGCTACTCTTTACATTTCAGACCTTATCTACAAAAACATTGAAAGAGAAAATATTAAATTCAATGCCTTTACAAAATATTTATCATTAGTTGTAATATTTCTTTTATTTTATCTTACATGGCCGACTGCACATGGTAATGAAGCAGCAATAGCAATCGGAGGTCTAATGATTGGTTTCTTTATCGGCAAAGATATTGACTACAAACAATTTAATTTTGTTCGTACTTCAAATGCATTTGCTCACTACACATCATGCTTTTTGGCATTATTTTTATTTCTTTTGTTTAATGAATTTCTAAATTTAGCTTTTGAAAAAGTGAACTTGCCTATAGAGCTTGAAACGGCTTTAAGTTCATTAATATTAGGCTTTTTTATTTCTTTTTTGTCTCTTTACTTACTTTCAAAAATTAAACTTCAATTATCTAAGTAAGTTTCTCCATGCTTTAATGTGAAAAATCTATCTTGAGAAATATTATATTTTGAGACGATTTCAATTAACTTTTGTGGCGGCTCTCTTACAGGCTCATCGGTCAAAATAAATGTTCCCCAAGACATGCCAATGGCTTTAGAAGCTTCTAAATCCAAGAAAGACATAACTGCCTCTTCAGGATTCATGTGTGAAACTTCCATGATCCATCTTGGCTCGTAAGCACCGATTGGAATAGCAGCTAAATCAACTGACCCTAATCTTTTTCTGATTTCTTTAAAATCATCAGAATAGCCTGTATCACCTAAATGAATAAAGCTGTGATAATAGTTTTTAAAATGCCAAGCTCCCCATAAAGTTTCATTTCTATCAAATAAGCCCCTTGCCGACCAATGTTGCACAGGAGCAAAAGTAATTTCTGTATCACTAACTTTAATTGAGTCCCACCAATCAAGTTCTCTCACATTTTTTATCCCTTTATTTATAAACCATTCTTCAAGACCCAGTGGGACTAAAAAAAGCACATCTTCGTATTTTTCCGAGATTAATTTTACACTTCTATAATCAAGGTGGTCATAATGACTATGAGAAATTGTTACGACATCAATGTTTGGTAAATCATCAATTTCCATACCGGGTGGCATATATCTCTTTGGTCCAGCAAAACTTAATGGTGAGGCTCGATCAGTAAAATGTGGATCTGTAAGCACATTTATATCCTTGTTTTGATATAAAAAAGTCTCATGCCCAATCCATGTAGTAACAATGTTATTATTGTTATATATTTCTTTATAATTTGGTTTCTCCATTTCAAATTTAAATGTCGATAAATCCTTACTTCTTCTCTCCCAACTCCATTGCATTAGTTTTTTAAAACTACTTTCATATGGTACTCCATTAGTGTTTGCATAAGTTCCATCCGATAAATGATGTGCGGGGGGTTGTGGCAGGTTTTCGGTACTTGCTGATGCAGCATAAAATAAAAATAAGAACAATAAAACTAATCTCACAATTATTTATCCCTTAAGCTCCACAATATAGCCAGGCATATACTTTTTGATATTGGAAGCATATAAAGTACGGTCAGTATTGTAATTGGTATCCATGTAATTGCCTGCAACCATAACTGAGGTGAATAGTTTTGTTCTATATACAAAACTAAAGGAACAATGATGTGTCCAACAATAATAATTGTAAGCCAAGGTCCAAAATCATCCGTTCTGTAAATTGAGAGCTTTTCATTACAATTATTGCAATAAGGCTTCAGTTTCAAATATTGCTTATAAATTTTTTCTTCTCCGCATTGTGGGCATTTTTTAAAAACTGATCGAGATAAGGCAAGTAATAAGGATACTTTCACAATAATTACTTTTCGCTTAAAATAAATTCATTGCTTGAGTCCGCTAACCAATCCCATAAATAATCAGCGAAACTCCATCTAACTGATATATCAAAAACTAGGTCATCTGATAATCTGTCAATTAGGACAGTTACCTTACTTATATATGATTGAGCGCAAGAATTCCCTTTTGTAAGATATTGATCAAAATTAAGAGGGCAAGCTTTTGTTAAGACTTCAATACTTTTTGGGCCACTAAGCCTCATCGTCAAATAATAATCAGATACATCGGTAATTGCGCAAAATAGATCTGAAAGTATTTCTCTTAATCCATTGATAACATTGTCTTTTTTTTCATCTTCACTTAATAACAAATATTCATTTGGTCCTAACCACAAAACTCTAGTCTCATTATTTCCAGTGACTTCACCAGCACTTTTTGGCAGGCTATATGAAAGGTATTTTTCTACTGCATCTCTTGCTTGAGAGTCATTTTCGTTTAATCTCAAATTAATTTTTCCTAGAAACTCAATTAGCTCCAATGAAATATTATCCGAAGCGATTTTTTCTTTTTGTGTAAGAGGGGAAAAAATTTGCGGTTGACTACTCATTATTTCTCTTACCTTCTTTGTCGTAGAATATTGTATCTGTCACAGTAGCTTCAATAATCTTGCCATTCATAAGTGGTACAACTACTTGTTCACCCATTTTACTAAAGCCATCTTTTAACATCGCTAGAGCGATTGGATAACCTAAAGTAGGACTGTAATAACTAGATGTAACATGTCCTAACATTTTCATCGGTGGCTGTTTTAATGCCTTTTCAACGATATGTGATCCTTCTGGAAGAATTGTTTTTTTGTCATTAACTAAGAGTCCAACAAATTTTTTTCTATCATGTCTAACGGTATCAGATCTCGTAAAGGATCTCTTTCCAAGAAAATCTTCTTTCTTCTTTGAAACAATCCAATCCATATTCATATCACTTGGTGTGACACTTCCATCTGTATCTTGTCCAACGATTATAAATCCTTTCTCAGCTCGCAATACATGCATTGTCTCTGTACCATATGGAGTAATATTGTATTTTTTCCCATGTTCCATAAATTTTTCCCAAACATAACGTCCATAACGCGCAGGAACATTAACCTCATAGCTTAACTCTCCAGTAAAGCTAATTCTGAATACTCTTGCTTTAACTCCGCAAACTTCCCCTTCTCTAAATTTCATGAATGGAAAATTTTCTTTTGATAAATCAATATTTGTTAAATCTTTTAAAAATTCTCTTGAATTTGGTCCCGATATAGACAGCACAGCCCACTGTTCAGTAACTGAGGTGCAAAACACTTTCATATCAAGCCATTCTGTTTGTAGAAATTCTTCTAACCAGGACATTACTCTCGCAGCACCGCCAGTTGTCGTTGTCATGTGATAATGATTTTCTCCCAACCTACTTGTAACCCCATCATCAAATATCATGCCATGCTCATTGCACATTAATCCGTATCTGCATGAGCCAATTTCAAGTTTTGACCAAGCGTTTGTATAAATCATATTGAGGAATTTAGCGGTATCAGGCCCTTGTAGATCAATCTTTCCAAGGGTTGATGCATCTAATATGCCCAAGCTATTTCTTACTGCTAAACATTCTCTTTTGACTGCTTGGTGAATATCCTCTTTGTTTTGAGGAAAATAATATGGTCTTTTCCATTGCCCAACATCCTCAAATACAGCTTTATTTTCAACATGCCATTCATGCATTGATGTTTTTCGTTCAGGGTCAAAAAGCTTGTCAACGCTTCTTCCGGCTATAGCTCCGATCGTCTGAGGAGCATAAGGCGGTCTAAAAGTTGTGTGACCTATTTCGTCGACAGGCTTATTATGAATATGAGACATTAAAGCCAATGCATTAACATTGGATGTTTTTCCTTGGTCAGTGCCCATTCCAGTTGTTGTATATCTTTTTGTATGTTCTACACTGATATAGCCTTCTCGTTGCGCTAGAAAAATATCTGCAGCAGTTACATCGTTTTGAAAATCAATGAAATGTTTAGATCCTTTTGTAACTTTTTTCTTACCTAACATATATGGCTCAATATCAGAATGTGTGAACTCTATCTCTTCTTTTCCAGTCCAATTAACTTTTTCAACGCTATTGAAATTAAGTTCATTAGCTGCTGCTATTCCTGCTTCAAAAGATTCATTAAGATTTTCTTGCAGATTAAACTGACCATTATTCGAACCAATTATTTTTTGGTTTTCGATGATTTTATCAGGAACAAAAGTATTTATCTTTAGATCATATTTTAGTTTACCTCTTGATTGGCTAAACAGTTGGACTGCTGGATTCCAACCACCAGACATTAATACACAATCAGTATGAATATTTTCAACTTCTCCTGTTAGTTTATTTTGATTTTTATCAACTTGCTGTATTTCTATTCTATTTACTTTCTTGTCACCATAGGTCTTAATAACTGAATAAGATTTAAAAACTGTTATATTTAATGATTTACATTTTTCACTAATTCTTGCATTTAAAAGATCTCTTGTATCTACGACTGTTACTTTAGCCCCCTTTTCAACAAACTCAAAAGCGGTTAAATAAGCATGGTCATTGTTTGTAAAAAGTACAACTGACTTACCTGGTAATACTCCGTACCTAGAGAGATACTTTTGGCCTGCAGATGCCATCATGATACCAGGTCTATCATTGTCAGCAAAAACAAGTGGTCTTTCAAAAGCGCCTTGGGCCAAAATAACTTTTTTTGAACGTATGCGCCAATATCTCTCTCTCGGTAAAGTGCTTGAAAATTCTACATGATGATTAGTAACTTTTTCTAGAGCCGTTAAATAATTGTAATCATAATACCCCATTGCAGTGGTTCTTTTGAGAATTGTAACATTGGCTAAACCATTTAATTCTTCAATGATTTTCTTCAGCCACTTCTTTCCATCTTTCTCATTGATGCTAAAATTATAATCAAGAAGATATCCTCCTAATTCGGGATTTTCATCTATAAGCAAAACTTTACACCCCGATCGACCTGCGCCCAAAGCTGCGAGTAAACCTGAGATGCCACCACCTACAATAGTGATATCAGTGTAATAAAATTTCTGTTCATATCTATCTGGATTTTTTGCTGTAGGTGACTGACCTAAACCAGCAGCTTTTCTTATGAAATGCTCATAAAATAACCACATGCTTGGAGGCCATTTAAATGTTTTGTAATAAAAACCTGCAGGGAATATTCTTGATAGAAAGTTGTTCATTGCTCCAATGTCAAAATTAACTGATGGCCAACAATTTTGGCTAGAAGCTTCTAAACCTTCATAAAGCTCTACTTCTGTTGCACGAATATTTGGCTCTGTTCGTGCTCCAAGTCCTAATTGGACTATTGCATTTGGCTCCTCTGAACCTGCAGTTAATATTCCTCTTGCGCGATGATACTTAAAGCTTCTACCTATTAAATGAACATCGTTAGCTAATAACGCAGAAGCTAACGTATCACCCTGATACCCAATATAAGACTTTCCGTTAAAAACAAAGTTAATTGGCTTTTCCCTATTTACTTTACCGCCGTAAATTGTCCTATTTTGATTACTCATTTGATATCTCCGGCTTAGCTTCACCCATTTTATATGTTTTTATTATTTGATCTGTGACAGTGTCTCTCATTACATTAAACCATCGTCTGCATCCATGATCGTGAGTCCATCTTTCAAAATGGATTCCTTTTGGATTTTCTCTGAAAAAAAGATACCTGCCCCATTCTTCATCACTTATTTCAGATGGGTTATCTGGCCTTGCAATGTGAGCTTCGCCGTGACATGTGAATTCTGTCTGATCTCTTTCCCCACAATATGGACAATTAATTATAAACATAAAAAAAATTATTAATGAGCAACTGCTGCCGCTGCAGCTTCATCAACTAAGGCTCCCGAGAAATGTCTTTCTAATGAAAAAGGAGCTGCAATATCATTTGGCTCTCCTCTAAAAACTGTCTCAGCAAATACATGAGCTGACCCTGGAGTTGCTTTGAATCCCCCAGTTCCCCAACCGCAGTTAATAAACAAGTCTTTTACAGGGGTCTTGCCTATTATTGGGCTTCTATCTGGGGTTACATCTACAATGCCGCCCCAGCTGCGAAGCATTTTAAGTCTTGAGAATATTGGAAATAATTCAACTAAAGGAGCCATCATATGTTCAATCATATCAAAGGATCCACGCTGAGAATATGAGTTATAGGCATCAGAACCTGCTCCAACCACTAGTTCACCTTTATCTGATTGACTTACATAAACATGAACGGAGTTTGACATGATGACACAATCTAGAATTGGTTTAACAGGCTCGCTTACTAAAGCCTGTAAGGGTACAGAGTTTATTGGGAGAGAAAAACCTGCCATATTAGCTAATACTGAGGAGTGTCCAGCAGGTACGAGACCAACTTTATCAACTTTAACAGAACCTTTTGTTGTTTGTAATCCAACAACCTTGCCATTTGAAATATCTATTCCTTTAACCTCACAGTTTTGAATAATATCGACACCAAGATTTTCTGCCGCTCTTGCATACCCCCATGCTACAGCATCATGACGCGCCGTTCCCGCTCGCCTCTGAAGTAAAGCCCCTAAAACAGGATACCTGCCATTAACATTAATATGAGGTATTTTTTTTGCAACTTGATCCTGATTTAGAATTTCAGCGTCAATACCATTTAAATAATTAGAGTAACCTCTCCTTGTAATTTCTTGCATGTCATGAACTGAATGCGCTAAGTGAAATAAACCTCTTTGTGAAAACATTACATTAAAATTAAGCTCACTAGATAGGCCTTCCCATAAATTAACAGCATGATTATAAAGAGCTGCACTTTCATCCCATAAGTAATTAGATCTTATTATGGTTGTGTTACGTCCAGTATTACCTCCACCAATCCATCCCTTCTCAAGAACAGCAATATTTTTAACGCCAAATTCTTTTGCTAGGTAATAGGCAGTTCCTAATCCATGACCTCCGCCTCCAACTATTACTACATCATATTCAGGTTTAAGATCCGGACTGCTCCATGCTTTTTCCCAATTCTCATGATAAGAAAATGAATTCTTAACTAAATTGTATAGTGAGTATTTCATAACTTAAACCTCTTTACAGAATACGGTGACAAATCTAAATCTGTGTTATTTGCACAAATTTGTTGTGCAACCAGTTTTCCTGATATGCCTCCTAATGACCACCCAATATGTTGATGGCCAAAATTATAATAAATATAAGGGTTTTTTGGAGATTGTCCAATCACTGGAAGAGAGTCAGGCACCGATGGCCTGAACCCTACCCATGTTTTTTGAGGAAGGTCTGCTGAGGGAAAAACTTCTTTTAATGCCCGGTTTAAAAAGTTAAGGACTCTTTCATTTTTTATTTCATTTAATGCTCCAAATTCAACAATTCCACCCGTTCTTAGACCGTCAGACATAGGTGTAAAATATGTTCCCCGTTCTTGCCATGATATTGGTCTTTTTACAATATTCTTCAATTCTGGATTGACCAAATGGTAACCCCTTTCAGCTTCCAGTGGCACTTTGTCGCCTATATGTTTAAGCAGATCATTAGACCATACTCCAGATGTAATCACGACTCTATCGTGCAGGGACTCTCCTGAACTTGTTTTAATATTTATTTGATTAGTTTCAGTTTTTTTGATGGATATAACTTTCTCTTTTTTGAATTTTCCTCCTTTTTTAATAAACAGTTTCATTAATGCTTCGCTTACCTTGATTGGACTTTTTGCAAAATAACTACCTTCAAATAAGGCCCCTTTGTAAAAGATATTATTAATATTAGGTTCAAGATCAGAAATATCATCTCGACTTAGGGTTGTTATTTTAACGCCTGTTTCTTCTCTTTTAGAAAAATCTCGTTTTGCAGCATTAAAAAATAATTTTGTAGACCATCCATACATAATAGACTCTCTTGAAATATAATTTTCTACATTTGCTTCGTTGAAGAGATCTTCATAACCATCATCCATATGTGACAGTAAAGTTGTTAAATGTTGAACAGTGTGGTTAACTTTTTCATTTCTGCAATTGCTCAAGTATTTAATAATCCAAGGAAATGTTTCATTTAATCGTTTTAGGCTAATGAATAAGGGGCTGTTTTTGTTTAGCAATAGATATGGAAATAAATAAAAATAGGATGATGAATTTGTTGGTATATTTGCATATTTTGCATAAGTTCCAGCATTGCCGTAACTTGCTTGTGATCCAGGATCATTCATATCATACAAGGTCACATCTTGACCGTACTTCTTAAGCCAATTGGCTGAAGATATGCCAACAATTCCCGCTCCTATTACTGCTATTTTCATTTGTAACTATTGTGATTTCATTTCTAGAAGTCT
>CACCND010000009.1 GCA_902547315.1 uncultured Pelagibacteraceae bacterium | reverse complement strand
AAGGCCATCATATGTGTTAGGCGGAAGAGCTATGGAAATTGTTCATAATGAAGATGAATTAAAAAAATACTTCAAAGAAGCTGTAGTAGTTAGTGGTAAAAGCCCTGTTCTAATTGATCACTATTTAAAAGACTCTATTGAAGTAGATGTCGATGCTGTGTCTGATGGAAAAAAAGTCATTATTGCAGGTATTATGGAACATATTGAGGAAGCAGGAATCCATTCTGGTGACTCGACATGCACGTTGCCTCCTTACTCATTATCGGAAAAAATCATTAGAGATATAGAAAAGCAGACCAAAAAATTAGCCATTGCGCTGAAGGTGAAGGGCTTGCTGAATATACAATTTGCAATTCAAAATAATAATATATTCCTGCTTGAAGTTAATCCTAGAAGCAGTCGAACTGTGCCTTTTGTAGCTAAAGCTACAGGTAATCCAATTGTTAAGATAGCACTAAGTGCAGCAATGGGAAAACCGTTGAATAAACATAAATTTAAAATACGTAAGACTAATTGTATCTCAATTAAAGAACCTGTATTTCCTTTTAAACGCTTTCCCAATGTTGATACCATCTTAGGCCCCGAAATGAAATCTACTGGTGAAGTAATGGCAATTGACATGTCATTTGAATCAGCATTCATAAAATGTCAATTAGCTTCGTCAAACCCACTTCCAAAAAATGGTTCTTTATTCGTATCTGTGAAGGACTCTGATAAGCCAAAAATACTTCCAATTATAAGATCCTTTCAAAAATTAGGATTTCAAGTGAATGCGACTTCAGGAACAGCTGATTATTTAATGGAGGGTGGTGTTAAGGTTAAGAAAATTAATAAGGTTTCTCAAGGATCACCTCATATTGTTGAAGAGTTAATGAATGATAAAGTTGATATTATAATTAATACAACTGAAGGAAGAAAATCAATAAATGATTCCTTTGGTATAAGAAGAACTGCTCTAATGAAAAGTTTGCCGTACTTTCTTACTGTATCTGGTGCAAGGGCCGCTATTAATTCTATTAAAGAATTAAGAAATAATGAATTGGAAGTTAACCCTATAACTAAATTTCACTAATCTAGAGGAACAGTACCCAGTTTCTTTGTATTTTTTATGACAAAAGCTGTTTTGACACTCAAAATATTTTCATTTGAAGTCATATGTGTTGTTAAAAAATTATTAAATTCATTCATATTTTTCACTACACATTTAAGAATAAAATCTATTTCACCATTTAACATAAAGCACTCTCTAATAGGTTCCAGACCCCAAACCAGCTTTTCAAAAGACCCCAAGCTTTCTTCATTTTGATTTTTTAAACTCACAAATATCCATGCTACTAAGTCATATCCAAGCTTTGACGGATCTAGATTTGCACGAAAACCATCAATATACCCATTATCTTCTAAGTCTCTTACTCTTCTTAGTGTAGGAGGTGGAGACATTTCAATTTTCTTAGCTAAATCTAGATTTGAAATTCTTCCTTCATCTTGAAGTATTCGAAGTATTTTTAGATCAACACTATCAATTTCTTTTTTTACCATCAGTCTACTGGCCACTCTGTTTCAAAAGTAACATAATTTAACTGCAAGCAGCGTCTTTCTTTTTTAATTTTTTTCTTTTCAAGTCCGTGCCATGAATTTTTTTCTGAAGTAAAAATATACCCTGTATTATTTTTATAAGGTAGAGTTTTAGCAACTTTCAAATCTGGGGTATAAAAGTCTGTCCCTAAATTTTCATTTTCTCCGTATCTGTTTACAAACAAAATTGATGACATTAATTTTTCCTTGATGTCGCAGTGAGGTTCAAGCCAAAATCCATCTCGATCGGCAATGACTTCTAATCTAACATAAGAATTTTTTAGATCTCTATTGATTAGATTAGAAATGAAGTCAGTACATTCTTTTGATTGCATTTCTTTTACTAGTCCAGATAATTCAGAATATTCCTCTGCATTATCTTTATTGATAAATATTCTTAACTTACTAAGTAAATTATCCCCTGTTTTATCTCCTGCTCTTGTACCATCGAAAATAACTTTACCTTCAGGAAAATTAATAGAATAAATTTCATCTATTGCTTTTTCTGAAAGAGGATTGTTAATTATCCAATGATTAAAAGGTACATTGGAATGTGATAAATTACTTTTCAAAGCATTGATTAATGTCATGCTTTTTTATTATACCTTTCTTCAATCATTCTGGCTACTTGGAAGGTCTCATTTTCATATGAATTTGTAAAGTCTTCGAGTTTTTCTCCTAAAAGCCTTGCGTAATTTTTTTGCAACAGCATCGCAATAAATTTTTCTATTCTGTTATTTTTTTTTAAGCTTGGAAGTTTAAAAATATATACTGGTTTAGTTGAAGATATAGATTCTGAAATTATTGAAACAGAGTCAGACGTACAAATAAGATATTTAGAAAACTTCATTAAGGCTAAATAAGGATTACCTTCGCCGTTCCAAATAATATTCTGATCTAAAAAGCGTTCTTTCAGGTATTCGATAATAAATTGATCAGTTCTTCTTGAAAATAAAATATATAACTGAATATCATTATTTTTAATAATTTTATCAACTTGATCAGCTAATACCTTAACAACAGTCATATCAAAGCGATAGTTTCGGTTTTGACCACCTAAGAAAATTGCACAAATAGGTTTTTCTATTTTTGAGAATTGAGCTGTGTAAAGCTCAGCCTCTTTGTTCAGTAGACTTTTGTTTATATGATTAAGTGCCAAATCAGTTTGAAGCACGTTTTTACCTTTTAAATCATCATGTGCTGGAGCGACAACCAAATCAAAATAAACTGGGTTGATTTTTGGATTTTGTATATGAATTGAAAAGACTTTATTTTTTAATGATTTTTTGAGGTGTAAAGATGCATAAATAGACCTCTTGCCACACGATATAATAATATCTGGAGGAATATTACTTTCTAAGCTTATTTGTCTGTAATTATTAAATATAATTTTAGATGGTGGCAATATTCCCACTGGAAGCTTATTCCATGGAAATTTTAAATCTATTGTCTTTTGCTCAAAATTTAAATTAAGAGCATCTGCAAGGCCTTTGACCTGACTGATCATTCCTGCTGATCCATCTGTTAGGCACCACGCTCTCAAATTCTTGAAATTGGTCATATAATAACTATCTATGTTGAATACAAAAGTTCTTTAATTACTAGAAGATAATATATAGATTATAAAAATTAAATGCATTCAAAAGTTCTAATAATAGGTTCAGGTCCTGCAGGATATACTGCTGCAATATATGCGGCAAGGGCAATGCTCGAGCCGACTTTAGTTCAAGGTTTACAACCAGGTGGGCAACTTACTATAACAACTGATGTTGAAAATTATCCTGGGTACGGGGATGTAATACAAGGTCCATGGTTAATGGAACAAATGCAAGAACAAGCAAAAAATGTTGGAACAAATATCATAAATGACATTATAAAAAGTGTAGACTTTAAATGTAAGCCATTTAAGGCTATTAGCGAGTCGGGAACTGAATATACAGCCGACTCAGTAATTATCTCAACTGGAGCTCAAGCAAGATGGCTTGGGTTAGACTCTGAAAAAAAATTTCAAGGATATGGCGTTTCAGCTTGTGCAACTTGTGATGGCTTCTTTTTTAAGGAAAAAAAGGTAGCAGTCATCGGCGGTGGTAATTCAGCTGTTGAGGAAGCTTTATATTTAACAAACTTTGCATCTAAAGTTTACCTTGTTCATAGGCGTAATGAACTTCGAGCTGAAAAAATTCTTCAAGATAGATTGTTTAAAAATGAAAAAGTTGAATGTGTGTGGGATAGCGAACTAAAAGAAATAGTTGGCGATGACGATCCTCTAAATGTAAAAAGTATAAACATTAAAAATACAAAAACTAACGAAACCAGTAGTATCGAGCTAGACGGTGTCTTTGTTGCTATAGGGCATGATCCAGCTACTCAAATTTTTAGGGACCAAGTCGAGATGGATGAAGATGGATATATAATTACAAAACCTGATTCAACACTTACAAACGTTGAAGGCGTATATGCAGCAGGAGATGTAAAGGATAAAATTTATCGTCAGGCGGTTACAGCAGCTGGTATGGGTTGTATGGCAGCGCTTGAGGCTGAAAAATACCTAGCTGAATTATCTTAATTTATTAAGAAAATCTCTCATTCGAACGCATGCATTTTTTAAGTTTTCGTCAGAAGTTGCATAAGAAATTCTAAAATAGCCCTCCAAACCAAAAGCTGAACCTTGAACAACAGCAACTCCTGCATGCTCTAATAATGATGTCGTAAATTCTTCATCATTTGTAATTTTGTTATTCGACTCATCAACTTTACCAATTACTCCTTTACATGATGGAAAAACATAAAATGCACCTTCAGGTACTCTACAAGTAATTCCATTCATACTAGAAAATTCATTGATTAGAAAATCACGTCTTCCTTTAAATACTTTGGCTCTTTCGGCAATGAATGAATTATCTCCATTTAAGGCTTCAACTGCTGCAGCTTGACTGATAGATGTTGGATTGCTTGTTGATTGAGACTGAAGTTTGCCCATGGCTTTAATTAAGCTGGCATTTCCTCCCGCATAACCAATTCTCCAGCCTGTCATAGCATATGCCTTACTAACTCCGTTCAATGTTAATATTCTTTCTTTAAGTTCTGGAGCAATGCTTGCAAAAGTATGAAATTCATTATCATCGTATATAAGATGTTCATATAAATCGTCTGTCATTATGTTCACGTGTGGATAATTTTTCAAAACATTTGCAAGTTCTAAAAGTTCATTCTTTGTATAACAGGAACCTGTAGGATTTGATGGTGAATTAAGAATAAACCATTTGGTTGATTGATTGATTGTGTTTTCAAGTTGTTGTGGGGTTATTTTAAATCCTGACTCTTCACCACATTGAACGAAAATAGGTTTTCCATTGAAATAATTAACGACATCAGGGTAAGTTACCCAATAAGGAGCTGGAATAATTACTTCATCTGACTCATTTAAGGAGACAGCAAATGCATTAAAAATAATTTGCTTTCCTCCTGTACCAACAGAGATTTCATTAAGCTCGTAATCTAAATTATTTTCTCTTTTAAATTTTGCTTTGATTGCTTTCTTCAGTTCTGGGGTTCCATCAACAGGGGTATATTTGGTATCTCCACCGTTTATTGCTTGAATGGCAGCTTTTTTAATATTTTCTGGAGTATCAAAATCAGGTTCACCCGCTCCTAGCCCTATAATATCCTTTCCCGCAGCCTTTAATTCACGAGCTTTTTGGGTCACTGCCATGGTGGCCGATGGCTTAATTCTTTTTATACTGTGTGATAGTTCTACCACTGCTTATCCCCAGAATTTGTTATTTATACAATCAGCTATTATATTAAATTAGATTAATACACAATTTATATTCTAACTAATTAATAAATTAATGCCAAATTCTGAAGTTCTTAAAGTCACATCTGAATACAAACCTGCTGGAGATCAGCCTCAAGCAATTGAAGAGATTGTTAAAAGCATTAAAGGCGATGAGATGGAACAAGTTTTGCTTGGAGTAACTGGATCAGGCAAAACTTTCACGATGGCTAAAATTATAGAAAAACTTCAAAGGCCAACTCTAATACTTGCTCCAAATAAAACTTTAGCAGCACAATTGTATGGAGAAATGAAGTCATTCTTTCCAGACAATGCTGTTGAATATTTTGTATCTTATTATGACTATTATATACCTGAAGCATACGTACCGAGGTCAAATACTTACATAGAAAAAGAAGCATCGATAAATGAACAAATCGATCGAATGAGACACTCAGCAACTCAATCCTTACTTGAGAGAAAAGATGTTGTAATTGTTGCAAGTGTTTCATGTATTTATGGAATAGGTTCTGTTGAAACGTATAGATCAATGACTATTCGATTAGAAAAAAATCAAAAGATTGGACGAAATGAAATTATTCAAAAACTCATCACGCTTCAATATAACCGAAACGACACAGATTTTCATAGAGGCACATTCAGAGTGCGTGGAGACTTGATTGAGGTTTTTCCATCCCATTACGAAGACCGTGCGTGGAAATTATCTTTGTTCGGAGATGATCTCGAGTCGATTAGTGAATTTGATCCATTGACTGGAAAAAAGACAGCTGAGTTAGAAACTATAAAAATTTATGCAAACAGTCACTACGTCACTCCAAGGCCAACACTTGATACTGCCATAAAGCAAATACGAAAAGACTTAGAAGTAAGGATTCCTGAATTTAAAAAAGAAAAGAAATTAATAGAGGCTCAACGAATAGAAGAAAGAACCAGGTTTGATTTAGAAATGATTGAGGCAACGGGTAGTTGTCCAGGCATTGAGAATTATTCAAGATATCTCTCTGGAAGAAATCCGGGCGAACCGCCTCCAACACTTTTTGAATACTTGCCTGACAATGCACTCCTTTTTGTTGATGAAAGTCATGTCACAGTACCTCAATTAGAAGGTATGTATAAAGGTGACCGAAGCAGAAAAACAACACTGTCAGAATATGGCTTTAGATTACCATCTTGTTTAGATAACAGACCATTAAAGTTTGAGGAATGGGAAATGATGCGCCCTCAAAGTTTATTCATTTCTGCTACTCCAGGACCATGGGAAATGCAAAAAACTCAAGGGGTATTTACTGAACAAATAATAAGGCCAACAGGGTTGATTGATCCAGAGGTTGAAATAAGGCCTGCGAAAACTCAAGTTGAAGATTTAATATCAGAATGTAAAAAAATTATTGATCTTAAATACCGAGTATTAGTGACAACACTTACTAAACGCATGGCTGAGGACTTGTCAGAGTATATGCATGAAAACGGAATAAAAGTGAAATATATGCATTCAGATATTGATACATTAGAGAGAATTGAAATTATCCGCGACCTACGAAAGGGATTGTTCGACGTATTAGTGGGTATCAATTTACTTAGAGAAGGTTTGGATATACCTGAATGTGCTTTAGTCGCAATATTAGATGCTGATAAAGAAGGCTTCTTAAGATCGGAGAGGTCATTGGTGCAGACAATCGGTAGAGCAGCAAGGAATGTGGATGGAAGAGTAATACTGTATGCTGATAAAGAAACAGAAAGTATAAAAAAAGCGATAAGTGAGACTGACAGAAGAAGAGATATACAAAAGAAATACAACAAAGAAAATAATATTACACCTGAAACTATTAAGAGGGATATTAGTGATATTCTTCAAAGTATTTATGAAAATGATCGTGTAAACGTTGATTTGAAGAGTACAGAAAAACATCTCGTCGGAAATAATCTAAAAAAACATCTTGAGGAACTTAAGAAAAATATGATGGATTTTGCTGATGATCTCAATTTTGAAGAAGCTGCCAAGTTAAGAGATGAGATAAAAAGGCTTGAGAATAATGAATTAGAGTTACCATCCAACAGCAATATAGTTTATAAAAAAAATAAAAGGAAAAAAAGAAAGTACTTTACTTAATGTTTATAGATTTCTGCATACTGTTAATAGGATTATCTCTTCTTTTATACAGTGCAGATAAAATGATTGAGTCGGCTGACGCAATTGCTAAAAAGTTCAATTTATCCCCAGTATTAATAGGTTTAACAATTGTAGCGTTTGGTACATCAGCACCTGAACTAGTTATAACTCTATTTGCTGCAACAAAGATCGTTCCAGCTACTGATGCCATTACCGGAAATATTATAGGATCTAATATTGCAAATATTTTACTAATTTTAGGAACTTCAGCATTTTTTTTCAAAATTAATCTAGATAAATTGGGCACTAAGGATATTATTTTCTTACTTTTAATATCTTTATACTTCGCGATCTTATTTTATGTTAGCCAAACAGTCACTCTCATTCACACAATCGGCTATTTAGTTTTAACTTTGTTCTTTATCAATTTTCTTCGTAATTATAAATCGTCAGATCAAAATGAAGAACAAAAAATTTTTGGAAGATACACTTATTTAATTTTACTAAGTGCCTTCATAGGCATTTTTATTGGTGGGAAAATTTTTTTAGACAGCTCACTGAATATTTTTCAAATGTTAGGAGTCAACGAGGTACTAATAGGTATTTTTGTTCTGGCCATTGGTACATCCTTACCTGAATTGATAACTGTTATTATTTCTTACTTAAAAAAGAAGGGCTCTATAGGTATTGGTAATGTTATTGGTAGCAACATTATGAACATACTGTTTGTTTTCCTGCCAGGGGTTATAATTGTTCAACTTAGAGGGCTTGAATATTCTCTAAAAAATATAGATGTATTTCACATATATATTTTAATATTAGTAACTTTGATGATAGCTCTTATGGCAATATTAAGAATTCAAATGAGAAAAATACATTCTGCTTTTTTCTTGATTAGTTATTTTTTATATCTTGGGTATTCTTTTATATTATGAAAAAAACAATATTAATTACAGGCGGTTCCCAAAGAATTGGTAGATCAATTGCACTATTTCTTAAAGATTCTAATTATAATTTTATAATACACTATAATAAGTCTTCAAAAGCAGCCAGAGAGTTGAAAAATATTATTAATGGTCACGGGCGCGATTGCGAAATAGTGAAAACCGATTTGTCTAAAATATCTGATGTTAAAGATATAATTAAAAGAAGTAAAAAATTCTTTGGGCCAATACATGCAATTGTTAATAATGCCTCCTTATTCATCAATGATAATATAGGAAATTTAAATGATAAACTTTGGTATGATCATATGAATATAAACTTATACGCCCCTCTAATCATATCTAAAGAATTTAATAAACAACTTCCAAAAAAGAGCTTAGGGCATATCATAAATATATTGGATCAAAATGTAGTCAATCCAGATACATCGTTCTTTTCCTACTCCATTTCAAAATCTGCTTTACTATCTGCAACTACAATCATGGCAAAATCATTTGCTCCTAACATTAGGGTTAATGCGATTGGCCCAGGTCCGACACTTAAAAATATTCATCAATCAAAAAAACATTTTGATCAATCGATCAAAAATACTTTACTTAAAATAGGTTCTCCGCCTGAGGAGATTGCCAAAACAGTTAAATTTCTTCTTGAATCAAAATCAATTACAGGTCAATTTATAGCTGTAGATGGTGGGGAACATTTATCATGACAGCAAGGAATATTCTTAAATTAAGTGAATTAAGGTCAGAAACAGATTTGATCAATCCAAATTCTGGATACGATTTAATCTTTTTAAATGATTTTATGATCGATGCAAACATTGGAGTATACAAACACGAGAAAATAAAGAGCCAACCACTCCGTATAAACATAATTGCTAAAGTTAAAAATCCAAAAAAAATAAATGATGATAAACTGTACAGTGTTGTTTGTTATAATCAGATTTCAAAAAAAATTAAAAAAATTATTAAATCTGGTCATACAATTTTACTAGAAAAACTTGCTGAAAAAATATTTCAGGAGTGTTTTAAAAACAAAAGAATTCAAACTATGAAGATAAGACTTGAAAAACTTGATGCAATTCAAGAAGCTGAAAGCGCAGGCATCGAAATTGAACGCTCTCGTTCTGAATAATGAATAATCTTGAGAATATTAAAGAAATAATTGACCAATCCCCCTCTTCTTCCGGTATTTATAAAATGCTTAATGAAAAAGAAGAGATTATGTATGTTGGCAAAGCAAAAAATCTCCAAAATAGACTTAAAAGCTATCTAAACACTAACAATCTCTCAAATCGAATCAGAAGGATGGTTAGTAGAATATCAAATATTGAAGTAATTATTACTGAGACAGAAAAAGAAGCTTTGTTGCTTGAGGCAAACTTAATAAAAAAACTTAAACCTCCTTTCAATATCCTTTTACGAGATGATAAATCATTTCCTTATATTTTTATTAATCATGAACAAGAATTTCCACAAATTTCAAAACATAGAGGAAAACAAAAATATAAAGGAAAATATTTTGGTCCATTCGCAACAATTAATTCACTAAATTATACTCTGAAAATATTACAGAAAGTTTTTCTACTAAGGTCGTGCGACGATACTATTTTTCAAAATAGATCTAAACCATGTCTTCTTTATCAAATTGAAAGGTGCAGTGGTCCCTGTGTTGATTATACATTAAGTAAAAAAGAGTATTTACAAAGTGTTAAGAATGCTGAGCACTTTCTTTCAGGTCAACATAGCAATTTACAAGAGGAGTTATCTTCTAAAATGGATGAAGAAAGTAAAAGTCTTAATTATGAAAAAGCAGCCAGCTATAGGGATAAGATAGTTGCACTAACCCAGATTCAAAGTCAGCAAAACATAAATCTTTACGATGTAAAAAATACTGACGTGATTTCAATTTCAAGAAAAGGTAATAAATCATGTGTTCAAGTATTTATTTATAGATCAGGTCAAAATTGGGGAAATAAATCTTATTTTCCAAAACACAGTGATGAAGTAGAAACTTATGAGATCCTAGAGCGTTTTATTATTGATTTCTATACAAGATATTCCCCTCCAAAAAATGTATTGTTAAACTTACCTATAAAAAATTCGTCTCTTATCGAAACATCTCTTAAATCCATTTATAATTACAAGACATCTTTTTTTGTTCCTAAAAAAGGAAAAAAATTAGATATAGTGAATTATGCGAGTAGAAACTCAGAACTAGCACTTAAAAATCACATTGCACAGTCTCACTCTGACAAAGAGAATCTGAGCCAACTTTCAAAAGCACTCAATATCACTAAAAAAATAAAAAGAGTTGAAGCCTATGACAACAGTCATTTATCGGGCAAAAATGCAGTTGGTGCAATGATTGTTTACTCTGAAGAAGGGTTTGAAAAAAAATCATACAGAAAATTTAATATAGACTCATCAAAAGTAAAACTCGGTGATGATTACGGAATGATGAGACACGTCCTTGAAAGAAGATTTTCAAAAGAAGCAATCAAAAATTCTAAGAAATATGAAAAATTGCCTGATTTATTGGTTATTGATGGAGGTAAAGGCCACTACGATTTAGCTAAAGAAATCTTAGAAACTAAAGGTTTAAATGAAATGGAACTAATATCAATATTTAAGGGTGAGGGAAGAAAAGAGTCATTAGATCAAATAATATATAAAAATAAAAAAAACTTTATCGACAAAAATACTCCCTCCTTTTTCTTTATTCAGAGAATTAGGGATGAGTCACATCGCTACGCAATCGGGGCACATAAAGCGAAAAGAAAGAGGGAAATGCATGCCTCAGAATTAGAACCAATAGAAGGTTTAGGACGAAGCAGAAGAAAATTACTTTTAAATCATTTTGGATCAGTTAAAAATATTAAAAATGCCTCAGCTCAGGATATGATGAAAGTTAGAGGAATTAGTAAGTTGCTTTCAGAAAAAATATATGCATATTTTAATGGATAATGTCTAAGTTACCAAATTTTCTCACTCTTCTAAGAATTTTTTTATTACCATTATTAATATATTTAATCATAGATAGTAATAGCTCATTTAATTTGGCAATTCTTATTTTGTTTATTGTTATTGCATTGTCAGATTATTTTGATGGGGTAATTGCAAGAAAAACGAATAGTACATCTGAATTTGGTAAAATGTTAGATCCTATTGCAGATAAGCTATTTGTCGTACTTTTAATAATTACATTTATCTACAATGACTATATTAATGAGATAAATTTAATTCCAGCCTATTTAATAATATTTAGAGAAATTTTTATCTCTGGTCTAAGAGAGTATGCATCTAATTTACCAGAAGTAAAAAAAATAGATGTTTCTATATTAGGAAAATATAAAACTGCTTTTCAAATTTTAAGTTTATTTTTGATCTTAATAGGAAACATCTACTTAGATTTGCAGCCTCTATTAAACATAGGTATTTATCTATTCTGGCTGTCAACTATAATTACGCTGATCAGCGCTTATCAATACTACAAAAGTATATTTTAAGTTAAGATCTCACGATTTCGTGATAATCCTGCATAAACTTAAAATTTTGGGTATTGTCACCAGTATTGAATTTAATATCGTCAATAGACTGAATTGGAGTAATCTCTGCCGCGGTGCCTGTTAGAAAGGCCTCATCAAAATTACTAATTTCTTCTGGCTTTATATGACGCTCAGTAATATTAAAGCCTTGTTCTTTAACCATTTCAATAACAGTTTGCCTAGTTATACCATTAAGAAAACAATCAGGAATTGGAGTATGAATTTCTTTTCCTTTAATAAAGAAAATATTTGCTCCAGTACCTTCAGCAACATAGCCCCTATAGTCCAACATTAGGGCATCATGGTATCCTTTTTCCTCCGCAAATTCTTTTGACATTGTACAAATAACGTAAGGACCAGATGCTTTTGCTTCACATGGTGCCGTATCAGGTGATGGCCGTTTCCATGGTGAAGTTATTAATCGTAGGCCAGCTTTTCGATCTTCGATCTTAAAATATGATGCCCAATCATTCCACACTGCAATTGCAACATTAATATCAGATTTAGCAGTTGAAATTCCCATTTGCTGAGACCCTCTCCATGCAATTGGCCTAACATAACAATCTTCAAAATTCATTTTTTTAATGAGTTCATCTTTGGCCTCATTAATTTGGGACTGACTATAAGGAATTTTTATGCCTACAATTTCCGCTGATCTAAATAGCCTTTTTGTGTGTTCTTCAGATTTAAAAATCTTCCCTTTATAGGCTCTTTCCCCTTCAAACACAGCACTAGCATAGTGAAGACCCTGAGTAATAACATGGCATTTTGCATCATTCCATTTGATAAACTCTCCATTCATCCAAATAAAACCCTCTCGATTATCAAATGGTGCTATTTCCATATAAAATACTCTAATAAATTAAAAGTTTAATAACAGATAAATAGCTTGATTAATATATATTTTTCAGATTATTATGTCATAGTGGCTGACTTAAATACAATATCAAATAAATCTGCATCTCTACTTTATCTGCGTGAAGACAGAATCAAAAATTCATTAAATAGTTTTTTTGAAGTTGCAAAAATTCTGGAAAAAGAAATTTTAGCAAGCCTTGATGATAAAAAATTAGGTATAGCCGATATTAGATGTCTTTTGATAATTAATATTAAGCCTGGAATAACATTTAATGAACTACTGAAGAAATTGGATATAAGGAAACAAAGCCTTAACCGTGTACTCAGAGTTCTAATCAAAGAAAACTTAATTATTCAAAAAATAAACAATGATGATGCAAGAAAAAAAAATTTATTTATGACAGATAATGCTAACAAGGCTTTAAACGAGGCAATAAAACCTATTATCAATTCACTTTCAAAAGCCTATGTAAAGTCTGGGGCTGGTTCAGTGCAAGGATTTAATCAAGTAATAAATTCATTTATAGAGGAACATTGATGAGTGAAAATAATCTACATATTCTTTTAGTTGATGATGATGATAAGATTAGAGAATTATTAAAGACATTTTTAGTAGACAATAAATACCTTGTATCAACGGCAAGTAATGCCGCTGAAGCAAAAGAGGTACTAAAATATATTATATTTGATTTACTTGTTATTGACATAATGATGCCAGGACAAAATGGTTATGAATTAACAAAAGAAATTCGTGAAAAATCACTAATACCTATAATCCATCTAACTGCAATGGGAGAGACTGAAGACAGGGTCCATGGTTTAGAAATTGGAGCAGATGATTATTTGGGAAAACCTTTTGAACCAAAAGAATTGCTTTTACGCATAAATAATATCTTAAATAAAACTTCTATAAAAAAAGAAACTAAACAAATTCAACTTGATAATATTATAGTTGATTTAAAAAGTGGTGTGATCAAGGGAAAATCAACTGAACTATCTCTTAATGAGAACGAATTAAAAATATTGCGAATATTATCAAAATTTCCTGGTAAGTCATTTTCTAGAGAGGAGCTAATTACATCACTTAATTTTAATCAAGAAAGAACATTAGACGTATGTATAAATAGACTAAGAAAAAAAATTGAAAAAGACCCCAAGATTCCAAAATTTCTTAAAACTAAAAGAGGTTCTGGTTATGAGCTATGGATTGACTAAATGATTAAAAAAATTCTCCCAACTAGTCTTTTAGGAAGAACAGTGTTAATTGTTTTGTTCCCAATAGTTATGTTTCAATTAATAATTCTATCATATTACTATAATAGTTTGTGGGAACGCACACTCAACCGCCTATCAAGATCTGTTGCTATGGAAATAGAATTAATTTCTGACAGAATGCTCTCTAGTGAAATCAGGTTAGATCAGTATCAAGCCAAAAGTCAATTTGGTGATTACTTTCTAATGAATATCCAAGAATTGAGTGAATATGATTTGGAACAGTTAAAAGCCAAACAAAACGATAATCAAGTACTTGTCAGTCTAAAAAATGAATTGAGTACCAGAATTAAACATAAATTTTTTGTCATTGAACAAAATAACGAAACAGTCGATGTTATGATAAGCACTTCAGAAAAAGTAATACATTTTAACTTCCCAATTCATCGTATTACAACCTCAAGAAACCATATATTTTTAGGGTGGCAGATTATTTCATCATTTATCCTTATTTTGATAGCGTATTTATTTTTGAAAAATCAAGTTAAACCAATTTCGAATTTGGCTAAGGCAGCAGAACAATTTGGCAAAGGACAAGAAGTAAATAATTTCAAAGTATCAGGTGCTCTAGAGGTAAGACAGGCAAGTTTGGAGTTTTTAAAAATGAAAAATCGAATATCAAGACAAATTGAACAACGATCTCTTATGTTGGCGGGAGTGAGTCACGACTTAAAAACTCCTCTCACGAGAATGAAGTTACTTCTTGAGTCAATAAAAGATAATAAAATTAAAAATGAACTTAATTTAGAAATAAATCAGATGAATGAGATGCTAGTAGAATATTTAGATTTTGCAGCTATAAATGAGTCAAAAGATAAATCTACAATTAATCCTATAGAGGCAATAATAAATATTAAGAATGATATACATTTTACAAAACATGAAATTAACCTTGAAATTATTAATGATGAAGAAGTTTTTGTAAATGAGAATATTTTTTCTCGTTCAATTACGAATGTATTAAATAATGCGATTGTACAATCTGACAAAATAATAATTAAAGCAGATATAAACAAAAACCTAATTAAAATAAACATTCATGACAATGGAATTGGTATTCCTGATAGTGAAAAAGATAATGTATTTAAACCTTTCTATAGAGTAGACCAAAGTAGAAATCAGAATGTCTCAAACTCTGGATTAGGTCTAGCTACTACTAAATCCTTATTGAATTCAATAAATGGAAAAATATCACTGCACGACAGTTATTTAGGAGGTTTAGAGGTTGCGATTGAAATACCAAATTAAGAAATTTTACTCAATTCTCTAGATCTTTTTGTTGCTTTGATGACAGCTCTTGTAAGAAGACTTTTTAATCCTTTATTGGAAGCAAGAATACTCAGCGCTGCTTCAGTGGTGCCTCCCTTACTTGTCACCTTTTTCTGTAAATCAGATGGCTTTTTTTGCCCACTTAATAAAAGTAATATTGATCCTAAGAAAGTCTGTAAAACCATACTATCCGAATTTTTAAACCCCGATTTATTAGCTATCTCAATGAGAGAATTTATAAAAAGATATATGTATGCTGGACCGCTCCCAAAAATTGCAGTGAAATCATCAATTAAATCTTCTTTTTTGGTTTCACTGACTTGCCCCAATAAGGACATGAAATCAAAAATAGGTTTTTTTTGTTTCGTTTTTATTTTTCTCTCAAAATATACAATTGTAGTACCCATATTAACAGATACAGGAGTATTAGTCATAGCTCTTACAATGCCTGATGTTTTTTTGAAGACTTTATTTAAATCTTTTATTTTTTTACCAGCAACTACGGAAACTATAATTGAATTACCGAGTCTATTATCTTTATCTAATCCATTCAGTGTTTTTAATTGATTAGGCTTAACAGCAATAAGTGTGATCGTAGGTTGATAAAGATTATTAATTTTATCTATGCTATTTTTTATTTCAAAATTATTTGATCTTTTTAATTTTTTCAATTCACTTGACTGATTCTTTTCAATAACCACGATTTTTTTTGAGGAAATTCGGTGGTTAAATAATGACTTGATCACAGCAATTCCCATATTGCCAGCGCCAATTATTAAAAATTTTTCTTTATTTAAACTACTTGCAGTGTTTTTTTTCTTTGGCATTATTTCTATCTTTTTTAAACTTTTTTATTGTTTTGTATTCATCATTGATCGCTTGCGAAAGCTCAAAGCCTTTTGTAACAAAGTTAACAAATTTATTAATTAAAACTTTCCTTGTGATCATAATTAGTGATAAATATATTTAAAATATTATTCAAAAATAACGTGATTTATCTTAGTTTTCCATCTATTAGTCCAGTTTTTTTTTCGATTGGTCCTCTTGATATCCGTTGGTACTCACTTGCGTATATTGTAGGATTTATATTTGCTTGGAGATACATTAAATATCTCGCTTCAAATAAAGCAGTTTCTCATAGTAATAGCATCAATGAAAAACTAATAGATGATCTGATTTTTTATTCAATAATTGGATTAATTATAGGAGCACGATTGGGATATGTGATTTTCTATAATTTTGATTATTACTCTGAAAATCTAATTGAGATATTATATCTTTGGCAAGGAGGTTTATCCTTTCACGGAGGTTTGCTTGGTATTGTTACAGCCGCCATAATAATTTCAAAGTTCTATAAAACTACTTTTTTTGAAATAAGCGATTTGATATGTGTATCAGCTCCTGTTGGAATATTTTTTGGCAGAATATCTAATTTTATTAATGGCGAATTATTTGGTAGACCTTCAAATTTTCTTATTGGAATGAAATTTCCAAACGCTGACAACCAGTATCGTCATCCGAGTCAATTATATGAAGCTTTTTTAGAAGGACTTTTATTATTTATAATTTTAAATTTTTTAATTTTTAAATTTAAAACACTTAAAAACCCTGGAATAATTTCAGGTGTCTTTCTGATGCTTTATGGATTATTTCGATTTACTGTTGAATTTACACGTGAGCCCGACATTCAATTAGGATTTGTATATCATTTTTTTACAATGGGCATGATATTATCTTTACCAATGTTTCTTGCTGGAATTTTAATTTTAGTAATTAAAAGCATTAAAAATGATACAAGATAAAATTTACGATGCTTTAAAAGAAAGTGCATTTCTCTATCTAGATGATTTTATGAATATTTCATTAAGAGATGAAGAGCATGGATACTATACGTCTAACAAAGCTATAGGCAAAGATGGAGATTTTGTTACTGCACCTGAAATATCTCAAATGTTTGGTGAAATAATTGCTGTAAAAATATTAAACCTCATTCATGCAAGAAACATAAAAAAGTTTAATTTAATTGAACTAGGACCAGGAAGAGGCGCTCTGATAAACGATATTACTAGAGTACTCAATGCTTTATTAGATGAAGATGTCGAGTATACAATTCACTTTAATGAAATTAATAAATTCTATATTCAAAATCTAAAAAATACCTACCCTAATTGCAAGATACATAAAAATTTCAATTCATATCCTAATGAATTTTCAATAATAATTGCAAATGAGTTTTTTGATGCAATTCCTACGCGCCAATTAGTAAGTAGGAACGGAAATATTTATGAAACAGTTATTAAATTAGATAAAAAGGATAGTCTAAAATTTGACTTTATTAAGCCTAGAAAAGATATTTCTAAATTTGTAAACAATACGCAAGACCTTAAACATCTTGAGGTAATTGAATTTTCTCCTGAGACTAATTCAATCTTTAGGGAATTGATCAATTTCTTGCTTATGAATAATGGTTTTTTCTTACTAATTGATTATGGATATATTAATCTACCTAAGATAAGTACACTTCAGTCAATTAAATCTAATAAAAAAACTGATTTTCTTGATAACCCAGGTAATCAAGATATCACATATCATGTAGACTTTAATAACCTGAAAAATATTTTAGAAGAAAATGAAATTGATGACTTTATAATAAATACTCAATCTAATTTCCTTCGGCAAAATGGAATTTTAGATCGAGCTAATATCTTAATTAAGAAAAACCCAAAGGAAGAGAAGCAAATAAACGAGCAGTTGGCAATACTTACCAAAAGAGAATATATGGGAAATTTATTTAAAGTTTTGGAAATTAATATTTAATGTTTTTTACAAAAAATCTCTCAAATATAGATCATTGTTTCTTTTCAAGATTGGGCGGTGTTTCGCAAGGAAGATATAAATCATTAAATTGTGGAAAAGGATCAAAAGATGAGAATGTTGCTATTGAGGAAAATTTACTCTCTATTTCTAGATATTACGGTTTAAAAAAGTCTGATATTATTACTATGCATCAAACACACTCTTCTAATGCAATAGTTTTAGATAGCATCAATAAGTCTGAAATTTTAAAATGTGACGGGATTGTAACTAAAGAAAATAACAAAATCTTATCAGTATTAACGGCTGATTGTGCTCCATTATTATTTTATGAAGTAAAAAATGAAATAATAGGAGCTTGTCATGCAGGTTGGAAAGGTGCCTTTGATGGCATAATTCAAAATACAATTTTACAAATAACCAAGCTGGGTGGAAAGAGAGATAATATACGCTGCAGTATTGGCCCATGTATAAGACAAAAATCCTATGAAGTAAGATTACCTTTTTACAAAAACTTCATTAAACAAGATCAAGATAATGCAAGGTTTTTTCAAAGAATTCATAACAATAGATATCTGTTTTCGCTTACTGAATTCATTCTCAAGATACTTTCTGACGAGCAAATTACTAACCATGAGATTGTTGATGTCGATACTTTCAGCGAAGAAACATTATGTTTTAGCTATCGAAGAAATTATAAAAAAAATATAACCGATTATGGTAGAATGATTTCAACAATTGTTATAAAAGACAGATAAATATGAGAATTATTGCAGGAAACAGCAATTTACCTTTATCTAAGAGCGTCGCAGAATATCTTGGTGAAAACCTTACAAACGCATCTATTACAAGATTTGCTGATGATGAAGTTTATGTAGAAATAAAAGAAAACATTCGTGGTGAGGATGTATTCGTAATGGAGTCTCTATCTTACCCAGCGAATGACAATATAATGGAACTACTGGTGATGATAGATGCACTTAAAAGAGCTTCAGCAAAAAGGATTACTGCTGTGATCCCTTATTATGGATATGCACGTCAAGATAGAAAACCAGGGCCAAGAACTCCTATCTCAGCAAAATTAGTTGCAAATTTAATAACAACTGCTGGAGCAGACAGAGTGCTTACTTTAGATCTTCATGCTGAACAGATACAGGGATTTTTTGACATACCAACAGATAATTTATTTGCAGGTCCAGTGTTTTCAAAAGACATAAAAGAAAAATATGAAATTAGTAATCTAGTCGCAGTTTCTCCTGATATTGGTGGAGTTGTGAGGGCAAGAGCGATTGCAAATAAGATCGGAGCCTCAATTGCTATTGTTGATAAAAGAAGACCCAGAGCAGGTGAAAGTGAAGTAATGAATATCATTGGAGACGTAAAAGGTAAAGATTGTATTATTCTGGATGATATTATTGACTCAGCGGGAACAATTTGTAATGCAGCTGACAAAATTATAGATTTAGGAGCTAACAGTATCACTTCTTATGTTACGCACGGAGTATTAACAGGTAAGGCCTTAGAGAAAATTAGTGCATCAAAATTGACTGAACTAGTAATTACAGATTCAATCAATAATCAGGAAAAATTAAAAGCTTGTGAGAAAATTAGGTCGATTAGTATCTCAAATTTATTGGGTGAGGCAATTAAGAGAATATCCGAGGCGAGCTCAGTATCAAGTTTATTTGAATTTTAATTTATATACTTGCCATATAGTTAATTTTAATTTAAGACCAACCTCATCGTTATGAGTAAAGAAAGTAATTTAAATGCTGAAACCAGGGATAGATCTGGTAAATCAGCTGTAAAAAAAATACTAGCTGCAGGTAAGATTCCTTCGGTTATGTATGGTTTAGGTGAAAACCCTGTAAATATTTCATTAGATAAGATCACAGTTCAAAAAGAGATCAATTCTGGTGGTTTCCTAACTAGAATATTTTCACTTAACATTGATGGAAAGAAAAGCTTAGCAATTCCAAGAGAGGTTCAATTTGATCCACTTTCTGATCAACCTATACACATTGATTTTTTAAGACTAGCTGCAGACTCAAAAATTACTCTAGATATTCCTACTAGGTTTATAAATGAAGATTTGTCACCTGGATTAAAACGAGGTGGTGTTCTAAATGTTAATAGACGTACTGTTCAACTAAGCTGCCCTGCTAATAATATACCTGAAGAGATAGTTTTCGATCTAGAGGGTTTAGAAATAGGTGATACAATCAGAATTTCTGCAGCAAATTTAGATGATGGAATTACTCCAACAATTAGTGATAGAGATTTCACTGTAGCATCTGTTGCTGCACCTACTGTTGTAAAAGAACCTGAAGCTCCTGCCGAAGGTGAGGCTGCTGAAGGTGAAGCTACTGAGGGTGCCGCTGCAGAAGATAAAAAAGATGCAGCTCCTGAGGCTGATAATAAAGAAGAGAACAAAGATAAAGAATAACACTTTTTCTTTTACCTATTTTGATATTTATATATCTTCAATCATATGATTGCATTAATCGGATTAGGGAATCCTGGCACAAAGCATAAAAATAATAGACATAATGTGGGCTATTTATTTATCGATCAGCTTTTACAAGATCATGATGATGCGATGAGAGAAAAGAAATTTGATGGGGAGTTGGCATCGTTTCTTATTGGAAAGAAAAAAATATACACTTTTAAATCTAATGATTACATGAATGAGTGCGGCAAAAGTATTGCAACTTTTTTAAACTTCTTCAAATTTAAATCAAATTTTACTTATGTTATTCATGATGATCTGGATATCGCTCTAGGAAAAATAAAAATCAAGTTGGGGGGTTCTTCCGCTGGTCATAATGGGCTTAAATCAATAGATAGTAAAATTGGAAAAAATTATAATAGAATAAGGATTGGTATAAATCATCCGGGCAATAAAGAAATGGTTAACAAACATGTCTTAAGTAATTTTAAAAAAAGTGAGTTAGAGGTTATTAATGAATTAAATATAAAAATGTCTGAAAATTTAAAAATATTATTGGATGGAGAAAAATCCAAATTTATTAATAATTTAAAATAATTGATCATGGGATTTAAGTGTGGGATTGTTGGATTGCCAAATGTTGGAAAATCAACGCTGTTTAACGCGTTAACAAAGAAAATAGCTGCTGAAGCAGCAAACTATCCTTTTTGTACCATTGAACCAAATGAGGGTACTGTAATAGTGCCTGATACAAGAGTAGAAACGCTATCAAATTTAGCAAAATCAAAAAAAACAATACCAACATCTCTTAGTTTTTACGATATAGCGGGTTTAGTTAAAGGTGCTTCTAAAGGAGAGGGACTTGGAAATAAATTTTTATCTCATATTAGGGAAGTAGATGCAGTTATCCATGTGGTTCGATGTTTTGAAGATACTAATATTACTCATGTAAGTAACAAAATAGATCCTGTTGATGATATTGAAACGATAAATACTGAATTAGTTCTATCCGATATCGAACAACTCGAAAAAATAAATAAAGGACTAGAAAAACTAGTAAAAAAAGGTGACAAAGAAGCCAAATTAAAAACAGAGGCTTTGAAGCTTCTACTTAAACACTTGGAGTCAGGTCAGCCTGCAATTTTAATGAAGAATTTAAATGAAATCTTCAAACAAATAAAAGAGTTTAATTTAATAACAATAAAGCCAACAATTTACGTATGTAATGTTGATGAAAATTCAATAGTTAAGGGTAATGAATTAACTTTAAAAATTGAAAATTTTCTCAATTCTAAATTAATTAAGATTTCAGCTGAAATTGAATCGCAAATCTCGTCTTTAAATGAAGACGATCAAAAAGATTATCTTGAAAGTCTAGGATTAGATGAGTCTGGCTTGAATAAGGTTATAAAAGCTGGATATTCGACTCTTAACTTAATTACTTATTTCACAGCTGGCGAACAAGAAACAAGGGCGTGGACGATTGAAAATGGCACTACTGCACCAAAAGCTGCTGGAAAAATCCACACAGACTTTGAGAAAGGCTTTATCAGAGCTGAAACTATTTCATATACAGACTATTTAGATTGTAAAGGAGAGTTAAAAGCGAAAGAACTTGGAAAGATGCGTAGCGAAGGCAAGGATTATGTAGTACAAGATGGTGACGTAATGCATTTTTTATTTAATAATTAACCATGGACCATAAACTAGAATTCCCTTCATATGAAGAAATGCACGAAAAAGCAGTTAAGCTTGCCCATCTCATAAGAGAAAAAAACATTAAATTTGATAAAATGGTTGTTGTTTCTCGAGGTGGATTTGTACCTGCTTCAGTTGTCGCTTATACTCTTGGAATTCAAGATGTAGATATTGTTTCAATACAAAGTTATATCCATAGAGAAGCTGGAAAAGCAATTGTTCATAGAGCTCCAAAAACTGATGAGGTTGTGCTCGTCATAGATGATATTGTTGATAAGGGTGGTACCGCTAGAGCGCTAAAGGAATACATGCCTAATATGCACTTAGCTGTAATATATGCGAAGCCAAGAGGTCTACCTCTAGCTGATACATATGTTGAGGAAATTACACAAGAAACTTGGCCTGTCTTCCCCTGGGATGAGGAAGACAAAGCCAATCATTAACTAAACTAGAAGATAAAGTATAGTACCGATAATACTCCAATTACTATCGAACCAGCATTCAAATCCTCATGTCTACCACTTAGTGCTTTAATTACAACGTATGCTATAAAACCAAGAGCAATTCCATAAGCAATGCTAAATGTAAGAGGCATCAAAACTGCCGCCAACACCGCAGGAGCATATTCACTGACATCATCCCATTCTATATCCCTTAGGTTTTTCAAAAAGAACGTTGCAACAAATACTAAAGCTGGAGCAGTTGCAAATGCAGGAATACTTTGAGCTAATGGCGCTAAAAATAAACAGATTGCAAATAGAACTGCCACAGCAACTGCTGTTAGTCCTGTTCTACCACCTTCTTTAACACCAGCTCCAGACTCAATGTATGATGTCGTATTAGAGGTTCCAACTAATGCACCTATTGTTGTGGCTGTGGAGTCTGCTAAAACTGCTCTACCTATACCATCAACGTTTCCATCTTGGTCAACTTTGCCTGTTAAATTAGCAACTGAAGTAAGAGTTCCTGCGGTATCAAAAAAGTCTACAAAAAGAAAAGCAAACGCGACACCAATAAAACCTGCTGTTGCTACAAGACTAAAGTCCATTGAAAAAGCATGAACAGCTGGTGGAACTGAGCCTACAACTCCATCAATTGCGCTCACACCACTTACCCAAGCAATAATACTTACTACAAGTATACCGATGATAATTGATCCTGGAACACCACGCTTATCTAAAATTGCCATAATTGCAAATCCAACGGCAGCCAGTATCACAGGCATTGAACTAACATCTCCTAAACCAACTAAAGTTGCAGGATTATCGACAACCACGCCAGCATTTTTTAATCCTATAATTGCTAAGAACAAGCCTATGCCCGCCCCTACGCCAAACTTCATGCTTTTTGGTATGCTGTTAATTATCCACTGACGTGCTGGTGTTACAGATAAAATTAAAAATACTATCCCTGCAATAAATACTGCTGCAAGAGCCTGCTGGTAAGTATAACCCATTCCAAATACAACTCCAAAAGCAAAGAAAGCGTTTAAACCCATACCAGGTGCGAGGGCAATTGGCCAATTAGCCAATAAGCCCATTATTAAACAGCCAACTACCGCAGCTATGATTGTGGCAACAAATACACCTCCAAAATCCATACCAGTTCCCTCAGTAGATAAGATGGCTGGATTTACAACAATGATGTATGCCATTGTTAAGAACGTGGCTAAACCTGCCAATAACTCAGTTTTTACACTGGTACCGTTCTCTTTTAATTTAAAAATATTTTCTAACATTCAATTCCTCCGTTTAGTAAGTGTTTAATTTACATTACCAAAATGAAGTAATCGAGATCGATAAAATGTTTCTGTGGATAAGGATATTGATAATTTACTTAAAATTATTTTTTTAAGTAATTGAAAATAAATTATTTTTAAAAAACAGATTAATGAGTGTCTTTCCAAATTTGTCGATTAGTGAAGTAAAGTAATACGGAAAGAATTAATAAGTATGAAATTACCTTAAAACCGATTCTTTTTCTTGCCTCTAATTTTGGTTCTGCTGCCCATGTAAGAAACATCGTGACGTCACGAGCCATTTGTTCTGGCGTTGCAGACGTTCCATCTGTGTACACTACAGCATCCTCATACAATACTTGGGGCATCGCGATTTTTTGACCTTTTGCGTACTCATTGTAATAAACACCATCGTCAAGTTTAATATCACTTGGTGCATCAACATAGCCCAACAATAAAGAGTACAAATAGTCTGCTCCACCATGTCGTGCTTTAACCATTACAGATAAATCCGGAGGATAAGCGCCGCCGTTTGCAGCTCTTCCTTGCTGCTCATTCTCATACGGGCTAACAAACTTGTCAGATAATATTGCAGGACGCATTTCAACTTCTCCATCTGCATTTGGAGCAGCTTTCACTTCAAAAGCTGCAGCCATTGCTTTAGCTTGAGACTCGCTGAATTCAGGGCCACCCTCTTCAATTAGATTTCTATAACTTAAAAGGTTCATTGAATGACATCCTGAACAGACTTCAGTATAAACTTGATAACCTCTTTGAAGTGACGCCCTCTCAAATTTGCCTAATGGTCCTTCAAATGACCAATCAGGATGCATAGGTTCTTTCATTTCACCAGCGGCGTGCAATTGAGTGATACTGAAACTAAGCAGCAATAAAAAAGTTGCAAATAAATTTGTAGTAATATTCATTTACCAGTAGCTATGCACTAATGCCTGAGGCAGCGGCCTTCATCTGTCGTTCTTCAGGAGAAAGCACAGGTTCACTCAAGCTCTTGGGCAAAGGTTTAGTTTTTTCAATATAACCAAGTAACGGCAGTATAATTATAAAATGTGCAAAATAATAAACAGTTGCTATTCTTCCAATAATCAGAAATAGACCATCAGCTGTCTGAGCCCCTAGATAACCAAGCAATATTACATTTGCAAAGAAAAGCCATACAAATTGTCTGTAGAGAGGTCTGTATTTTGCAGATCTAACTTTTGAAGTATCGAGCCAAGGTAGAAATGCTAAAATAGCAATTGCAGATACCATTAAAATTACTCCACCCAGCTTATCTGGAACAGCTCTTAGGATTGCGTAGAATGGAAGGAAATACCACTCTGGGACAATGTGTTCAGGAGTTTGTAATGGGTTAGCTTCAATATAATTGTCAGTATGTCCAAGTAAATTAGGGACAAAGAAAACAAAGCCCGCGAAAACAATCAGAAATACTACAAGTGCAAACATATCTTTAACAACATAATGCGGGTGGAAAGGTACTGTATCTTGGGAACCTTGTACAACATTAATACCCTCAGGATTATTATTACCAGGTACGTGTAATGCCCAAACATGAAGTATAACAAGAGCAAAGATTAGGAATGGCATTAGATAATGTAAAGTAAAAAATCTAGTCAAAAGTGGACTACCAACGGCATAACCTCCCCATAACCAATTAGTTACTGACTCACCCACTAAAGGTATTGCACTGAATAAATTTGTTATGACTGTTGCTCCCCAGAAACTCATTTGGCCCCACGGAAGTACATACCCCATAAAGGCAGTAGCGATCATGAGTAAAAATATAAATACGCCAATAATCCAGATTAACTCTCTAGGTTCTTTATACGATCCATAAAAAATTGATCTTGCCATATGAATATACACAGCCATAAAGAACAGAGACGCACCATTTGAATGTATGTATCTGAGTAACCACCCATAATTAACATCTCTCATAATGTGCTCCACACTTGCAAAAGCCAAATCAGCATCAGCAACATAGTGCATAGCTAAAACAAGCCCAGTAATAATTTGGGTAACAAGACAAAAAGTTAAAATGCCACCAAAAGTCCACCAATAATTTAGATTTTTTGGAGTTGGGTAAGGCAGTAAATGTCCATAAATTAAGTTTAAGAGTGGAAGACGGTCATTAAACCATTTTCCAACTGCTGATTTAGGTACGTAATTTTCGCTCATTCTTTTTTATCCAATTTTTATAGTACTTTCGTTTAAGAATACATAATCCGGGATTTCAAGATTTGTAGGTGCAGGACCTTTTCTTATCCTTCCAGAGGTATCGTAATGGGAACCATGACATGGGCAAAACCAACCATTATAATCACCTTTTTGTCCAAGTGGCACACATCCCAGATGGGTGCAAATTCCAACCATAACAAGCCACTCAGGATTTTGTGCTCGATCGCTATCTTTCTCTGGGTGCGGTAAATCAGCTAAATTCACTTTCTTTGCTTCATCAATTTCAGCCTGTGTTCGCCTTCGAATAAATACCGGTTTACCCCTCCACATTACAGTAATGCTTTGTCCAGGTATTATGGGTCTTAGATCAATCTCAGTTGATGCTAACGCTTTGACTGACGCATCAGGATTCATTTGGTCGACGAAAGGCCATGCTAATGAAGCAGCTCCCGCAGCTGCAAATGCACCCGTGGTAACATAAAGAAAATTTCTTCTTGTAACTTGTTTTTCTGACAATTTAATATCCTTGAGTTATATTGTTAATATACTTGTAAATCATCGTTTTTTAAGGGAAAAAAAGTGTCTAAAGTAACAAAAATTGTGTCATGATGACGCATATATTTGGATCAAAAAGTTATAAAATACTAATAATATGAATTTAGCAATTTTTGAACCTGATATACCTCAAAATACTGGAGCAATGGTTCGGATTTGCTCTTGTTTCGGTGTCAATATTGATATCATTCATCCAGCTTCCTTTGCACTATCTGAAAAATCTCTAAGTAGAGTTGCATTGGACTATGGTAAAAATATTAATTTAACACAGTTTGACGATTGGAAGCACTACGAAAAAAATAGGAAAGGAAGAAAAATACTATTGTCTACAAAAGGTAAACTTAGTCACTATGATTTTGAATTTAACGATACGGATAATTTAATTGTTGGAAGAGAAAGTGCGGGAGTACCAGATTACATTCACAATCAATCTGACCAAATAATAAAAATACCAATGAATAGTTCCGCAAGATCTTTAAATGTTGCTGTGTCCTCAGCTATAGTTATTTCTGAGGCAAACAGACAGTTAAAACTATTTTGAAATGCTAAATAAGAAAAAAATAACTAAAGCATGGTTCAAGGAATTGCAGAATTTAATCTGTGAAACTGTACTTGAACTTGAAAAAAAAAGTGGATCAAAAGCAAGATTCAAATCTAATAGATGGAAAAAAGGTGAATACAAAATAATTAAAGGAAATGTAATCGAAAAAGGTGGTATTGCATTTTCAAATGTAACTGGTACCTTTCCAAAAGAATTTGCAAAACAAATTCCAGGAACTGAAAAGGATAAAAGATTTTGGTCCTCGGGGGTATCCGTAGTACTTCACCCAGCAAATCCAAAAGTTCCTGCATTACATTTCAATACTCGGCATATAATAACGGGTAAAAATTGGTTTGGTGGCGGTATTGATGCCACTCCATGTTTTAGAGACGCTAAATTAAAGAAACAATTTCACGCTAAATTAAAAACAATGTGTGAAAAGCATGATAAGTCTTATTATAAAAATTATAAAAAATGGTGTGATGAATATTTCTATTTACCTCACAGGAAAGAAATTAGAGGTATTGGTGGAATATTTTTTGACTATAAAATGGATGATTGGAAAAAAGATTTTGATTTTATTAAGGACGTTGGCTTAACTTTTAATGATATTGTAAGAGAGATAATAAGCCAAAAAATGAACGAAAAGTTCACAAAAAAGGAAAAAGAAATTCAGTTATTGAAACGTGGAAGATACGTGGAATATAATCTTTTATACGATCGAGGAACAAAATTTGGTTTGAACACTGGCGGTAATATTGATGCAATTTTAATGTCAATGCCTCCTAACGCAAAGTGGAAATAGAAATGGAAACTGAACCAATTACATCAAATGGCGCAAAAAAACTTCAAGATGAGTTAAGCGATTTGGTAAATAACAAAAGACAAAAAGTTATTCAAGCCATTGCCGAAGCAAGAGAGCACGGTGATTTAAAAGAAAACGCTGAGTACCATGCAGCAAAAGAAGAGCAAGGACATATTGAGGGTCGTATTCAGGAAATTCAATTACTGCTAGCAAATGCAGAAATCATAGATATTTCAAATATTCCTAAAAATCAAAAAACAGTTGTCTTTGGAGCAACCGTTGAAGTTGAAGATATTGATAATGATACAAAGGCAAAGTTTCAAATTGTTGGCGATGATGAAGCAGATATTGAATCGGGTCTGCTGTCTTACAGATCACCTGTTGCTAAAGCTTTAATTGGAAAAGAAAAAGGTGATTTTGTATCAGTTACAACGCCTAAAGGAGAGAAAAACTACGAGATCAAGAAAATTTTATATAAATAAAATTTTATTTTTTTGATTGAACGATTGCTTTGAGTCTTTCAATTAATGAAAATTTATCATCAATAAAATCATTTTCTGCCCACCAGTCTTCAACTTCTTTTAAAATAACTCCAACCATAGGGCCTTGAGAAATACCCATGTTTATTACATCTTTAGCTGTTAGTGCAAAAGATGGCTTCTCCCAGCTTTGTGCGACTTCATATAATGATCTCCAATTTACTTCATTTTTATTAATTTTATCCTTAGCCCAATAAACAAGTATTTGTTTTTGAAAACCATCACGGCCTAAAAGATAAAGCAAATATCTAGCCTCTTTCATTGACATGTAAGAAACGATTTTTTTATTTAATGTGCATAATTTCAATAATTCAGTAGAGTCTGATTTTGATAAAGGTAATTTTTTTATAATAGTATTTGCTTTATCCAATGAGTTTTCAATTAGAGTACTTAATCTCAATATAGGATCAATTGAAAAGGATATTTTGCTTTCTATTTCAATTAAATTTACAAATGCATCATTTATATCAGTGACATCAAAATAATCATCAAGTAAACCAATTTCACTCATTGTAGAAATTGAATAATTTGGAGCAATTAGACTTAGAATTGACTTTAGTTCATTCCATTGCCTTTCCTTAGAAACAACTGATAGCTTATCAAGATTAGCTGTTATTGCTTTTACTACCTCTGCGTCAGGAGATATATCACCAAATAATGCTAAAAAACGGAAATACCTAAGTATTCTAAGGTAATCTTCTTTTATTCTTTCATTAGGATTACCTATGAAACGAACGACTCTATTTTCTAAATCTTTTTTACCATCTGTAGGGTCTATTAAATTTCCATCCTTATCTAAATACATTGCATTTATGGTAAAATCTCTCCTCAAGGCATCTTCCTCTAAACTATTTGAGAATGAGACTTGAGCATGTCTTCCATCAGTAAAAATATCGTTTCTAAAAGTTGTAATTTCAAATTTTCTTTCATTAATTATTGCTGTAACCGTTCCATGATCTATTCCTACATCAATAAATTTAATTTTTTCTTTATTGAGTAATTCGGTAATAATTTTTGGCTCCAGGGAAGTGGCAAAATCAATATCTGTGATTTCCCTATTTAAAAGTGCGTCTCTGATAGAGCCTCCTACAACAAAAATACTATTTTTTTGATAGGTTTCAAAAAGATCAAAAACTTGCGCAACATCGTTTTGTTCTAGGATTGATGAAAATCTACTCATAAGACAGATTATTTATATTATTTTAAAATTTGATAAAGATTAATCAACATTCCAGCAGTTGCTCCCCAGATATTGTGATCTTTATAATGTAAAACGTAATAGTCATATTCATATTTTTTATTGTTTACCTCATATGTGGCACTTTCTTTCTTATGATTGTTTGAGTCCATTAAGAATTCTAATGGGAGAAAAAATATTTCATCCACTTCATTTTGATTTGCCTTTAGGTAAGAATAATCAGAAACTATTGATACAATTGGCATGATCCTAAATCCTGTGCCAGTTATATATACATCAAGATTTCCCAACACATTTACATCATCAGACCTTAAACCAACTTCTTCGTAAGCCTCTCGTAAAGCAGTTTCTATTGGAGACGTATCATTTTTTTCGATTTTACCTCCGGGAAAACTAATTTGCCCTGCATGATCTTTTAAATTATCCAGTCTTTTAGTTAATAAGATTTTTACTTCATCATTTGAATAACATATGGGTACAAGTACAGCTGATGGATTTAGCTTAGCTTTATCTTTTTCAGCTTTTGCCAGGGGGTGATGATGTCTTGTTAAAAAATCATTTGTAAGTATTTCAAAATACTCATGAGATATCTTATCTGGACCATCAAATAAATCCCTCAATTTATCTGAAGTCATCATTCTTTTTCAATTTCATGAATATTGAAACTTTCACCCATACTTTCTATAACTAAGAATTTTTTATTATTAATTATCTTTTCTTCTGCAAGTTCCACTAGTTCATAAAAAACTGATCTGGATAAAAGTGCATAAAGATTCTTTCTGATCAAGATATAAGGTGATGGTTCTGAATTTTCTCCAATTTTAATTGTTAATGGATTATCTTTAGAGAGAAGAATTTCTTCATTGAGGTTTGTTTTAAATAGATAGCCAGTTTTACTATTTATCTCAACTTTAATTAGGGACACAGCGACAAATGGTGCATCTTCAACCTGAATTCTAACTTTTTCAACGGGTGTAACTAGGTAGTAGCATGCATCTTCATCTAATCTTAAGATGCTCGAAAAAAGTTTAACCATCGCGGGTCTTTTTATTTCAGAGCCCATGTAAAACCACTTACCGTTTCTTAAAATTTTCATATCGATGTCGCCACAGAATGGAGGATTCCATTTTTCTACAGGCGGAATTGATTGCTTATTTTTTTTACTAAAACTGTAAATTGTTTCTAGTCCTTTTAAATTTACGGGATTTTCACTCATACTTTATGTAAATTTATAATTTGTTGATTCATCTAAAATTTTATTCATTTTTTTTATCAAGACCCTACTTCTGTCAACAGGTCCATAAAAGTCTAACTTGCCCTCAACTTTGCAGAAGCCAAAACGTTCATAATAACTTATATCTCCAACTACAATTATAAATGAGTAATCTCTATTTAATCCAATTTTTTTGAGAGAATATTTAACTAAATTCATACCAAAACCAAGACCTTTGAAATCAGGATGGACCGCTAATGGACCCAAAAGAAGGCCATTAAATTGATCATTGAGTTTTGTGCGACAATAATCTACGCAGGCAACTATTTTCTTTCCATCAACAGACACATATGAAAATTCCTGCTCATAGACTTGCCGTTCACGCAATCTGTAAACTGATCTCGCGAATCTACCCGGGCCAAAAACCAAATCCAAGAGTTCTAATTTTTGATCTGTATCCAAATTATTCACATGTCGCATATTTTTCATTATAAAACTTCAATAATCTTTTTAATTAGATAATATCTTAGAGAATAATTAATTTTTTTTGGAGATATACTATGCAGAGCGTGGATGTAAAGGATTTAGAGAATTATAAAGGAAAAGATATGGGACATTCGGATTGGATGTCAATTGATCAAAATAGAATAAATCTATTTGCAGATGCGACTGATGACCATCAATGGATACATGTAAATGAGGAAAAAGCGCAAAAAGAGCTTCCAACTAAAAGCACAATTGCTCATGGTTTCCTTAGCCTTTCTTTATCCGTGCCGTTGGCTGGCAAAATCTGGACAGTTACTGGAGCAAAAATGATGATAAATTATGGTCTTAATAAAGTAAGATTTATTAACATGGTTCCAGTAAATTCGCGTGTGAGAATGGCAATAAAAATTAAAGAGGTAAATAAACTAGATAACGGTGGAACACAGGTAATTAGTGAAGCTACTCTCGAAATAGAGGGACAAGAAAAACCAGCGTATGTTGCAGAACAAATCATGGTGGCTTTTCCCTAACAATGAGTGATAAATCATTTCCTGATCCAGATGCAAGTTCAATTGATTTAAACACTGAGATAATTAAGCTTTTAACCTGGAACGTATGGTGGAAATTTGAAAACTATAAGGAAAGAGAAAATCTAATCATTTCTGAAATCAATAATTCTTGTCCTGATATTCTATGTCTACAAGAAGTATGGGAAGAAACTGATGAAAGTCAGGCTAAAATAATTGCAGATCAACTTGGGTATAACTATATCTTCGAAAAATCATTTGAATTTGATGGTGTTGCGTTTGGAAATGCAATCATTACTAAATTCCCAATCAATTCTCACCATACTGTAATGTTTAAGACTGAAGCAGAGAAAGATGAAAAAAGATTTTTGCTTCATCTTTCATTAAAATATAAAAGTGAAACGATTAACGTTATTTGTACCCACCTTAATTATAAATATGAACACCAGCAAGTAAGAGAAGATCAAGTAAATCAAATAATAGAATACATTAGTGAATTAGATCAATCAAAATTCCCTATAATTTTGTGTGGAGATTTCAATGCAGATCCAGAAAGTGACGAAATTAGAAGGATTACGGGTTTAACTAAGCCAGTAAACGATATCGTTTTAAGGGATGTATGGAAATTAACAAATAGAAACGATCCTGGTTACACTTGGTCAAACAGCAATGATTGGGCAAAAAAAACGTTAGAATATAATCGACGAATTGATTACATATTTTTGGGTAAACCTGGACCTAATGGTCTTGGTCATCCAATTGAGTGTTATCTTGTCGGCACAGAAAAAAATAAATTTTTTCCAAGTGATCACTTTGGATTAATGGCTCATTTGGTAGGTATGAACTGATGAGTATTTTGTTATCAATTTTTTTAGGTGGAGGCTTAGGAGCTTTATTGCGTTTTCTTATCAGCGAACAAACTAATCGATTATTTTTAGGTTCATTCCCATTTGGAACAATAGTTGTCAATGTTCTTGGGGCATTTTTAATGGGATTAGTCGTCAGTTATTTTGCTGACAAAGTTAATATTTCTCAAAATATAAAAATGTTTTTAACAATTGGTTTTCTTGGAGGTTTCACGACCTTTTCAACTTTTAATTTGGATTTTTATCAATTATTCAGCAATGGAGAAATCGTAGCCTCATTGTTATATCTGTTTGCGACGTTCACATTTACGATTATAGCGTTTTATCTTGGGCTAAGTTTATTGAAATTTCTATAAATTATTTATTACGTCTTTTTAACATAAATTGGGCAAGGCCATCGTAACCTTTCTCAATCATCATTTTCGCTGACGCAACATTTTGAACTTGATCAAGAGGCTTTATTTGGTGGGCAACAACCGTAGTATTCATAAATTGTGCAGCAGAACAAATAGAGATAATTTCGGATATAACTTTTTCGTCAAAACCATGCTCTAAAACAGCATCTATATCTTCTTCAGTGATTGAGTGAATATCTTCATTTACTTTATGAGATAATTTTAGAATTGGCTTATACTTGTCTTCTATTTGTGATTGTTCAATATCGTTCATAAAATCGAGGTCATTCTTGTCTCTTAAAATTTTCTTTGATATTTCAGCATGAATATTCTTGCAATACCCACAACCATTTAGTCCTGAAACATAGGCAAATATTATCTCTTTTATATGTGTTGGTAAAAGTGTTTTTTGTCTCATTAAAGTTTCTAAATAGGCTACAAAATGGTTTTGATAGCCCCAGTTATCTAAAAAGACATCGTATACTGATTTATACTTACTTAAAAAATTACTCATATTTTTAATCCTAATTGGCTGGGGCGGGAGGATTCGAACCTCCGAATGCCGCTACCAAAAAGCGGTGCCTTACCGCTTGGCCACGCCCCAACACTATATAATTATTTAATTTAAGAAAAAGATTTTGCAATCTTTATATTATCCTCGTTAAATATGTCCACCAATTAGGGTGTTCTTCAGATATTCTCTGTATTGTTTCCTCTGCCTTTTGTTTATCTTCATAAACAGCAAAATATGCAGAGCCACTTCCTGTCATTCTTTCATATTTACAATTTACATCATTATCTAAATATTCTCTTACTTTTGTCATTTCTTGATTAGTAAGAAGTGCAGTTTTTTCCAATTCATTTGATGTACCTTTTAAAATTCCATCTAAGTTAATTCCTTTATTGTATGAGAATTTTTCTCCACTTAAATTAGAATGTTTGTTAAAAATTTCCTTAGTACTGTTTTGAACATTTGGAAATACTATCAGAAAATCCTTATCTGAATTGATTTTTAACCTTTGATCAACATTTCCTTTTCCAGAAATTAGTGCAGATCCCTCACTAATAAAAAATTCAATGTCTGATCCAAGATCTCTTGCAATTTCAATTGATATTGAATTATCTAACAAATCAGATCTTATTAAATATTTAATTATTTCTGCAACATTTGATGAACCGCCACCTAAACCGGATCCCACTGGTATATTTTTTACAACATTAATAGCAAATGATTTGTGGTTTAAATAGTTTTTATCAATTAAATAATTAAATAATTTAGAAATATTATCATTGAATCCCACTTGGTCGCCAAAAGGACCATTATATGAGATGCTAAATGAGCTTTCGTCTTTTATTCTAATCTCATCATAAAGATCAATCCTTGATAACACTGAGTTTAATTCGTGAAAACCAGTATCAAGTTTGTTTACTACATTTAAGAAAAGATTTATTTTTGCGTAGGATTTTATGTTATTCAACAACTTACTTAGATTCCTTTAAGTAGCTTGATTTTAACTTTGTCCTCAAATATATTTTCCTGATCTAAATCTATGGCTTTCTGCCAATAAAAACGTGCTTCAAGTTCATTTCCCAGTTTCCACAGCACATCGCCATAATGATCATTTACAGTTGGATCGTATGGCATCATATCCAAAGAAAACTCCAACAAAGACAGGGCTTCATTATACTTACCAACTTTAAAATAATACCAAGCAAGGCTATCAATTATGTATGGATCGTTTGGTTTCAATTCCATTGCTTGTTCTATCAAAACTTTAGCCTCAGAGATATTTTGATCCATATCGATATACGAATAACCTAAATAATTGAGAACATCAGCTTGATCTTCTGAAAGTTTCAATGACTTTTTTAAATACTTTTCAGCTAACTTCCAATTTTTAGAACGTTCATGAACAATTCCAATATTAAAGTAAACTTCCCAAATGTTTTCTTTATCAAATTTTTTACCAAGCTTTAATGCGTGATCATAATTATCCATTGCGTCCGACCAATTCTTTTCATAGCGATGATAATTTCCAAGTGAAAGGTATGCTTCAAAGCTATCATCAACCTCCACAAACGTATTTAAATTTTGAATTGCTTTATCGTTATTACCCTCGTAGCTATATGCATCTGAAATTTGAATTGCAGCAAAATTACCTAGATAATGCTTCTTTGGAATATAACTCAGCACCTCTCTTGCCTTATCATGATTTTCCAGCTGGTTAAGAAAAGAAGCAAATATATACTTAATCTCATGTAAATTAGGAGAGGTATCAATTGCTAGTTGATACAACATATGTGCAAGTTCTTCATTTAAATCCTCAATCAAAAGTTGTGAATTAAATAAAACCACTCCTATTCCTTGAAGAGGGTTTTGAATAATCCTATTTTTATTTGAAGTTAAAAACTTATTTTTAAACTCTTCGTCGTACGAAGACAAAAACTCGTCTGCAAAAGTATTTTTCTTCTCAGTCAAATTATTTCGATGCAGAAAATTATAATATAGACGTAAAACGTATAAATCTCTTTGTACTGATAAAGATTGATCATAAAAAACCTCCGCCAATTCAATCTCATCAGCATAGTCATAAATTAGAGCTTTATGTACAAGCGTTAGGTGTTGATGTTCACCTTTAGAAATTAAATCGATTAACGCCATGCTTTTGTCTATCGTATTACTGTCGACCCATACCCATGCTCTAAGTAGCCTTACAAACGTGCTATCAGATAAATTCCCTCTCCAAATACTAGCAAAACTTTGATCAGCAAAACCTGGCTTATAAGAATTTAAGTAAGAAATCCCATTAACAAGATGACCTTGTGGTGATTGATTATTCATACAACATGAATTCATATTTTTATCACAGCCTGCTTTCGCAAGTTTAAAAGAGTAATTATTTGCACTAAGCAAATCCCCATCTAGGATACTAAGCAACAACAATCTATCTAAAGCAAGTAAATCGTTTGGATTTGATCTGTACAGCCTTTGATAATATCTCTTAGTTGTGCTGTAGTCATTTGAGTCACTAGAAATTTTTGCAACCAAGTAATCGCCCACCTGAGGCGGAATAAATTGTGCTGCATAAAGATTAATGCTTGAAATGTTAAATATTAGTAAAAATATGATTGTTCTTATAAGCATAGACTTATGCTTTACATATTTGCATATTTTGGACCGCCGCCACCCTCCGGTGTTACCCAGTTTATGTTTTGTGACGGTTCTTTAATATCGCATGTTTTGCAATGTATGCAGTTCTGACTATTAATTACAAATTTTGGATCTGAACCATCATCATTTCTATGAACTTCATAAACACCTACTGGACAGTACCTTTGGGAGGGCTCATCAAACTTATCTAGCGTATAACTAATTGGTAATTCTTTATCCTTCAATTGAAGGTGAACAGGTTGATTTTCTGTATGATACGTTCCGGTAAGAAATACCGAACTAGCCCTATCAAAAGTTAAAACGCCATCTGGTTTTGGATAATTTATTTTTTTTGCATCTTTTGCATCTTCTAAAGTTTCATGATCAGCGTGTTTATGCGATAGAGTAAAAGGAAGCTTTCCCATAAATAACCACTGATCAATCCCTGTAAGTAAAATACCAAGGATATTTCCAAACCTTGTAAAGAAAGGTTTAACATTCCTAGCGGACTTTAATTCACTATAAACCCAACTCTTTTTAAATAAAGCCTCGTAACAAGATAAATCATTCGACTTACCTGACAGAAATTCATTAATGGCTTCAGCGGCAATCATTCCACTTTTCATGGCAGTGTGAGTTCCTTTTATTTTTGGCATATTTAATGTACCAGCATCACAGCCTATTAATAATGCTCCCGGCATGTACATCTGAGGCAGACTTTGTATGCCACCCTCAATCAATGCTCTGGCACCGTAGGATACTCTTTTCCCGCCACTTAACATTTTTTCTATTGCTGGATGTGTTTTAAACCTTTGAAATTCTTCAAAAGGTGACAAATACGGATTCTTGTAATCAAGGCCAACTACATATCCCAAAAATATTTGATTATTTTCTGCATGATAAACAAAACTTCCTCCATAGGTTTTATTGTCTAAGGGCCAACCGGTTGAATGAAAGACTAAGCCTTCATCATGATTTTCTTCAGGTACCTCCCATATTTCTTTCAAACCGATTCCGTACTGTTGTGGGTCTGAATTTTTTGCGAGTTCAAACTTCTCTATTAGTTGCTTACCTAAATGACCTCTACACCCCTCAGCAAATACTGTTGTTTTTGCGTGTAGCTCAATACCAGGCTCATAGGAATCTTTTTTTTCATTATTTGCGTCCAGTCCCATGTCATTTGTGGCCACGCCTCTTACTTTTCCATCTTCATCGTACAAAATTTCAGAAGCTGCAAAACCAGGATATATTTCAACTCCTAAGTTTTCAGCGATTTGTCCTAGCCATCTGCACATATTTGCAAGGCTAGCAATGTAGTTTCCTTTATTGTGTTGAACAGGTGGTAATAAAAACGAGGGCACGGTAAAATGAGATTTTTCAAAAAGAAATAAAAACTTTTCTTTTGTGACTTTTGTTTTCAGAGGACAGCCGTCTATAGTTTTCCAATCTGGAAGTAATTCATCAAGAGCTCTTGTTTCAAATACATTTCCACTTAATATATGAGCACCAACCTCAGATGCTTTCTCTACAATGCAGACATTAATTTCTGGGTTTATTTGTTTGAGTTTTATCGCGGTTGAAAGGCCTGAAGGACCTGCACCCACGATTACAACATCGTACTCCATTGATTCTCTTTGCTGAATAGTATCCATTATTAACTATATATTTAGTTTATAGGTATTATAATTCAATTTGTTTATGACCGATGCAAAAGTTCAAAACACACTAAAGCAGCTCAACCACTTAAAGATGAGTGGGGTAAATGAAAACATTGGAAATGCGCCAAAAAATCGCTATGGAACTAAAAAATCATCAAAATCAAAAACTGGTGACAGCTCTATATCTGTTAATAACTCGTCGATTGAGGATCAAGAAACTATCAACTCACTAGAATCATTAGATTCATTAAAAGACTTCATGGCAAATTATGACAAGTGTAAGCTTCATGAAAGTGCAACGAATATGGTGTTTTCTGATGGAAACCCAAAATCAGAAATTATGCTTATTGGTGAAGCTCCTGGCCATGATGAGGATATTCAAGGAAAACCCTTTGTTGGTAGAAGCGGTAAACTCTTAGATAAAATGCTTGAGGCGATAAACCTTAATCGAGAAAAGGTATATATTGCAAATATTGTACCTTGGAGACCTCCTAATAACAGACGGCCCACAGATGAAGAAATAGATATGTGTCTGCCAATGATTAAGAAACACATAGAGTTGATTAATCCT
>CACCND010000008.1 GCA_902547315.1 uncultured Pelagibacteraceae bacterium | reverse complement strand
GAAATAAATGCTTTTTATAATTCATGTAGTCATCGAGGTTCAATTTTAAAAAAAGAAAAAAGTGGAAAACTAAAATCAAATTTATTGATTTGCCCATATCATCAATGGTCGTATAACGCCAGTAATGGAAATTTAGTACGAACTACATCTATTATTGATCCTAAAAATTTTAGAAAAGATGAAAATTGTCTAACAAAAGTAAAAATTAAAGTTTGGAATGGGTTAGTTTTTATTAACATGAATAAAAACGCTAAATGGAATACAAAAAAAGTATTTCCAGATTACAGCGATGCTTTTTCTCAATTGAATGTCAGTGACTACCAAATTGGCCATACCTGGAAGAAAAAAATAAAGTGTAATTGGAAAATATTTTGGGAAAATTATAGTGAATGTTTACATTGCCCCAATCTTCATCCTGAACTATCTGACCTAGTCCCTATTTATGGAAGAAGGTTAGTAGATATTAAAGATGATCCAAACTGGAAACGTTTTACTCATCATGATGATCCAAAGTACAAAGGTGGAATGAAAAAAGGTACTGAAACTTGGTCAATGAATGGAAGCGCACAAGGTCATCGTGTAGAGTACTTGGAAAATCAAACCGATTTTCCTGGTTACATTTACATGACTACTTGGCCTTCTATGTTTTTAGCAATATTTACTGACCATATAAGAATGGTTCGTATTCTTCCTTTATCAGAGGAACTTACAGAAGTTACAGCAGAGTGGGTATTTAGAAAAGAAACTCTTAAAGATAAAAAATATTCAATGAAAAATGTTGTTGATTTTGCTGTATTAGTCATGAAACAAGATGCAGAAGCTTGCGAACTGAATCAAAAAGGCATACATAATCCAACAAGAAAAAATGGAACATTAATGCCTGAAGAGTATGAAATTAAAAGGTTTCACAGCTGGCTAAGAAAAAAACTATAAATTATTCCACATGAATTCAGTTACACAAAATTATGAGAAGGAAATGCTTGAGTGGCGTCATGATTTTCATGCGCATCCTGAGCTAAATTTTGACTTAGATATAACCTCATCAAAAGTTGCAGATATTTTAAAGAGTTTTGGACTGGAAGTACATGAAGGCATAGGTAAGACCGGAATTGTTGCTGTTCTCAAAAATGGAAACAGTAATAAAAGTATTGGTATTCGTGCAGATATGGATGCATTACCGGTAACAGAGGAAAATGACTGCAAGTATAAGTCCAATCACGAAGGTAAAATGCATGCGTGTGGTCACGATGGTCATACAGCAATGGCTCTAGGTGCAGCTAAATATCTATGTAATACAAAAAATTTTAACGGAACTGTTTATTTTATTTTTCAACCTGATGAAGAAAAAACTCAGGGAGCTCAAGCAATGATAGATGATGGGCTGTTTGAAAAGTTCCCAATGGATGAGGTATATGCTTTTCATAATTTGCCTGGTATGGAACTTGGAACCTTTGCAACAAGAGCAGGAACTATCACTGCAAGCGAAAGTTTATTTAAAATTGAATTAAGAGGTCAGGGAGGTCATTCAGCCTTGCCACACATGGGTGTTGATACTATTACAGTAGGCACTCAAATAATAACAGCTCTTCAATCAATTGTTTCAAGAAAAATTAATCCAGCTATGAATGGTGTTGTTTCAGTCACAAAATTTGAATCTGATGGCAACGAAAATATACTACCCGGTCATTCTATCATTTCAGGTGATGCACGTGCGTTGTCACCAGAAGCCAATCAAATTATTGAACGCAGCATGAAAGATATTGTAGATGGAACGGCGAAAGCACATGGTGTCGATTATGATTTTAACTACCTCACAAGAACAAACATGACAATTAATTCTAAAGATCAAGCGGCTTTTGCAAGTAAGGTTGCCGCTGACCTATTTGGAGAGGATAAAGTAGATGGAAATTGTGATCCAAAATTATTTTCTGAGGATTTTGCCCAGATGCTAATGGTTAAGCCTGGATGCTATATTTTAATTGGAAATGGAACAGAAGGAACGCATGGACAATCTCTACATTCTTCAAATTATGATTTTAACGACAAGCTTCTTGTTATTGGTTCATCATTTTGGTCTAAACTTGTTGAAGAAAGACTTAATGATTAATGATATTTTCTAAAAGTGAGTATATTGAAAGACTAAATAAAGTAAAAAAATCAATGCAAGAAAAGGGTATTGATTTATTAGTCTCTCAAGATACAGCAAACATAAATTACCTTACCGGTTATGATGCATGGTCTTTTTATTATGCTCAATGTGTAATTATACATATAGACTCAGAAGAACCTTTACTTTTCGTACGTGATCAAGATGCTGGAGGGGCATTCCTTCAAAACTGCTGGTCACAAGAAAATATAATTGTTTACGCTGAAAAATATATACATACATGGCCAAATCATCCTTATGATTATTTGATTGAAATAATTAAAAATAAAAATTGGGACAAACTTTCAATTGGACTTGAAATGGACAGTCATTATTTCACGGCATTTTGTTATAAAAAATTATTAGATGGGCTTCCTGATGCCACGCTGAAAGATTGTGAGCGCCTTGTGAATTGGGTACGATTTGTGAAATCAGATGCAGAAATTGATCTAATGAAAAACGCCGCTTTAATTACTGATAAATCAATGCAAACTGCAATTGATGTTATCAATCCAGGTGTTAGACAATGTGATGCAGTTGGAGAGATACAAAAAGCAATGTTTTATGGAACTCCAGAATATGGAGGAGAATATTCAAGTATAGCAACTTTACTTCCAACTGGAGCTGGGACTTCTGCCTCACATCTAACGGCTACGCAGGAAAGATTTGTTAAGGGCGAAGCAACAATAATTGAAATTGCCGGTGTTTATAAAAGGTATCATGCACCACTTGCAAGAACAGTTCTGCTTGGAAAAGCAGAACAAAAAAAAATTGACGCCATAAATGCAACTAATGAGGCGCTAAATGAGGGTATATCAGCCATAAAGCCAGGCAATACAGCAGATGATGTTGCGCAAAAATTTTGGGCAGTATTAGATAAATACGATATCAAAAAGGAATCTCGGACTGGATACTCCATTGGAATTGGTTATCCACCTGATTGGGGTGAGCACACAATAAACATTTCAAAAGGTGATCCAACTATTTTACAACCAAATGTAACCTTTCATATGATTGCTGTTATGCAATTTGGTGATTGGGGAGTAGAGGCAAGTCACTCATTACGTGTTACAGAAAGTGGCTCAGAAAAGTTTTCAGATTTCTCAAGCGATTTATTCATAAAAGAGTAGCAGATAACCGGGAATGAGCGTCCCTTGTTTTTACTAGAGAATCCATTAAATATTGTATAAAGTAGCGCAATTCATGGAGTTAATTATGGGTATTCATCACGATTATAAATCAAAACGTGGGGAGAGAGCGATGGCCAAGCAGCAGAAACGTGAGGCTAAGTTTTCTGATAACACGGATAAAAAAGAAGAAGAAAAGCTCATCAAAGAATTAAAAAAAGCAGGATTAAATAAAGATGAAATCAAACAATTCCTCGAAGGAAGAGCAAAAGGATAAAAAACTCGACAGTACGGAGAGGCTCGCTGAGGCACTAAGGCAAAATTTAAGAAAAAGAAAAGAGTTTCAAAGAAGGCAAAAGAAAGAAGATTAATATGACAATCATGTCGGATAACTGGATAAAGAAAAAAGCTTTGGAAGAAGGAATGATCGAACCGTTCGTTGATGGGCAAAAAAAAGAAGGTACAATTTCATTTGGCCTTTCATCATATGGATACGATGCAAGGGTTTCAGAAGAATTTAAAATTTTTACCAATGTAGACTCTGCTTTAGTCGATCCAAAAAACTTTGATGATAAAGGATTTGTCGATCGGCCGGGTAAAGAATGCATAATTCCACCTAACTCATTTGCATTAGCAAGAACCGTTGAATATTTTAGAATTCCTCGTGATGTTCTTGTAGTTTGTTTGGGAAAATCAACTTATGCAAGATGTGGTATTATCGTAAACGTAACTCCTCTTGAGCCAGAGTGGGAGGGTCACGTAACTTTAGAATTTTCTAACACAACTCCATTACCTGCAAAAATTTATGCTAATGAGGGTGCGTGCCAGTTTTTATTCTATAAGGGAGAAGCGCCACCAGAAGTTTCATATAAAGATCGTAAAGGTAAATATATGATGCAAACAGGGGTTACTTTACCTAAGCTTTAAATCGTTCATGCAAAAAATATTGATAAATGGAGGAAACCTTCTCCAGGGGTCTGTTCCTGTTAGTGGATCAAAAAATGCATCTCTCCCAATAATGGCTGCAAGTATTCTTACAAATGAAAATTTAGAACTCAAAAACGTACCTAATTTAGTTGATGTAAATACAATGTCAGCAGTTTTATCATCGCTTGGTGTCAATGTTACAAAAAAAGATCCTAAAACAAATAATCTTACACTTTGTTATTCTGACTCTGAAAGCGCGATAGCAGAATATGATTTAGTAAGAAAGATGAGGGCTAGTATATTAGTTCTTGGACCATTACTTGCGCGCAAAAGGCACGCTAGTGTGTCTCTTCCAGGGGGGTGCGCAATAGGAGCTCGGCCAGTAGACTTGCATATAGATGCCCTAACGAAACTTGGTGCATCATTTGAACTAGATGGTGGATATATAAAATGTAGCGCCCCTGATGGCTTAAAAGGAAATAAAATTAATTTTTCAAAAGTATCAGTAGGAGCTACTGAAAACATAATTATGGCTGCATCGCTTGCTAAAGGAGAAAGTGAAATTAGGAATATTGCAGTTGAGCCTGAGGTTATGGATCTTATAGATTGTCTAAATAAAATGGGTGCTAAAATCGAATTAGGAGAAAATAGAAATGTTCACATTCAAGGCGTTGATCAACTTCAAGGCACTGTCCACTCAATTATCCCTGATCGCATAGAGGCAATCACTTACATAATTGGAGGAACTATAATTGGTAACGATCTCAAGGTTACAAATCTGAGACTTGAGCATATCAGCAATGTATTGGAATTATTGAATGAGCTATCCATTAATTACTCAATGGGTGAGAATAGCATTGTTGTTAACCAATCTGAGATCTCTGATGGTATTGATATTAATACAATGGAATATCCAGGGTTCCCAACTGATGTACAAGCACAAATGATGGTCTTATTATCTCTAGGAAAATCCAAATCACAAATAACTGAAAATATTTTTGAAAACAGATTTATGCATGTTCCAGAATTAAACCGCATGGGCGCTAACATTGAAATCAATGGTAAAACAGCAATTATTAATCCATGTAAAGAGTTTATTTCAGCTCAAGTCATGGCAACTGATTTACGTGCTTCAGTAAGTTTAATTCTAGCTGGATTAGTTGCAAAAGGCGAAACAACACTGAACCGAATTTATCATCTTGATCGAGGTTATGAAAAAATAGAGCAAAAATTGCAAGCTTGTGGTGCAGATATTCGGAGAATAAATTAGGGTAAATGAATCTTAATGCAATCGATACTGACGAGCTAAAAATTATATCGACCATACTTCAGGACGGACTCATTGAAGTAAACGATATTAAATATTTACCTTCAATTAGGTCATTTTTTCTTATGATTACTAGATTTATGTGGGAGGAAAAAATAGTAAATAAATTAGATCAAAGAATAAAAGCAGTACTAAGCTTTGAGGATGTTTTATCGGTTTATTCAAAAAATATAGATCAATTGAACAAAAATAGGACACTAGAGCTCGTAACTTTTAATTATTATCCTAACAATTCTAAAAATATAGAAATTGAATTGCTTTTCAAAAATGATGCAATTATAAAGCTCGAAACTGAAATAATAAGATGCAAGTTAGAAGATCAGGGTGAACCCTGGAATATTGAAAAAATAGAAAATGACAAAAATAATTAATTCTGCAGATCAAAATTTTGAGAATGATTTTAATAATCTTCTTACAATGAACAGATCAAGTGACTCTGACGTTACTCAGACCGTGGCAGTAATCATTGACGATATTAGAAAAAATGGAGATGAAGCACTTTTGAAATATACTCATCAATTTGATAAGAATAGCCTTGATATTAAAAACATACTGCTTGGAGAAGATGAAATTGAAAAGCAATCACGTGATGTACCTAGCGATCTTTGTGATGCGCTTAAAGTATCAAAGGATCGTGTTCGCACTTATCATGAAAAACAGTTACCAAATGATTTAATTTATGAAGATAATCTTAACTCAAAATTAGGATATGTTTGGCGTTCAGTTGAGTCAGTGGGTATTTATGTCCCAGGTGGTACTGCAAGTTATCCAAGCACAGTAATAATGAATGCAATACCAGCAGTTGTAGCTGGCGTTAAAGATATCACCATGGTCACACCAATGACTAATACTGCTATAAGTCCATCAGTGCTATATGCGGCGAAAATTTGTGGAATAAAAAAAATATACTGCATAGGAGGTGCCCAGGCTGTTGCCGCTCTGGCATATGGAACCAAGACTATAAGATCCGTTAATAAAATTGTTGGACCAGGAAATATTTATGTTGCTGAAGCAAAAAGACAAGTTTCAGGTTTTATAGGCATTGATATGTTTGCCGGACCATCTGAAGTAGTCATTATTGCTGATGAAAAAAATGATCCAAAAATTGTTGCAGCTGACCTCATCGCTCAAGCCGAACATGACCAAAGCGCACAAAGTATTCTTATAACAACCGATCAGAAATTAGGAGTTGCAGTAAACAAAGAAGTTGAGAAACAAATAGAATCACTTCCTCGAAAAGACATAGCTGCTTCAAGCTGGAAAAATAATGGAAAGATAATAATTACTCAAAATCTTGAAGAAGCTGTTTTATTATCAAATAAATTAGCACCAGAACACTTAGAATTGTTAGTTGATAATCCAGAAGATACTCTTAAAAGAATAATAAATGCTGGGGCAGTTTTCATGGGCCGCAATACACCTGAGGCACTTGGAGATTATTTAGCAGGTCCAAGCCACGTACTTCCCACTTCTAGAAGTGCTAAATTTTCTTCTGGACTATCTGTTTATGATTTTCTCAAAAAAATATCACTTATTGAATTTTCAAAAGAAGGTATTGAACAAGTAGGAGATAGTGCTATTAAAATTGCAAATAACGAAGGTCTTGACGGACATTCAAGATCAATAGAGTATAGGCTTACAAAAAAATAATTTATGTCAAAAGAAGAAATATTAGAGTTCAAGGGTAAAGTTACAGATATACTTCCTAACGCAATGTTTAAAGTAGAGTTAGAAAATGGCCATGAAGTATTAGCTCATACAGCAGGAAGAATGAGAAAAAATAGAATCAGAGTACTTGCCGGAGATGAGGTTCTTGTTCAGGTTACACCTTATGATCTAACCAAAGGCAGAATAATATTTCGATATAAGTAGTTTGAGATTATTTTGAAGCTAATTCTAGGCAGCGCATCTCCACGAAGACTTGAGTTATTAGCAAAACTCAAGATTAATCCAAGTGAGACAGTTTCGCCAAATATTGATGAATCCATTAAAAGAAATGAGCTACCGCTTCAATATTGTAAACGCATAGCACACGAGAAACTTAAACATTTTCAAAATAAGTACAAAGATTCAATAATTTTAACTGCTGATACGATTGCCTATACTGGCAGGAAACTTATAGATAAAACAGATGACGAAAATATTGCTTATAAAAACTTACTTCGACTGTCAGGAAAAAGACACAGAGTCAGCACTTCCATTTGCATTAGAAATTTAGAAAATAGAATATTAAAAAAAACTGTTACGACAGTTGTAAGTTTTAAAGTATTAAGTGGTCAAGATATTGAAGAATATATGAAAACTAATGACTGGCAAGGTGTTGCAGGGTCTTATAAAATTCAAGGGGTGGCAGAGACTTTTATCAAATCCCTTAATGGATCTTATTCAAATGTAGTAGGTTTACCCTTATTTGAAGTGAAAAACCTCCTTATTTCAGCTGGATACAAATGACGGAATTAATTTTTATTTACAATGCAAGAAGTGGTGTCGGAAATGCCTTCATAGATTGGGTACATAAAATAATATCACCAAAAACTTATGACTGCAACTTATGCTCAATTACATACAATAATTTGGGTAAGGAAATAAAGTGGAAAGAATTTCTCAATAACATAAATGCACATAGCCGATTTTACTATATTGATCATCTAAAAGAACTTGATTTTGTTGATGAGAAAATAGAGCTACCATGTGTTTTTATATATGAGAAAGATGAATTTAAATTAATAATTAACTCCCATGAGATGAATGCGTTTGATAATGTTGACCAATTAATCAGTAGATTAAAGGTTTTTCTGGATTAACTGTATTCAGAATATTTTCTTTGCACGAATTTATGTTATAGAATAAAAGACTAGGATCACTAATTAAATGGCTCGATAGCTCAGTTGGTAGAGCAAAGGACTGAAAATCCTTGTGTCGGTGGTTCAATTCCACCTCGAGCCACCACTTATGCAGCTGTAGCTCAGTTGGTTAGAGCGCCTGGTTGTGGTTCAGGAGGTCGGTAGTTCGAATCTACCCAGCTGTACCAGTAATTACTTTTTTTACAGGTAGAGTTAATACAATCAGAAACATAATTATCATCACAAACCCAAAAGCTAAGTATAGTAAGCCAAATTCTCCTGTTAAATCATAGCTTCTCGAAATCATGATCAGTGCAATCGGGCCAACTGTAAATGATACAATAAATTTAATACCATAGACTAGGCTTTGATATTTTTCAGGTGCAAATTTTGCAAGTAACAAATTTTCTGCAGGCAGTATACTTGAATTAAAAGCAACGATTGCAAGACTTATTACAATTAACCAGTAATTTGAAAGACTAACAATTAAGAGTAAGAGGAATCCTTGGCCAACTATTCCAATTGAATAAATCAGTTTTTCAGAATATTTATCTGTTAAAATTCCTCCAACATAATTCATTAAACCACTTACAATATATATAGCTGCAACTATGTAGCCGATATCTGAAGTGGATAAGTCAAGACTATCAGTAAGTCTTATATCAATTGCCTTTGGGAGACTTGTCTGAAGAATTTGATAGACAAAGCTCAAACATGTAATACTTAACAGCATAATAATTGCAATTTTTAGCATCTGATTTTTTTCAGGATTATCTTTAAACTGCTCTGAAGATATATTCTTTAATGATATTTTTCCTGATTTAAGATGATAGGTTAGACTTAGCCCAACTACTAATGAGATCAATCCGGGTAGCATAAAGGCAGCTTGCCAATTAAACTGTTCAATTAATACACCCGCAAAAAAGGCACCCAATCCAATACCTACTCCCCCAAAAATATTATTAAAACCAAGCGCTTTACCAGTTTCCTTTGACGTATTAACAACCCATGAAATTCCAGCGGGATGATAGATAGCGCAAAACAATCCAAGCAATGATAAACTTATAAATAAAGAAAGCTTATTTCCACTTAAGCCACATAATAATGAACTAATTCCCAAGCCAATGAACATAATTGCAATCATTCCAGAACGACTCCACCTATCACTGATCCATCCAGCAGGAAGGGCTCCCAAACCCACAAGTAAAGACCCTAAAAACCAAAGATTTAGTAATTCATCGTAGCTAAGCTTCCAGTCGTCTTCAATTGCTAGAACTATAACAAAATAGAATGCTGCAAACATATGCATTAGCAAGTGGCCTAAAGCGGCATACGTGACTGTTAATTTGCTATCATTTTCCATAACTGTTCTCGATTAAAAATAGTGCAATTATTATAAACTTTAAGAAAAAATTTAAAATTATTTGACTTTTATAAATAAATAAGGCATTTCAGCTTTATGTTTAAATTTAAACATCATCACTATCATATCTAAGTTCGCTGAAAAAAACAATCAGCGGGCAATAACCCCTTTTTATATTAAATAAACACACTTTGTAGTATCTTAGTTACAGTGGGAGTAAAATGAGTAAAATTAAAAATAATCCAAAGGCAATTTTGCCAAAGGGTTTTAAAGACAGTGACATTGAAATTTTAAATCTTAGAAAAAAAGTGTCTAGGATAATAGAGAAAGTATGTCTAAAGTATGGATTTAGCGAATTAGATACATCCACAATTGAATATAGTGAGAGCATAGGCAAGTTTCTTCCTGATGTAGACCGGCCAAGTGGAGGTGTATTTTCATTTCAAGACGACGATGAGAAATGGCTTTCACTTAGATACGACTTAACGGCCCCCTTAGCAAGATACGTAGCTCAAAATTATCAAGACCTCGTTAAGCCATTTAAACGTTATCAATCAGGACTAGTTTGGAGAAACGAAAAACCAGGACCAGGTAGATACAGAGAATTTTTTCAGTTTGATGCTGATGTGGTGGGAGTTGACTCAACATTAATTGATGCAGAGCTGTGTGTAATGGTATGTGATATTTTAACGAAGCTTGGCCTTAGTACTTCGCAATTTGAAATAAAATTTTCAAATAGGGAAATTTGGACAGATCTTTTTTCGAACTTAGATGTAAAAGAGGACGATTTACCAAAAATTCTTAGAGCAGTAGATAAAAAAGATCGATTAGGTATAGAGGGCGTTAATGAGTTGCTTCAAAAAGGAAGAAAAGATGTGTCTGGTGACTTTATGGAGGGTGTGGGCTTAAGCGAGACAGATGCTGATAAAATTATTTCTTTTATGACTAATTCAAACCAATCAAATGCCCAGATGGAAGAATTCAACTCCTATATAAAAAATTTCCCAGATTATCCAATTCGTTTTGATTCATCAGTTGTTCGCGGTCTCGACTATTATACTGGCATGATTTTTGAAGCAGAACTTCTTGTTGATATTAAAAACAGGAATGGTGAAAAAATTGTTTTTGGATCAGTTGCTGGAGGTGGAAGATATGACAGACTTATTTCAAGATTTGGAAAAGAAGATGTTCCTGCGACTGGTATATCCATAGGTGTTGATAGATTAATTGTAGCGTTAGAGCAATTAGAACTTTTAGATGATAAGAAAAATCCATTAGTGGTAATAGCGAATTTAGACGATCAAAATATGCCAGATTATATTTCAATGGCTAAAGAAATTAGAAATGAAGGTATTGCATGCGAAATATCATTTGGAACTAAAAACCTTGGAAAGCAATTAAAGTATTGCGATCGCAAAGGTGCAGATATTGTGATAATTGCGGGTGATGAAGAGTTAAAAAAGGACGAAATATCAATTAAGGATTTAAATAAAGGTAAAGAGGTCTCAAAAGATATTGTCGATAGAGACAAATGGAAAGAGGCAAAAGCTGGACAACAAACAATTAATCGCTCTGACCTCTTGACTGCAATAAATGAAATTTTGAATTAAAATAAAATGTCACTTCAAGAATTAAATATTAATTTAAAGAATTATTTTATCAAATCTGGATTCAATTATATTGAACTTCCATTGCTGTTTGATGCAGATATATTTTTTGAGACTTCTGGTGAAGAAATCAGAAGAAAGATGTATTCGTTTACTGATAATTCAGGAAAAGAAAAATGTTTGAGACCAGACATGACTGTACCAACATGTCAGAATTTTATAGCAAGTAATGATAAATCCAGTGAGTCAAAGTTATGTTACAGCGGTCCTGTATTCAGATCATCCCAAGAGTTATCAAATAATTCCATTGAATTAAATCAGTCAGGTATAGAGATCATTTTTTCTGAAAAAAATTTAAATAATATAAATGAAATGGATGCGTATATTTTAAAGACAGCTGAAGATACAATGTGTCAATTAAATATTGATAATTATAAAATTAAAATTGGTAGCATTAAATTATTTAATCAGTTTATCAACAAATTAGAGCTGCCTATTAGATGGAAACAAAGATTAGTGAGACATTTTTTTAGAAGAAAATATTTTGAGAGTTTACTTGATAGATTAGGTGATGGTGTAGGGTATGATAATGAAAAAAAACATATTATGCTTAAAGAGAAGTTTAATATAGATGACGTATCTGACAAAGGCTTGAGAGATTTAATTAACAAACAAAATGCTCGAGGTTTAGGTGCTCGAACTGTTGAGGAAATTGTTGATCGATTTCAATTAAAAAGTCTTAATGTAATAAGTCAGAAAGATGGGAAAAAAATTGTTGATTTAATAAATAATTTTTTAAAATTAAGTTGTAACCTTTCCGAATTTCCATCACTGCTTCGCGAATTTACTAAATCAAATAATGTTTCTTCATTTGAGAGTGAAGTGAGGGAAATAGAGGACTTTGTGAATGCAGTATCAGAAAAAAGTAATATAGAAAAATATTATTTTGATAATGACTTTGGTCATTCAATCGAATTCTATGACGGCATGATGTTTGAAATTTATAATCCTGATAATCAAAGTGAATTAATTAGTGGAGGACGGTACGATAAATTGCTTATTGATTTAGGCTCTAAAGCCAAACTATCAGCAGTTGGATTTGCAACTAATAATAACAACATAATTGAGCTGATTTAGGAATGAATATAAAAAATAAACTTCGGATTGCATTGCCAAGTAAAGGTAGATTGCGAACTGACATGGTGTCTTTGTTTGAAGAAAAAAAAGTAATTTTTAGTAATCTTGAAAATGATAGAGAGTATATTGCAGCAATAGAGGGTCTTGATAATGCAATTGTTTATTTCTTAAGTGCTAAAGAAATTACAAATAGACTTGATGAAGGATCCATTCATGTTGGTTTAACTGGTGACGATTTAGTACAAGAAAAAATAACTAACTATAATCATAAGGTTTCAAAAAAACTTAAATTAAATTTTGGTAAAGCAAATTTAGTTGTTGCTATTCCTGAAATATGGATTGACGTAATGACAATGGCTGACTTAGAAGAAATCTGTCATTTGCACAGAACTAAACTCTCTAAAAGACTTAGAGTTGCAACAAAGTATAAGAATTTGACAAATGAATATTTTTCAAATTGTGGGGTTGTTGATTATAGGACTGTAGAAAGTGATGGATCAACTGAGAGCGCTCCATTTAATGGCTTTGCGGAAATAATTACCGATATCACATCATCAGGAGAGACATTAAGAGCTAATAATCTAAGAATACTTGATGATGGACTAATACTAGAATCGTCTGCAAACATTTTCACTTCAAATGTAGCTGAGTGGAATTCGAATTTAGAAAATACATTCAATTCTTTTATAGAAAAAATTTCATAAAAAAACCCGGCTGGGCCGGGTTTTTTAAATTAGCTTAAATGCGCTCAGCTTACATCATGCCACCCATGCCACCCATTCCGCCCATGTCAGGCATTGCAGGAGCCGCTGCAGCTTTGTCTTCAGGAGTATCAGCTACCATTGCTTCAGTAGTGATTAAAACACCAGCTATTGATGCTGCATTTTGTAGGCTTGTTCTCACAACTTTAGTAGGGTCGATAATTCCTGCTTTAAACATGTCTACAAACTTATCGGTTTGTGCATCATAACCTTCTGAAGCAGATTTACCTTCCTTAATTTTTCCAACAATCACCGAACCATCAACACCAGCGTTATTTGCAATAGTTCTAATTGGTGTTTCTAAAGCACGACGCACTATATCAACGCCTGCTTTTTGGTCGGTATTTGCTGTTTTAACTTTATCAAGAGCACTTGCAGCTTTTATCAATGCAAGTCCACCACCAGCTACGATACCTTCTTCAACAGCAGCTCTAGTAGCATTTAATGCATCGTCAACTCTGTCTTTTCGCTCTTTAACTTCAACTTCAGTCGCACCTCCAACTTTGATGACAGCTACCCCGCCAGCAAGTTTAGCTAGACGTTCTTGGAGTTTTTCTCTGTCATAATCAGAAGTAGTTTCTTCAATTTGTTTTCTGATCTGTGAACATCTGCCCTGAATGTCAGCTTTTGTACCAGCACCATTAACAATTGTAGTATTTTCCTTGTCAATGCTAATTCTTTTTGCAGTTCCAAGGTCGTTAATAGTTACATTTTCTAATTTGATTCCAAGATCTTCAGATATGACTTGACCGCCAGTCAAAATTGAAATGTCTTCCATCATTGCTTTTCTTCTATCACCAAAACCAGGTGCTTTAACGGCAGCAATCTTCAAGCCACCTCTTAGTTTATTAACAACTAATGTAGCGAGAGCTTCGCCCTCTACATCTTCTGCAATAATCAAAAGTGGTCTACCAGCTTGTACAACCGCTTCTAGAAGAGGAAGCATCGGTTGTAAATTTGTTAATTTTTTCTCATGCAAAAGAATATAAGCATTTTCTAAATCAGCAGTCATTTTTTCAGCATTAGTTACAAAGTAAGGTGATAAATAACCTCTATCAAATTGCATACCTTCAACAACATCTAATTCAGTTTCTAAACCTTTTGCTTCTTCAACAGTAATAACACCTTCGTTACCAACTTTGTCCATTGCTTTGGCAATCATATCACCGACCTCGGCTTCACCATTTGCTGAAATAGAGCCAACCTGGGCTACTTCCGCACTTGTTTTAACTTTTTTTGAGGAGTCTTTAATTGCATCACTTGCGGCTTCGATTGCAGAGTCAACGCCTCTTCTTAAATCCATAGGATTCATGCCTGCAGCAACAAATTTTAAACCTTCAGTAACAATTGCTCTTGTTAAAACTGTCGCTGTCGTTGTGCCATCGCCCGCAACATCATTGGTTTTACTTGCTGCTTCTCGCACCATTTGAGCACCCATGTTTTCAAATTTGTCTTTGAGTTCAATTTCTTTAGCTACAGAAACCCCATCTTTAGTGCTTTTTGGTGCACCAAAAGATTTATCCATAACTACATTTCTTCCTTTTGGACCTAAAGTCACAGCCACTGCATCGGCCAAAACATTGACACCTTTGAGCATTTTGTTTCTAGCTTCTGTGCCAAAATGAATATCTTTACCCGCCATTTTTTATTCTCCTTAATTAATATTTATTTTTTCTTTTTTGATTTAGATTTCGTATCTATTACGCCCATGATGTCTGACTCTTTCATAATACAGAGCTCTTCACCATCAACTTTTACTTCTGTTCCAGACCACTTACCAAAAAGAACAATATCGCCAACCTTTAGATCAAGTGGAGTAATTTTACCATCTTCACTTTTGGTTCCATTCCCAACGGCTACAATTTGTCCTTCCTGAGGCTTTTCCTGAGCTGTGTCTGGAATGATGATACCGCCAGCAGTTTTTTCCTCAGTATCCAATCTCCTAACGAGTACACGATCGTGTAAAGGTCTAAAATTCATGTCTTTTTCTCCTAAATATGTTTGTACAAATCTTAATTACTAGGCATATAGTGATCTAGTGCAAGTGTGTCAAGGGGGGGAAAAATTTCGATTTTATTGGTTTTAGGCAAAAAACAAGTATTTTCAATAATTTGACTATTGTTCTGATTCACCGCCATCAATTACAATATTCTGGCCGGTCATAAATGATCCTGCCTCAGAGGCCAAATATATTGCTGCACCTGCAATTTCGTCAGGCATTCCTATCCTTTTTAAAGCTGCTTTAGCGGTCATAGATTTTAAAATACTCTCATTTTCCCATAAAGCTCTGGCAAAATCAGTTTTAATTAAACCAGGTGAGATACAATTTGCTCGAATATTATCTCTTCCATATTCTACTGATATATTTCTTGCCAGCTGGGAGTCTGCAGCTTTTGATATAGCATAAGCACCTAACATGCTGTTGCCGCGCAAGCCTGCGATCGAGGAAATAATTATAATTGAACCATTTTTCATTTTAATCATATCTGGAAGCACCTCATTACAGAGCCAAAAATTACTTTGCACGTTTGACTTCATTATTTTTTCAAATGCCTCATCAGGTATATTATTTGAGGGTCCAAAATATGGATTGATAGCAGCATTGCAAACAAGAGTGGAAATACTGCCACAGAATTCCATGGATTTTTTGTAAAGATTTTTTAATTGCTCTTTGTCAGAAATATTACATGAAATTGCAGTTGCATGTCCCTCTCCAAATGCATTATTTATATCTTTAGCAACTTTCTCACATGCATCAAGCTTTCGACTTGTAATAATGACCTTTGCACCATGCTCTGCCATTCTATAGGCTATAGCTTTACCAATTCCTCTTGAGGATCCTGTAATTATAGCATTTTTATCTTTAAGGTTAAAAAGTGTCATTTAATAAAATATCATATTAATTTATAAGAAGATTATAAATTTATAGAATAATTTCAATATAATTATGGAAATTAAAAAAATTATAAGTGCGGCAGAATTTTCACTTTCGTATAGAGTCATACTTTGTGATCTTTGGGGTGTTATACATAATGGTATAGAAGTCTTTACAGAAGCAAAATCCTATCTTGAGAAAATGAAGGAAAATAACATTGATGTTTATTTGATTTCTAATGCTCCTAGACCTGAGGCAGTTGTAAGGAATGGATTGATTAATAAACTTAATCTTAATCCTAAATTGTTTAAAAAAATTTATACTTCAGGAGATACAGGTACAAAATACATAAATTCGAAACTTCATGGACAATCATATTTTCATTTAGGGCCAGAAAAAGATTATGATTTGTTAGAAAATATAAATATTCAAAAAACTAATGATATAAAGTCCTCAGAATTTGTGGTCTGCACAGGCTTATATAATGACAACGACGAACGACCAGAGGACTATAAAAATATTTTTGAGATCTTTCTGAAACAAAACTTAGAAATGGTTTGTGTTAACCCCGATGAAATAGTGTATAGAGGTCAGGCACGCTTATTTTGTGCTGGTGCGCTTGGAAAATATTACGAAAAAATTGGAGGTAAAGTAACTTATTACGGAAAACCTTATTCAGAAATATATGATTTTGCAATGGCTGATTTATTGTCTAAAGACACTGACATTAAAAAAGAAATTTTAGCTATAGGAGATAGCTTTAAAACTGATTGTTTAGGGGCATACAAATCTGATTTGGACTTTTTATTTATAAAAAATGGAATTCATAAAACAGAAATTGTAAATGATGACGATTTAGTAAGAATATCAGAAGCTAATTTGCCTGAAACTTACAAAACTTTAATGTATACTGAAATTTTAAATTAATTAATAAATGAAAGTTTTTACAAGTTTCAATAGAAGATCATTAAATTATACAAAAAATTCTGTATTAATTATTGGAAATCTCGATGGAGTACATAAAGGACACCAATCAATAATTAATTCAGCAAAAAAAATTGCAAATAAACAAAAATCAAAAATTGGAGTGTTGCTTTTTGATCCCCATCCACGAAAATATTTTAATAAAAATAGTAAAAGTTTCTTATTAACAGAGTTGAACGAACGTTTAGAAATTTTAAAATCTTACGGTATCAATTATGCAATAATAATAAAATTTAATAAAAGAATATCTTCTATGACACCAAATGACTTTTGTAAAAAAATATTACTTAGAGGAATATCTATGAAACATATTTTAGTTGGTAAAAATTTTAAATTTGGCATTAAACGATCAGGTGACTATAGGTTTCTTATGAACTTTGGTAAAGAAAATCAATTTTACGTAAACTCAGTTAAATTACTAAAAACACCAAATCATCTTTATAATAAAACAAAGATGAAAATATATTCGTCTACAAATATTAGAAAACTAATTTCAAACGGCAATGTAAAATTGGCAAAAAATTTTTTGGGAAACAGTTTCAGTATAACTTCAAAAGTTATAAAAGGAGATCAGCGAGGACGAACAATTGGTGTTCCAACTGCTAATCTAAAGATAAATGAATACGTGGCACCAAAATATGGAGTATATGCTATTGAAGCCTCATTACTTAAAAATTCAAAGAAAAGAACTCTGAAAGGAATTGCGAATTTTGGTATCAGACCAACATTTCATAAGAACACTGAAATTTTGGAAGTTCATCTATTTAGATTTAAATTGAATATTTATAATTCTTTGCTAAAAGTCCACTTTGTTGAATTTATAAGGCATGAAAAGAAATTTTCAGGAGTAGAGGCCTTAAAAAAACAACTAAAATCAGATATATCTAAAGCACAAAAAATTCTAAATTAAGCAAAATGAACACTAAAAATGATAAAATAGACTTTAGTGAAACTCTATTTTTACCAAAGACATCCTTCGCGATGCGTGCTGGCCTGCCCGAGCAAGAGCCAAAAATTCTAGATGGGTGGTCAAAGGATAATATTTATGAAAAATTAAGAGAAAAATCAAAAAGTAGAAAAAAATTCGTATTACATGATGGCCCTCCTTATGCCAACGGCCATTTACACATGGGGCACGCCCTGAATAAAATACTAAAAGACTTTGTTGTAAGATCACAACAAATGCTTGGAAATGATAGTTCTTATATTCCAGGCTGGGATTGTCATGGTTTGCCAATTGAGTGGAAAATAGAAGAGCAATACAGAGAACAGGGAAAGAATAAAGATGATGTCGATATTATAAAATTTAGAAAAGAATGCCGAGAATTTGCTGAAAAATGGATTGATATACAAAGAGAAGAATTTATTCGCTTAGGAATAAATGGAGATTGGTTCTCTCCTTATACAACTATGTCATATGAGGCAGAGTCTATAATTGTAAGAGAATTTTTTAAGTTTCTTGAGAATGAAAGTTTATATCGTGGGTCAAAGCCTGTTATGTGGTCAACTGTCGAAAAGACTGCATTAGCTGAAGCTGAAATTGAATATAAAGAACATAAATCAACAACTATCTGCGTAAAGTTTCCAGTTAAAGAGAGTTCAGATATAAATTGTCAAGATGCATCCGTAATTATATGGACTACAACTCCATGGACAATTCCAGGAAACAGAGCAATTGCTTACAGTAAATCTATCATGTATTCAATGTTTGAAGTAATTCATTTAGAAGAACACAGTACATTACAAGTTGGAGAAAAAATTATAATAGCAGATGAACTTTTAGATAATGTAAAAGTTCAATGCAAAGTTAGTGAATTAAAAAAAATATCAGAAGTAAAAAACTTAGACAGTATTATTTGTAATCATCCTTTTAAAAAATCTGGTTATAATTTTGAGGTAAGAATTTTTGATGCTGATTTTGTTACCTTGGAGCAAGGCACAGGTTTCGTTCATATAGCACCTGGCCATGGAGCAGACGACTATAATTTGGGTATTGCAAATAGCATCGAAGTACCTGATACAGTAGACGAAAATGGTGAATACTTTCCCCACGTACCATTATTTAATGGTAAAAAGATATTTAATGAAGATGGATCAGATGCTGATGCAAACGTAGCAGTTATCATTGAGCTAAAAAAGCATGAAAATTTAGCAGGCAAAGGTTCATTGCGTCATAGCTACCCTCATTCATGGAGATCAAAAGCTCCTGTCATCTTTAGAAACACTCCTCAATGGTTTATCAGTATGGAAAAAAATCAATTGAGAGAAAAAGCGTTGAACGAAATTGAAAAGGTTAAATGGTATCCAAAACAGGGAAAAAATAGAATTTATTCAATGATTGAAGAAAGACCTGATTGGGTAGTGTCAAGACAACGGGCATGGGGCGTACCTTTATCTATCTTTTACAATATTAAAACAGGAAAGCCGCTGGTTGATAAAGCAATAAATGAAAAAATTATTAAACTTTATGAAAAAGAAGGGTCAGATGCGTGGTTTAAATATTCAAAAGAAGAATTATTAGGTTCAAATTATAATCCGGAAGAATATAAAAAAGTTAATGATATCTTAGATGTATGGTTTGACTCAGGCTGTACACATGCATTTGTTTTAGATGGAAAAAATGATCAAATCTGGCCAGCATCTATTTATCTTGAAGGAACAGATCAGCACAGAGGTTGGTTTCATTCATCACTTTTAGAGTCTTGTGGCACAAGAGGAGTTGCGCCTTACGAGTCTGTTTTAACTCATGGATTTATACTTCATGAAGACGGCCTAAAGATGAGTAAATCATCATCCAATACGGTCTCGCCAGCAGAGGTCATTGAAAAATCAGGCGCTGACATACTAAGGCTCTGGGTAGCAAGCAGTGATTACTCTGAGGATTTAAAGATCGGGCCTGAAATCATAAAAAGCAACATTGATAGCTATAGAAGACTCCGCAATACACTTCGTTTTATTTTAGGTAATTTATCAGATTTTGATCAAGACGAGAAAGTATCTGTGAATGAACTTGATGAATTAGATTTATATATTTTATCAGAATTAGAGAGTTTAAAAAAAGAAGTTATCTCAAACTATAAAATATTTGAGTATCAAAAAGTTTTTTCTGCGATATTTAATTTTTGTACAAACGACTTATCATCTTTCTATTTTGATATAAGAAAAGATACTCTTTATTGTGATTCAAAAAATAACAAAGTAAGAAAATCTACTCGCACTGTTCTAGATATTTTATTTCATGATTTATTAAGTTTGCTTGCACCAATACTCTGTTTTACCACTGAAGAAGCCTGGCAAAGTCGATTTGGATTTGAAAACAGTATACATGAAAAAGATTTTCCAAAATTAAATGATATTTTAATTAACAAAAATTTATCAACAAAGTGGGAAGTTTATAAAAAATTAAGAAAGGTCATAAACGGTGCAATCGAAGTGAAGAGAAAAGAAAAGGTCCTTGGATCTAGTTTGGAGGCTTCTATAAAGTTATATATTCCTAAAGAGCAAATTGAAAAGATTGACCAAAAAGTATTAGAAAACATTTCAATTATCAGTCAACTAGAAATCATTAATGACAAACCTTCAAGTGAAAGTTTCATTTCTGAAGTAGATAAAAATATTGGAGTACACGTAAGCAAAACTAAAGGTGAAAAATGTGAGAGGTGTTGGAAATATTTTCCAATTTTAAAAGATAATATTTGCGTCAGATGTGAAAAAGTACTGAGTAAATGATACAAAGCGTTGGAAGATTTATATTTTTAATACTGGTTATTTTTGCCACTGATCAACTTTCAAAATTATATATTATTAATGTTTTTAATATTGATGTAACAAGTCTGAGTTCGCAATATCTAACATCAATTAATGAATATCTAAATTTTCATTTAATATGGAATAAAGGTTTTGCCTTTGGATTATTTCAAAATGAAATTTCAAAAGTTAATTATATTTATATGACAATTATGATAATTATTGTGTTAGTAGTCTTCTTTTATGCAATCTCTATTAATAAGAAGCATTACTATTACGCATTTAGTTTAATTGTAGGTGGGGCATTAGGAAATTTATTAGATAGATATCAGTATTCAGCCGTTTTAGATTTTATAGACATTCATTACAATAATTATCATTGGTATGTATTTAATATTGCTGATATAAGTATATCAATCGGCTGTATTTTAATAATACTCTACGAATTATTCTCAAAAGAAAAAAAAATCAATGATGCCAACTAAATTACACACTTTTTCTGTTTGCATATTTATATTTTTGCTTTCTGCGTGTGCAGGGAATGAGATTAAAGATTACACATCTCTTAAGCAGAAAGCGCTTGAAATACCTCCTGATTTTGAATTAACTCCACCATCAAAAGAAGAACAAGAAGTAGAAGCCATGCAGGATGCTGAAGAAGATGCTAATGATATTGAAGATATTCTTATACAAAACAGTAATTCTCAAAGTAGAAATGAAACACAGTCAAATTCAGTAGATGAATTTATCAACGAAAACTTTAATTCTAATATAGAAGAAGTTGAAAACCCCGTTGAAATTGAATAAATCGGTTCAAGTCGATAAGAAATAAAAGTTTTACTAGAACATAAAAAAGAATATTTTAAATTGAATTTTTTATATAATGTCTTCTAAAGTGGTTCTAATTAATAATAATATCTAGAGAGAATGTTTAAGTTTTTTTCTGACCAAAAGTGGTTTTTCTGGGCATATATTGGATCGGCTATTATCTTATCATCTCTGTGGGTTCAGGTTCAAATTGATGTTAAAATTAATGAATGGTTTGGTGAGTTTTACGACATGATACAGGAAGCATTGTCAGCTCCTAACGCTATTACAATTGAAGAATATTGGGCAAGTTTATTATCCTTTATAACTTTAGCGGGAATGTATGTAGCAGTTGCAGTCCTTGTAAGTTATTTTACTAATCACTTTTTATTTAGATGGAGAACTGCAATGGTTGAATGGTATCACTCTGTCTATGATAAGGCGCGTAAGATTGAGGGCGCGTCACAAAGAGTTCAAGAGGATACCATAAAGTTTTCAAGAATCATGGAGTCTCTTGGTACAAGTTTGATTGAAGCTTTAATGATTTTGGTAGAATTTATGCCAATACTGTTTGGTCTGAGTATTGGAATTCCAATATTTTTCTTTGGTGAATGGGAGTATGGTTTAGTCGTTGGTGCATTATTATGGTCTATAGGAGGAACATTATTTTTAATTGGACTTGGTTTAATTTTAAGGCTTGTTGGTATTGAATACGATTTACAAAAACAAGAAGCGGCATATAGAAAAATGTTAGTAATCGCTGAAGACGATGAAACAGTAAGACCAAAAACCCTTGAGGAATTATTTGATGACGTAAGACAAATTCATTTTTTAAGTTATATAAGATATCTTTATTTCGATATCGGTCGTATCGCATTTTTACAGGCAAATGTTCTATCAGCTTATGTATTTTTAGCCCCTGCAATTGTAGCCGGAGTAGTTACTCTTGGCGTTATGCAGCAAATAATTAGGGCGTTTGGTAGAGTTGAGGGGTCGATGCAATATCTTCTTAAAGCTTGGCCAACAATTATTGAACTTGCAAGTGTTTATAAAAGATTGAGAGAGTTTGAAAGACAAATAGATCAAGCAAGCGTAACAGCTGGTCAGGAAGTGAGATGATGAATTATCCATTTCTTGATTTTGATAAGCTTGAAAACTCATATTCCGAGTCGTTAGGTATACTAGATAAAAGTTTTAATAAAATTTTAGTAGTCGGTATAGGTGGCTCTTCTCAGGGATCAAAAGCAATTAATCATTTTTTAAATGAAAAACGTGTTCAATATGTTGATCATTTAAATTCTGTTAAGATTAATAACTTGTTAGACAATATTCAAATAGATGAGACTGGTTTCATTTTCGTATCAAAATCTGGACAAACATCAGAAACACTAACCATCTTTGAATATATGATCAAAAAACTAGACGGAAATATTGATTTTTCAAAAAATTTTTATTCGTTTACAGAAAATGCATCTTCTCCACTAAGAGACTTGTCCATACAAAAATCAATAAAAACTATTGAACTAAACAACGAAATTGGCGGTAGATTTTCAATTTTTAGTAACAATAGCCTTATCCCAAGTTTTTACTTTAATAGAGATCTGTGCGCTGACTTTTTAAATGGAGGAAGAAGAGCATTAGAAGATAAAGACCAAATAAAGAATAAAGCTGAGGAAGATTATAAAAGAATCAAAAATGGAAAGAATATATTTGCTTATTTGATTTATGGTGACGAGCTTATTGAAATTGGTAATTGGCGAAAACAATTATATGGGGAATCATTAGGTAAAAAGGCAAAAGGTGTTTTACCTGTGGTATCTGAAATGCCAAAAGACCAGCACAGTCTTTTACAGTTATATCTGGATGGACCCAAAAATATTTTTTTTGAAATTATGGGCATGGAATACTCAAAAATGAATTTGATTAATATCACACTTTCAAATCATCTTGATGCCATGAGTAAATCTTTATCAAAGATAAATGAAAATACTAATAAATATATTTTTAAAGATAGAGATATGAGTGAGATCGGCCATTTTTTTGGATCAGAAATGTTAAGGGTTATCTATCTTGCTGAATTATTAGAAGTTGACCCCTTTACTCAAGATGCAGTTGAGCTTCAAAAGGGTTATTTAAACTAATTTAAAAAAACTAAATTTTGAATTACCTAATTCTTTTTCACGTAAAAGTACTATTTCTGAAAGTTCAAAATGTTTAGATTTTTTTTCTTCCTCTAAGATGATTATACTGTTTTTTTCTAATAAGTTTTTTTTAATAATATTTTTAATAGCTCTGAGTCCAAGATTTTTTCCATACGGTGGATCTATATAAGCAAGATTGAACTTTGTAGATTCAGAATACTCTTCAAATGAACAAGCATTTTCAGAAATAACAGCAATCTTTTCTAAATATCCAAGCTTGTTTGCACTTTTAAATATTATATCTATCATTTGTTGATTGTTTTCTACCATGGTTGCGTGTTTAGCGCCACGTGACAATGCTTCAAAGCTAAATGAACCGGTGCCAGCGAAAAGATCAATTACTTTTGCTTCTTCAAGACTAAAGTTAATTTTTACTAATTCTTTTCCATGCATTAAAAGATTAAAAATGGTTTCCCTATTTTTGTCTGAAAGTGGTCTTACATCTTTACTTTTAAAGCTAAATATTGAATGACCTTTTCTTTCTCCGCTAATGATTCTCATTTTAAGTAACTTTTTTTATTTCCCCTTTTTTCAAACTACCAAGTTTAAATTCTCCATAAGTTATTCTAATTAATCTTGTGACCGTAATATTCAAAGAGTCAAAAATATTTCTGATTTCTTTATTTTTACCTTCAGTGAGCGTCATTTTTATCCATGAGTAAGTATTCGTTTTGCTAATGACTGATGCTTTTATAGGTTTATATTTAACTTTTCTATACGTATAACCTCTTAATAAGGTATTAATAAATTTATTATCAATAAAGCCTTGTATCTTTACCTTATAAACCCTTTCAAAATTATTCTTGGGTAATTCCATCTTTCTTTTGAAGCTACCGCTGTTAGTAAATAGTAATAGCCCCTCTGAATTGTAATCAAGTCGTCCAATTGAAATTAAATTATGATTTTTTTTTGGTATGTATTCATAAATAGTCTTTCGATTTTTTGGATCTGATTTTGTTACTAAGCATCCTCTTGGTTTGTTGAAAATATATACATCATTTAATTGCTGATCAGATTTTAGGTTAATAGGTTTATTGTCTATTTTTACAATACTATTGATACTTATTTGAACTCCTTGTTTTGTCACCAATTTGTTATCAACAACAACTCTTTGCTCATCGATAAGTTTATCTATTTCTCTTCTCGAAAAATTAGTTGACTGTGCTAATAATTTATTAATTCTTACAAATTTTTGTTGTCTCAAAGTAGGCATGAATTAGGATTGCTTATATTAATTAAATATATATGACACAAAATAAATTCATGGCAATGGCAATTGAGGAGGCAAAAAAAGGCTTAAAAATTGGAGAAATACCGATTGGATGCGTTATCACTAACAAGGAAGATAAAGTTTTAGTTCGGTCCCATAATTCAGTGGTCAGCAGAAAAGACCCAGTAGGCCATGCTGAACTAAACGCTATAAAAGAGGCGTGTGAAATGATTAACTCTGATAGATTGGTTGATTGTAATATTTACGTGACTTTAGAGCCATGTATTATGTGTGCCAGTGCTATATCAAAAGCTAAGCTTAAGAGGTTGTATTATGGTGCAGATGATTTAAAGTATGGTTCGATAAATGGTAACTTAAATTTTTTTATATCAAAAAATTGTAATCATTTGCCAGAAATTTATGATAATATTTCAAAAACTGACTGTGAAAACTTAATAAATAATTTTTTTAAAGGTAAAAGATAATGAATATATCGCCAAAAGCAAAAGAAACTACTGATAGATTGAATAATTTTATGGATAAGCACGTTTATCCAAACAACGAAACATATCATAGTCAAATCGAAAATTTTGGAGCTGACAGATGGCAGGTGGTGCCAGTGATTGAAGATCTTAAAAAGGAAGCAAAAAAAGAAGACCTTTGGAATTTATTTTTACCTGAAAGTGACTATGGGCACGGCCTTACTAACGCAGAGTATGCGCCAATGTGTGAAATCATGGGGAGAGCAATGTGGTCTGCAGAAGTTTTTAATTGTTCTGCTCCTGATACCGGTAATATGGAAGTTTTAGTTCGATATGGAACAGATGAACAAAAAGAAAAGTACTTAAAGCCATTACTAGAAGGTGAGATACGCTCTGCTTTTGCTATGACAGAGCCTGCAGTCGCTTCATCAGATGCAACAAATATTGAAAGTGAAATAAAAAAAGAAGGAAATCAATATGTACTGAATGGAACAAAATGGTGGACTTCTGGTGCAATGGATCCAAGGTGCCAATTTTTTATCTTCATGGGAAAAACAGATCCGGATAATCCCGACAGACATAAGCAACAATCCATGATACTAGTTGATAAGGACACGCCAGGTATTAAAATAAAGAGACATTTGCCTGTCTTTGGTTTTGATGATGCCCCTCACGGACATGCTGAAGTTGAATTTAAAGACGTAAAAGTTCCTCCTGAAAATATGCTCTTAGGTGAAGGTAGGGGATTCGAAATTGCACAGGGCAGGTTGGGACCTGGACGAATTCACCACTGCATGAGAACTATTGGCCTTGCTGAAGTTGCACTTGAAGCAATGTGTAAAAGACTAATGAGCAGAAAAGCTTTTGGTAAAGAAGTGGTAAGACACTCTGTTTGGCAAGAGAGAATTGCTGATGCTAGAATTAATATTGAGATGACAAGATTACTAACATTAAAAGCCGCAACTATGATGGATGAAGTAGGAAACAAAGTTGCAAAAAATGAGATAGCCATGATTAAAGTAGCTGCACCAAATATGGCATTAAAAATTATTGACGATGCAATTCAAGCGTTTGGAGGAGCTGGAGTAACAACAGACCCACACCTAGCACAAGCTTATGCAGGAATGAGAACTCTGCGATTAGCGGATGGGCCAGACGAAGTGCATAGACTTTCTATTGCAAGAAATGAATTAAAAAAATACCTATAATTTTGATAAAAAAGAAGAAAACTTACCAGAAAGATAATTACGGAAGATACGTTAAGTCACACGAATTTGATCGCTATTGGGATGAGTACCACAACCTGGAAGATATTTCGATGAAAGAGTCAATAAGACAAAGGAAAGAGCGAGAAAAAAATATAAAAAATTCTAAATAGTTTTATCCAAAAACCCTATTAATTTTCTTACCTCTTCTATACTATTGTAATGAACCATAGAGACTCTAACTACCCCATCATTTGGCTCAATGCCCAAACCTTGTAAACATCTCCAGGCATAAAATTCACCATTTCTGATGCCAATATTATTTCTTCCAGCCTCCTGGGCTACATGCAATGAGCTTTTATCTTTAACAGTGAATGATACAGTTGGCATACGATCACATCGAGCATGTGTTTGTTTGCCAATCAATCTTATATTTTTTTTTGTTTTGAGGAATTCAATCAGTTCTTTCATTAATACCTCTTCATGTTTGGATACCAATTCAAAAACCTTTTTACCTTTGCGATGAAGATTTAAATTATTTTCGCCAAAATGATGATCATATAAAGTTTCGTAGTAGTCAGTTATACCTGACAAACATCCAAGTTCTTCATGATTAGGACCACCTGGATTAAGAGTATATGGAACACTTCCTTCCAAAAATTCATGATTAAGATTTTTTGTTTCAAGTAATAAATCTCTCTTACCATATAATAGCGCTAAGTGTGGTCCATAAGTTTTGTATAGGCTGAAACCATAGAAATCTATATCGAGATCTTTTAAATCCACAATATCATGTGCCATGTAAGCTACACCGTCTCCAACAACTTTGATATTATTCTGATGCGCCAATGTAATGATATCTTTTAGATTATTAATTGATGCAACAACATTAGATGTATGACAGACACAGATAAATTTTGTTTTTTCTGTAATGAGATTTTTTAATTCATCCAATTCTAGTTCAGCAGAGTCAGGGTTAAACTTCCATTCATTTATTTTGATACCGTGTTCTGATAATTTTCTCCATGCACCAATATTTGCTTCATGATCTTGATTTGTGACTATAATTTCATCCCCATCGTTAAGCCACGATCTCACAGCATTGGATAGTAAAAACATATTCATAGTTGTAGATGGTCCAATCATAAATTCATCATTATTGATATTTAGGAGTTCAGCAATTTTGATTAAGCTATTATCCATTTCGTTACCTGCTTCAATCGACGGACCAAAGTCGCCATACGGCTGTACTTTTTTAGTCGTCATAAAATCATTTAACTTTTCAATAACCTGTTTTGGCACATATGTGCCACCAGCATTCTCAAAAAATGCAAAGTTTGAAGTTTTAGGGTTTTGAAAAACAGGGAATTGTTCTCTTACAAAATCTATATCCAGCTTTGTCATATTAATTATTTTGCTGCCTCTTCCACAATATTCCAGCCTAATTTTCCTAATATTGGAACGAAGCTCTCATAGTTTTTAGCCTCCGAACTTGAGGCTGTTCCATCTCTAACTCTACCAACAATTCCTTGCGCAATTCCAGCCAAGCGGAAAATGTTATATGCCATATAAAAATCCCAGTTTTCAATTTTACTTCTGCCTGTTTTTTTGTAATACATTTCAGCGTACTCATGTTCAGAGGGAATATTAAGCTCTTCTAAGTTCGATCCCATCATTCCAAGGCCCTTTGCTGCAGCAGGCAGTCGCCATGACATCATGTGATAAGTAAAATCCGCTATAGGATTGCCGAGTGTAGATAGCTCCCAATCCAGTATAGCCATAACTTTATTATTTTGTTTATCAAATATCATATTATCAAGACGAAAGTCTCCATGTACAATTGTAGTTTCATTATCTTCAGGAATATTTATTGGCAACCATTCTATTAAATTATCCATTTCATTGATTTTTTGTGTTTCAGAGTCTTTATACTGTTTGGTCCAACGATGAATTTGTCTTGCCATGTAATTTTCGTGTTTTCCATAATCACCTAGCCCAATTTTTTGAAAATCAACGTTGTGAAGTTTTGCAATCGTATCATTCATGGATAGGTAAATTTCACGGCGTTGGTTGTTATCTGAATCTGGCAATAAAAGTTCCCAAAATATGTTTCCATCAACATGATCCATTAAAAAAAATTGTGTTCCAATGACGTTTTCATCTTCACAAAAACAGTAAGTTTCAGGAACCGGTACATCAGTCTTGCCAAGTGCAGTAATGACTTTATATTCTCTGTCTACCGCATGTGCAGATTTTAGTAATTTACCAGGAGGTTTACGCCTTAACACATAGTTTTTTGTTTTATCCTTAATCAAATAAGTAGGATTGGATTGCCCGCCTTTAAATTGCTTTATACCTACAATATCAAACTCACTTCCAATTATTTTTTTTAAGTAATCATTGAGATTATCACTATTAAAAACTAACTTTTCATCAACCTCCTTAGTACCAGAAAATATTTCATCACGAGTAGTCATTTAATTGCCTTTTTTCCTATATCTCTTCTGTAATAACCATCCGGCCAATCCAGCTGACCGATATAAGCATAAATCATATTAAGAGCATCTCTTAGATTTTTATTTTTTGCTGTTACGGAAAGAACTCTACCTCCGTTAGCTAGAAGGTTATTTCCATCATGTTTTGTTCCTGCGTGGAATACTTGAAATAGATCATTGCTTTCAAAATTTTCATAGCCAATAATTTTTGTATTTTTTTTATAGTCGCCTGGATAACCTTTTGCCGCTACAACCACTGTAGCACTATTATCATCTTCCCATTCCAATTTAGTTTTACTTAGACTGCCTTCCAAGCAATTAAGAATTAATTTAATTAAATCATTTTTCATTCTAAGCATTAATACCTGACACTCTGGATCGCCAAATCTAATATTATATTCAACTAATCGGGCATAACCATTTTTAATCATTAATCCAGCATAGAGAATACCTTTATAAGGATGTCCATTTTTTTTTAGAGCATTTAGAGTGGGTGTAATAATTTCCCTGTCTACTTGTTCTTTTATTTTAGGTGTAAAAATAGGCGCAGGTGAATATGCACCCATTCCTCCAGTATTAGGCCCTGTATCATTTTCACCTATTCTTTTATGATCCTGGGCACTTTCTAATGAAACAAAATCTTCACCATCACAACAAACAAAATAACTCGCTTCTTCACCATCCATAAATTCTTCAATAACTACATCCATATTTGCCCCAAACTTCTCATCAAAAATGTCATTTATTGCTTGTTCTGCCATTTTCTTTGTGTCCGCAACAGTAACGCCTTTCCCAGCCGCAAGACCATCAGCTTTTATTACAATAGGTAAAGGCTGTGCATTTAGATAGTTTATAGCTTCTTCTTTATTATCAAATCGAGAATAACCAGCTGTTGGTATACTATTTTGCTTACAAAGATCTTTCATAAAGCCTTTAGACCCTTCTAACTGCGATGCATACTTATCAGGTCCAAAGATTTTTATTTCTGTCTCTTTAAAAAAATCAACAATCCCTGCAACCAATGGCACCTCAGGGCCGACAATGACTAATTCTATCATTTTACTTTTACAGAAGTCATATATTTTCTCAAAATCTGTTTGATCAATTTCTTCGCATTCAGCAAGTTGACTTATTCCATAGTTTCCAGGTATTGCATAAATAGATGAAACTAGAGAGCTCTTAGATATTAAATAACATAACGCATGTTCACGAGCCCCACTGCCAATCACTAAAATTTTCATAAAGTATATTTTTGATTTTCTTGTTATATTAGCACATTAATATTTAAATTAAATGGTAAGAGAGAACATCAAAGAATATACAGTTACTGAAATTTCAGCCTCAATTAAAGAGACCCTTGAGGATAACTTTGGCTATGTGAAAGTTCGTGGAGAAGTATCTGGTTTAAGTAAGCCAGCCTCTGGCCATGTATACCTTAACCTTAAAGATGAAAATGCAATTATAAAAGCGATTGCATGGAGAAGTACTGTTGCAAAACTAAGCTTTATGCCAGATGAAGGCCTTGAAGTAATTTGCTCTGGGAGACTTACAACTGGTTATTCTGATAGATACCCTGGAAGATCGGATTATTCTATTATTATAGATTCAATTATACCAGCGGGAGAGGGTGCACTAATGGCATTGCTTGAACAAAGAAAGAAAAAATTAATGTCAGAAGGTATTTTTGATCAAGACCACAAAAAGCCTCTCCCGTTATATCCTGAAACAATTGGTATTATTACTTCACCTACAGGAGCGGTTATAAAAGATATTATTCATAGACTTGAAGATAGATTTCCGTGTGATGTTATTCTTTGGCCAGTTCCTGTACAAGGAGATGATGCTGCGCATTTAATAGCAGATGCTTTAAATGGATTTAACAATTCTCTAAAAGATAGCGAAATTAAAGTTCCAGACTTAATTATTGTAGCCCGAGGTGGAGGGAGCATTGAAGATCTCTGGGCATTTAATGAGGAAATTGTTGCAAGAGCTGTATTCGCTAGTGAAATACCTGTTTTGTCAGCTGTTGGACATGAAACAGATACGACACTTATTGATTTTGTGTCCGATCTCAGAGCGCCAACTCCAACAGCAGCAGCAGAGTTGTGTACACCTAATAAAGATGAGCTTTTAATCAATTTAAAAGATCTTCAAAAAGATCTTCGTGACTCAATTAATAGTAATTTAGAAAATAAGTTAAGTTCATTTAAAAATTTAAGTGATAAGTTGCCAGTTTCTCTAAAATTATTTATAAAAAGTCTGTTATCAGAATTCAAAGAAATTACTCAGTCACTTAACTATCGTATTTTAGAGGAACAAGTAAATAATTTTCAACAAAAACTGATTTCAAAATTTGATATGTTAAATAGTTCTACAAACTTATTTGTAGAAAATATGCGCAATCAAATTAATTATAACAAGAAGTTATTAGAAAGCATGAGCTATAAGTCAGTTTTAAATCGAGGGTACTCTGTTACAAAAAACTTAAAAAATAAAGTTATAAAGTCAAAAAAAGATTTAGAACACGATACAGATATAATTATTGAAACAAGCTTTGCAAAAATTTCTGCTGAAGTGAAGGAAATTAAAGATGAATAATTTTGTGACAAAAGCTGAAATTGTTCTTAATCATGGTCATTTTCAAGTTAAGACACCCGGTGATTTTGTGGAATGTTCAATAACGGGAGAAAAAATTACACTCGAAAATCTTAAATATTGGAATGTAGAACTTCAAGAAGTCTATGCATCACCTGAAGTGGCACTAAACAGATATAAAGAGCTTAATGGTCTTAATAAATAGGGTTTTTCTTCTTTTAATTTATTTTAACGTATGCGCGTTTTCATCTGAACTATCTAAAAGTTTTCCACAAGGAAGTCTTGTTATAGGTCAAAACAATGAAGCAAATGAAATTTTTGTTGATGGTGAGCCGATTAAAATCAGTCATGATGGATACTATGTTTTCCCAATATCCCGAGAGCAGATAGAACCAATAAATGTTACTTACAGCAACAGTGGTGGCATCTTCTTAATCCACCAAATATCTATCGAAAAACAAGATTATGATATTCAAAGAATTGATGGCCTACCTGAACAGATGGTTACACCTCTTGATGATGAAATCATAAAACGAATTATTGCTGAAAATGAGGTAATAAAAGAAGTGAAGAAATTAGACATGGATTTGACTTATTTTAAGGAAGAATTTATTCAACCTACAGCAGGTATTATAAGTGGAGTTTTTGGTAGCCAGAGAATTCTTAATGGTAAAGCAAAAAGTCCTCATAGGGGTATTGATATTGCTGCCGATGAAGGAACATCTGTATTTTCTTCTAATGAAGGCGTAGTCATTCACGCTGAGAGTGATTTATATTACACAGGAGGAACAGTAATTATTGATCATGGTCATGGAGTAAAATCTATTTATGCACACCTGTCATCTGTTTATGTAGAAGTAAATCAAAAAGTAGGAAAAAAAGATATCATTGGTGAAGTTGGTTCAACGGGAAGATCTACAGGTCCACATCTTCATTGGGGAGTGATGGTATTTGATATTTATGTCGATCCTCTTTTACTTATAAAGAATTAATTTAGTTTCCACCTGTTATGAAACCAAAAATACTGTTCTGGATATTTTTTGATCATACTTTCAAAAAAAAACACAATTTTTCTTGATATTTTCAGAATATTTTCAGAATTATTAGCTAAACCGGTTGTTTTTATTGAGTCATGAATTTCAAATTCGAAACTACCGTCATTTTTTCTTACAGGCCATCCTAAAAATATATTACATTTTGCTTTAAGTGCTATTTGAGCAGGTAATGAAGAAAATTTCATTTCTCGATTAAAGAAGTTCAAATCAACACCAGTTGACAATTGCAAATCGGCTAAAAGAGCAATTGAATCTCCCTTATTAAAATTAGTAAGTAATTGTTTAGTTCCAGATATATCCTTGCTTAAACACTTAAGGCTATACTTCTCTCTAAATCTCTTTAAAACAAAATTAATTAGAGGATTATTGGGTTCTCTTACAATTGCAGAGGCTTCATGATTCACCTTTCTAATTGACATCCCTGGTATTTCCCAATTTGAACTATGTGCAGATATTATTATTGATTTTGAATTTGTATTAAATGCTTCTGTATAGAACTTATTTTTTATGATTGTTATATGATCTTTTGAAATTTCATCTAAATGTGAATATTCAGCAATAGTTTCACCCATATTTTTCCATACTTTTTGTGAGACGGAGTTAATCCACTCATCATTTTTGTTTTCAAATGCAATTTTCAAATTTTTTTTTACTAAATTGTTGATTGGTAATATTGGTCCAAGCAATGAAGTTATAAATAATCCTAACTTACGAGCTAAACCTAAGGGTAGAATTTTAAAAATCGAAAAAAAAATTATAAATATAATAAATTCTATTGGATATCTAATATATAATTTTAACAAGTAATTCATTTTAATTAATAAGTTTTGCAACTAAATCATCGAGATGATTTATTTTAACTCTAATGTTAAAATGCTCAATCATATCTCTTTGGTCTTTTGGTACTCTTACTATATCTTTTTCCGTTGTAATTAGTGACAAATTATTCTTTTTAGCTTGTTCCAGAAGTAAATTTATATCATTTTTAGAATATCTGTAGTGATCTGGAAACTCACAATATTTTTTTAATTTAAAATTGTTTTCTATTAAAGTGTCAAAGAAACTCTGATTATTACCTATCCCACAAAAAGCCAAATATTCACTGCTACTAATTCTATTATTATAGGGAACTATATATGCCGAGAAAAATTCAATACCTGTTTTTTTATATTTTTGCTTTATTTTGTGATAATCATCACCAACAATTATCATGAAATTAGCCCTTTTTAGTGCAGGTATAATTAACTCACGTAAAGGACCAGAGGGTAGACATAATTCATTTCCTAATCCTTTTTTACCATTAATTGTAAGTATTATTTTATTTTTTGATACTGATTTGTCTTGAAATCCATCATCCAAAAAAATGTAATCTAGATCATTTTCTCTGATAATTTTCTTTAATGCATATACTCTATTATTTGAAATAAACGTAGTTACATGCTTTGCATATAGTAATGCCTCATCTCCCGTTTCATTGACACTATCAGTCGAAAGCACTTTTTTGAATTTAATGTTTGCCCCTCCATAACCTCTCAATAAAACACATATCTTTTTACCTTTTTCTTGAAATTCACGAACTAACGAAATTGTTGTTGCTGTCTTTCCTGTTCCGCCAATATTAATATTTCCAATACATATAATTGGAATATTAAATTTAATTTCATTTTTAAAAAAATTAAGAAAATAAAAAACAAAAAGGTAAACTAATGTTAATGGTAAAAAAATATATGCCAGACATCTATAATAAAAACTATTTGTATACCATAAATTTAAAAAAAATTTTTCCACGATTATAAAATAAATTGATTAATTACTTTTGCTACTTCCTGTACAGTTGTTCTTCCTTCTCTCTTTAGTTTTTTGACATTTATTCCATCATTAAATTTTGACAGATTTATTAATGCTTTTTTTATATAATGCTCAAGTTGTCTTTCATTATTTACTTGTTGGGTGAATTTTAAATGTTTTAAAATATTGTATACATCTGGAAAGTTTTGAATGTGAATTCCATGAATTATTTTCTTCCCTTCATATGCAGCTTCAATTGGATTTTGCCCTCCATGTTTAACAAGACTTCCACCAATAAAAATTACATCAGCAAGCTTATAAAACATATTTAATTCACCAATTGTATCAGCTAGATACAGATAGGTCCTACTATTAATTTTCTGATTTTTTGATCTTACCGATAGACCAAGCCCTTTGGTAGAGGAAAAATAATCTAATCTATTTGTGTGTCTTGGTACAACAATTGTAAGAATATTTTTGAAACTTTTTTTCAAATTAATTGTAATATTTTTTATTATTTCTTCTTCACCTGGATGAGTACTTGCTGCAAGAAATATTTTTCTATATTTCAATTGTGCCTTTAATTCATCAAATTTATTTTTTTTGGGTTTTATCGGTTCATATGCAAACTTTAAATTCCCTGTATTTATTGTATTTTGAATCCCCAATTTTTTGTAAAAAAAAGCACTATCGTTGTTTTGCGCACAGCAAGCATCAAAGTGTGAAAATAAAAATTCTGAAAATTTATTTGAGTATGACCATTTTTTAAAACTATTGGGTGTCATCCTCCCATTTATTATAATTGATTTAATATTCCTTTTTTTTAATTCATATATAAAATTTGGCCAAATTTCTGACTCAACAAAAACTGCAATTGATGGTTTCCAATGTGATAAGAATTTATCAATATAATGTGGAACATCGTAAGGTATATATTGGTGTATTATTTTTTTATTAGTTTTTTTTTTAAGAATTTTAGCAGACGTTACTGTCCCTGTACTTATTAAAATTTGACTAATTGATTTATCATTATTGAAATGTTTAACTAAGGGCAAAATTGATAGACTTTCACCAATACTAGCTGCATGAAACCAAATAACTTTCCCTTTGTTTCTTAGTAAATTACTTTGCCCATACCTCTCTAAAATTCTTTCATTGTCCTCTTTTCCATTTTTAATTCTATTTCTTACATACAACGGTATTATGATAGTTAAAATATTTGTAAGTATTCTATATATCTTATATACAATCATTTTGTTTATTATTTATTTGCTCTAATAGTAAGTTTATTCATTTCTTTTTCTAGCTTTTCCCTAAAAAGATTTTTATTTTTTTTGTTTTTAAGTGATGGCATTGGATCTCCCCAAATTATTTTTATTTCATTGAACGGTTTTGGTATGATAAATTTGTCCCAAGTCTTAAGTACCCATTTTTTCTTAAATCCTAAAGCTACTGGTAATATTGGCGCTTTACTTAATCTGGAAATATCGACTATCCCATCACTCACTTTATGTCGGGGGCCTTTTGGGCCATCAGGAGAAATTCCAATATTAATACCACTTTTAAGTGACTTTATCATCTTACGAGCTGATAATAGACCTCCTTTATCTCTTTTTTTTCCTTCACGATGCGTTGATCCTCTAATTGCATCAAATCCAAGATGAGAGATTAAACCTGCTACAATATCACCATCCCTATGTTTCGAAATTAAAACTTTAATAGCTGAATCGCTCTGCCAACTTAAGGGACACATTAATAATTGATCATGCCAAAATGCATATATAAATGAATTCTTTTTGCTCAAAAGCATTTCAATTTTTTTTCTATTTTTTAATTTTTTGGAAGAAGTTTTATAAACTATTATTACATACAATGCCCCTAGTCTTGAAATCAATTTTTGTGTGGTATGAAAACTTGTCAAATATTTTAGCATTTATATCAAGACTCACGCTCATATAATTTCTTATAAATACCATTTTTATCTAATAGGTTGTTATGATTTCCTATTTCTTTTACCTGACCATCCTCTAGTACAATTATCTGATCCGAATTGATAATAGTACTTAGTCTATGAGCGATAACTAAAGTGGTTCGATCTTTCATCAAAATGCTGACAGCTTTTTGAACAAGATGTTCCGACTCTGTATCAAGGCTTGAAGTGGCTTCATCTAATAGAAGTATTGGAGCATTTTTTAGAAATGCTCTTGCAATTGAAATTCTTTGTTTTTGACCTCCAGAAAGACTGTATCCCTTCTCTCCAATTATTGTATCATACTGGTTTGGAAGTTGCTGAATAAAATCATGTGCTGCTGCAGCCTTTGCAGATTCTATTACTTCTTCTGCGGTTGCCTGAGGTTTACCATATAAAATATTTTCGTAAATAGTCATATCAAAAAGAATTGGTTCTTGACTTACTAGAGCAATTGATGAACGAAGAGAGCTTATTGTTAATTCTCTGATATTTTGATCATCAATTTTTACATTGCCTTCATCTGGGTCATAAAATCTTGGTATAAGATTGAGAATTGAGGATTTTCCCGATCCACTGGGACCAACCAACGCTGTTGTTTTTCCATGTGGTATCTCAATATTAATTTTTTTAAGAGCTGATTTCTGTTGTCCCTCATAAGATAATGTTACATTTTCAAATGAAATTTTTGGTTTATTAACTATCAAATCAGCAGCATGAATTTTTTCATTAACTAAACTTTCTTGGTCCAAAAGAGCAAATACCCTTATTGCCGCTGCAAAACCTTCCTGTAAAGTTGCATTAATTGACGCTAAACGTCTTAGAGGTTGAAAGGCTAGCATCATCGCGCCCAAAAAAGAAACGAATTCATTTAAAGCTAATTCACCCTGCAACCCTCTTAAGCCTGCGTAATAAAGTGCACCTGCTATGCCAAAACCTGCTAGAAATTCTGCAAAAGGTGACGCAGCACCTCTTGCATTAATTCCTTTGAGAATTTTTCGCATTCTTCTAAAAACCGATTGACTTAGTTTCTCTAGTTCTTGGTTTTCTTGCTGATATGCTTTAACGATACGAGTTCCATCAAGATTTTCGGATAGAATAGATGCTAGAACGCCTGTTTCCTCTTGTGTTTCGGTAGAGGCTTTTTTTATTCGTTTACCTAAGCGCCTTGTTAGAATTCCAACTAAAGGAAAAGCAATTATCGATATTGTGGCAAGTCTCCAATCTTGGTAGTACATTACTCCAATTAAACAAAGCAAAGTTAAAATATCTTTGATACCATTTGCTAAACTACTACTCACAGAGTCTTGCAGAAGAGTAACATCATAAAGAAAATTAGATATTATTTTAGCTGAGTGAATTTTATGAAGCCATGCAAGATCAGCATTAATTATTTTTTTGAATAATTTTATTTGAGTATCAGCAATTATGTTTTGCGCTACGCCATTTAGAATGACTATTTGTACGTATGTAGCAAGGCTTTTAATTAGTAATGTAAAGATTATTGCTAGTGGAATTATAATTATCATTGCTTCATCTTTATTTAAAAAGATTCTGTCAATTGCAGGATCAAGCAACCAAGCAGTCGCTCCAGTTGACAAAGCTATTATCACCATAAAAAAAAGTGAGCTTAATAACTTAAATGTATAGGGCTTTATGCTGTCCTTAAAAAGCCTATTTAATATTTCTAATCCATTCATGAAAAAGTATTCATAATACTATTATAGAAAATTGAAATAAAATCTTAAGAAATGGGGAATATTCTTACTTTCCAGCCAAGGTCATACTTTCTATTAGTATAGTTGGGGCATTCGTTCTGTACCTAAACTCTAAGTCATTTGCCACAGTTAAATTTTGGTACATTTCTATGAGGTTTGATGCAATTGTCACTTCACTTACAGCATGAGTTATTTCCCCATTCTCTATAAGCATACCTGACGCCCCCATACTATAATCTCCTGTGACTAAATTTACTCCCATACCGATTAATTCAGTCGCATAAAATCCATAATTAATTGATGATAAAATATCATCATAACTTTTTAAACCATTTGTCATATATAAATTAGATGTAGATACACCAGGTGGAGAACCAACTGATCTTGATGCATTTCCAGTAGTCTTAAGCCCTAATTTTTTTGCAGTTGATGTATTTAAAATCCAGGTATTGAGTTTACCGTTTGAAACTAATTCTCTTTTCTCAACTTTTACACCTTCACCATCAAATGGCTTAGATCCAAGCCCCCTATTAATTGCAGGATCATCAATAATTGTTACATCTTTATTAAATATTTGTTTTCCCAAACTATCTTTTAAAAAACTTGTACCTCTAGCAATTGACGTTCCCGATATTGAACTTGCTAGATAACCAAGTAGATCATTACTAATTCTTTTGTCAAAAACAACAGGCAATTTTGTTGAACTGATTTTTTTTGCATTAAGTCTCTTCAGAGTTTTTTCTGCAGCCGTTAAACCAATCTCCTTTGCACTTGGTAAATCACTTATATGTCTTTTCACGGCATATTCGTAATCCCTTTCCATGTCTTGGCCCTGCCCTGCAAGAACTGAACAAGATACAGAACTGCTTGATGATTGATATCCCCCTTGGAAGCCATTACTTGTTGCAAGAAAGAACTCTCCTTTAGAAGAAGAAGCACCAGCGCCTTCAGAGTTTGTAATTCCTTTGACTGACAAAGCAGCATCTTCACACTCTTTAACAGCTTCAATTAATGTTTCGGTATTTACTTCTTCTTTCTCGAATAAATCTAGGTCTGGTGCATCATGTTCAAACATGGAACTATCTCCAAGTACAGCAGTATCATCAATTGGTGCTAATTTTGCCATTTCAACACATTTTGTAATAAGTTTATCAACATTATCAGTCTCAATGTCCGAAGATGAAACAAAAGCCTGGCGTTGGTCAACTAATGCTCTAATACCGATTGTTTTTTCGTTTGACTCATCTAGATCTTCTATTTTCTGAAATCTACAACTAATTGACTTACCATGAGACTTAGCAAGTACAACGTCACAATCAGATGCTCCTGCTTTGAGAGTTAAATCTATTATATTTTGAGCTGTTTCTTCAAAATTCATAATTATAAAATACCTATAAATAGGGTTAGAGCAACTATCAATCCTAAGTATTGATTACTTTTAAAAATTCTTAAACATTTGCTTTTATTATCTATATCTAGTCTTTTTATTTGGTAAAACAAATGAGCAACAACAAAGATCAGTGAAATAAAAAAGTAGATATTCTGATCATGCAATAGTCCGAATAAAATCAAACACAATGCCATCGAACTATAGAAAAAGATGATCCACTGCTTAGTATTATCACCAAATAAAATTGCAGTAGATTTTATTCCAATATTTAAGTCATCCTCTCGATCCTGGTGTGCGTATATTGTGTCATAGCCCAAAGTCCAAAAAATACCAGCAAGATACAATAACATAATTTGAGTATTTAATTGATTTTCAACAGTGGCATATCCGATCAAACAGCCGATGTTAAATGTGACTCCTAAGAAAAGCTGTGGCCAATAAGTTATTCTTTTCATTAAAGGATAAAAAATAAACAACACAAAAGAAATTAAACCAATAATAATGGCGAGCAAATTTAGAGATAGCAATATTATGAGACCAATTAAATTAAGTATTGAAAAAATTATGAAAGCTTCAAAAGAGGAAATTGTACCATTAGCGAGTGGTCTTTGAGATGTTCTTGATACATGTTTGTCTAGATCTTTATCAAAAAAATCATTAATAATACATCCAGCCGATCTCATAACAATTGATCCGATTGCAAATATAAAAAATAAGTAAATATTGCTCCATAAGTGCTGGTAGGAATTTGAGGCAGCAAGCACGCCCCAAAAACACGGTAGCATTAGTAAAAAAAAACCAACAGGCTGCTCTAGACGCAATAATTGTGAATATTTTTTCAACTTATCTTTATAAAATAAATAATGATATAACCAATATATATATGAAAAAAATTAAAAACAGAATTTTTGTAGATAAAAAAATAAATTCAAATGATCAAATCATTCTTGATGCTGACCAGATACACTATTTGAAGAGTGTCCTGAGAACAAAAAAAAATGATTATGTTTCTGTTTTCAACCGTGAACTACTTTTTTTGACTAGAGTCATTGATATTACAAAAAAAACATGTGAATTAGAAATAATTGATCATGAAAAAATCAAAAGTGAAAATCATAATATAACTCTATTTTTTTCTCCGATAAAACGGACACCTTTAGAAATCATGATACAAAAGTGCTCAGAAATTGGAATTTCAATTTTTCAACCAGTAATTATGGATAGAACTAATATGAAGAATATCAATTTTGAAAGACTGAATCTTATTGCTATTGAAGCGTGCGAGCAGTCTAATCGAAATAAAATACCAAAAATTAATAAACCTATATCATTTGCTTCTATGATTAATGACAACTCTCTAGCAAATTATTTATTTTGCTCGCTCGATAACAACAAGGAAAATATAAAAAATATAAAACTAACCAAAAACGAGACTGTTGGTATAATCATAGGACCTGAAGGAGATTTTTCAGCTAAAGAGTATGAAAGTTTGAAATCAAAGGAAAAATCTATTGGCGTTACACTTGGACCAAATATTTTAAAATCAGAAACTGCTGCAATTACTGCTACTTCAATTATTATGGACAAAATTTATAATGCTTAGCAAGAGTGATCTAATAAAATATTTTGAAAACGGTATTAAGAATACCTCTGAAATTAAAATAGGTACGGAGCATGAAAAATTTATTTACCACAAAAGTGATTTAAATTTAGTTCCCTATAGCGGCGATGTAAGTATTAACTCAATTTTTGAGGACTTTATTCAGGATGGTTGGAGACCGGTAACAGAGAACGAAAATATTATTGCACTCAATAAAGATAGGGCAAGTATAACTCTTGAACCCGGCGGTCAATTTGAATTATCAGGAGCGCCTCTAAAAACGATCCACGACACTTGTAAGGAAATAAATAATCACCTCGCTTTCACAAAAAAACTAGAAGAAAAATATAAAATTGGTTTTTTAGGACTGGGCTTCTTCCCAATTGGTGAGTTAAAAGATGTGCCAATGGTTCCAAAGAAAAGATATTCAGAGATTATGACTCCTTATATGAAATCTATTTCTGAATTAGGTCTAGAAATGATGTATCAATCAGCAACAGTTCAGGCTAATTTCGATTATATATCAGAAAGTGATATGCAAAGAAAAATTAATGTATCTGCATTCATTCAGCCAATTGTGACAGGCTTATTTTCAAACTCACCATTTAAAAATTCAAAGCTTTCTGGTTTTGAAACTTACAGAGGATATGTTTGGACAAAAACTGATCCAAACAGAACTGGTATTCCAAAGTTTTTGACTGAAAAAACTTTGAGCTTTGAGGAATACGTTGATTATGCCTTGCAAGTTCCTGTATATTCAATCATTAGAAATAATAATTACCACAATTGCACAAAGTATACATTTCAAGATCTTTTGGATGGAAAAAATAATCAATTTGCGCCTGATGATATTTTAATTGAAGATTGGATAAATCATATCTCTACTATCTTTACTGAAGTAAGGTTAAAAACTTTTATTGAGATGAGAGGCGCTGATGCAGGAAGTTATAATACACTCTGCGCTTTACCAGCTTTTTGGACAGGCATTTTATATCAAGAAGATGCATTAGAAGAAACATTCAAAATGATTAGTGAATTTAAATATGACGATTTAATTGAATTTAGGAATCATGTTTTATCAAATGGACTCAATTCCTTGTATAAGAACAAAACTGGTTGGGAATTAGCAGGGAAACTTTTGAATATCTCATTTGAGGGACTTAAGAGGCGAGGTAAGAAAAATTTATATGGAGATGATGAAACCGTTCACTTGGATTATTTATTTGAAGTAATCGATAAAAAAGAAACTGCATCAGAAAAAGCTAAAAAACAATATTTTCAAAATGATAAATTGAACATCCAGAAGCTTTTTGAATGCGAGTCTTTTTAATTTTTTTCGATATAAATTGATTGAGAAGGGAAAGCGAAGCCAGCGCCATTTTTTTCAACAATTTCTTTTATTTCTAAAGCTAATTTTTCCTTGATCTCTAACCATTCCCCCCAATTTGTAGTTGTTGCAAAACAGTAAATTAACAAATCAATTGAACTATCTGAAAACTTTTCAATTCTTACAAACAATGGCTGTTCAGAAGATTTCACAAAATTACCATCGTTTGTGATGTAGTCATCTATTTCATCTCTAATTTTTCGCAACTGGTCACGTGTTGTTCTATATTCTAAGCCTATATTCCAATATATACGTCTACTTTTCATATTGCTGAAATTTGTGACGGCATTTTCAGCAAAATTAAAATTTGGAACCATAACGGGTGAAGAGTCAAATCTTCTAACTAATGTGGACCGAAAACCTATTTTTTCTACTACCCCTTCAACAATGTTTTCAACTTTAATCCAATCTCCATTTTGAAATCGTTTCTCTAATAAAATTAAAATTCCTGATATCAGATTTTTAAATAAATCTTGGGCACCCAAAGCCACAGCTACACTGAGAAGTCCAAGTCCAGCAAGAATTGGTCCAACCTTTATTCCCCATATTTCTAAAACTGCAGCTGCTCCAATTACAAATATAAAGAATTTTAGAATTCTTACCCCCCAATCGATAAGATCGTTTGTTAGCAATTCTCCCAATTTGTGAATAAATGATGAAATAGGATCAATAATTTTGTATAAAAACCAAAATATTTGAATTGTGATGAGTGAACGATTTAAATTTGCAGCAAATAGTTCAAGAGTTGTATTTAAATTTAAATATTGAGTGCTTATATATACGCCAATTACTAAAGGAAAAAATCTGAGAGGGCCGTCAAAGGCCTCAAGCATAGTATCGTCAATCTTAGTCTTGGATTTTTTTACAACAACTTTTAATCTACCAATCACAATTTTTGAAAAAACTGATCTTAAAATTGTAAATATTAGAAGTATTGCTATTGCGACTAAAATATTGTTCAGATCGATACCAAAAACTCCTTGGTTCCATACAGATGACACTAATTTCGCAAAATTTTCCATTGGCTAAACATACCTTATTTGTTTTGTTAAGAACAGGTTTAGTTAGGAGAGAAAATTATTAATTTCACTTGCAACATCCTCAGTTTTTTCAAGTGGGAGCATGTGCGATGTATCATCAATAAAACAAATTTCAGTTTGAGGATTTAATTTTTTGATTCTGTTTTGGCTTGTCTCATTACAGACAACGCTATTAGGTGTAAGTATAATCTTAATTGGAATATTAATTTTCTTTAAATCGAACCAAACCTCGTGCGAGGTAAGTTTAAAGCAAGCTGACTCCCAGCGTGGGTCACATTTTAAAACATATTTATTTTGGTCATTTTTTTTAAGTCCATATTGCACATAGTCCGTTATTATCTCTTTACTGATATTTTTAAAAAGAGGCTTACTTGAAAAATATTTATGAGCTTCAGCTTTGCTATTCCACAAATTACGTCTAATCAAAGCATTCTTTGAAAGAGGACTTGCTAAATAAGCAAGATTAACAATCTGCAATAGCTTGTATGAAATGATATAACGCAATGGCAATATGACTGGATCTATTAGAATAAGTTTTTTAACATATTTAGGTTTTGAAAGAGCTAGCAACAAACTTGCAGTGCCTCCCATTGAATGGCCTGACAAAGTAACCGGCTCACTATGTTTTTCAACTAATTGCTCTAGATCATCTCTGAAAGTATACCAGGATTTTAGTTTATTAGAGTCTGCAATTAAATCGGTTTCACCATGACCACGCATATCATATGTAATAACCTCGTATGAATTATCAATTTTATTTAAGAGATCAGTATATACCTGCCCGCAGAAACCATTA
>CACCND010000007.1 GCA_902547315.1 uncultured Pelagibacteraceae bacterium | reverse complement strand
CGTAAATGAGATAGATATTGTATTGTTTTTATTTGCTTCATTTTTTTTTATTATAGAAATAAGTTTAATAATTTTTTGAAAAAATGTTTTTTCCTTTCTAAGAGAAATTAAATTTATTTTACCGTTAATTTTATTTTTATTATTAAAATTACTATTTAGCGAAACTAAGCTAACATTGTAGTCTTTAGCAAGTAAATTTCCGAGTGTTAAAGCTCCGTTTATAGGAGATGTATTGTCTATCTTTGGAATAATAATAAAGATATTTTTTTTACTTAACATTAACAAACTCTAGAATTTTTTTTGCTCTTATATCCCACGTATAATTATTTTTAAAAGACGTATATGCATTAAATGCCAGTTTTTTTGAAAGTTTTTTATTTTTAATTAGTAAATCAATAGATTTTACCCATTCAAATTTATTGTCTGACTCAACTAATAATGAATTTTTTTTATTTTCTAAAACTTCTTTTAAAACTTTGATATTTGAGGAAATAATTGGTTTCTTTGATGACATATACTCAAACAGTTTTAAAGGTGACATCCACTTTTCTGTACTTATTTGATTTTTTTTAAGAAAAACTTTCTTTTGATAAGGCATTAATAAAACATCCATTTTTGTCATGAAGTATCTAACCATCTCATGTTCGTAGAAACCCATAATATATATATTTTTAGGCGTACAGATTTTCTTAAATTTCTCAATATCGCTCTCTGCACCTCCAAAAACAAGAAAAGTAAAGTTTGGCCTAAGTTGTGCTAATTCTAAAATAAGTTCTATGCCTCTTCCCTTGTGTAAATGCCCGAAATAACCAACTAAACTAACTTTATTTTTGTTAGTCGATAGATTTTTTTTAATTTTCTCAAAAGATAATTTGTATTTTTTAGGGACTTTGTTTGAAAATAAATTAAATGCACCGTCGTGAAGAATTATAACACTTTTTTTTATTTTATTATTTAGAGCAATTTTATGATGTTTATAGATTTCACGCAATAGAGATTCAGATATTACAATTTTCTTTAAACTGGAATCTTTAAATAAAGTTTTTTGAATTTTTCCTCTAATGCCTAATTCAGGTATATGCGTTTCATATATTATTTTTGTTTTAGTAAAAAAATGAAAGAAATAAGCGCCAAATATATTTCTTGAGATAACTATATCTGGTTTATTATTCATAAATTTGTCGCAAAAGTATATTGAAATAGAAATTAAACAATTTAGTAATTCAACTCCCCTTTTTGTCGGACTTATTAGACTCTTTATTTTTATTTTATTTTTTTTTAAATCTTTAATTTGTTTGGAATTTTTTTTTGTTTCTGTCAAAAATAATGAAATATCTAATTTATATTTTTTAAATGCTTTACACATATTGATTGTATGAATAGAGTTTGCGGCTCGAGAAGGTAAGGAAGATGAGGAAATATAATATAAATTCATCACTATATTTTTAATTGATCTCTTTCGATTTCATCCATGATTCTTTCATGCTCAAGATAATCTTTTTTATCTATGAGAAACTTATATGGTGAAATACGATCTAAATGTATGTAATTTAAGTAAGATACAAATAAAGCAAATATAACCAATATTGTAGATACAATTCTTTTATTGGAAAAAACATAAATGAAATATGTAATTAGTATAGGCTCAACAATAATAAAAAGTCCATTGATGCGATTCGATAGGACAGCCGTAAAAGAAAATAATATTAGAGCTAGGGTACTAATTACGTAACTATTTATGAGTAGATTATAATATTTATCTTTCTGAAATAGGTAATTATCATGCACTAAATATAATAATAATACTAACGTTATTATTTGTTGAATTGTCTTAGCTCTAAATAATCCTGCATCATAACCATAGGCCTCTGAATTGATATAATAAAATATATAATCTGGAAGATAATTAATATTATTAAAAATACTAAAGACTAAATATGGTACGTCTAATAGCTCAATTAAAATTGATAAAAATAAAACTGAGAGAATAATATTACGGCTGAATTTACGATCCAAAAAGAATAAAATAATTTTTATAATAGCAAGATAATGAATAAGTGATGAGATAATTGTAATAATAAAAGCAATCGTATTTTTTTTATTAGATAAAAAATAAATAACCGGAAGTAATAATGCGCTTATCAGCCCAGCTTTAATCCCTATCCATTCCTTAAATATTAAGCCATGCACCAGATATAATAAAAATGCTATAAAAAAATACTTTGAAAAAATTCGAAAAAAAATAGTATTTATAATTAGGCTCGTAAAGACAGTAAAAAATAAGAATGCCTGTGAACTAATTCCAACTGTTTGAAGTAATGACATAAAAAATATTATTATAGGACCCCTCTGGATAATAAGATTATGATATGTAATTGAAGCGAATTCCCCAGTTGCAAATAAATTTTTTATATCAGGAACAAATAAAAAGATTCTTGTATATTCATCTTCGTTCCCTCTAAGACCGAGAAAAAAAATTATGAAGATGGATAAGCTAAAATATATGTATAAACCCAGTTCTTTATCAAAATGATTGGAATTTGAATTTGATTGTATTTTAACAAAAATTAACGAAATCAATGCATAGATACTTGTAAATAAAAAGTATAACATTTAGCTACCTAAACCAGGATAATTAATGTAATTCCATCTGGATTTATTGTTTATTAGATCGTCTATTTTTGCAATGGCCATCAATCTAAACCAACTATCCCATAAACTAGATTCATTCCATAGTCTTGAGTAAGTTGACCAATGAGTGTTTATTCTGTTATACCTTGGCCTTAGCAATGTGACCATCTGTCTTAATCTCTCCCACCTGGCAGTGCCTTTTGAAGCAAGGACATGGTTTATGAACTTTATAAAATAACTGTAGTCAACTGGCCTTACTTGTTTTGACTCACAAAATCCCCCATCATTATTTTGTAATTGAATTAGTTTGTTTATATTTGAATCAAAAAAGTTTTTTACATCATTATAATAATTTGTGTTTTTACACTGTGACAAAATGAATATCGCATCATAGTCATAACATGAGCCACCACCAATATAAGGTGCAAAATGTCCGTTTTCATCGGCAAGCGCTAGAATATTTTTTATTGCATTACTAATCAATGGATTCTCGATTTTTAGATAATTAAAAATCTCGTATTGATGATAGCCATTTTGAAATTGCAAATGAGACATAGAATTAAAACTTCCCCAAAAGCCAAATCTATTTATACTCTTTAAGTGGTAATCAACCCAATCATCTATTTTTGACTCCACATTACAATTTAAATATTCTTTACAGTGAATTAGTAATACACCATAAAACATGGCAAAATTACCAGATTTAGGCAAGCCTTTAGATGCTCCAAATAAATTTAATCTTCTTTTAATATCAATATTTTTTACGAAAATTGTATTCTCTTCTAAAGGATTATTTTTTAAAGTATCAATTATGCTTAGCGCGCTAAGTGTAAAGGTCAAAAGCTGCAAATATGGTTTATCTAATTCAAGTTTGACGCCCGATTTATTTCTTGTATCTTTATATAAAGTTAAGTTTCGTCTCAACTCATCATCCCAATCAAACTTAAATTTATTAAGTTGGTCTTTATCACCAATTAAATTTAAACAAAAGATGTAAAAACACAATGCGAATGGAGTTGATTCACTATTTGACGTTAACTTAACTTTATTTTTAGATAGTCGACAGGTTTCAAGAAACTCTGCAAATTTATTAATTGAATTATTTATTCGATCATTTGTCATTAATATTAAATATCTTTAGATATATTGTTTAATATTTATTTTAAAAATATCCTCTATTATTTCCGATACTATTCCTTCACCTCCTTTTCTTTTCAGTACTAAAGATATTTTTTTTATAATTTTATGACTGTCGGCAGGACAAATAGCTAAACCACATTCCTGCATAGCTAAATAATCGTTTATATCATTTCCTATATAAACGCTTTCTTCTAAATTGAATTTGTTTTTTTTTGATATTTCTTTGATGAGCTGTAATTTATTTTTTACACCTTGATAAGATGAAATTTTTAATTTTTTTGATCTAGCAGAAACAACTCTATTTTTTTCGGTTGATATTATAAAAATATGATTTGTTAATTTTTTTAAAATATTGAAGTATAGCCCATCTGATCTGTTACATATAACATACTCATTTCCTAAATTATTCGTAATAACTTTATTGTTGGTGAGTACACCATCAAAATCAAAAAAAAAACACTTGTAACTAGCTATTTTTTTAACCTTCATAGCGACATTAATATTTCTTTTCTATAAGAGAGATAAAATAAATAAATGACACATACAAAAAAACCACCAAAAATAAAAATTACAAAGAGGTCATTTCCAGTTTTATAATCTGTTAGTTGAATTTCATTCATACTATAATTTACCAACTCAGAAGCCATTAATATTTGTGTGGTTTTTTGAATCTGCAGCAGTAAATTTTGGTACACTTCTTCGTTCTTTTTTAAATTTTCATGATATGTTAATTCTGGTATCATATAAAGAAGTTCACTCATTTCGTTTATATTATTATTTAAAATAAGCTCCTCAATTAGCTCTAAAACATTCAGTTTGTGAGTTTTAATTTTCTCCAACTGCAAAGGGTTGGCACTTGCACTTATTGTACCTGAAGAAAGAATAGACGTATCCTGACCTGTCATTGTTTCAAACGATTCAAGTAGTAATATTTCTTTTTTTAGATCAGTTACATAATTTGCTGCGTTAGTATTGAATTTTTCAGTGGGATTGAGAGAATTAACATAATTGTATATATTTGTTGCATATTCATCGAGAGATTTTGATGCTATTTCCTTATATTTATTATTTATTCTATCATTTAATTCTTTCATGAAAAATAAGCTATATTGTAGCTTGGACTCATCAGTTGGGGGATTATCATTCACTTTATTATTTTCAAAAAAAATATTTAATTTTTTTGAGTCTTTACTAAAAGTAATGCTTATTAATCTAAAATTTTGGTTTTCAATTCTTTTTAATATTTCAGTAAAATTTTGTGACTTTACTTCATCAATATAAAACAAGGCTCTTGTTTCAGGTTTAAAAAAATTTGTTAAGTTTATATTATATTCATTTATATAATTAGATGCATTTAGCGGTTTTATAGCTGCAGCTTCTCCATTGTATAAACTATCTACGAGTAAGTTACGTACAGAAAAATATAGAGGATCATAAACTTTTGATGTATTTGAAACAGGAACAGAGAATCTATACTCTTCATTTTTCACTCTTCCCTCTAAAAGATAGCCTGCAACAGCAAATAAAATAAAAATCGAAATTACAGATACGTAATGATTTAAAAATGACTTAAATAGTTTTTTAACTACATCAAATAAATCAAAATTATTTTCCGAAATGGACTCCATATATGATATTATTTTTCGTTATATTTAATAAGAAATAAAGGTAAGTATATACAATATATATATAATATTTAAAGATATTAATGAAAAATATGAGACTTATCACGCCTAATGGAGACGGCACATTAATTAAAAAAAAAGACAATAATTATAGATTCCCTATTTTCAATGATTATTTTGGGTCATCTGTGAATATTAAAAATATCAAAAATCTTAATTCTAAAGATCAATACAGATTAGAAAAAAAATATCATGATTTATCTTTTAAAATTTCACTCAAGATTACTAAAGAAATTATAAAACTAAGTTTTAAAAATAATATTCATAGCATGATACCGATTTATTTAGACACTATAAGGTTTTTTATCGAAATTTTTTTGACAAAGTTAATAAGACTAAAAATATTAAATAAAAAGAAAGATATAAGAATATATCCAAGAAAGAATATTTATAGATTTCAAACCAGTGAAAGTAATAATGATCTTTCTAAAAGATTTGGATACCATAATCAAAATTTCCAATGGGCTATATTTAGAATTGTTCTTGGCTGCAATGATAAGATAATTATTTCACATTTAGACTCATCATATAAAAAAAAAATTATTAGTAAATTTGAACAGCTAAAATTTAAATTTAAAACAAAAATAGAGCAGGATTTTCGTGGATATTATATAAAACCAACGCTTAAAAGATTAGAAAATTTAAACGAATTGCATATAGATTTTCAAGATATACCTGATCTTATTAATAGAAATTGTCTAAAAATTAATGATAAAGAAAAAAGAATGAAAATTTCAAATATTTTTTATAATAATTTAAAAAATTCAATTGATCATAATCTAATCAATGCAAATGCTATAAAAAAATTTTCAGATCTTATATCTAGATTATTGCCAAATGTAATAGTAGAAGATGTTGAAAAAAATTTTAATAATTATAAACAATATGTGAGCCCTAAGTCTAAAGGATATATTTCGATTGGTGGCGGGTTAAAAGATTATCTTCACGCTAATTTTTTTACTTCAGTATGTAAATATAAGGAAATACCAATTATTACCGTTCAACACAGTGGTCTAATTGGGTATGAAAAATCCATGCCTAACTTTTTTACAAGAGATATTCTCCTATCTGATTTCTATTTAAGTTCAGGATGGAAAAATATACCTGCTGAATTTAAAAAATTTAATTTAAAAACAAAAATAATTCCTCTTCCTAATCCATACTTATCATCTCTATTCATGAGAGGTCTAAAAAAAAGAAAAAAAGAATCTGGAAAAGTTTTAATACCATTATCGAAATTGCTTATGCTTGACGAAAAGCTTGGCGGAAATTCAAACGATTTTAGTATAAAAAAATTAAGAACATTTGTATTTCAATTTCTATCTAACTTACCACAAGGAATAAATGAGGTAGTTATTATCCATAGAGACGATGTATTTGAAAGAGATCCGCTATTTAAGTTGTTAAACTCGATTAACGTAAAAATTACTATATTAAGCAACAAATCTGTAAAGCCTGTAGATAAATTTGGTGAAGTAGATGCGGTTGTCTGGGATGTTACTTCGACAGGATTTATTGAAAGTCTTGCCTTTAATATTCCAACTGTTGCTCTATATGAACCAAGTAGATGGTCTAGTACTTATAGCAGTCTCTCAAATCTATTGAAAAATAATAAAATTTTAAGTGCTAATGGCAAATCGGCAGCATCAAATTTAAATTTTTTTCTTAAAGATAAAAAAAGATGGAAAATTGCTTTAAATAAAATTGATCCATTTATGAAAATGCATGTAAGTATGAATAAAAATTGGAAAAGTGACTGGAATAATTTTATGAGAAAAAATTTAGATAAGATGTATTAATTAGATTAATTGAGCTATTTTTTCAGCAACAAACAAGTCATATTTAGTGTTTATATCTATTCCTCTTTCTTCAGGAATAATAATTGGTTTACAACGCTTACCAATTTGTTGGCGTTTATTTATCAATAGATTTCTTCTACTAGTTATTACATTACCTCTATAGAATGCACTAGGAAAAGATTGTCTGTTTTTTATCTCGAGCGAATTCACTTCTTTGAAATATGGAGATAAATATTTATTATTTTTTGACATTTTCATTGACTTAGTGGGTATAATTGATGATTTGTATACAACCATTGAAGATGTTGCTTTTTTGTCCAATTCAAGCGCCCTAATTGATTGATCAATTTCTTTTGCATTTTGTAGAGGTGAAGTGGCTTGCAGTCTTACAACATATTCTGGTGTATATTTTTGATGTTTCTTTAACCATTTCAATGCATGAATTATGTATTCTATCTCAAGTGATTTATCGCCACTAATTTTTTTTGGTCTTAAAAATGGAACCTCAGCACCTAAATTCTCACAAATTTTTGCATATTTTTTACTATCTGTTGACACAATTATTTTATTAATTTTTTTTGATTTTTTTGCGGCTTGAATTATCCAATAAACCAGTGGTTTACCCTTGAAAGAAATAATATTTTTATTTTTAATACTTTTAGACCCAGACCTTAAACCTATAATTGCTAAACAATTACTTTTATACATTTTCTAAAACATTTTTTTTAATTGGCTCATCTTTTTCAAGTTGCGAATTTATTCGAGTTCCAATTAATTTATTAATTTTGTCAGGCGAGAAACAGTCTTTATCTAATTCATCAGGAGAGGGTATTTTTACGCAAAGTAGTTCTTTTTTTAAAATTGCTCCTTTTTCAATTTTTTTATAAGCAACAATAATTTTTTCCATCTTACTCATTGGCTTCTCTTCATTTTTAATTCGCTCTTTTGTACCATTTCCAAGGCTTATTCTCGCACGACTAAGATCTCTAACTATACGCTTTAAACCCATAGGCTCGAGTGAAAAAGCATGGTCAGTACCTTTCCATGCTCTATTTAAAGTAAAATGCTTTTCAAAAATGCGTGCGCCTAGGTGATAAGCGCTTAAGACAGACGTTACACCAGAGTCATGTGATGAGAAACCTATCACGGTATCTGGAAACTCTTTTCTAAATGTGCTTATTACATTTAAATTTAGCTCAGAATAATCTACTGGATAACTCGAAACACACTGCATTATACATAGATTTTTATTGACCTTATTAATTAAATCATAAGTGTTTATAACTTCTTTCATATTAGCTCCACCAGTACTTAAAATGGTTGGCTTTTGCATCTCAGCAATATATTTAACTAGTTCGAAGTTTTTTAAATCTGATGATGATATTTTATATAAAGGCAGATCTAATTCTTCCAAAAAGTCAACACTTTCAATATCAAAGGGTGTGGCAAAAAATATTAGCCCTAACTCTTCAGCGTAGTTTTTTAATTCTTTGTATTGTTCTAAATTAAACTCTAGTGCCTCTCGATGCTTTCCGTATGTTTTTCCATATGAATTTTCACTTGTATAAATCCAATTATACATTGCTTTGGTATACAAATTCCTGTTAGATCTTTTTTGTAATTTTACTGCATTTGCACCAGAGTCTTTTGCAGATTTAAAAAGTTTCATACAATCATCAACGGATCCTCTGTGGTTATGACCGATCTCAGCAATAACAAAACTCTCACTATGATCATCTATAGTAAGTTCATTTATCTTAAAGTTTCTGCTCATTTTAATATCACTTCATTTTTTTTAGTCGATTTTAGACCTTTTAATTCTGGTAGATTAAAAACTTTTTCTACTCTTACTCTATCATTAAAATGTGGCGTTGATGCCTCAATTATTTGACATGCGGTGACAGCATGTTCTTGATGAATTGCTCCTGGAGGAATATGAAAGCAGTCTCCTTTAGAGAGAATTTTACTTCTTAATGTCCCAGTTTTTACTTGATAGGTAAATTTTAATTTACCAGATAGGATGTAACCACATTCATTCTTTTTATGATGATATTGTAAATTTCCCTTACTTCCTTTTTTCATTTTAAGTATTTTAAGTGATAAAACTTTTGGTATCAAAGCCAGCAATATCTCCTCTCCCCAAATGCGTTTTTCAACTTTTTTTTTGCTAAGAAATTTTACGACTGCTCTTTTATCTGCGTTATTTTTCATGTTTAAATTACCACGCTGTCCATCCACCGTCGATTATCATATCTGATCCTGTCATATAGCTTGACCCTTTAGATAATAAATATACTACAGCACTGTCAAATTCATCGAGGTTAGCCATTCTACCTAATGGAACTCTATTTGAATATTTGCGCACAAAATTCTTGTCTTGACTACTTTTTATGCCTCCAAGAATTAAATTATTAACTCTAACTTTATCATTTGCCCAGTAAACAGAAAGATATTTTGTAAGATTAATGATCGCTGATTTTGAAATTGAATAATCTATTGGTTTAAAATATTTTTTGCTTCCTTTATGATAAAGTCTATGATCTGGTGACAATAATCCATAAATAGAACTGATATTAATAATCGAACCTTTTCTTTTTTTTGCCATTTCTGTACCAAATATTTGGCATGATAAAAAGACCCCTTTTACATTTACATCCATTGTTTTTTGATAATTTTTAATTGAATAGTGCTCTAATTTATTTGATCTATTATTGCTGTTCGGCGATTCATTAACTGCTGCACAGTTAATTAAACCTGTTGGAGTAGAAAAATTACTTTTAATTTTTGCTAATGCTTGCTTTAGAGATACTGCACTTGTTACATCACTCCTAAGTGAATAAAAGTCGCTTCCTAATTTATTAGATATATTTTTATCAAGCATTACAACTCTAGCACCTTGATTTAATAATAAATTCGAAAACTGCTTACCAAGTAAACCGCTCGCTCCAGTAATTATAATTACTTCATTTGAGAGATCGAACATTTTTTTCGACATGATTAATCTTTCACCATAATTTAGGATTTGTCCATTCTTTAGGTAAAGAAGATAATTTATCTAAAATTCCTACAGTTTTTTTATCGAGCTGCAATTTTGATGCAGATATTAATTCTTGTAGGTTAGATGATGAAGACGTTCCAGTTATTACTAAATCTAAATCTTTTAATGAAAAAATATATGAAATTAAAAGTGTTGAAAGATGAATCGATAGTTTTTTTGAAATGTTTCTTAATTTATTCATAAACTCATTAAAATTGGGAAATTTTTCTAATACAGACTTTTGACTATCTGTACTTAAAAGGAGACCTTGCAAGATTATTGATCTTGCAGCAACTTTAATTTCATTTTTATTCACTTTTATTTCTTGAAGAAATGAAGTGTCTAAAATGTTAAGGGGGATTTGTACCCAACCAAACCTTTTCATATTTAGTACACATTTAAGTTCCTCTAATGTGTATATTGATGCTCCATACTCTTCTATAAGTCCTATTTTTCTAACATTTTCTAATGCGTTTATAACTTTTTGATTTGAAATTATCTCTAATTCATTTTGATGCAAATAGCATAAATTTAAGCGATCTTTTTTTAATTTTATAAGAGAACTTTCAATAGAATTAATTATACCTCGATAAATCTTATCTTCACTTAAATTAGGATCAATACCTTCAACCTTAGTAGAAATAAAATTAATTTGATCCTGAAAATTACCTAATAAATTTTCACTACCTTCATACCTCGGTGCTGTGTCAAATGCATCAATTTTATTTTCTTTACAAATCTTAAAAAATTGGTTTTTTTCCCTGTCACTTTTAGCACTGCAAAAACCATATTTAGGGTTTGTAAAACTTGCTGTTCCAATACATATTTTTGGCATTACTTTAATTTGCTCATCGCTTTTTTGAAATCACTTAAGGAATCAATATCATGAACTTGGTCATTCCTTATAACTAATGGTAAAATTTTATTTCCACTTATACTTCCTTTTATAATAGTTGATCTTCTTATAGTTTCAATATCACCTGTTTGCCAATATGATTTAGGAAGTTTTTGTCTAGGTAAATTGTAATTTTCTTCTTTTCCCAAAAATTTTTTGTGTTGATAGGCATAAATATATTCTTCATCTTGTATCCATTGTCTAAAGGGATGTTGATTTGCAATGGTTACTGCTCTCACAGAAGTCGCTTGAGGGGTTTTTTTTAATAAATTAATTGATTTTTTAATTAAATTTGATGGTCTTAATGGAGAAGTTGGCCTTAGAAGTATTATTATATCAAATTTTTCATCATAGAGTTTTTCAATTTTTAAAAGAGCATGCTTAATTACTGGGTAATCTTGAACATAATCTAAGGCTAATTTTTTAGGCCTTAAAAAGGGAACTTCTGCACCATATTTAAGGGCAATGTTTGCTATCTTTTGACTTTCAGTTGAAACTATCGTCCTATTAACAAGACTTGATTTAATAGAATAATCTATAGAATACTTAATAAGTGGAAATCCATTAAACTTTTTTATATTTTTATTTCTTATACTTTTACTATTAGCTCGAGCTGGAATTATTGTTATAACCTTCATTATCTTTTATTTTTTATAAATTTTTTCAAAATATTAATATTTTCCATACTTTTTTTATTAAGCTTATGTAATCTTGAACCAAGTCCATCACATACCCCGTATACAATTTTAGGATTATTAAAATTATCTACTATTATGTCATTTTTTTCTCCGATATATCCACCAGAGACAATGCCAATATTATTTATCTGTCTATATCCATAAAATGTATTATAAAAATTTTTCATTTTTTGTCCGCTTGTAACCATTGATTGAATTATAGGTGAAATATCAGTCCTCCATGTATTTATTTTTTTTAATTTACAATAATTAAGCGCATCAATTGATATATTTCCCTTACCTACATCAATTACTATTCCATCTTTATTAAGATTTTTAATGAGTTTTTTTGTTATGACTTTCTGGGCATTTGTACAACCAATAATAGCATCAACTTGACTTGATAATTTCTTTCTTTTTAGAACCCTAATTTTTGAGAGAAGAGAATCATGTGTTATATCGTTTAAAGCCCTGACTATATGATTTTGTTTTCCGCGACTTGAATGTAAAAATATTCCAGATCCACACTCTACAAGTTTTAATGACAGTTTAGTTCCAATATTTCCTGATCCTATTATAAGAATTTTTTTTCCACTTAATTCAGTAAAATAATTATTTAAAAATTCCCATGTTACTTCAACAGTAAGGTCATTAGCCTTATAAAGTGAAAACATACTTTTTTTTATAAAGTTATTACATATTGCACTTATATTCCCGTACTCTACTTTTGCATTAGAGAATTCAGGTAGTTTAATCTTAAAATGTTTGAGTGATTTATAATCCGGATTAATTAGAGATGGCAATTTTTTTTCAGCATCAACAAAAATGTAGTCAACCTTTCCATCTACCAAATTACTTACGATTATAGCCTGACATTGAGTATAAATAATCACACCTGTGACATAAGCAGTATCTAACTTTCTAATTGGGGTGTCATAAGGTTTTGATTTTCTTCCGCCACCAGCAGTGCTACCAATGGTAAATATTATTTTTTCTTTATTTTTTTTTATTTTCTTAATTTTCTTTAAATTGTTATTAATACTTTTAAGAAGTGCTGCTAGGTGTTTTTTGTCTTCTGTATACTTTATTAGAGGCATAAGTAGTTATTAACTTATATCTTCCCATAACAGAGGCTCATCTTTTTGTCTTGTTCTTAAAAGTTTCTTTCCAATTACAAAGTCATAATATTTAGGATGAACTCCTATGCCTGGAGATTTAATAATGATATCCATAGGTGTTATTTTTTTTCCTTTTTTTAGGTCTTTATCTATAAAAATACTTCTTCTTAAATTTTGTGCAGTATCTACTTCGCACAATTGTACTCCAAAACCATGGTCATACAGAGCATGTTCAATTCTCCTTATTCCATTGATTAGTTTTTTTAAATCCTCTTTCACTAAAGAAAAATTGTGATCTGGTCCATCCATTTTTCTATCGAGGGTAAAATGTTTTTCAATGATCTTCGCTCCAATAGCTATTGATGATAATGTAATGTCAATTCCAGAGCTATGATCTGAAAAACCCACAATTGTATTAAAGGTCTCTTTTAATTTTTTAATTTTTGGCAAATTTACGTTATTTGGACTACAAGGATATGATGATACACAATGTAATAATGCTATATCTGTGTTTCCTGATGCCATTATAGTTTCAACAGCATTTGAAATATCAGCTAATTCAGACATACCTGTAGAAAGAATGATTGGCTTCTTTGTTTTTGCAACTTCTCTTATTAATGGAATATTTACTAAATCCATTGATGAAATTTTATATGCAGGGCAGTTAAGAGTTTCTAATTGCTTCAGTGATTCAATATCAAAAGGAGTTGAAAAGATAGTTATGTTTCTTTTTTTTGCATAATGAAATACTTTTTTTGTTTCTTTAAATGAAAGTTGAACATTATCAACAATTGAAGGTAAGCTATCTTGGGTATCAACTAAATCCTCATAGTATCTTGCTGTTCTAACTTTTTTTGAAATACGTCCAGGGAGATAACTTTGTAATTTGACTGCATTGGCGCCACATTCCTTCGCCTGATCAATTAATTTTTTACATAAGTCTAGATCACCATTGTGATTTAATCCTATTTCTGCAATGAAATAACACTCTTCATTATCACCAATTTTTTTATTATTAATTTTAATTGATTTACTTGGAGAATTTTTTTTATTTTTTCGTAGTGACTTTACGTCTAATTTATTTTTCATAGTCAATTCTTTAGCTAGATCAATTGATTTTGCTGTAAGTACCTGTGTATCTGCATATTCATATTCCGCTAGCGCTCCGTGGCTATATAAATTATCAATCAGGTTGATATGACCTTTAACCCTGCTTAATTCTTCTTCGTAACCAACATGAATTCCAGGATAAACTGATTTAGCATCAATAAGATGTTTTTTTAATATTTTTTGAGTTCCTAATATATTAATTGATTTTAAATCCTCAATACATTTTTGAATTATAGTTTTATTTGATTTTTTATCAATTTTGTCATTTTCATTGTATGCAACTTCACAACTCAGTATCGTTTGTTTTTGATTTTTATTTGGGTCCGTAAAGCTATTTTGATTAGTAACTCTATGGAATATTAAATTTTCTGAGTCAAAGTATAACCAATCATAGTTATTAAACAGTTCAAAACTTCCGTCTATTAAAAGACAAACTATTTTTAGAGATCTATTCCATAAAGAATGCTTAATACCGACTTTTTTTGCCAACTTCGTAATTGGTATTGTTGAAATTATTGTGTCTGATTGATCAATTTTAACAACTTTATTTTTAAAGGTTATTTTACTTACTGATTTATATTTATTATTACTGTTGTTTTTAGAAAAATTAAATTTTTGAAAATCTAGATTATACTCAACATATATTCCATATTTATTTAATTCATTTTCCAAAGATTTAGAAAGTGTTCCACACCCATCAGCTAGTACTCCAGCCCATTTTCCTTTCCCAGAATGAAAGGGTCTTTGAGTCTTTCTTATTTCAACCCTTCTTGGAGCAAAGCGTGCCGAGAGCTTTTCTGGAGAAATTCCCCACAATTTTTTTGGATATTTAGTAAAAAATATATTCGTAAGTGTTTCACCTGCTAGATTTCTAACAAATTCACTATAATTTTTTGAAGTCAATTTTTTTGATTTAGAAATATTTTTTAATTCGCTAAGTATTTTTTTTTGATCTTCTTTTGAGTATTGACTCTTTAGTGACTGAACAGAAACTGGGTACTCATAGATATTTCCGTCTTTAAAATTAGCTCCATAAAGTTTTGGAGAAATCATCTTTGAACCCATTAAATTTAACCAATATTCCTTGATTTCCCTATTGTTAGTATGAAATAAGTGAGGACCGCAGTCAAAACTTACATCATTAACTATTTCAGTACGAGTAAGCCCTCCAACAACGTTAAGTTTTTCGTAAACTCTGACATCTTGTCTTTTTTTTGCTAACTCTAATGCAAGAGTTAATCCACTTATTCCCGCTCCAATTATATGATATTTATTACTCATGAATTTGTTTAAGACAAAATAGATCTTTATTTATTTCCTCAATATTTAAGATGTCAGAATGATTATCGTGACTGTTAATTTGGTTAGTTATTTTTTTTATTGTCTTTAAATTAAAATTTCCTCTTTTTTGTTTTGTAAAAATATTTTCTTTTTTATTGACTTTAAATGAATTTATTACTTTTTTAAAAGATAATAATAATTTTGAATAAATCTTATATCTTATTTTGAGATCCTTTCTAGAGACATTTAGATTATTTTTTCTAATATTTTCTATCTCTTTTATGATAATTTCAGAAGAATTTTTATCATATGAAAAATAATCATTGAGTATGGGCATTACATTTGCTTGTGGTTTTAGTGCTGTATTTTCAATATAGTTCACTAGATCATCTTCATTAAAAAATACTTTGCTAACTTTATATGGTGGATACGTGACTAAATTTTCATCAAAATATGGTAAAATTGAATATACTGTTTTCCCAAGAAAAGCGGCCTCAATTGCAGTAGTACAATCTGGATGTATTACAAATTTAGAATTAATAATCCATGGAATTACTGACATTTCAGTATTAATGATAACTCTTGAATTGCTAGAAAAATAATTTTTATATATTTCGTGATTTTCTTCAGGGTGAGGTCTTACTACAACTTTTTCATTTGTATTTTCTAATATTAATTGGCAAAGTCTTATAATTTGCTTAATTTTTAATTTATCAAATTCGATTATGTCCTCTATATTGTTTATTCTATTTTTGTAATTTTTGATTACAAACCTGTCTCCTTTAATATTATTTCCTAAGCTACAATTATTTAATATAAGTACAAAATCTTTTTCTTTTTCCTTGATTATTTTTATTTCATCTTTGTAATGATTAATGTACGTAGGTTTTAGTAGCTGGAAGCGAGGATGTCCTGAAATAATTGTTTTAAAATTAGTAAATCCTTTTTTTTCTAAGAATTGCTTTTGCTTACTTCCCCAAACAAAAACCTTTTCGGCGCAATCAAAAAGAAGTTTGGGATATCTCTTGGCGATTGTTCTGAGATCGGCATAATCAACACCCCCTTCTTCATCAAGACTTACCAAGATACCATTATTTTTTCTAATCTCATCATAAATTTTTTCAGATATACCTAAATGAAAACCTTTATCAATAAAAATAAAAGGTCCTAATCTACTAAAAAGATTATATATCTGATTTTTTTTTCCTATATAGCACTCAAATCCTAAACGTATAAGACAATTGCATAAATATAACTTATAAAACAGTTCTCTAGATGTTGTTTCAATAGGTAATAATATTTTCCAATTATTCATTCACATTATTAATGTATTTTTTGTATGTTCTATTTACTAATTCGCGTCTTGAGATAAAAGAATTTATATCCTTACTAGCCTTAGTAAGATACGGAAGACTTCTGTAAATTAAAAATCCAAAGGACGCTAATTGGGTAGCTGTCAGTGCGCTGTTGTTTGTCAAATTAATAAAAATAAATAGTACAAGAGTTATTGCAATTACTTGTATGATTACTGGTTCCCATGCAAGAAGCAGGCGAAATCGAGTCTCTTTAGCTGATGATTCTGAAGCTCTGGTTTTAAATTTATCAATGGTATTCCTTGTGATATCGCTTATTCCACTTGTTATATCTGCAATTAAATTCATTAAGTTATATTCTAAAGACTTTGATCTATTTGCGGCCTTCACAATAATCATAGAATAAAAATATTTAAAAGGAACAATTAAAAATGATATTAATAATACATAGAAAAATAATGAAATTGAGATATCAAACATTAGCACTCCCATACAAAGTAATAAAAAAAAACTACTTATACTCTTAAACATGATAATTAATGTTTGACTTGTAAATTTACTATCTTGGGAAATAACTTGTTCTATTGAGCCAGACTTATGATCTTTTTTATCAATACTTATCTGTGAAAGATTTTTAACAATTTGCGTTCTAATATGTGCAGCAACTAAATTATTTGTAAAATGCTGAAAAGAAAGTTGAATACCTTGCAAAATTTGTCGTAAGATCAGAAAAACTAGTAAAAATAAAATTATTAATTGTTCATTGCTCAAATTAAAACTTCCAATAAAAATATTTTTTAAATAAGTAACTGATAATTCATAAATTTCAGGAAGCTCATTAGAAGTATTTAAATAGCTTGCTCCAAAACCAATAATGCCAAAGGTAAAAATAATTTCACAGATACTGTTTAGAATGAAAATAATTAATGTTAATAGTAATAGACCTTTATGAGGACCGGACATAAAAACTAATGATTTAAAATAATAACCTAAAAACTTAATGACATTGTAAAATCTGTCAAAAGGGTTCATATGCATTTATAAATTGTTTGAATAACCAATTATCATATCTGCTATCGTGTTTCCTGCATTACCCCTATTTGGACCAACTTCACGATCACAAATTAATTTTCGTCCATGTTCATCTAACTCTGGGTTATTTATATATCTTTTTATATGCTCAATAAGTTGTAATTCACTATAGGCTATAGCTGCACCTCCTGAGTCGACAATTCTTTGATTGTGCGTTTCTCTTGCATCAGAAAGAATATTAAACCTAGGATTTTCACGATTAAATTTATACATGGGCTTGTCATATTCGTAGCAAATATTTATTATTGGTTTATTTAATATTGCAGCTTCAATATTAATTGTCGAAAAAATATTGATAATAACATTAGAGGCATCCATTAGCTCTCTTAACGAAACTGCGTCTGTAGATTTCATTAGAAATGCATTTGTATTTTTATAAACCTCAGGAATATTTAGATAAATATTTGGATAATTTTCTGATATTTCAATATATTTTTCTAACACATCATTATATACCATATCTCCATTGCTATTCGTACGGTAATGTATTGGATGTGGCCGAATAACAAGTTGACAATCATTTAATTCATTATGATTATTTATTGCTTCTGCAATAGTTTTTGCAACATTTGGATGCCAAGGATATGTATTAGGAGAACGAGTTGCAAAAAAAATGAGCTTTTTATTTTGATTTAGGCCATTTTTTTTCAGTATTTCAGCAGTATCGTTGTGTCCACTTTCGGAGTAATACTTATCAAAATAAGCTGAACCACCCACTAAAACTTGGTCTGGTTTATAATCGATAAGACTTACAATATTCTTTTTCATTATTTCGGTCCAGGCAATTACATAATTTGCATAGTATGCTGGGTAAGTTTGTGATGTGACATTATCCCAACTTAAAATAACAGTACAAATCTTAATGCTCTGATCCTTTGCTGCGTATGCAATATACTTATCAAATCCAAAAGCACCATGACTATTAAGTATTAATAAGTCTGGTTTGATGTCTTTAAGTAATTTTGAATAGTCTGAGTAATTTGAAAATAATTTTTCTAAATATACAAAAAAATATCTTAACAGACTTAAATTTCTTATTAATCTAGATAGCATCATTAATGCATGTATTCCAAATCTTCTTAGCGGTGAAGTTCCTAGTTTAAACATCCTTTGATATATTTCCTCAGATGTAGAATTATATCTTGCTCTCGTAAAAAAACGCATATACTCAAGATATTTTTCTACACTGCTCTTAATCGGCCTTTCTGGTTCAGAAAATATTTCAACTTCATTATTTGTTATATCTTTTATAAATTCGATTTCAGATGGAAAGCAAACTATTTTTATTTCCACATTTTGACTTTTTAGCCTTTTGAAAATATCTGACTGTAATATATATCTAACTTGAAAGCCTGAGTTGGTAGCAATGCATATTTTCATCTAATTACTCACTACAAAAAAAATTTACGAAAAATTGTTTCCATAAAAGGAATATCTTCTATCTCATCAATTTCAAATGCTTGATAAGGTAACATTTCATAAATAGTTATTTTTTTTGTTAGTCTATTTTTATTTTTTAACAAATGTTTTGGTTTTGTAACATATATAGAACCGTTTTCACACCAAATCTCATTTTTTTTACTTTGACGAATTGTTCTTTTTTTCCAGTTATAATTTATACTTTTTAGGTTTCTCTTGGATTTCGACCAAATGTTGAAGTCGTTCATTTTTGATCCAGAAAATAAAGAAGATGACTTATCCTTCAAGAATTTTTTAATAGCATTATCAATATCATTTGTACTCCTCAATGGAGAGGTTGCTTGTAGAAATACTATCACATCAATTTCAAAATTAATTGTTTTTATAGCATGAATCAGAGCGCTCTCTGAAGTTGCTTTATCTCCTGAAATTTTAATTGGTCTTTTGATGGTAATTGCTCCACATTTTTCAGAGAAATTCAATATCTCTGAGTTATCTGAAGTAACAACTACATTAGTAATCAACTTTGACTCCAACGCTTGTTTTATGGACCAATAAATTAGAGGTTTATTACAAAAATTAATTAAGTTTTTTCTTTTTATCCCTTTTGAGTTTCCCCTTGCTGGTATAATTGCGGTAATTTCCATATATATATTATTACATTAAAAGAATACTATTTGATTGAATTGCCTTATTAAATAATTTTTTTGGAATTGCCTTACTATTTTTTGCTAAATTTAAAAAATACTCTACACTGTTATGAAGTGAAAAATTATAATCTTTTTCTTCTGATATATTTTTTCTAAAAATAATTTTTGGTTTTTTAAAAAAACCTTTTTTATCAAAAGTTGATCTTGGGCCTCTTATAGTAATAATATTATTTTCGTATTTAATTACACCATTAGAGAAAATCAATGACCATTCCTCATGATATGGGGTAAAGTATGAGGTAAATATATTAATTTTACTTTTGTTTTTTAATTTCAAAGAAATAAATGAAGTATCATAACTGTTTCCAATATTTGAGTAATTTAGTAATTGCGGTCTATCGATTTTCTTTATATCAAAATAAAAATTAATGATATCGATTAAGTGTATTGAAACTATTTCAAATACTCCTTTTGGACATTTTCTTCTATTTGACCTCCACGAGTACGCATAATCTTTCTTAGACGCTAATCCATGACCTACTATTATATTGCCATGTAAAAGCTCTCCTAATTTGTACTTTTTTCTTTGCTCAATTATTTTTGCAATTGAAGAGAAACGGTAATTATAATTAAAATACAAATTTTTTGTATAAAGACTTTTTAATTTCTTTAAATCTGAAAATTTATTAACTGGCGGCTTTTCGCAAAAAATAAATTTTTTTTTATCAAACTGTTTTATATACTTTAAATGTGTATTGTTGGGTGAGCATATAAATACATATAATATATCGTCATTAGATATTACTTTTTTAAGACAACTTAAATTTTTTCGAGTAAAAACTGAAAATTTGATACCTTTTTTTTTTAGTATTTTTTGAATACGTGCTGATTGTGATCCATTTCCTATGATTGCTGCCTGGGACTTCACTTGAATGTAACGCCGCATTTATTACATGGTTCTATTTGCGTTCTCTTTCTATTCAAGTGATCCTCCCTGAGATTATTTATAGTATTACCATTCCAAATATCACTGATTGTATTTTCATTTACATCACCGTAACTTAAGTAACTTTTATAATCAGCATCGCAAGGATTCACTTTTCCATCAAACCATACATACATCCTGTCCCATAAATATTCGCAAGGATCATCTAAGTCTTTTATAACTTCATTTTCATAAGTATTCCATCTCTCTAGAGGGTATTGAGCGACTACATGATCTGCTCTTTTTATCCAAAAGTTTTTATATGCTTCCCTGTTTAAATTCTTTTCATTATCAACTCCAGAAATTCTTATTTCAGTAATCGAATTAGGGAAATCTTTTTTTCGCATATTATATAATTGATCGACATTTGATACTACTTCGTCAAAATTAGATCCTAGCCTGAGTCTTTCATACTCATCTTTTATATAATGATCACCAGATATAACTACCTGGTTAACTTTATTTTCTAAAATTGCTCTAGAAACTTCCTTAGTTAAAAATGTTGCATTTGTATTAATCTTTAATTCAAAAATTTTTTCTTTCGATGATATATAACTTATCATATCAGCAAATTTTTTGTGCAATGTAGGCTCGCCTCTACTACCCAATGTAATTGCTCTTACCCCTATATCATTAGCTTCATCAACTACTTTTTTAAATAATTCAAAATCCATTACACCCATGAAAGGTTTTTTTGTAAAAGACTTATCTGTTTGAAAACAAAATGGACATCGTAAATTACAAGTACTCACTGGTTCAATTAGTAAATATAGTGGATAAGCAAAAGCAAACTTTTTCTGAGATGAATATCTAAACTTGTACCTAAAAATCAAATATTCAATAATTTTTTTATTATCCGTTTGAAAATTACAGAAGATTTCTTCAGCCTTCGTTAAGCTAAATATTAATTTGTTATTTTCACGGAAATAATCAATGAAGGCTTTAGCGTGTTCATCATCTACAACATCATAGTACTTTGCGTCTTGAGATATTTTATTTTCAATAGAGCTCTGATTAATCTTAATATCGATGGATTGTACTTCTGTATCTCTTGATTGTTTTATTTTATCAATAGACTCATTATAACCAGTATCTTTATTGCTATTCAAAATATGCTGTCCTTTTTGCGTTTATTTTATACTAATTACATCGATTAAAAAATAATTTAAGAAATACTATACCTCGTTTCTTTCTCCTTTTTTATTGAAAAGAAAGTATTCAGGGTCATTTTTTAATATCTTGGTAGCATAATCGACACATTTTTTTGTATTTGCTAACTGTATTTTAACATTATTTACTTTTATAATTTTAATAAAACCTTCATCTATAAGTTGGTCTTCAATCCTGTTAAAGTTTAAGGCAATTGAATATTTTTTTAATTTTATTGATTTTTTCTTTCCACCTTCACTTACAATTACAAAACATTCTGTATTATATAAATAACTTACATCAGCTAAATTTTCGGCAACGTGCATTGCTGAGAAAGAGTTCAAATCTGCCCCAATAAAGAGTGATTTTCCATTTTTCTTATAAAATTTATGTAATGGACTGTTTTTGCCCTCAGGATCATGAAGATTATGAAAGTTTGTAAAATATTTTGCATTTTTTCCTATAGCCATGACTGACTTCACCGGATGATTACTTCTATACACCTTGGGATAACAAAAAAAAACCTCAGCCAATTTTCCTCTATGATATGGTAGTGAAGATTTAGGATCGAAAGCTCTCAAATATTTCCTCGCGAGAACATAATTTTTTACTGGTGGATTTTTCCAATACTTGGGGTCAGTAATGTTCCCTGTATTAGATGAACACAGTAATGTTCCTTCACTTGTTAAAATTTCAAGCAATGGGTCTATTATATCGTGGGCATGATTTAAAATCGGGCCAAATTTTTTCAACGCAGCGTGAATTATTATATTATCTTCTTTTTTAATCCCTAATGTTTTAAATGCTTTATAGAAATCTCTGCTTGTAAGCATTTAATCTTATAGACCCTTTGCGGTCCATCCACCATCTACAATTAAATCTGTTCCTGTAACGTAACTTGAGGCATCAGATGCTAAATAAATAGCCGCACCAATTAAGTCACTTGTTTCGCCCCATTTATTCAGAATAGTTTTAGAAGCTCTAGCCGATCGTAATGATACATTTTTGTAACTTTTATTTGTCATATTTGTTCTTATATAGCCCGGACAAATATTATTAACTCTTATTCCATGCTTTCCAACGTCAACGGCCATTGCTTTTGACAAGTATTTTAGTCCCCCTTTGGAAGCAACATAGGCTGGATTATTTGGCATTCCAAAATTAGAGGCTAAACTTGTAATATTGATTATTGATCCTCTAATTTTACATTTTATCATGTACTTTATTACTAATTGTGAAAGAAAAAAAATTGAGGATAAATTTGTATTGATAGTTTTATCCCAGTTTTTCGGTTTATAATTTAATGAGTTATCCGATATACTTATTCCAGCATTATTTACTAAGCAATCAATAAATTTGAATTTTTTTGTAATTCTTCTTAAAACTATAACACGTTCTTTTTGATTATTCACATTAGCTTTAATAATCTCTACAGATTGTTTATGAAATTTTTTTTTTGCTAATTTTAGAGAACCATTATCATTGTCCACAATTACTACTTTTGCGCCGTTATCTAGATAGGCTTTAGATATAGCTAAACCATTTCCACTTGCGCCACCAGTCACGATTATTACTTTGTCTTTGAGATTAAAAAGATTTTTCACTACTTTTTATTGATTGAATAGGGAGTTAGTTTGTTATTCGACTCTTTATACCATGAGATTATCTGATTATCTATTTCTACTCCTACTCTTTTACTCCATTCATCTAGTATCATTCGTGTATAATTACCCATTCTACCATTACCTATTTTTTTATTATGCATTGAGGTAACTGGAAGTAGGCAGAAAGGTGTTGCTGTCATAAATGCTTCATCGGCAAATAAGACGTCATATGGTTCAATATTTTTTTCTACATATTCTATGGATAAATCTTTTGCAATTTTTATTACGTAATCAAGAGATATGCCTCTTAAGATATTTCTTGGCTCAGGACCAATCAATTTATTGTTTTTAATAATTAAAAAATTTGAACCAGTACCCTCAGCTATGAAGCCATCGGGATCAGTTAATAATGCCCAATTATTTGATCCTTTATGTCGGGAAACCTCAATATTTGCCATCATGTAATGTAATCTGCTGCGACTTTTAACTTTTGGATCTAATAAATAAGCTGGTATTATTTTCTGATTAGTAATAACTGCGTTTATGCCTTTTTCAAATAAAGGGCCCATGCTTTGTACAGTCCATTTTAATGGAAAATCAGAAATTACAATGTTCACTCCATTTTGAGCGCCATCAATATTTTCATAAATCGACAAATTTCCTCTAGTTACATTGATCATTAGTCGATGCTCGTCATCCTTATCAAAAGCTTGTAAATTTTGTTTAACTACTTCAATGCAGGCATTAGATAAGTCTGATTTACTCATGGGTATGTCAATGTCAACATAAGATGCGGAAGCGAATAATCTATCAATATGTTCATTCAGTAAAAATTGCTCCTTATTGAATGATCTTGTCATCTCAAATACCATATCCCCGAACATTAAAGCAGAGTCATAAATTGAAATTTTCGCATCCTTTTCGTTTATAAACTCTCCGTTAAAATAGACCTTCCTAGTGCTCATATTAGTTACTCAAAATACCTCAATTTTTTTGCTACAGCTTTTTCTTCATCAGAAAATATCTTTACACCATTTCCAGATATTGTTTCTATTGACCTTATATCTCTTACTAGTCGTCTGAGTCCCTCTGGCTCAAGAGACGCTGCCTGATCCGATCCATACATACTTCTATCGAGTGTTATATGTCTTTCAATTACGGTTGCTCCTTTAGTTACTGCTAATATGCTCGGCAATAAACCAACTTCATGACCACTATATCCTATCTTACAATTATATTTTTTTTTTAATGTATCAATCATATTTATATTACAATCAATATCTTTTGTAGGGTATGTAGAAACTGTATGCATTAATGTATAATCACAGGATTCTTTTTCAAATATTTCGATTGCAAGATCAATATCCTTGTATTGTGTCATGCCAGTAGAAATTAACGTATGTTTTTTTTCTATAGCAACCTGCTTAATAAATTCTAAATGTGTTATCATAGCCGATGCGATTTTATTGTACTTAAAATTATATCGTTTCATATCTTCTTGAGATTGAATGTCCCAGCAAGAAGCAAACCAATCGATTTTATTTTTACAGTATTCATTAATTTTGTCATAATCATCTAAAGATAACTCCAAGCCTTTTTTTTGATCTCCTGTAGTTTTACCCCAAGGAGACTCTCTTGGTATTTCTAATGTTTCTTTAGAGTAGACCTGTTCAACAGTTCTTTTTTGGAACTTTACAGCATTACAACCGCAATTTATGGCAACATCAATTAAATCTTTAGCAATAGTCAATGAGCCGTTATGGTTTATTCCTATTTCAGCGACAATATAAATCATAGAATTTGGTCACTTATATACATTTTTAAAAATAAATGAATTATTTTTTATAATATTTTAAATACCAATCTATAAAACTTTTAATACCTTTTTTCAGGTCAGTTGGTGGTCCAAATTTAATTGTTTTCTTTAACCTTGATACATCGGCGTGAGTTTTATAAACATCACCCAGTTGTTTTGATTGTAAATTTAAAATAGGAATTTTACCTAAGTAATTTCCAATTATTTTTATATAATTTTTTAAAGTATATGGCCTGTTGCTTCCAATATTATATACTTTATACGGTATGTTGCTATCTGGTATTTTTCTAATAAGTTTTTCTACTGCATCGGTAACATCATCTACAAAAGTAAAATCCCTGACATGATTACCAGAATTAAATACGTTAATTTTTTTTGATTTTAAAATATTATTTGTAAACAGAAATAACGACATATCCGGTCTTCCAAATGGACCATAAACAGTAAAAAACCTTAGTGATGTAGCTGGTAATTTATAAATATTACTAAATGAGTAAGCCATCACTTCATTACTTTTTTTTGTAGCTGCGTAAAAGGAAAGAGGACGATCGGTATTACTATTCTCTTTAATTGGAAAAGAATTAGATGCGCCATAAACTGAACTTGATGATGCAAACAAAAAATGACCGACTTTATATTTTTTTGAACATTTTAAAATATTATAGAAACCCAGAATATTACTATCAAAATATTGATCAGGATTATTTATAGAATATCTTACCCCAGCTTGTGCAGCTAAATTTATCACAGTCTGCGGCTTAAATATTTTAAATGACTTTTCTAAATTCGCAAGTTTTGAGATATCACATTTTATAAATTTAAATTTCTTATATTTTTTTAAAACTTTAAGTCTATCTTTTTTTAGTTTTAGGTCATAATAGCTATTCATATTATCAATGCCTAATACTAAATACTTATTGTCCTTCAATAGTCTTTGAGACAAGTGAAAACCGATGAAACCTGAGCATCCTGAAATTAATACTTTCATATTAGTTTTTCCTTTGTAGTTGCGCTTAAATTTCTTTTGTTAATACAATCACTAAAAGATTTTAAATTTTTTTGTCTATTAAAAAATGTAGATATGAACTTAAATAGATTAATATATATATTGTCACCAAAAATTTTTGGCATTTTAGAAAAGATATTTATTTTAATACTGTTGTTTTTATTCAAGAAAAACAATAATAATTTAGCATCTAACTTGCTACTATCGCTAATACTTATATTAGGCAGTTGCATCAATTTTTCTTCATAATCAGAGTGACTCTTAATAATGTTAGGTTCTATTACTTCTGAGTATGCTCCCCTCGGACCACAATATATGCTTGGCATGCCTTTTATTAAATTTTCGATATGTGCTGTAGATCGCCAGATAATAGCCGCATCAATATGTTCTTTAATTTCATCAGCTAAAAATAGATCTGGTTCAGTAAGAATAATATTTTCAGATAACTCAATGCTACTTATAAATTCTCTAAGAGTAGTTTGTGGACGCTTGCCCTGTGGATAGAATCTCTCAACTACGTGGGGCTTTAAAATTAGCAAATTTTCACTCCTTTTAAAAATATCAATTGTTACTCTAATCCATTCAAGCATATCACTAAAGTTATGCGTATGATCTATGATTGGCCTATCAAAAAATAGATGGGAAAATAAACAAAATACTTTCTTTTTATTTTTTTTATAATCTTTCGAAATGGAGATAATTTCGTTTTTATTTTTGGAAAGATGTTCTGAGTCACTTGAAATATAATGTTTTGAACTTAACAACGAATTTATATAAAAATCGATTTTTGATAATTTATTTACTTCAATAGATTTCTTCCAAGAAATAAAATCTTCGTTCCATGCAAAGTATTGATGCGCATAATTTGGATTTGTTTTCGTAAGCATAAATTGACCAGAGTGCCAAGATCCACTTGAATTATATATTCCATAACTTGGACCAAAACTATATATATCAATTTGTCTCCATAAATCTTTTTCGTGAAAATATTTTATAAATACAGAGCTGGGTATTCGATCTGGATCTAGCAATAAAAGAGCAATTCTTTTATTTAGTTCTACTTTTTTTCTAATTTCTTTACATACAGGAATAATTGTTTGAATTGATCTAACTGCTTTTTCAAAATATTCCTTATTTTTCCTTTCAGAATAATCTATTTGATAAGTTTTTTTGAAATTACAAAGAGACGTATTAATTATTTCAAAGAAATTTATGCCATCAATAAATATTTCTTTTTTTGTAAAATTAACATTAACTTCATCAATTATAACATTAGGATTTGATACATTTGCATCAGCTCTATTGCCTATATAAAGAGATTTAGATATTTTATCTCTATTGGGAAATTTAAAAAACGTATTGCCATAAAAAATAAATTTATAGTGCCATCCGTCATCAACCAGAGATTGACATATTGATATTATTGAAGCATTTACATCAAGGTTTCTCTCACTATTAGAAATTATAAGCCATTTATTACTTTTATTTTTATTATTTCTGATTTCAAATACAGATAATAGAAAAATATGGTAATAGTTTCGTAGTCTATTTATAAGTGCTATAAAAATATTTTTCATATTGTTGTAAATTAATTTAAATTATCGTTTCGTGAATTTGACTTTTAAGCTCTATTAGGGTTTTTTTTGCTGAAAAATAATATTTCTTCTCAATATATCCACTTAAAAATTTTTTAATTTTCCATACTGTGTCTATTCTTTGATCTATAATAATCTTTGTATCACGAGATAAATTATTACTAAGATTTAGAATATCAGAGTCAAATGGTTTTGGCTTTATTTTGATTTTTGTAAGAGGATGTTCTGAAATGTAGGATGAGTCATTATATACTCCAGGCACTACCTGAGGTCCATCAACATAAATAAGCTCAAAGTGTTGCTTTGGTGTATTGGAGTAGTAGATACCATTTGCAAAAAAATTTCCTTTCTCATATTTTTTGATTTCAAGGGACGAATATAAAAATACAATATTATTTCTCATTTCAATTGGAATTGATTTAGCCACTAAATTCCTTTGATAATCTTTGTTTTCATCAAGAGTTACTAGTTCAGCTTTTGAGGATAAAGAATTTTCTTCTTTAGACTTATGAAGAAAATAAGCAAAAACTAATGTACTTACGCCCGATCCTAGTTCCAGTATTTTTACCGGTTTATTGTTTTTTAAATAATTTAAAAGAAAATATGCATCTCCCCAAAAAGTATATTTATGAAATGATTCGAACTCCATCTTGCTTAACATTTTATTAATTAATAAAAATAAATCTGGATGAAATTTTCTAATAAACTCTTTAGAACTCTTTTTATATTTATCTCTTATATATTGCTGATAAAAATATCTGTTGGAGTAATAAAACCTTGAAATAGTTTCATCCACTAAAAATTTAACTTTATTCTTTAGTTTTATTAACATTTTGAAAGATTATTTTTTGCAAACAAATTCTATTGAACAAAATTATCATTAAATATAAATTGTAGAAAATGCAAGATGAATTAATAATTGATGGATATATCTCGACTAATCACTGGGTAATTAATGAGAATGGATTTAAATCGATTATAAATGTTTTTAATTATTATGGGTATGCATTTAAAAATCATAATAAAGATGAAACTGATGCTGTTGTATACATTGATTTTTTTGACTCTAAAGGAGATCATTTAAGTCAGAAAAAATATGAAGTTCATACTGGAAAAAGTATTCATATAGATACATACAAAATTGTTCCTAATTTTAAAGGTCTCGTGAGTGTCAAAATGATACCAAATGGAAAGATGAAAAGATTAAGTCCCTCAAATCAGTCGCCCATATCAACAAGTTATTTTATGCTTTATGAGAGATATAATAAATTTAGAGATTTCAGTCATGAATTATATCCCATACGTAAAAAATATAGCTTAAAACAGTCTGAGTGGATGACATTAGTATATTTAGATGAAGATTTAGAAACAGGATGCATAATAATGAATAATTGTCCTTTGAATGAAGATAAAAATGCACAATCTGACGTGAAAATATCGATATTAGATAAAAACTTTCAACAGATTTCTAAAATACAAGATTTAAAATTAAATTCTGGGGGTTCGAAATTAATTAATTTATCAGAAAAACTAAAAAAAATTAGATCTGAAATAGGAAATAAAAGTATTATTATTAGCGTCAATGGTACTAATATTGAACAACCAATGAGTATAAATTATCATAAAACAGGGGATTTCAATATTCATCATTTTTAGTATGCTTGAAAAAAATATTTTTTTATCTCACGAACCAAGAAATGTATTTCCTATTTTCAAGGACGTAGAAAATCATATTAGTTATGTGTTTAGAGAAAATACATCGCAAAACCCATTCAATGTAAGTAAATATATATTTAAAAGAATAATTAAAGGTCGGGATATTCAGGAGACTAACAAGTTTTTTAAAAGGATTTTAGTTGACTCATTTAGGGGAATTGAAATTAATTTTAGAGGAGCAGTTCTCTCCATGGAAGGAAAGTTAATTTGTGACTTTGGTCATTTAAGAAAAGTTAAATATGGTGAAGGTTTTGATATATCAATTAATAATCTTTTAAGAGATAAAAATATAAATATTACTGATAGCCAATTTTTATTAATTGCTGATAGAGGTTTAAAGTTAAGTCCTTTCAGTTATACAACTGGTACTGTAAGTGCGACTTATAAAAATTCAAATGGATTTACTTGCTACAGAAATGGAATTTTTGCAAGGCCAGTAAATGAGTTTAGTCATCATAAGCCAAGAGGATTTAGAAGTATAGCACCTCACATGTTCTGTAATAAAGAGGTTATGGCGTCAGCTTACTTTTTTAATTTTTCGTCTGATCCATTTTATGATCATGAGGTGAATCCAAATGTAAAACTTATAAATTCTGCTAATGAAGAATGGGAAGGAAAATTTGGAAGCATCAAACCATTTGGAGCAAAGGAAAGTTCACTTGAAGAAATTTTTGGTGAAAAGGTTATTAATTTTTTAGATAAAGGTGATGGTAGCGGAACTCTTATTGCCGAGGAGAGCTCACATACATTAGGATCGATTCACTTGCTGAGAAATAAACTTACTGGTTCAATGAGTATGGAACATACCAGGCCAACTCATATGTATGTAATTTAAAGTTATTACTTAATTAAACTACATGTTATCAATATTGATATCGTATTTTTGTAGATATTTTTTGTAACTCAAATAATCAGTTTTATAGTTATTTTTTAACCAAATTAAATCATCTTTAGTATTTAACCAAGAAAATTTGTCGGAAATACTAGATCCTAATGCAAAAATATTTTTACTGTATTCAAATTCTAAATCAGAGTTATTTCTGCCAGGTTTGTAGATTTTTATATCATGCTCATTATAGATTAAAGAAGAATGTTTATGTACAGTTTCTATTACTATTGGAAATAATATTTTATCTTGAAAATTTTCATTAGAATAATTGAAAAAATAGTTATTTTTATCTTCAAAATAATTTTTTATAAAAGCCTCATAATCTTTTTTAAAGAGGATAAATAAGTTCCTATATCTTTTTTGATTTGATTTGAAGGTTTTTAAACTGGTAATTGAGATAATTTGATCATCGATATACTTTTCATTTAATACTAAGGTTTCTAATTCGTAGTATTTAGGCAAATTTGGTTTATAGAGAAATTTTAACTCAGTCAAATATTTTATACTATCGTCATATACGCCTCCAACAAGCAAATTTGATTCTTGATTAAGGTTATTATTAATCCAAATACTTGTGTGCCTTACTTCATCATTCATTCTTCCTGACGAATTTACTTTCAGGTTAAATTTTCCTGTTACTCTCTCATTAATAATGTTTAAAACAGAATAATTTTGGAGTTTATTATAGTTTAAAAAATAAGTTATAGAGATTGAGATAAGTAAAATTACAAATAGTAAAACGAGATAAAATTTATTTAATCTTAAAAATATAATACTTATTGTTCCTATTGAAATATAAAGCAGCATCAATTGAGGCATTAACTGTCGATATCCATCCATGTAAATTCCATAAACAGCAAATACAGGAGCAGTTAACAAAATTAAAGCAATATACTTTTGATGATTTTTTTCACCTTTAAATGATTTAAATATTGAAAACAATATTCCAATTATGATTAAAATAAAAAAAGGCTCGTATCTAAATAAAGTTATAATTGTTGTCGGTACGCCATTAAATATTACAAGTCTCAAGAAATCGAATACTCCACTATTCGTATATAGTCCTAGATTTGCTCCACCAGACGGTAAGAATTCACCAAAAATTAATAATGGAGATAGATTGTTAGAATAAATAAATATTAACCAGGGTGTAATAGTAAGAAAAAAGAAGAAGTAGAATATTGATACATGCGAAAAACCAATTTTTATATCCTCTTTTTTTAGAGAAATAAAATTTAGTATTAAAGGAAATACAATAAAGAATAGTGCAGCTTCCTTGGTTAACATTGCTAAGCCTAAAAATATGCCAGATATAATTAGGTATTTTTTTTTAAAATCTCGTATGTAAATTAAATAAGATAAAACTGATGATAAAATAAAAAAACTTAATATTGATCCAGGATCAATATCCCAAGAAGCCTTAAATAATGGTATCGAAAGTAGTGCATAAATTGAAGATAAAAAACCGACCCATTTTCCAAATAAGTGACTTCCAATAAAAAATATCAATAAAATGGATGCAAAGTAAAATAACTGAGTTATCCAGATAACAACTTCGATAGAATTTCCAAAAATATTAAAACCCAATGATATTAATAGTGTATAGATCGGTCCTCTTTTAAAAAAAGACCATTCACCCTTTTCATAAAACTCTACTGCTTTAATTAAATATTTACCGTCCAGGTTACTTATGTGAACAGGATTTCCTCCATTAAATACTGAGAGAATTATTGATGCTATTAATATAATGACAACAAGATGTAATGTATTTAAATTTGTCATGTATGCTTAATTAAAAAAATATATAGTTAATTTTATAAAGACAATACATAATTATTTTTTATGAAACAAATGAATAAATTTAGAAAACTGTCTGTTGTTGTTTTATGCTACAAATCTGAGGAAGAAATTATTCCTTTTGTCAATTTAATTGAAAAAATTCTTTTAGCTACCAAAATGGATTATGAAATAGTATTGGTCGCAAATTATTTTATAAATAGGGAAGATAGAACACCTGCTATTATTAAAAAAATGGCAATAAAGAATAAAAAATTAAAACCTGTGATAAAGCTTAAAAAGGGCATGATGGGCTGGGATGCCATTAGTGGATTAAATGCTGCAACCGGCGATGCAATTGCATTAATTGATGGCGATGGTCAAATGCCTCCTGAGGACTTAACTAGATTATTTAATATACTTTTTAGCGGTGAGTTTGATTTTGTAAAAACATTTAGAATTAAAAGATTTGATGGATATCAAAGAATTTTGATGTCGTCTTTCTTTAATAGGTTTTTTCGTCTTCTGTTTCCTAATACTTTTTTTAGAGATATTAATTCAAAACCAAAGCTTTTCACTAAAGACGCTTTAAAAAAAATGGATTTAAAGTGTGGAGGTTGGTTTTTAGATGGAGAAATAATGCTTGAAGTAAAAAGATTAGATCTCTCTTTTGCAGAAATACCAACAACTTTTCGTGAAATAGAATGGAGAGCTAGCTTTATCAACTGGAAAGCAGTTTTAGAAATGATATATAGTCTTTTCAAGTACAGATTTATCTATTGGTTTAGAAAATAAAGTATTAATTTTTTTTAAGAATGCAAAGTATTGACAATCCAAATGGAAAATTAAAAAATTTTAGAAGGTAATTTTCTATTAAAAATATATTCTTCAACAAAGAATTTATGATTCCGGGCTTAAATTCTTTTTGGTTATTGCTGAGATTCTTTTCTAAATTTAATAACCTCACAAATGCTGCAATTGGAAATAGAATTGAGTTAAAGTATGATAATTTTATATAATCAAAATTATTCTTATTTATCACCTTCTTCAATGATTTAGAGTTGTACCTTCTCTTATGATGGTTCATTTCATCGTGCTGACTCCATAACCATTGGTATGCTGGGACTGTGATTAATAAATATCCTCCTGGTTTAAGCTTACTTCTTAGTTTGGCTAAAGCATTTTCGTCATCTTCAATATGTTCCAAAACATCAAGAATACATACCAAGTCAAACTGATTGTCATCGAAGGGAATGTCATCGGGAAAAGATCCTCTTTTTAATGAAATATTTTTATTAATTTGTTTACTTGTAACTCTTGATTTATCAAGAGCACCTGGTTCTTTTTCAAAAGCAAATAATGTTCCAAAATTGCTTAATAGTTCTAAATTCCCGCCAGTACCACAGCCTGCCTCTAAAATTTGCAAATTATTTTTTATTGAAATATGATTTTTAATAAGAGTATTAATTATTTTTCTTCTACCTACAAACCACCAATGACTGGTTTCAGTATTATACATTTCAATATATTGCTTATCATCCATAGGATATGTAATATAACATTTTTATATTTAATTCCAGTTTGCATTAATCATTAAGTCTATAAATAATAAAATTATGAATGATTATTATTATTCCTAAGTCATTTGATAAGAGCATTAGAAAATCTAAACTTAAATTTGTTAAGGTTAACTAGATTGGTTGCGGGGGTAGGATTTGAACCTACGACCTTCAGGTTATGAGCCTGACGAGCTACCAGACTGCTCCACCCCGCGATAAAATGTGAGGTATAGTGTATAAAAGATGTTTGTCAATGTAGTTTAAAGAAAAAACTGACATTAAAATTTATTTATTCTATAACGTACCTAAAATTCTCAAGTTATGAAAAATGTTCTTGTTACAGGTGGAGCGGGTTTTGTTGGTCACCATTTAGTCGATCGCTTAATTTCCATTGGCTATAAAGTTACTGTAGTTGATAATTTATCCTCGGGGAAAATATCTAGAGTGCATGAAAAAGCCGATTTTATCGAGGGTGATATTAATAATAAAGATCTTCTCGTTATGTTAATGAAAAATTGCGAATATGTGTTCCATCTTGCTGCTTTTATTCAATTACAAGAGTCTATAAAAAAACCAATTGATTGTTTTAATAATAATATTAATGGAACAATAAATGTCATCATGAGCGCAATAGAAAATAAAGTAAAAAAAATATTATTTGCATCATCTTCGTCAGTTTATCCACTTGAAAGTAATCAACCTTTGTATGAGGATATGAAACTAGAAGGAGAAAGTCCTTATGCAATGTCTAAGATTATATGTGAGAAACTTATTGAATTTTATTGCAAGAACTCTCAGACATCATACTGTTCATTAAGATGTTTCAATATTTATGGAAGAGGACAAGATATAAACAGTGATTATGCTGCTGTTATTCCAAAGTTTATCTTACTATCAAAAAAAGGTGATGATTTGCCACTATATAATGGAGGTAAACAAACAAGAGATTTTATTAATGTAGAAGACGTGATTGAAGCTTATATAGATTTGGCAAAATCTAATTTTAGTGGCGTTTTTAATGTTGGTAGCGGCAAGGAAATATCAATAAAAAATATTGCTGAAAAAATTATTAGTATTGAAAATAAATCAAAGATGGTTGAAAAGCCTATACTTAAAGGTGATGCTTTAAGAAGCCTTGCTGATATAAGTAAGATTAATGAAAAAATAGGATTTACACCAAAAATTAACTTAGACGAAGCACTTAAAGATCTTTATGAAAATTTCAAATCAACAAATTAATAATGTTGCAATCATACCTGCAAGGGGAGGATCAAAATCTATACCTATGAAAAATTTAATGGATTTAAATGGGAGAAAACTAATTGAATACTCTATTGAGATAGCGTCATATTCTAAAAATATTGATAAAGTAATTGTCACCTCTGAAAATAGTGAAATCTTAGACTTATCCAAAAGCTTTAAAGACATTATTTGCATTAAAAGGCCATTAGAGTTGGCAAGTGATAATTCAAAGACAGAACATTCCTTGCTGCATGCAATTGGTGAATTGGAAAATAGTTTTTCAGTTTTTCCAAAATATATTTTTACTTTAGAGCCTACTTCTCCTCTAAGATCTCTAGAAACTATTGATAAAGCAATAAAAACTTTTTTAGAAAGTGATTATGACTCACTCATTAGCTTAGTTGAGACGAGAGATTGTATCGGTAAAATTATAAATAATGATTTTCATCATTTAGATAAAAATCTCCCTAGAAGAAGGCAAGAAAGAGAAATGCTCTATAAAGAGTGTGGCACTATTTATGGAACAAAGGTATCAATATTAAAAAGCCACAAAACTATATTTGGTGACAAAATATTGCCTTTTATTGTTCCAAAAGTTGAAGCCCTGGATATAAATGACCCAGAGGACTTTGAATTAATAGAGAGTATTATGAAAGGAAGAAAAAATTGAATTATTTTAGCAAACTTTTAAAGAAATCTAAAAGTGGAATTTATCTGATTGCGGAAGCCTGTGATAACCATATGGGTAGTTTAGATATTGCGAAAGGCTTAGTGGATGCTGCAAAAGAAAGTGGTGCGGACGCAGTGAAGTTTCAACATCATTTGGCAGATGAAGAGATGTTAGCAAATACGCCGATCTCAAGTAACTTTAATGAACCATTATATGAATTTCTTCTTAGAAATTCGCTTAGCTTGGATAATCATTTTGAATTATATGAATACTGTAAAAAGAAAAAGATTACTTATTTATGTACGCCTTTTTCATTTACTGCTGCAAAAGAAATTAGAGAACTAGTTCCATTTTTTAAAATTGGATCAGGTGAATTTCAAGATCATTGGTTTATTGATAAACTCAAAAACCTAAATAAACCCATTTTATTCTCCTCTGGAATGTGCGATTTCAATGAATTGAAGAAAAACATTGAATATATCAGAAGTCAAAATTTAGAATTTGCATTAATGAATTGCTTAAGTGAGTATCCTCCTATTCATAAGGATATGAATTTAGGGTTTATCACTACTTTAAAAAATGAATTCCCTGACATTGTAATTGGCCACTCTGACCATACAGCTGACATAAATACATCTATAATTGCAATGTCTCTTGGAGCTGAAATTATCGAAAAACACATTACCTTATCAAAATTTATTCCAGGACCTGACAACATGGTATCAGTTGAACCTCACGAAATGCGAAGGTTAGCTGAGGTTTCTAGATATATTAAAGAATTAATGGGAAGTAAAAAAATTATTAACAAAAAGGAACGTGAAATACGTAAATGGGCTTATAGGAGTGTTGTTTCTAAAAAAAATATAAAGAAAGGATCTATTATTAAAGCAAGTGACATTATAACCAAAAGACCTGGCACTGGGATTCCAAGCAAAGATTATAAAAAGATTGTAGGAAGAAAGAGTAAAGTTAATATTCCTAAAAATAAATTAATAATGTTTAAAGACTTAAATGATTAGAAAAATTGGAATTTTTACAGGCTCGAGGGGTGAGTGGGGATATCTAAGACCCATACTAATGAAAATAAAGAAGAACAATCTAAAATATGAATTAATTATTTCAAATATGCACTTACTCTCAGATAAAGGATTTAGCTATAAAGAAATTGAAAAAGATGGTTTCAAAATCTCTAATAAAATTTTTATGAATATAAATGGTCCGGATGAAATTTCCTGGCCTAAGTCCCTAGGGCTTCTATCTTTTCAGCTACCTGATATATTGAACAAACTGAATATAGACATATTACTATTAGCTGGCGATAGAGCTGAAACATTAGTCGCAGCTCAAGCAGCCTATTACTCAGATATTCCTATTGCGCACATTCAAGCAGGAGAGTTATCTGGACATAAAGATGGAATGGCAAGACATGCAATTGGCAAATTAGCTCATATACATTTTTCAAGCAATGAGGATGCTTCAAAAAGACTAAAGAAATTTGGCGAACAAAAGTTTAGAATACATCAGGTCGGTGCCCCTCAAATTGACGATATAAAAAATCAAAAAAAATATTCTTTAAGTAAACTTAAAAAAATTTTAAATATATCCTTAAAAAAGAAATTCTGCCTATGTATTGTACATCCAACATCTGAAAATATACAAGAATGTATCAGTTACGTGAATATGATTAATAATGTAACAAAAAGTCTAAATTATGTTCAAATATGGATATACCCGAATAATGATGTAGGTGGAAAAAAAATATCAGCCCAGATCGACTCAATTAATCATAATGATGCATTTATTTTTAGAAATCTTAATAGATTAGTTTTTTTATCCTTGTTAAAGAACGCTAGTTTTATTGTAGGAAATAGTAGTGCTGGTATCCTAGAAGCTCCTTCTTTGAAAACAGCAAGTATTAATTTGGGCCTAAGACAAAAAAATAGATTAAGGGCAAAGACAGTTATTGATATCGAAAATGTGTCCGAAAATAAGATAAAGAGGGCTATCCACAGAATTAAAAATGCTAATTATAAAAAAATTTTAAAAAATGCAACTAATCCCTATGGTGATGGAAAAAGTGCTAATAGAATTATAAAAGTTCTTGAGAGAATAAAATTAGATCTAAAGTTAAGAAATAAGATAATTGAGGAATAATGATACTAAACGAAAAAATTTCTATAAAAAATCTTCTTGAAAAGCTGGAAACAAAGCATGAAAGAATTGCATTTTTAGTAAATGATAGAGAAATATTAACAGGAAGTGTATCCCAAGGTGACATTATCAGAGCACTAATAGATGGGGTTTCCCTGAAAGTTGCTTCAATTGAAATAGCGAACCTCAACGTGATAACAATAGAAGACAGCAATAATGCTGGTAATGAAGCATTAGAGCTTATAATCAACGAAGAGCTACATGCTGTTCCAATTGTAGATAAAAATAGAAAAATTAAGTCAATAGTTAATAGTAAAAAAATTTTAAAAGAAACTAAATAATATAATTTTTTTATTTTGAGTAATATTATGTTTAATAGAGAAGAGAAAGAAATATTAAATAATCCATTTAAGGTATTTGAAATAAAAAATTTTTTGAACAACGAATTATATAACAATTTAAAAAATAATTTTCCATTAACATCAGATAATTCTTTTAATCAGTACTATGAAAGTATTGATAATGGAAAGTTTTATTTTACCAGTGATAACAAATTGTATCATCGGCTTAAGACAGAATATGATTGTATGTTGGAATTTGAAAATATTGTATTCAGCAAATCGTTTTTTGATTTTTTTTTTAAAAAATTATTTTTTTCTTTTCTAAAATCATCAAATTTTAAAAGATTTTTTAAATTATTGAGAATACCTAGGTTATCAAACAATCGAGAGACAATGAATTTTAAAAATTTTTTATTCAATAACGTTTCAGTCAGAATTGAATATTCATATTTAGTAAATAACGCTCTTCTGAGGCCGCATACCGACAATAAAAATAAACTACTAAGTTTAATGTTATACTTTCCTGAAGAAAATAATGACTTATTAAGTAATGATATTGAGAGTTCTTTGGGTACACAATTTTGGCTAAATCACGAACCTAATTATAAAAATTTTCATATTAACGATATAGAAAATTTTGAGAGAAATTCTCATAAAATATATAAACCTGCATTTGAAAGAAATCTTTTGGTCGGTTTTGTTAGAAATAAATATTCTTGGCACTCAATACAAAAATTAATTGTCCCAGATAAATACGTTAGAAGATCAATAAATATTAACTTTTTTATTTAATTTATTAATTTTCATTAAACAAATCCCTTGTGTATAATTTATTTTTTACAAATTGAAGATCTTTAGAAAACCTATTGGCTATAATCATATCTGATTTTAAAATAAATTCCTGTAAATCATTTTCTAGTTTTATGTCATTTAATTCAGTTTTAATTAGGGGCTCATACAAATAAATTTTCACTTTTTTTTCAAGGAGTTTGTTTAGTATATCAAAAGTTGAACTTTCTCTGAAATTATCAGAATTGTTTTTCATTGTTAGACGATATATACCCACTGTTGCAGGGCGTTTACTGATTATACTTTCAACAATAAAATTCTTTCTTGTTTCATTAGAGTCTATGATTGCTCTGATTAAATTATTTGGAATTTCGTTAAAATTAGTTAAAAGTTGCTTTGTATCTTTTGGTAAACAATAACCTCCATATCCAAATGATGGATTATTGTAATAATTCCCTATCCTCGGGTCACTACAGACACCTTCAATGACATTTTTTGTTGAGAGTTCATGAAACTCTGAAAAACTGTCAAGCTCGTTAAAGAAAGACACTCTCATAGCAAGATAGGTATTCGAAAAAAGCTTTATAGCTTCGGCTTCAGAGGAAGAAACATACATAGTTTGAATTTCTTCAGGTTTAATTTTTGAATTTATAGCAAGGATATTGGAAAATATTTTTGCATCTTTAGAGTCATCTCCGACGATTATTCGAGAGGGATAAAGGTTGTCATACAGCGCACTTCCTTCTCTTAAAAATTCAGGTGAAAATGATATTCTTTTTGTTTTATATTGTGTTCTCATTTTATTTGTAAATCCAAGTGGGATTGTGGATTTAATGAATATATAAGATCCAGGTGTATATTTTTCTGCATCAGAAATCACACTCTCAACTGAAGAAGTATCAAACTTACCTTTTTTAGTATCATAATTTGTTGGTGTAGCAATAATAACGAATTCGGCAGCGTTATATGCCTCTTTAAGATCTGAAGTAGGATGTAAATTTAAATTCTTAGTTTTTAAATAATCCTCAATTAGTTTATCAGATATAGGAGAAGTTTTATTTTTTAGTAAGTTAATTTTATCTTCATTATTATCGAGCAAGCTTACTTGATACTTCTGTGATATTAATACTGCAAGGCTTAGGCCAACATACCCGGAACCAACAACACATATTTTCATAATTTAAGATTAAATGGTGAGATTTAAATGTAAAGTGACAATAATTTCACGCTTAGTAGACCTGGCAATGTCCTACTCTCCCATGCCTTAAGACAAAGTACCATCGGCGCTGGAGCCCTTAACATTCGAGTTCGAAATGGGATCGCGTGTAACCTCTCCGCTAAAACCACCAGGTCAACCAAACGTGAAATCAATACAAACAAAAGTTTTATTTAAATTCTATCTTAGTGCAGCTTGTATATACTAGGTTTGTTTCTAGTACATAGAAAATCAAGCCGATCGAGTTATTAGTATCAGTTAGCTTCATGTATTACTACACTTCCACACCTGACCTATCAACGTGGTGGTCTACCACGACTCTCATGGAAGAATTAGTTTCGAGGGAGGCTTCCCGCTTAGATGCTTTCAGCGGTTATCCCGTCCGTACTTGGCTACCCAGCGATGCCGATGGCACGACAACTGGTACACCATTGGTACGTTCACTCCGGTCCTCTCGTACTAGGAGTAACTCCTCTCAATTCTTCAACACCCACGGCAGATAGGGACCGAACTGTCTCACGACGTTCTAAACCCAGCTCGCGTACCACTTTAATCGGCGAACAGCCGAACCCTTGGGACCTGCTCCAGCCCCAGGATGTGATGAGCCGACATCGAGGTGCCAAACACCGCCGTCGATATGAACTCTTGGGCGGTATCAGCCTGTTATCCCCGGCGTACCTTTTATCCGTTGAGCGATGGCCCTTCCACTCAGAACCACCGGATCACTATGACCGTCTTTCGACTCTGCTCGACTTGTCAGTCTTGCAGTCAGGCAGGCTTATGCCATTGCACTCAACAGCTGATTTCCGACCAGCTTGAGCCTACCTTCGCACGCCTCCGTTACTTTTTGGGAGGCGACCGCCCCAGTCAAACTACCCACCATACACTGTCTTGGATCCAGATAATGGAACTCAGTTAGATATCAAAAATTACAAGAGTGGTATTTCAAGGACGACTCCATGAAAGCTGGCGCCTCCACTTCAAAGTCTACCACCTATCCTACACATGTAATTTCTAATACCAATGTAAAGCTATAGTAAAGGTGCACGGGGTCTTTCCGTCTAACCGCGGGTACTCCGCATCTTCACGGAGAATTCAATTTCGCTGAGTCTACGCTGGAGACAGCGGGGAAATCATTACGCCATTCGTGCAGGTCGGAACTTACCCGACAAGGAATTTCGCTACCTTAGGACCGTTATAGTTACGGCCGCCGTTCACCGGGACTTCAGGTCGTAGCTTGCACCACTCACTTTAATCTTCCGGCACCGGGCAGGCGTCAGACCCTATACTTCGCCTTGCGGCTTTGCAGAGTCCTGTGTTTTTAATAAACAGTTGCTACCCCCATTTCTGTGCCACCCACATCTGGTTGCCCAAACATAGGTCCTCCTTCTTCCGAAGTTACAGAGGCAATTTGCCGAGTTCCTTCAGCATAGTTCTCTCAAGCGCCTTGGTATACTCTACCTATCCACCTGTGTCGGTTTCGGGTACGGTCTATGGTGAGGCTATTTCCTGGAACAACTTCGCTGCCTAACCAATCCATATAAGGATAGACAACTTACGTCATTCGTCACATCTCACCTGGTCAAGGAATATTAACCTTGTTCCCATCGACTACGACTTTCGTCCTCGCCTTAGGAGCCGACTCAACCTGCGCGGATTAGCCTTGCGCAGGAACCCTTGGATTTTCGGCGACAGAGTTTCTCACTCTGTTTGTCGCTACTCATGTCAGCATTCTCACTTCCGATATCTCCAGAAGCTCTCACGAGTCTTCCTTCAACAACGTACGGAACGCTCCGCTACCACACAATAAATTGTGTCCAAAGCTTCGGTGTATTGTTTAGCCCCGTTACATCTTCGGCGCCGGACAACTTATTTAGACCAGTGAGCTGTTACGCTTTCTTTAAAGGATGGCTGCTTCTAAGCCAACCTCCTGGCTGTTTTGGTCGTCCGACATCCTTTCCCACTTAACAATAACTTGGGGACCTTAGCTGTTGGTCTGGACTGTTTTCCTTTCGACTACGGACCTTAGCACCCGTAGTCTGTCTGCCATACAGTACTCATCGGTATTTGGAGTTTGGTTGGACTTAGTAAGGATCTCTCCCCCCTTGCCCATCCAGTGCTCTACCCCCGATGGTATAAATATGACGCACTACCTAAATAGTTTTCGCGGAGAACCAGCTATATCCGAGTTTGATTGGCCTTTCACCCCTAACCACAAGTCATCCAAAGACTTTTCAACGTCAACTGGTTCGGTCCTCCAATAAGTGTTACCTTATCTTCAACCTGCTCATGGCTAGATCACTCGGTTTCGGGTTTAATCCAAAGTACTATCGCCCTATTCAGACTCGCTTTCGCTTCGCCTACACCATTGGCTTAAGCTTGCACTTTGAACTAACTCGCTGACCCATTATACAAAAGGTACGCCGTCACCCTTACGGGCTTCGACAGCTTGTAAGCATTCAATTTCAGGATCTATTTCACTCCCCTCGTCGGGGTTCTTTTCACCTTTCCCTCACGGTACTAGTTCACTATCGGTCACACAAGAGTACTTAGGCTTGGAGGGTGGTCCCCCCATATTCAGACAAGATTTCACGTGTCCCGTCTTACTCGAGAACAATAATTGTCATTACCCATACAAGACTATCACTTTCTATGGTTTACCTTTCCAGGTAATTCTGGTTGTACAATTAATGCTACTGGCCTGGTCCGCTTTCGCTCGCCACTACTTACGGAGTATCGGTTGATATCCTTTCCTCCAGTTACTTAGATGTTTCAGTTCACTGGGTTCGCTTTACTAGCCTATGTATTCAGCTAGCAATAACTCAAAAGAGCTGGGTTATCCCATTCGGAAATCTTCGGATCAAAGTGTGTTCGTCACTCCCCGAAGCTTATCGCAACGTACTACGTCCTTCATCGCCTTTGTGTGCCAAGGCATCCATCAAATGCTCTTAAACGCTTGATTATTCTATGTACAAAAAACAAACATTTTATTTTTTGTCGCACATAGATTTGAATTCTCAATAAATTTTTATTTAGTATTGATGTCACTTCACGATTTTATAGAAAAGTTTAAAACTTGGTGGAGCTGACCGGGATCGAACCGGTGACCCCCTGCTTGCAAAGCAGGTGCTCTCCCAGCTGAGCTACAGCCCCAAGAGTTACCACGTCATGGTGGGCCTGGGTAGACTCGAACTACCGACCTCACCCTTATCAGGGGTGCGCTCTAACCAGACTGAGCTACAAGCCCATACAATCTGTAAGGCTTTATAGTTTTAAAACAATGAAAGAGAAACACGGACGGTAAGCCACATATAATTACTAAGTATTAAATTTTTTAAATTTATAAAATTCAAAAAATTACTCTTAGAAAGGAGGTGATCCAACCGCAGGTTCCCCTACGGTTACCTTGTTACGACTTCACCCCAGTCGCTAATCTCACCGTGGTTGGCTGCCTCCTTACGGTTAGCGAACCAGCTTCAGGTAAAACCAACTCCCATGGTGTGACGGGCGGTGTGTACAAGACCCGGGAACGTATTCACCGTAGCGCGCTGATCTACGATTACTAGCGATTCCAACTTCATGCACTCGAGTTGCAGAGTGCAATCCGAACTGAGGTAACTTTTTGAGATTTGCTCCAGATCACTCCTTCGCTGCCCTTTGTAGTTACCATTGTATCACGTGTGTAGCCCGGCCCGTAAGGGCCATGAGGACTTGACGTCATCCCCACCTTCCTCCGGCTTATCACCGGCAGTTCCTTCAAAGTTCCCACCATAATGTGCTGGCAATAGAAGGTAAGGGTTGCGCTCGTTGCGGGACTTAACCCAACATCTCACGACACGAGCTGACGACAGCCATGCAGCACCTGTATCCAATCCACCCGAAGTGAAAGACCTAATCTCTTAAGTCCGCGATTGGTATGTCAAGGGCCGGTAAGGTTCTTCGCGTATCTTCGAATTAAACCACATGATCCACCGCTTGTGCGGGTCCCCGTCAATTCATTTGAGTTTTAGCCTTGCGGCCGTACTTCCCAGGCGGAGTGCTTAACGCGTTAACTGCGATACTGGAAATCTAAGTTCCCAACATCTAGCACTCATCGTTTACTGCATGGACTACCAGGGTATCTAATCCTGTTCGCTACCCATGCTTTCGAACCTCAGCGTCAGTATTGGCCCAGAGAGTCGCCTTCGCCACTGGTGTTCCTCCTAATATCTACGAATTTCACCTCTACACTAGGAATTCCACTCTCCTCTACCAAACTCAAGAAATGTAGTTTTGAAGGCAGTTCCAGAGTTAAGCTCTGGGATTTCACCTCCAACTTACAAATCCGCCTACGCTCGCTTTACGCCCAGTAATTCCGAATAACGCTAGACCCCTCCGTATTACCGCGGCTGCTGGCACGGAGTTAGCCGGATCTTCTTCTTCAGGTACCGTCATTATCTTCCCTGACGAAAGAGTTTTACAACCCTAGGGCCTTCATCACTCACGCGGCATCGCTGGATCAGGGTTGCCCCCATTGTCCAATATTCCCCACTGCTGCCTCCCGTAGGAGTCTGGGCCGTGTCTCAGTCCCAGTGTGGCTGATCATCCTCTCAGACCAGCTATAGATCGTAGTCTTGGTGAGCCGTTACCTCACCAACAAACTAATCTAACGCGGGCCCATCCAATAGCGCATAAAGCTTTCTCCCGAAGGACGTATAAAGTATTAGCTTAAGTTTCCCCAAGTTATTCTCTACTACTGGGCAGGTTCCCACGCGTTACTCACCCGTCTGCCACTAGATCCGAAGATCTCGTTCGACTTGCATGTGTTAAGCGTGCCGCCAGCGTTCATTCTGAGCCATGATCAAACTCTCAAGTTTAAAAATGACGCACACAAACTTATTGGCGGAGTTACATAAAATAAATTATGTAATCCAATAAACGTGCGCGATTGTTCTGTACTGCGGAATTACCGCCCACGTTTCTCTTTCAATTTACTTTTCAAATAGCATAACCGCACAGGCAAAAGTTCCTTATCCTAAAAGTAAGGAATAATATGCCAATTTAGTTATATTAAGACTATAAATAGTCATATGCCGCAGGTTTAGAGCATCACCAAACAAGGGTGAACGTTTTTTACTGTATAGAGCCAAAAAGTCAAGCAGCAAAGGACATTATCTGCAGAAAACTAACATTTTTTTTATTTTAGAAAAAATTAACAAATTCAATTACTTATTCTTTTTAACGGTAGTATTTGGTTAATGGAAAATATTATTTATGAAAAAAAATAAAAAATGTTTATACCAGTATTCGAAAATGGCCTCAATCAATAGAAATCAGATAATTTTACTACTAAGCTTTCTTTTATTGCTTGGTATTTTTTATGTATTAGCCATTTCATTTGGAGAAAATTTAGTAAAAGAAAAAAATATTTCAAATGAAATTAAAGCTAATAAAAAGGTTATCACTAAAGAAGCCAAGCTAGAAATTGATTTTACGATCGTTCAAAAATACTTACTTCGAGAAGGTGACACTTTCACAAAAGTTTTAAAGCGAACAAATATAGAAAATAATGAGATTAACAATATCAATAACATTATATCAAAAAAAATAGATCTAAAAAAATTAAAGGTTGGAACACTAATTGAGACACATACAAAATTGATTGGAAATAAAGAGATAGTAAATGAAATTATTATTTATCCTGACTCTGAGAAAAAAATCTATGTCCGAAAAATTAATAATATATTTGTTACAGGAGAAGATAAAAAAAAATTATTTAAAAAATCGAAGCTTAACGAAATTTACATAAAAAATAGTATTTATGAGTCTCTTAAAAATGTGAATATACCTGATGAAATAATAATGGAGTTTGTTGAATTATACAGTTTTGATATTGATTTTCAAAGAGATATTAGAAAAGGAAATAAAATTAAAATCTTTTTTGATGTTTATACAGACTCACAAAATAACTTTATTAAGTCAGGTGAGATTTACTTCTCAGAGATAATACTTAATGATGAGTCTTATGAACTTTATAGATTTAAGTTAGAAGACCATCTATTTGCTGAATATTTTAATAGTGAGGGAAAAAGTGCAACTAAGGCTCTTATGAAAACTCCAATAAATGGAGCAAGGTTATCCTCTGGGTTTGGAATGAGAAAACACCCAATTTTAGGCTACAATAAAAAACATCAAGGTGTAGACTTTGCTGCACCTACTGGAACACCTATTATGGCTGCAGGTACTGGACATATAGAATTTGTCGGCAATAATGGAGGAGCAGGAAAATATATTCGTATAAAACATCTAAATGGGTATAAAACTAGCTACTCTCACCTTAGCAAATATGCTTCAGGTATAAAAAAGAATATTAAAGTTAGACAAGGGCAAGTAATCGGTTTTGTAGGAAATACAGGTTTATCTACTGGACCTCACCTACACTATGAAGTTATTTTTAACGGCAGTAGGATTAATCCGATGAAAATGAAGTTACCATCAGGCAAGCAGCTTAAAAATAAAAATTTAGAAACTTTTAAAGCTGAGAAAGAGCGAATAAATATAGAGCTTGCACAGTTAAAATCTATGAATTAGCTTCTTCAATGGCTTTTGCAGGATCAAGCGTTTCAATAACATCGTCAGAGCCGATAGCTTCTTTTCCATTGGATTTAAAAGTTTCGGTTTTACCGTTATGACGATCATGACGTTCGTTAATTAATCTACTGTAGTGTTCAGCATGTTGCATATAGTTTTCAGCGCCAACGTAATCACCAGCTGCTGCTGCATCTTTCGCTAAGACTTTGTATTTCTCTAGAACAGTGGATAAGTTACCTCTAACTCTGGTATTGTTACCATTTGAAAAATTATCACTATTTCTATTATTTGACCTTTTAAAGGGTCTACTTCTTCTATTTTTCACTTTGAAAATTTAAACCTAAATTTTTAGGCATTTGTTAATCGAAAAATGTAAACTAGTGTTAAGTTTTAAATTAATCAAGTTTTTATTTATATTCTTTTTGCAACAATGCATCTTGGTATATGTGAAATATCCTCCTCTACCGAAATAACCTTAAAATTAGCGTTTTTCAGTAATTTATTAATAGAATCTGATTGGCCATACCCAACCTCAAAAATGATCAATTGTTTTTTATTTTCATGCTTTATGAGATTATCAAGAATAATTTTATAACAATATAATCCATCCTCTTCTGCAAAAAGAGCACTTTCTGGCTCAAAATCTCGAACATCTATCATAAGATTGCCCTTTGATAAAGTTGAAATATATGGCGGATTACAAACTATAAGGTCATAACTTAAAGAATTAAATTCAGAAAAGTCTGAGTAATAAAATTTTAATCTATCATTATTCAATAAATTATATTTATTATGCTTTGCGACTTCTAAAGCTTTCTTATCAAAATCTATACCAACACCCTTACTGTTTTTAAATTCTTTTAATAATGATATAATCAAACATCCAGATCCAGTCCCAAGATCTAATATTTGCAGACTTTCGTTTTGATTCGGAAAATATTTTATGACAGTTTCAATTATAATTTCGCTGTCAGGTCTTGGTATCAAAACAGAATTATCGACAAAGAATGTATCTTTCCAGAAATCCTTTTTATTAATAATGTATGCAATAGGTTCACTTTTTTTTCTTCTTAGTATCAGTTCTTTGTATTGATGAAGTTCAGAATATTTTAGATGCGTATCAAAACCAATATTAATTTCTTCATGAGATTTATTCAGAACATGCTTTAAAAGTATTTTTTTTTCTGAAATAGGAACAGACTGATCTTCACTATAAAATAATGTATTTAATATAGACATATTAATTACCTTGATCTACAATAATTAAGTTTGATATTATTTCCTCTAATCCTGTAGCATTTAATATTTGCTCTAATTTGTAGAGCGTTAAATTAATACGATGGTCAGTTACTCTTCCCTGAGGAAAATTATAAGTTCTTATCCTTTCTGATCTGTCTCCAGTGCCAATCTGCGACTTTCTTTTATCTGCTATATCTTCGTCCTGTTTTTTGCGGATAAAATCATATAGCCTTGTTTTCAAAACAAGCATTGCTCTAGCTTTATTCTTGTGCTGCGATTTTTCGTCCTGCTGCTGCACGACTATACCAGATGGGAGATGAGTTATTCTCACTGCGCTGTCGGTAGTATTTACATGTTGTCCTCCAGCGCCACTAGATCTAAAAACATCAACCCTAATATCTTTTTCTTCGATTTGAATGTCTAGATCCTCAGCTTCTGGCAAAACAACAACGCTTGCTGCAGAAGTATGCACTCTTCCCTGGGACTCAGTTTCTGGAACCCTTTGAACACGATGAACGCCAGACTCAAATTTTAGTTTTGAATAAACGCAGTTACCAGAAATTTTTGCAACTGCTTCTTTGATTCCTCCTTTTTCAGAGTCTGATATCGATATGTATTCAATTTTCCAACCTTGATTTTCAGCATACCTTTGATACATACGCAAAAGATCATTTGCAAACAATGCCGCTTCATCACCACCTGTTCCTGCCCTAACTTCAAGGATAACATTTTTTTGGTCTAAAGGATCTTTTGGGATCATTAATTCTTTCAAGTCATTTTCAGTTGCTGAAAGCTTTTCTCTTGCGTCGTTTATTTCTGATTTTGCAATTTCAATTAAATCCAAGTCATCACCATTAATAACATTGTTTAATTCTTCTAGTTCAGATTGCAGGGCTAGGTATAAATTAATTTGATCATATAGTGGCTTTAATTCAGCATACTCTTTTGAAAGCGAAACATATTTATCTTTATCATTTACCGATTGATTTAGCTCTTTTTCAAGAGTTTTATATTTATCTGTAATTTTTTCTAATTCATCTTGTTTAATCATGAATTGATTTGATCTTTTTTTCTACAAGATTAACAACGTGGTCAACTATTTCGTTGTTTTTGATTTTATGGTCAGCAACTCCTGATAAATAAATCATATTATTTCCCTTTCCGCCACCAGTCACTCCTATATCACTACTTAACGCTTCACCGGGGCCATTTACAACACAACCGATTATAGAAAGCGTGATGGATTCCTTAATATGAGATAATCTTTTTTCAAGTTCACGTACTGTATCAATTACTGGAAAAGCTTGTCTCGCACAAGATGGACAGGAAATAATTTTAATACCTCTTGAACCTAAATTTAAGCTTTTTAATATCTCATGACCTATTTTAATTTCCTCAACTGGATCTGCTGTTAATGAAACTCTAATTGTATCACCGATTCCTTGTGACAGAAGATTTCCAATGCTGATCGAGGATTTAATGGATCCGGATAAATAAGTTCCTGCCTCTGTCAAGCCGACATGAAAAGGATAATCGCAAAGTTTGGCTAATTTTTGGTAAGCCTCAATCGTCGTAAATATATCAGATGCTTTAACACTTATTTTAAATTCGTCAAAATTATTATCTTCCAGAAGGCGTATATTTGCGATCGCGCTCTCTACTAAAGCATCTGCACAAGGTTGAGAATATTTTTTTAAAATTTTTTCATCAATAGATCCAGCATTTACACCTATACGTATACAAATTTTATTTTGTTTAGCTGAGTCAATTACTTCAATAATTTTTTTAGCTCCAATATTTCCAGGATTTATTCTTAAACATGCTGCTCCAGCTTCAGCTGCTTCGATTGCACGCTTATAGTGAAAGTGTATGTCAGCAACAATAGGAACCGACACATTATTAATTATTTCTTTAAGAGATTTTGTCGACTCTTGGTCAGGGCAAGATACTCTGACGATATCCGCACCTTCAGACACTAAATCATCGATTTGCTCTATTGTTGCATTAATATCAGTAGTAAGTGTGTTAGTCATTGATTGAACAGAAATTTTGGCATCACCACCCACTTCTACACTTCCAACTTTAATCTTTTTTGTATTCCTACGAATTATTTTATTTTGAGAATATTTTTTCATTTCTTTCATAAATTTAGTAGGTATTAAATATAATGAAAGATTTCATTTGAAAACTTAAAAAATCTGTTTTCTGCCTATCTCCCCTTTAGATCCAAGAAACTTTGATTGATTATCACCCACTTTTAAAGAAATAGAGCCCATATTTCCAGTGGTTATAAATATTTCGTCTTTTTTTAAAACTTCAATACTAAGTTCTTCACCTTCGGCGAAGATTTGGCTTATTATAATTTCCTTAGAATTGTCAACCTCTACCCAAACTTCATTATCAAATTTAAGAGATAAACTTACTGTTTCTTCATCAGCAATTTGTTCTCTACTGGGCATGCTTACTTTTTGTTTTGTATCGTTTAAAGGAGGATTAAAGATTTCTTTGTTTTTATACTCATTGCTATAAACGCTATTCTGACTATTATTAATTTCCAAATCCTTTGAAGATAATATTTTAAAATTATCTAATTTTATTTCTGCAGATAGGTTTTTGTTTTGCAAAGAATAGTTAAAGCCTAGTATTGCAATAACTATAATCAATGGAAAAATAATTTGAAATTTGATATCATTAATTATTAATGAAATAAAATTAAGCGTTGCAGAATTGTTTGAAAATTGAGTTGTATTTTCTGTTTCATTGTTTAAACTAATTTTTTTATCAGGTACATCTACGCCAAGGTGCTTAGCATATAAAAAAAGTAAATGTTTTTGTGGAAATGAGTCCACTTCATTTTCATCTAAATTTTCAATTTTATTAATTATTTTTTTTGAAATTCGTGTCTCTCTACTTAGTTCAAACAATGAATAAGCTCGAGCTCTTCTTTTTTCCTTTAGTTCTAATAAAAAATCGCGATACATAAATTTTGATTATTATAGGCTAAACTAATCAAATAAAATTATTAATTACTTAAATTTCCTTATTATTCAAAAAATAGTAGTTTAATCCTCAGTAGGCACTATATCTTGTCAAGTTTAAATACAGCATGCAGTGCATTTACAGCCTTTTCAGTTTTGTCTTTATTTATTAAGACGCTTATCTTTATTTCAGATGTAGAGATTACTTCAATATTGATTTTATTTTCGGATAAACATTCAAACATTTTTGCTGCTATACCAGGCTGATTTCTCATTCCTGAACCAATAATAGAAACTTTTGAAAGATTTTTTTCATTTAAAACTTTTGAGATCTTAAGTTTTTTTTGTAAATTTTCTAAAATTTCTAATACCTTATTAAGATCAATCATCGGTATTGTAAAAGTAAGATTTGTCATTTTTCTCTCAATAAAATTATTCTGAACAATCATATCAACATTAACTGAATTCTCTGCAAGACTATTAAAAATCTCTGCAGCAACTCCTGGCTTATCTTCCACATCAATAAGAGTTATTTTTGCTTCATCTTTTGAGTAAGCAACTCCTGTTACTGCCCTGTTATTTTCATTATTCACATCATTTGAAATAAGTGTCCCCTTATCAGATGGACTGAATGTTGACCGAACATATACATCAACATCATTACTCATGGCAGACTCAACTGAAGCTGTTTGCAAAACTTTTGCTCCTTGCGAAGCCATTTCAATCATCTCTTCATAAGAGATTTTGTCGAGTCTTTTAACATTTTCTGTCATTCTAGGATCAGAAGTATAAACTCCGTCAACATCTGTATAAATATCACATCTTTCAGCATTTATTGCGGAAGCAATAAATACTGCAGTGTTATCTGAACCGCCACGACCAATAGTCGTAATTCTACCTTCATTTGAAATACCCTGAAAACCAGCTACAACAGCAATCTTTTTGCATTTAAAATCATCAATGATTTTATTCGGTATCACTTTGTCAATAAATGAGTTTCTATGCGAACCTCTAGTTATTATCGGGATTTGCCAACCAAGCCAAGATCGAGACGGTAGACCAATTTTTTTTAAAGCCAGTGACATTAATCCTGCTGTTATTTGCTCTCCTGATGAAACAACAACATCATATTCACTATCGTCATTGTAGTTTATTTTATTGACATGCTCTATTAGCTGGTTAGTAGTTCCAGACATAGCTGAAACAACTACAACTATATTGTTACCTTTATCATATTCTGATTTGACAATTTTTGCAGCGGACTCAATTAGACCAGTTGTAGCTACTGATGTTCCGCCAAATTTTAAAACTATAGTGGACATTTGACTTTTCGTTATTAAATTGTGTTATGTAATACTTCAAACTGAGGTAAGGATTACTTTATTACTATGCTTTAATCAAGTATTAGTTAAATGGTTGATTTATGGACACTTCTTCGATTGATAAAACTGAAATTGATAAGTTTAAAAACCTTGCCAAGGAATGGTGGAAACATGATGGTAAGTTTAAAACACTGCATAAGTTTAATCCTGTAAGATTAGAATATATAATCAATACAATAAAAGATCATTATTCAATAAACCAAAAAAACCAATTACCTTTAAAAGGTTTGTCAATTTTAGATATTGGATGCGGTGGAGGTCTAATAAGTGAACCTCTTGCAAGGCTCGGTGCGGAAGTAACTGGAATTGATGCATTAGAAAAAAATTGTATTACTGCAAAAATACATGCTAAGGAAAATAATTTAAATATAGATTATCTAAATACGACCGCTGAGGAACTAAACAAAAATAATAAGTATGATGTGATTCTAAATTTGGAAGTTATAGAACATGTAAACAATCCAAAAAACTTTATTAAAGTATGTAGTGATCTAGTGTCTTCCAATGGTATTATGTTTGTAGCAACAATTAATAAGTCAATCTTTTCACTTATTTTTGCAAAGTTTATGGCTGAATACATATTAGGCTTTCTTCCAAAAGGTACACATGATTGGAATAAATTTTTAACGCCTGAAGATATTTACTCTTTTTTTATTCAAAATAACTTTGATGTGATTAGCAATACAGGTATTAATTATAATCCTCTTAAAGATGAATGGTTTATGTCAAAAAGGATGAGTGCAAATTTTATAGTTTCTGGAAAAAAAAATTAATTATCTTCTTTTATCCATGGAATAGAGGTTACCTCAATACCCTCATCATTTAAATCAGTAACTTCTTCTTTAGTTGCGTTACCGTATACTGGCTTTTTATTAGATTTACTGTAGTGAATTTTTCTTGCTTCGTATGCAAATTGGTCTCCGACAAACTCAAAATTTTGTTTAACAAATTTATTTACTTCTTTAACTTTATTTCGAAAGTCTCTGAGTGCTTTTTCGTTTGGAGTAACGTTAGTTTTTTTTACGGATACATTTGGCATTGAAAGTTCTTTAGTAATATTTGAGGACCCGCACGAAACACATTGAACTAACTTTTTTTTGATTTGTGTTTCACATGACTTGGATGACCCAAACCAACCTTCAAATGAATGAGAACAGTCACTGCATTGTAAATTAAAAACGATCATAATGACTCTATATTGTAATTATATTGTTTATTTCAATATTTGTGTCCTGAAACTTGGTATATTAGCTCTAATTTTAGCAAGCTTTTTAAAGTCTAAACTAGCCATTATAATTCCTTTTCCTGCCTTCTTTTCAGCCAATATCTCACCCCACGGAGATACAATTAGACTGTGTCCATAGGTATGGCGCTTTAATGAATTTTTTCCATATTGCGCAGGAGCTAAAACATAAGAACCATTTTCAATAGCTCGTGTTTTTACAAGATTATGCCAGTGAGCTTTACCTGTAGTGGTTGTGAATGCTGAAGGAATAGTAATTAACTTTGCCCCCATCATCACTTGTTTTCTATAAAGTTCAGGGAATCTTAAATCATAACAAATAGATAAACCAATTTTTCCCCAAGGAGTATTAGTAACCACAACTTTTTTACCTGGTTTAAAGATTTTGGATTCTTTATATCTTTCTTTTTTGGATATTTTCACATCAAACATATGAATCTTATCGTACTTGCATTGAATATTGCCTTTGCTGTTTATCAAATAGGAGCGATTATACAATTTGTTCTTATTGTCTTTGATAACAATAGAGCCAAGCAATATCCATACTGATTTTTTTTTTGCAATTTTTGTAAATTCTACAAGAAATGGATCGTCCTTCTCCAGAAATACTGACCTTTTTAATTTTTGTCGATCTAATGAGATAATATTTGTAACTTCTGGTGTTGAAATAAAAGAGGCGCCTTTATCAATAGCTTTATCTGAAAGATCTATTGTCTCTTTTAAGTTTTTATAGATATCTGAACTTGATGTAAGCTGAAGACAGGCGGCTATTAAATTATTTTTCATTCAAAATTTTATCAAGCGTGCCCGACATCTCAAGCTTATTTAATTCTTCAAATCCACCAATATGCAACTCTTTAAAAAAAATTTGTGGAACAGTTCTTTTTCCATTAGCTCTCTCTAACATAATATCTCTTTGAGAGGGATCGTCTTGAATGTTAATTTCTTGATATTTAATTTGTTTTTTATCAAGGAGTTTTTTTGCTAAGTCGCAATATCCACAATTATAGGATGAATAAATAATTATTTGGTCGCTCATAAATTTAGATCCTATTATCAAAGTAACTTATGATTTCAGAAATATTTTCAATAACTTTATCATCTTCCATATAAGTTTCCCCTAATCGAACAACGATCATATCCTTAGACGGAATAATTAATATATATTGCCCGCCAAATCCTGCGGCATAGTAAGTATCCTTTGGAAGTCCACGTGTAAATGCTGGATGAGGCATCCAAAACTGATTGCTATACATTTGGTAAGTGTTTTTAGCTGGAGTTCTTGTATCGTCAATCCATTCCTTTGATACAATTCTCTCCCCATCCCATACCCCATCTCTTAAATATAAATATCCAAATCTTGCATAGTCCCTTGCGTTTGCAAAAATTGAGCTACCACTGATGAAAGTTCCAGCATTGTCAAATTCAAAGATAGAATTTTTTATACCTATTTTATCAATAAGATTACTTTTGATGAATTCTAAATAGTCAATTCCTTGAACTTCAAGCCTTGTCTTTATTATTTGGCTAAGAATATTAGTTTCTCCGGTCGAGTAATTATATTTCATGCCTGGTACAGGAGTTTTTAGTTTCATGGATGATGCAAACCCAGCTTGATCAAATCTTCCCTGCCCAAACAACATCTCTAATGTATCTGACCTTCCACCTAATTCATATTCCTCAACATAGTCCAGCCCTGACTGCATGTTTAGCATATGTCCTATAGAAATATGTTTTCTATTGTCTTCCCAGCTTGGTAAGAGATTTGTTTCATCCTTTGATAAGATGACTCCCCTATCAATCATCATTCCGGTCAATAAGCCAACATAACTTTTTGCCATTGAATAGGAGACAAGTTTTGTATCTTTTGTAATAGGAGAATTGTAATTTTCATAAATAATACTTCCATCTTGAATAATTAAAAGCGCATTCGTACGCCCCAATTCATCATAAGACTCATCAGAAAAAGTATAATTAATAATTGTACTAAACTCTTCATCATCAATTTCTATTAAATTTTCTGGCCATGTATTTGTTGGCCATTCGACTGTTTCATTATGAGGCAATTGCTTAACTATAGCTAATGATGGATTGACCCAAATTAAAATAAAGGATAAACACGTTATAAATTTTATAATTTTATGCATAAAGTATTTCGATTTATTTATAACATATTAGTAATATTTACATCATTTTTTTTTATAAATACTAGTATTGCAAAGTCTGATGAAACTCTCATTGGATTGAATGCTTCAGCAAAGCACTATTGTGTTTGTTTCTTTATTTCAGAGATGAAAAGTGATTATTGTGATGAAGCATATGATCGTATTATTGCTGCTTCAGTTTCAGACGATGAATTGTTCAGTCAAATTAAACTATTAGGTTACAATAAAGATGAGGAAAAAAAAGAAATTTCAATTGAATATGGAGATTATAAAATAGTCTCTGTTTTCACTATAGAAACAGGTTGTTATTTTAAAAAATAATTAACAACTTTAGTATTTGCAGGCAATAATTTTGCTTTCTTCAAGTCCTTTGTAGACACCCATCTTAAAAGCTCCCCTTCTTTACTTATAATTTTTCCTGTCCATTCAGTTACCTCAAATACATACATTATTAATAAAAATGAACGGTACTGGTGCTTAAAAAATTCATAGTTTGATAATTTACTTATATCTATTTTAATATTTAATTCTTCCTTAAGCTCTCTAAATAATGCAACTGCAAAATTTTCGTTGTTTTTCAATTTTCCACCTGGAAACTCCCAAGAATTGATAAAAGAATCCTTTTGTTTTCTGCTCATCAAGAGAATTTTGCCATTTTTATTTTTTATAATTGCGGAAGAGCAAAATACTACCTTCATGTCCTATATGCCGCATTGATATCAACATATTTGTGAGAAAAGTCGCATGTTTGTGTTTCGTAGGAACAATTGCCTTGTCCAAGCTCAAGTTTTAGATCAATTTCTTTGCTTGCCATATATTTTTTTAATTTTTCTAAACTTAATTTTTTATACTCTTCTCCATTAGTAACAACTATTTGCTTACCTATATAAATCTTAAGTTTTTTTGGGTCTATTTTTTCATAAGTTTTACCAATCGCCATTATAATTCTTCCCCAATTTGGATCATTTCCATAAAAAGCTGTTTTTACAAGTGGGGAATTTGCGACTGCCTTAGCAATTTTTTTTGCCTGTGGTGAATTTTTAGCACGTTCAACTTTTATGTTTATTAATTTTGTTGCACCTTCACCATCTCTTACAATTTGTTCTGCTAAATTTTTAAAAACAAGCATTAAAGAATTTTTTAATTTCAATACTCTTTTGTCTTTGATGGAGGTTATAGGTTTTTTGAACCTGATATGATCTGTACTGCTAAGCAGTACTGTATCGTTTGTAGACTCATCTCCATCAACAGTTATTCTATTAAATGACTCGTCTACCAGTCCTTTTAATAAAGATTGCAAAATTGTTTGAGAGATACGACAATCAATAAATACAAAACCTAGCATTGTTGCCATGTTAGGCTCTATCATACCTGACCCTTTTGCTATTCCAGTAATTGTAATTATTTTGTTTTCAATTTTTGTTTTGACTGAAAATGCTTTTGGAAATGTATCGGTAGTCATAATTGCCTTGGCAGCAGAAAACCAATTCTTCGATTTATTTTTTCTTAAATTTAAGGCTTTAATTATTTTCTGTTCTGGAAACTTTTCACCTATTACACCTGTAGAAGCAAAAAAAATTTTTTTTGCCGAAATATTAAATTTTTTTGAGACCAAGGCACTTATTTTATTTAATGAACTTATACCAGCATCACCTGTAAATGTATTTGCGTTTCCTGAATTCACAATCAATGCCTGGATTTCTTTATTTTTTAGGTTTTTATTATTCCAGTCCAACGTACAAGATCTTACCGTTGATTTAGTAAAAACCTCCGCAACAGATGTTTTATGCTTAAAATAAAATACTACTAAATCATTTCTATTTCCTTTATAAAGACCAGCAGAATAAACGTATAAATCAATACCGCTGATTTCGTACAGTTTAGGCAACCTTTTTGGAGCTAAGGGGGATTTTATTAACTTTTCTCTCATTGTTGATGTTCTGATGTTTTGCATAATTTTATCTTAATTGGTGACAGTATTTAAGGTATAAAAGCTAGCAATCAAATACAAATATTTAAATAATGTTAAACTTTAATAAGCTCATAGGGTCAATATTTAACAGCAGTGATAAGAAAAAAATAGCAGAATTTAAAAAAATTGCTCAGTCCATAAATGAATTAGAGCCTGAAATCGAAAAACTTTCCCAAGAAATGATGCTCCTTAGAATATCAAAAATGAAGCAGGAGATAATGGATGGCAAAAATATTGATGATTTTTTGGTTGAATCTTTTGCGCTCGTACGTGAGGCGGCGAAAAGAACTCTGAAACAAAGACATTTTGATGTCCAATTAATTGGTGGGATGGTTCTTCATTATGGGGGGATTGCTGAAATGAAAACAGGTGAGGGTAAAACTTTAGTATCAACACTTGCAGCTTTTTTAAACTCACTAAGTAATTCAGGAGTGCATATAGTTACTGTTAATGACTACTTAGCAAAAAGAGACTCTGAGTGGATGGGTTCAATATTCAAATATCTTGGCTTAACTGTTGGCTGCGTCACTAATGACATTGTAGGTATGGAAAATAGACAGAAGCAGTACAATTGTGACATTACATATGGAACGAATAATGAGTTCGGGTTTGATTACCTACGAGATAATTTGAGGGTAATGAAAACAAATATGGTTCAAAGAGATCATCATTTTTGTATTGTAGATGAAGTAGACAGTATTTTAATAGATGAGTCGAGAACTCCATTGGTAATTTCTGGTGCAATAGAAGATAAAACTGCATTATACAATATAATAAATAATATTATACCTTTCTTAGATAAGGAGGATTATGAGATAGACGAAAAGTCAAAAACAGCCTTTTTAACAGAAGTAGGTAATGATAAAGCTGAAAAAATCTTAAAAGAAAGGAAAATTATTTTAGAAGGAACCCTCTATGATATTACAAATGTTGCAATAGTGCATCATATCAATCAAGCCTTACGTGCAAATAAGCTATTCGAGAAGGATCGTGACTACATTGTAAAATCAGGCAACATAATAATTGTGGACGAGTTTACTGGAAGGACCATGGAAGGAAGAAGATATGGTGATGGATTGCATCAAGCAATTGAAGCTAAAGAGAATGTAAAAGTACAAAATGAAAGTCAAACAATTGCCTCAATAACGTATCAAAACTACTTTAGATTATATAAAAAAATTTCAGGTATGACTGGAACTGCTATGACTGAAGCTGAAGAATTTGCTGATATATATAATTTACCTGTTCATGAAATTCCTACAAATTTACCAGTTTCAAGAATTGATAATGATGACGAAATATATCGTACGACTCAAGAAAAATTCAATGCAATAGTAGATCAAGTAAAATTATGTAATCAAAAAGGTCAACCAGTATTAATAGGAACAACAAGTATTAATAAATCTGAAGAAATCTCAAAATTACTCAGAAACGCAAGAATACCTCACAAGGTTCTTAATGCAAAACATCATGAACAAGAAGCAAAAATTGTTGCAAATGCAGGGGAAATTTCTGCGGTAACAATTGCTACAAATATGGCAGGAAGAGGTACTGACATTCAACTAGGAGGTAATTATGATTTCAACTCTTTGAAAATTGACAACCATGAAAAAAAACAGATCTTAAAAAAAAATATTGAAGACAACAAAGAAAAAGTCATTTCCCTTGGTGGTCTTTTTGTGATTGGCAGTGAAAGACATGAAAGCCGAAGAATAGATAACCAACTCAGAGGTAGATCTGGGAGGCAAGGTGATCCAGGCGAAACAAAGTTTTTCATAAGTTTAGAAGATGATTTAATGAGAATTTTTGGATCTGAAAAAATTGACAATGTTTTGAAATCCCTTGGATTAAAAGAAGGAGAATCAATAAAACATGCCTGGATATCGAAAGCACTTGAGAGAGCTCAAAAAAAGGTTGAAGGAAGAAATTTTGATATGAGAAAGACGCTTTTAAAATTTGATGACGTGCTAAACGATCAAAGAAAAACAATATTTGATCAACGAAAAGAATTAATGGATGCAAGTGATATCTCACAAATTGCAAATGATATGCAATATGACGTTGCTGACGAATTAGTAGAAAAATATGCTCCATCTAAGACATATACTGATCAATGGAATATTTCCGAAATTGAAAAGGAAGCATTGCAGCTGTTTGGAAGAGAATTAAATTTTGATAAAATTTTAGATGAAAATAGAGATGATAATACTGAAATGAAAAAATACCTTTACCAAATAATAGATGAAATATCTGAAACGCGCATAAAAAATCACCCAAAGGAAGCTGTTAATAATAATGAAAGAATGGTTTTATTAAAAATTTTAGATGATAAATGGAAAGATCACATTAACAATCTTGAACAATTAAGATCAACAATTGGATTACGTGGTTACGGTCAAAGGGACCCGTTAAATGAATACAAAAATGAAGCATTTGGATTATTTGAAGAAATGATTGATAACCTCAAAGTTGATGTAACAAAAATATTTTCTAGAATGCAATTTAGAGAAAATAAGACCCCACGCGATAATAAAGACGATTCTGAAATATCTGACAGATCTTTTAAAAAAGAGAAAAAAATCTCTAGAAATGCACCCTGTCCATGTGGATCAGGAAAAAAATATAAACAGTGTCATGGAAGCATTAGATAAATGCATAATAAAACATTATCAATATCGAAAGAAAAATTACAAAATAAATAATATTTCTCAATTTAAATTTATCCCTCAAAAACTTATTTTCCGATTTACCATACTTCTCATCTAACATTGTATTCGCTTGAGAAGTTTTATCACTAAACAATCCCGATCTACCAATTTGTAAATACCTTTCCTGCCTTGAATGTTTTAGATCATTTCCATGTTGATTAGACAGGAGATTTAAAATTTTTTCAATTTCATCACCAACATCATCAATTACCTTGTTTGGATTACGATGAGCGCCACCTATTGGCTCAGGTATAATTTTATCAATAACGTCAATTTTTAACATGTCTTGAGCCGTAAGCTTGAGCGCTGCTGCAGCTTCAACTGTTTTTTTATTATCTTTCCACAAAATAGAGGAACAACCCTCTGGTGAAATAACGGAGTAAATTGAATTTTCTAACATTAAAACACTATTTCCCGTACCAATCGCAACTGCGCCGCCTGAACCGCCCTCCCCTATGATAACAACAACAATTGGAACACCAAGAGATAAGCAACATTCAGTGGTTTTTGCAATCGCTTCTGACTGACCACGCTGCTCAGCACCAACTCCAGGATATGCTCCAGGAGTATCGATAAATGAAATAACTGGGATGTCAAACTCCTCGGCTAATTTCATAAGTCTTTGAGCTTTTCGGTATCCTTCAGGCCTAGGCATACCAAAATTATGCTCAATTCTTGATGTTGTATTATTACCTTTTTCGTGACCAAGAACTAAAACTGTTGTACCTCTAAACTTTCCAAATCCTCCAATAATCGCTTTATCTTCTGAGAAATGACGATCTCCCGCAAGCGGAAAAAAATCCTCAATTAAGTTATCAACATACTGTCTAGTTTTCGGACGTTCGGGGTGTCTTGCAACTAATGTTCGCTGCCATGGTGTAATGGAGGTATAAATTTTACTATATGTTTCATTAATTTGTAATTCTACATTTTTAATTTTATCAAGAAAATCATCTGATGGTAAATTGCTGTTAAGATTTTTTAATTTAGTAATTTTATTATCAAGTTCCTCTATTGGTTTTTCAAACTCAAGGTAAGTATTCATTTATTATTTGCTTAATGTTTCAATAAGTTTTGTTTGTTCAATAATTTGCTCAGCCTGTCTGATTGACGCAGCATCAATTAGTTTACCATTAAGAGTAGCTGCGCCAGAACCCGTTTCTTGAGCCTTCTTCATAGCTTCTATTATATTTTTTGCCTTTTCTACCTCTACTTTGGGAAGGGTAAAAATATCATTTGCTAAGTCAACTTGGCTTGGATGTATTGCCCATTTACCTTCACAACCTAGGATTGCAGTTCTTTTAGCATGTGATCTGTATCCGTCTGGGTCTGAGAAATCTCCGAATGGCCCATCTATTATTCTTAACCCATGAGCTCTTCCAATAGTTGTCATTTTTGATATTGGATAATGCCACATGTCGTTCCAATGTGTTAAACGCTTTCCATCTTTTTCATCTGTAAGGATAGAATAATCCTCATTTGATCCTCCAATATTAGTAGTGCGCATCCTTACAGATGCTGCATAGTCGGCATATCCAAAATGCAGAGACTCAATTCTTTTACTGCCTGTTAAAATCTTATCTAAATTTGTGATTCCCATTGATGTTTCAACTATAAGTTCAAAACCAATTTTTTTGCTTCTGCTTATTTTATCTTCTATTTGCGTTACAAGCATATCTATTGCATATACATCTTCAGGAACTCCCACCTTAGGTATCATGATTAAGTCTAATCTTTCACCACCTAATTCCATTAAATCTACAACATCCCTATAGCAATAATGTGTATCAAGCCCATTTATTCTAACTGAAATTGTTTTATTCCCAAAATCATGGTTATTAAGCGCCTTTATAACATTTTGTTTTGCAGCTTCTTTGTCTTGAGGTGCAACTGCATCTTCTAAATCTAAACAAATAATATCTGCATTACTTGTTGAAGCCTTTTCAAACAAGTCTGGTTTTGATCCTGGTACAAACAATTCAGAGCGATTAATTCTCGTTTTTACTGATTTAACTGGTGTAAAGCTCATTTGGTTGGTTTACCACTATAAAATAGTCTTTTCAAGGACAAGTTAATGGGAGTTTATATTCCAAATTCCTTCGATAATGGATGTTTTTCCTCAATTGTATCTTTAAGCCTGTCTTTTAAAATATGCGTATAAATTTGTGTCGTTGATATATCTTCGTGGCCTAGCAACATTTGAAGGGATCTTAAATCAAGTCCGTTTGCTAATAAATGCGATGCGAAAGCATGCCTTAGTTTATGTGGACTAATAAATTTTGAACTTATGTTGGCTTTGCATCCTAAATTTTTTAGCAATTGATTAAATCGTTGTCGAGTAACATGTCCCTGACTTGAAGTTTTTGATGGAAAAAGCCATTTTTCATTAATCTTTTTATTCATAAATACTTTTCTAATTCTTAAATAATTATTTATTGATAATAATGTTCTCTTATCAACAGGAACCAATCTCTCTTTATTACCTTTACCATTAATCAAAATAAAATTTTCTTTTTCATGCAAAGAAGACATTTTAAGTTGTATTAATTCCGATACTCTTATGCCAGTTGAATATAATATTTGTATCATTGTCATAAGTCTTATACCGCTATTAGTATTATCTTTCTTTGCTTGATTAATTAATTTATCGACTTGCTCCACTGACAAGAAAACTGGAAGTTTATTATCTTTTTTGGGGGTTGAGACTTGTTGAATTGGATTTTGATTTATTATGTTTTCTGTAACTAAGAAATCAAAAAAACTATTTAAAGTTGAAATTTTTCTTAAGATTGTTGATCTTTCAAGACTTTTTTTTGTTAAGAATGAAATATATTTTTCAACTTTTATATTTGAATGAATTGCTTTATCTTTTTTTTCTTTCTCAATAAAATCTATATATTGACTTAGATCAAGTCTGTAAGACAAAATAGTGTTTTTACTTAGTCCTTTTTCAGAGGCTAAGGATTCTAAAAAATTTTCTATTATTACTTTTTGAACCACATTACTATAAATTATATTTCGTAAAATACTCTAATATAAACTCTCTAGCATAAGATTTATTTATTTCATATAAACCATCTATAATTAGAAAAGTGGAAAATTCGTCATTGTCCTCAAATTTATTATCTCCATTAATTAAGTTTAATAGTAAAAGCTTTTCACCCAAATGATCTTCCAAAGAGTAAAAGTAATTATGCAATTTAATATTTGTAGTGATAGAGGATACTTTATTTAAATCATTGCGAGATTGCCAGTAATCTATTTTCTTAGTATTTGTGATTAATTCATAATATCTTACAATTATATTCTTTTGCTTATTTGATATTTCGGTATTTTTTATTAATTCATCAATGTACTTTTCTTCAATGATTACATCATCTCTTAGTGAGATATAAAATTTAACCTTTGAAAATTCTTTTAGATAGTCATTACTGAAGTTTATTTTATTTGCCCACTCATTACATCTATTTGAGTCATCATTAAGAATAAAGATTAAACAAATATTTGTAGTATATTTTAAATAGTCACCTTTAGGCTGTATTACTTTGAGTTTATCATAAATCATAAGCGAGGCTGGCTTTAGTAAATGCTGATCAACAAACAGATTTATAAATTCAGGTAATAATTTAATTAACTCCGATTGAGAAGATGTATTTCTAATCTTTTTATATATTTTAATTCTATTCTTTATTGCTGTATTAATTTCATCACTATTGATATCATTTTTTAATTCAAATGATTGATACAAATCTGCTAATAAATTAAAGTTAATAATTCCTTTTTTTACAAGTTCTTCCGCTATTGAAATTTTTTTATAGTTATTTTTTTTTGAATTGATTAAGTAAAATATTTTGAACTCTACACTTGACTCCTCAGTTATAAAAGTCTCGATATCGTGTTTATAATTTACTAATAAGTTTAAAATAAATAAATCTAGGTCACTGATTTTAATATCTTCAATATTATAATTATAAACAATTTTAGATAGAGACGATAAATAATCACTATCAAACGATTTCTCCTCCCTTATCATAGCAATATTCATATCAAATGCTAATTTATTTGCTGACATGGCATTGCAAAAAGCAATTAAATACAAATCTTCAGGCCTTGAAAATTTTTTAATATTTTCTGTCTTACAAAACAATTTATGTTTATTAAAAATTAAAAAATATTTAATAATACCATCATTTAAAATTTTGTTCTTATAGTTGTCCTCAAGAATAAGTGATAAGCTATATAATTTTTCATAATAACCCCTATCAACCAAGAATTTTGACTTCAATTCAAGGTAACTAATATCTTCTTTGAGATTATTTTCTGGTGGTGCTGCAACAGATAGTAGAGCTTTCAAGATTAGATCATTAAGAGTCGAACTTGAACTATAGAGAGGAATGGATGACAATAAATATTCTACATTTTTTATTTTTGAGTCTTTCCAAATATTTGAACTAAGTCCACCATTTGTTGTATCATAAATACCAATTGCATCAGTTTTTGAAAATTGAAAGTCCTGTCTTTCAACTTCTTT
>CACCND010000006.1 GCA_902547315.1 uncultured Pelagibacteraceae bacterium | reverse complement strand
CAAAGTTAAACCCAGAGCAAAAGCTGACTGTGTTTTTGGGCTATCAAATTCTTGATCACCGATTAAAATAACAACAATCTGAGTAGTAATTGTAGTTGCCGCATCAAGTGGATTAGCTGTTAATTTTGCATTTAATCCTGCAGCCATAACAACAATCATTGTCTCCCCAATTGCTCTTGAGACAGCTAATAGAAATGAACCGACAATGCCTGGCAAAGCAGCTGGCAATAATACTTTTACAATTGTTTCCCTTTTGGTTGCTCCCATGGCATAAGAGCCTTCCCTTAAACTCTGAGGTACAGATTTTATTACATCATCAGAAAGTGATGAAATAAATGGTATTATCATTATTCCCATAACAAATCCCGCAGCTAGAGCGCTTTCAGAAGAGACAGTTAGTCCAGCACCCTGACCGATATCTCTCACTAAAGGAGCAACAGTTAACGCTGCAAAAAATCCGTATACAACCGTTGGGATACCAGCAAGAATTTCAATAATTGGCTTAGCCCAATCTCTGACTTTTGGAGAAGCATATTCAGACATATAAATGGCTGTGAGTAAGCCAACTGGGACTGAAACACACATTGCAATTAATGCAATAAGAAATGTTCCAGCGAATAATGGAACAGCACCAAATGCATTGGCCAAGTCTCTTGTATCAAGATCTCCAGCTTCTCTAACAAAAACTCTTTGAGGACTCCAATTCAATCCAAATAAAAAATCGGTTATTGGAACTTGAGAAAAAAAACGCAACGTTTCATATAATAAGGAAAAAATTATTCCAACAGTGGTCATTATAGCGACAAGTGAGCATGTAAAATACAAGACTAGTAAAAATTTTTCGACAATCTTTCTAGAATTAAGTTTGTGATTAATATTGAATATTGAGTAAAGTACAAGTAAGCCTGAAAACCCAAGAACTGTAACATAAGTTAAATTTTCAATCGTCTTATTAATATAATTTAATTTATTTACGGCGCCATCTATGAGAATAGTATTTTCATCAAAAAGTTTTATGCCCAATGCAGTGTTTTCGATTTGGGTAAATAATAAACTTAGTTCTGTTTCTGTATAGCTGCCAAGTGCTATGAAATCACTTAATACATATTGCTCAATAAAAAATGATTTAAACGAAGTAATCATCAACAGTAGCAGCAGCGCTGGCACAACAGCCCATAGAGCTACGTAGTACCCATAATAATGACTAAGTGATTTAAGATTTTTTTGATTTGAAGTCCTGAGATTTTTTGCTCTAAAATTTCCTAGAAAATAGCTGGTGATACCAATTAGAACAATTAAAGAAATTAATATGAATCCCATACTTCACCATAATGCTTATTTAACAACTGAGACAAGCTTAACTTGTCTCAGTTGTGGATTAATCAAGTCTATTAGTCTAGATCAAGCGTTTCTAGATTAGCTACTCTTGACCTAATTTCAGATGCATCACCATCAGATAATGCGACTAAACCGATATCAGTTAGATATCCATCTTCGCCCATTGCATCAGGACTTGTGAAAGCTTCAAGAAACTCTTCAATTCCTGGCACAACACCTACGTGAGCTTTTTTCACGTAAAACTGTAATGGTCGTGCAATTGGGTAAGAATAATCCTGGATACCGGCAAGCGTTGGCTGAATTCCAGTGATCGAAGCAGATTTAATTTTATCTTCGTTAGCTAAAAGATAGCTGTAACCAAAGTAACCAAATCTTTCTGGATCCTCTGATAATTTTTGAACTATTAAAGTATCGTTTTCACCAGCTTCAATAACTCTTCCATCTTCTCGCACTACTGCACATTTTTTCTTTGCCTTTTCACCGGCATTTTCCCAAAGTGTGTATGCGCCTGCTGCTTTGCAACCTTTTTTCATAATAAGTGAATTCCAAGCATCTCTTGTACCAGATGTCGGCGGTGCAACTAGGATTTCAATTTTATGATCAGGTAATGAAGCATCAATGTCAGACCATTTTTCATATGGGTTATCAATTAAATTTCCAGCAATGACTTTACCCTCGCCATCTTTTGCAACATTAGCGGGTACTTTTTCTGCAATTGCTAAAAATAAATGCTCTTGCGTAAAGTCTGCATCGGCAGCATCTAAGCTATGAGCAAGCGTCAAGCCGTCATTACCAATTGTAATTTCAATTATATCAGTAACGCCATTTTTAGCGCATAATGCCTTTTCTTTACTTTTAATTTTACGAGACGCATTGGTAATATCGGGGTGATCGGTACCAACTCCAGCACAGAATAATTTCATTCCACCGCCCGTACCAGTACTCTCAATCACTGGTGTATTAAATCCAGTCTTACCAAATCTCTCAGCAACTACGGTTGCATAAGGGTATACAGTCGACGAACCAACGATTTTTATAGTATCTCTAGCTTGAGAACTGAATGTAAAAATTGATGAAGCGAAAACTGCAATAATCATTATTTTGATTAATCTCATTATTTTCTCCATTAAGGTTTAGAATCGTCAATAAATTATTTTGACTTGGTTACATGTTTATAACAGTTTTATTACAGTTTTATGAATGTCAGTTTATTGTTGATAATTTAAATAACTGTTTTTATTAAGATATTTAAAGGGAAGATAAATTAATGTGAATATAATAACTGTTAACACAGCCAAATAAGGAATGTGCATTGGAGGAGATGGAAATATATCTAAAAGTGTGTTCGCGGCAGGCGTTATCATTAAATACCAATAATTTACACCTTTAAAGAATTGAGAAATATAAATATTTAGTCCATAAATTATAGGTAATAAACAAACGGCAAACAAAAGAACTCGTAAAACTGACCGCCAGGTTAATTGAACCTTCGTACATACACAGGCATATATTACACCAAGCAGTAATAAACCATGACCGAAATAATAAGTAATATACTCTGCATCAGGAAATGAGAAATCCAAATCTGGTGTAATGATTGCAAGGAAATTTCCACTTAATCCAAAAAAATAACCCACTTCGAAAAAAAATTTAATCTTTGTATACACATATAATCCCATTGATATTGCAGCTATATGGCAAATGTGCAATGGCAATACTTCGTAAATAGAATGATCATAAAATATCACTCGATAAAATGGCTTTATTATCTCATGAGAAATTAATATAAAACCAATTAACAAAAAAATTGATCTAGTTACATTTTTATTATTTATAAATCGAACAAAGAAAGGAAATAAAATTGAAATAGTCACAATTGTGAAAATTGTTGCCAAATGATGATAACCAAACAAAACAAATTGAGTCGCCATATCTTATTTTAACCAAGATTTGTTAAACTATTATTGCACCTTATGAAATAGGTGCAATAGGCAATTCTACTGAAAATGTACTGCCTTGATTTATTTCACTTTTTATATCTAAATGTCCTCTGTGCTTATTTAAAATATGTTTAACTATGGTTAACCCTAAACCCGTTCCACCGATTTCTTTTGATCTTGCTGCATCTACACGGTAAAAACGTTCAGTTAATCTTGCTAGATGTTTAGGATGAATGCCTTCGCTTTCATCTTTAACGCTGATTTTTGATACAAGTTGTGGAAACAGTTTTTTATTATCACTATAATCAGTTTGCTTTTTGATTTTTTCTGCCAATATATCTATTGAGCTGTTTAGTTTTCCATATTTAATCGAATTATCTATAATATTTGTAAAGACCTGCACCAACTCATCTTCATTTCCCAATACAAATAAACCCTCACTAAGTTGATGGTTGACTCTTATTTTAATATTCTTTGTCAATGCGTATTCTTTAAGACTTTCAGCCACATTATCTATTGTTTTCAATAAATTAACTTTTTTGGTTGGATGAATATGCTCATCAGACTCTATTTTAGATACGACAATTAAATCATCTATCAGTCTTTTCATGCGAATTGTTTCTTTATCCATAATACCAAGAAACTTAGACATAGATTTTTGATCATCTTTTGCTGGACCTCTTATAGTCTCCAAAAAACCCATGATTGTAGCAAGAGGTGTTTTTAGCTCATGACTTACGTTTGCAATGAAAGAAGAGCGTACTCTTTCAATATTTTTTAAAGGAGTTATATTTTTCATGAGAATAACATAATTGTCTCTTGTGTTAGTTAATTGGAGATGATTTTTCTCATAACTAATCTCCACATTGTAAAAATTTGTTGATCTAGGTGATAAACTTCCGTACTCACTATTATATTCAATTATTTCTGTTTCTTTATTTTTATATACATTTTCTAATGCCTCTAAAACTATTGGGCTTCTAATTAAGTTTGTTATATTTTGACCAGTATAATTATTTTCAAATAAATCTATTGAATGGGAATTTTGAAAAACAATTTTTTGATCGGAATCAAGAACGATTATTGCATCTTCTAGCTTATTAAGAATAAAACTGATATTTTCCATTGATTAAACAAATATAATCTTTTGTGATAATTTTTTGTGCTTTGAAAGCATTAAAATAAATTTATTAAATCTACTGTTTAAAAGTTCTGAATAGTTTTTTGGGATAGAAAATATCAAATTTGAATCTTTTACATAAATACTGATATTGCTGTAATTAAAATTAGATAATTTTCCAATTTCATATACAATTCTTAAGAATAATCCAAGCTCAATACTGCTTAATAATTTATTTTTATTTATAATTTTTCTATAATCTTTTATCTCATTTAGATCTATTCCATTGTGAAAAACATAAATAACAGTAGCGAGTGTAACTCTGTCAGAATGGCTAAACTTTAATATTTCTGATTTTAATATTTGTTTAAATACAAACAATCCCCTCTCGTCACGAGCTATACTGTCTCCCGTTGATAAATAACTTATAGAGGACACTCTTATTCTTTTATTTAAATAGGATTTTCTTTTAAAAAAATTATTTGTGAATAATTTAATATTCTCATAATTTACGGTGCTAGGATTTAATTCGTTAGAAATTGCAGCAACTTTTAATGATTGATATTCAAGCGGATCGCTATTTGAGCTTAAGTTTATTTTATGAGAAATATAGCCTTCTCTGATAGCTGTGTATGAAATAACTACTTGCCTAGCAGAGGTCTTATTTATTATTTCCAACGCGACCTTGGCTGCGTATCGTATAAATGGTGTTTTATCTTTTGTAATTAATGAATATTGTAGCAAGTCCTTTTTTTTAAAATTTGAAACTTCGTCAAGCATCGATACAAAGTTATCAAAATCAGGTTTGAAATGATGAATGACTTTGAGAGGATAGCTGTACTTATCAAAATATAATTTAACTAAAGCTCTCCACGTACCGCCCGTAAGGATTACCCTTTTAAACTTATTTTCATTAAGCCATTCAGTATTTTGTAGAGAGTTTTTGAATTTTTCTATTATTTTTTTATTTTTAGTTTTTGCTCTGTGAACACCTAGTGGCAAGGACAATGTATTCATTATTTCTTTCTTTTTAACTTCTGCGAGTTCTAAGCTGCCACCGCCGAGATCGGCAACGAGACCACTTGATTTTTTTAGACCAACAATACATCCCATGGCAGAAAACTTTGCTTCTTCATTACCATTTAATACATGTATTTTCTTTTTAAAAATATTTTCTACATCAGCAATAAATGCCTCTCTATTTTTAGCAACACGGACGGCTTCTGTTGCAAATATTTCATAATTTTTAATATTTGATGAGTCTATCAATTCCTTTATATAATAGAACGCATTCATTGCTTTTTTTATGGAGTCTTTATTAAGCTTATTGTTTTTAATTAGATCTTTACCTAGCCCACATGAAATTTTTTTGTTAAAAATAGCTATCTGATTAAACCTAAAGTTTTCAAAAATTTGAAAACGAACTGTATCAGAGCCAATATCGATTATTGCAATACGTTCGTCTTTAAAAAATAATTTTTTTTTGGGAATTAAATTATTCATAACGCATCAGAGAGAGTAGTTTCTTCGGCTTTCTATTTCCTTTTAATTTTCCTCTACCTGATAAACTTGGATTTGACATGAAGTATTTATGTGCATTAAACGTCTTACCTTTTTGTTTAACTCTTTTGTATGTGCCATCATTGTTCATCATCCACGTTTGCTCATTGTCTAGAAAATTGGCAACCATTATTTGATTCAGTATTTGTTCATGGACAGTGGAGTTCTTTATGGGGGTTAATATTTCAACTCTTCTATCCAGATTTCTAGGCATAAGATCAGCTGATCCAATTAAAACGGTGTTATTTTTTGATGGTATATTAGATTCGTTTGCAAAACAGAAGATTCTAGCATGCTCTAAATACCGGCCAATGATACTTTTAACAACAATATTTTCAGAAAGTTTTTTAACTCCTGGTCTTAAGCAGCAAATTCCTCTAATGAATAATTCAATTTTTACTCCCGCTGCAGAAGCCTCATAAAGCTTGGAGATCATTTGAGGGTCAACCAAAGAGTTCATTTTAAGCCAGATACCAGATGGTTTACTTTTCTTTGCATTTTTAATTTCATTATCAATCATTGCATTAATTTGATTTCGCATTGCGGGTGGAGAGAGCACTATATCATTTAATTTCATTGGAGAAGCATACCCAGTCATGTAATTAAAGATTCTCTCAATGTCTTTGCAGATTTTTTCATCTGCCGTAAATAATGACAGGTCTTCATAAGTTTTAGCATTTTTTGGATGATAGTTTCCTGTGCCTACATGTACATAGCTTTTTAATTTGCCTGCTTCTCTTCTGATAATTAGACTTGCCTTTGCATGCGTCTTCAATTGAGCGAAACCATATACAATTTGAACTCCTGATTTCTCCATTTGATTGGCAAGAGCTAAATTAGATTCCTCATCAAATCTTGCTTTGATTTCAACAACAGCTGTAACACTCTTGCCGTTATCTGCTGCTTTTGTAAGGGCTTTTATAATAGGACTATCAGCAGTGGTTCTGTAAATCGTTTGTTTAATAGCTACTACTTTTGGATCTATAGCAGCCTGATTTAAATAATCAACTACAACATCAAAAGTTTCATATGGATGATGGACAACAAAATCTTTTGATCTGATGGCAGCAAAACAATTATTATCAAATTGCTTTAACCTTTCAACAGGTCTTGATATGAATTTTTTAAATTTTAATTTTGGTCTATTTAAATTATGAATCTGCGATAAATCTTGTAAACCAACATACTTTGATAGAGCAATGACTTGCGCATCTTTAAGATTCAAATTTTTTTTTAAAAAGTTTTTCTTTTTAGATGATATGTTTTTTAAAATTTCTAGCCTTACTATTTCCCCTCTTTTTCTTTTTGTTAAAGCTTTTTCAAAATATTTAATAACATCTTCATCATCCTCATATTCGTAATCGATATCACTGTCTCTTATAACTCTGAATATTGCACTATCCAACAATTTAGAATTTGGGAATAGATCTTTAAAAAAATATCTAATAATATCTTCAACAAATAAATAGTATTCTTTTTTACCTTCTTGAATAAACACAAGTCTGTTTAATGCTCGCGGAACAATGATTACCGAATTAAACGGTTTATTTGAACCTCCTGCCACTAAACTCAATGAAATACACAGTCCTTCATTTGGAATAAATGGAAATGGATGCACTGGGTCAATTGAAATTGGCGTTAATATAGGCAGTATTTCTTCATTAAAAAGTTTCTTTAGATTTTTTCTCAATCTTATATTTAATTTATTAGGCGTAATATGAATTATTTTTTCTGCATTTAATTCTCTAACAAGCTTTCTAAAAGAAACATCCTGACTCTTAAATATTTTTGCAGATGCATTTTGTGCTGCTATTAATTGCTGATGTCCAGTCATGCCGTCATGGCTTATTTTGTTTGGATTATTTTCTATTTCATCCAAAAGACTTGGTATTCTTACCATATAAAATTCGTCCAGATTACTTGCAGAAATTGAGAGAAAATTAACTCTTTCGATTAACGGCACTTTAGCATCATTAGCCTCATCTAAAACTCTTTGGTTAAAAAGAAGCCATGATAATTCTCTGTTTAAGAACTTATTGTCTGAATTTGTATTTTTTCTTATCATTATTAAAGTGATGAAGCATTTATATCTATTGAGACACGCTAAATCAAGTTGGGATGATCCTAGTTTAACTGATTTTGAGAGACCTCTTTCAAAAAGAGGAAAAAACAATTGTAATAAAATTGAAACATTTCTTTCACAAAAAAAAATAATACCTGATATTTCCTATGTTTCATCTGCAAGAAGAACTGTCGACACATTTAATTTAGTTCTTGGAAAAACACTAAGGACAAGCTCGAAGGTTGTTTTTAGCAAGAAATTATATTTATGTGACGAAATCTACCTTTTTGACTTAATCAAAAACACTGAAAATAATTATTCAAATCTTTTAATTGTTAATCATGAACCAACAATTCGAAATTTAACAATTGATTTAAGTGCGCCCTCTCAAGATGAGAAATATTTAAATATTAAAAATAAATTTCCTACAGGAAGTCTTGCAATACTCAAATCTGATTTAAAAGATTGGAGTGAATTAAAATATAATTCATTTAAAGTTACAGATTTTGTTCGACCTAGATTCTTATAGATTATATTGATGCAGCGTAATCAATTATGCTATTTTGCAACGCGTGATACAGTTTGATGTGACAAAAACAGCTTAGAAACCTCCTGCCAATCAAACTTTTTACTATAATTTATACAATCTGTACGACTCACTTTTCTCGCCTTATCAATTGAATTAATTAAATTATGATCAAGACAATTATGTTTAAAATTATCAAAAACATCAATTGGACCTGGAACAGGATATGCGGCCACAGGAAGTCCACTGGCGAGAGCCTCGATCATGACCATTCCAAACGTATCTGTTTTACTTGGAAATACAAAGATATCTGAAGATGCATAGTACTGGGCCAGTTCATTTCCTTTCTTCGCTCCTACAAAAACTGCATCAGTATATTTTTTTTCTAATTTTTTCTTAGAGGGTCCATCACCTACAAGTAGTTTTGTGCCTTTTAAATTTAATTTAAGAAAATCTTCTAATGATTTTTCCTTAGATATTCTTCCTACATATAAATAAATTGGTTTTTCTAAATTGAGATCAATCTTGTTCTTCGCATTAAAAGCTTTTATATCAACGCCCCTGGACCATTTAACTGTCCTTTTAATTCCATGTGAATTAAGTTCATCTATAATTGAATTAGAGGATACCATTACTGCGCTAGAATTTTTGTGAAACCATTTCAAAATTTTATATGTAAAAGATACAGGTATCTTAGCCATCGTGTTTATATATTCAGGAAATTTTGTACAATACGAGGTTGTAAACGCATAATTATTCTTTGAACAATAATTCCTAACCGCTAAGCCAATAGGTCCCTCTGTAGCAACGTGTATAAAGTCAGGCTTAAACTTCTCAATGATCACGCCAATTTTGAACCAATGATTAATCGCAAGTTTTATTTCAGGATAAATAATCAGTGGAATTGTAATAAATTTATCTGGAGTTATGTACCTAACCTCATGTCCTTGACTTGTAAGTTCATCACCAAGTGTTTGATAAGTTCTAACAACACCATTTATTTGAGGGAGCCATGCGTCTGATGCGATGAGTATTTTCAATTAACTTAATACCTTTACGGAGTCCTTATGTTTGTTGATAATTTCATACTTTTCAGCGATATCTTTCCAGAAAAGAATTTCCATTGATCCATCAAAATTTTCTATCATAAAGGAGCAACTTTCTACCCAGTCCCCATCATTATAGTAATGAACTCCATTTATTATTCGATGTGAAGCATGGTGAATATGTCCGCAAATAACTCCTTTTAGATTTTTCTTTTTTGCATAACCTGCAACTATTTCTTCGTACTTATTAATGTAAGAAACAGCATTTTTTACTTTTAATTTTAGATACTTTGAAAGCGACCAATATTTCAAACCCAATAATAATCTTAATTGATTAAATCTTCTATTTAGCCATAAAGCTAAATCGTATGCGCTAGCGCCAAGATGGGCTAACCAGGGTGCGATATTGATAATTGAGTCAAATTTGTCTCCATGCAGTATAAGATATTCAGATCCATCTACTGTCTTATGTTTGATTTCATTAACTACTCTAATTTCGCCTAGTGTTATTGGCACAAATTTTCTAACAAGCTCATCATGATTTCCTGATACATAAAACACTTTAGTTCCATGTCGTGCTTTTCTTAGAATTTTTTGTATTACATCACTGTGACTTTGTGGCCAGTACCATCTATTTTTAAGTCGCCACCCATCTATAATATCTCCAACTAAGTATAGGTAATCTGATCTGGTATTTTTTAAAAAATCAAGCAACTGTTCAGCTTGACAGCCTTTTGACCCTAAATGAATATCTGAAATAAATATGGAACGATATTTTAAGAGAGGAATAACATTATTTTTTTCGTTGACCATAAATTTGGTAAAAAAGAATCAATCTTCATTACATTACCAATAATTTATGAAAGATTTGTTAAGCCACACTTTCTAGAAATCTGTCATAAAATTTTAATATTCTTGTAATTTTTATGACAAAATTAAAAATTATAATTTACTAATGAGTAACTAGACAGAAGACTGAACTTCCTCATTTAATCCTCCACCCTTCCAAATATAAATGGGGAAGTTCTTCTCTTATTTCAATTAGGGTAATTTGTATATTAAGTTAAATGAAATAAAAAAAATTCATAGATATGAATTGTTTAAACTAAGAAGCTTATGGAAAATAAAGATGTTTTTCGGAGAGAGCTTCCGTTAAGAAGCCCTCTCTTCAAAGAGAATTATAGCCAACCAAAATGAGTTCCAATGCGGGCTTTACACCTCGACATTACAACTGCATATCCAACATAGACAAGTATTGTCGCTATTAGAGGGGCATAGGTAAGTATCTCGTCGGCAATAATTGTATTTCCTATTGCTCTAAGGGCAGCAATAAATGAAACAAGCGCCATTGCTCTGAAAAATACCATCGATTGACTAGCGGGAGCCATCATGGCCATTACATTGCCAATAGCAATACCAATATAAATAAAGCCAACAGTTCCCATAAAGAACATGGTTCCCTCGTTAGGCGTTGATCCACCTGTTCTTTCCATAAATGCACTTGCGGTGTTATCACCTAAAAACATAAATGCATAAAAGATTGCAATAAAAGTTATTATGCTAAGTATAATTACTGATGGTCTATCTTCTAATTTTATCATAAAACCTCCTAATGATTTCCTTGTAGTCGGAAAAATAAAATTAACGATCCGACAAAGTTACCGATTATTGCTGACACAAGTAGTGTGTTCATTTCTCCACCCGCTGATGTTAATCCAGCAGCAGCAAAATTTAAAAAGACGGCAAAGAACATTATTGAAGTAATTAATCCAGTTACAATTAAACTCATGCTGTAACCCGTCCTTAACTGGTACAATAAGGCAATTGTCCATGCTATAGAGAAATACATAACACCAGTAGCAAACCTCTGAGAAACTTCATTTAGTTCTAATCCTGGTGTATCAGTAATTAATTGTGATGGATTTATAAAATATCCTACTACAAAAAATGCTTGTGTTGCCAGACCAAGCCATAAGATCGTTTGACACAATTTATCGCTAGTTCCCCACATGTTATCAGCTTTGGTGAAATCAAAATTCATTCCAAATGCTCTAGCTCTCGCAACAATAATTGCGATCAATTGAATTACAAAAAATCCTACTGCAGTGTAATTTTGATCACTTTCATCAGCAGCCATTTGGCCACTGACACCCCAAATAAGGAAAAGTATTGCTACAGGTATTGCGTATGTGAAGAATGCTCGATCCAATCCTTTATAACCCATATAAATTAACCCGGCCACAAAGCCAAAGTTCATCATGCCATACCAACCTAAGAAAAACCTATTAGTATCAGTGGCATCAAGAGTTCCATATCTGTCTATTAAGTAATCAGGATTAAAGAAATTTATCATGGCATACATGGCCGCAATAAAATAACAAATCCCAAGACAAATTTGGACTAATCTGTCATCAGTTTTAAACATAAAAAATCCCCTTTAAATTTTAAACTTCAGAAACTCTAAGACGTGATGCATGAAAAGAAAGTTAAATTTTAAGAAAAAACAGGATAATTTTTATAACTTCTTCTTCTAATTTAATGTATATTTCATAATCGCAAACTTTATAATTAAAGTAGTGATTGAGGAAAATTATATATGCAATTGATTCAATTATTAATTGATGGAGTAGCTTCAGGTTGTATCTATGGGTTAGTGGCATTAGGTTTTGTACTAATCTACAAAGCAACTGAGACAATTAACTTTGCTCAAGGCGATATTCTTATGCTCGGAGCATTCGTAGCCTACTCACTTATTGGTATTTTAGGCATGGACTACCTCACCGGATTCGCTCTTACTGTTTTAATTATTGCTGTATTTGGTTTTTTCTTAGACGCAGTTGTCGTGAGACAGATTATTGGACAGCCTGCATTTGCAACCGTAATGCTAACTATAGGTTTAGGTTTTATTTTCAGAGGATTTGCATCAATTTACTGGGGAACTGACATATTTTCATTCAGTACTCCTTTCTCTGGAAAGATAACTGAGTTTAACGGTCTTATTATTTCCTACGTCAACCTCTCTATCATTGTTGGAACTGCAGTTTTAATGTCTGCACTTTATTTCTTTTTTACATTTTCAAAAATTGGTGTGGCTATGAGAGCATCTTCAGAAAACCAATTAGCTGCCTATTATATGGGAATACCAGTTAAATTCATTTTTTCATTAATATGGTCAATATCTGCAGGTGTTGCCGCTGTTGCAGGTGTACTTCTCGCACCAATTACTTTGGTAGATACATCAATATCATTGATTGGTTTAAAAGCTTTTGCTGCAGCTGTCTTGGGGGGCTTTGGATCAATACCTGGAGCAATTGTTGGTGGGATCATAATAGGTATTGTTGAACAGTTGTGTGGTACATACGAAAATTATTTATTTGAAGGGGTAAGAGAAATATCTGCTTACCTAGTTCTTATCTTAACATTAATTATTTATCCAAGAGGATTATTTTCAGATAAGGCAGAGGTCAAAAAAGTATAATGAGATTTATTTTTAAAACAAAATATTCGCAAGATATAAATATTGCAAAACATAACGGTGATCGTTTTTGGTATTCTCTGCTTATTTTAATCATGGCAGCGTTACCGCTTGTATTAGATGATTTTTACTTAGGTGAAATCTCATACATTTGTATTCTATCCATTGCTGGTATTGGTTTAATGATACTATCTGGATACACAGGTCTTGCATCCTTAGGTCATGCTGCGTTCTTAGGAGTTGGTGCCTATACTCATGCCTTTTTGCTAACTAATGGAATACCTTTTTACGCATCAATTCCTATCGTAATAGTTGTTTCATTTCTAGTAGGCGCAGCAATAGGAATACCAATCCTACGCTTAACGGGGATGTATTTAGCTATCGCAACATTGGCCTTAGGCTTTATTGCGGAACATGTTTTTATAAAATGGGAACACTTTACAGGCGGCAACAGAGGATTGCCTGTGCCACAACCTGAATTCCTAGGCATGAGCTTTTATGACAGTGTGTTCTTTTATTATGTCTGCCTTGTTTTTCTTATTGCAGCAATGTTTGCAGCAATAAATATACTTAGATCCCCAACTGGAAGAGCATTTGTTGCTATTCGAGACAGTGAAATTGCAGCACAGAGCTTGGGCGTTAACTTAGGTCTATATAAAGCTTTATCGTTCGCTATTTCTGGAGCTTTTACTGGATTAGCTGGCGCATTACTCGCTCATTACATTGGATACTTAGCTCCAGATATTTTTAATATCTTTCTGTCGTTAACACTTCTTTTACTTATCGTTGTTGGTGGAATGGGCAGTTTGCATGGAACAGTATTTGGAGCAATATTTGTAGGCTTCTTACCGCAGTTAATTGCTATCTGTCGAGATTACTTACCAAGCTCAATTGGTTCACAACCGGGTCTTGAGCCAATGTTATTTGGATTAATACTTGTATTCTTCATTTTATATGAACCTCTTGGTATTTATGGAAGATGGATGAAAATTAAGTTATTTTTTCAACTATTTCCTACTTACAAAAGACAAACATTCAAGAAACAAAAAGTATTTACTAAATCGGACCGAGTATAATGAGTTTGTTTGAGGTAAAAAATATTACTGTCGCATTTGGAGGAGTAAAAGCTCTTAATGATGTATCATTCAGTGTTGATAAAGGAGAAATATTTACAATTATTGGTCCTAACGGAGCAGGTAAATCAACACTATTCAATGTAATAAGTAGAATCTATGAGCCAAGCAAAGGTGAAATATATCTTGAAAATCAAAATATCTCAAAAACTAAGCCTCACAATATATCCAAGCTTGGAATTGCAAGAACATTTCAAAATTTAGAATTATTTGAGAATGCAACCGTTCTACAGAATTTGCTGCTTGGACGACACATTTACAAAAAAACAAATATTTTATCTGAAGTATTTTTTACACCCAGCGCCCGCAAACAAGAACATGAATACAGGCTTAGGGTTGAAGAAGTAATAGACTTTCTGGACCTTCAACATTACCGAGATACTCTTATAAATGGCCTTCCCTATGGTGTTCGCAAAAATGTTGAGTTAGCAAGAGCTCTTTGCACTGATCCAAAATTACTTCTTTTAGATGAACCATCGTCGGGATTAACAAATGAGGAAACAATAGATCTTGGGTTTTGGATAAAGGATATTCAATCTTTATTGGAAATTACAATAATTATGATTGAACACGATATGAGTTTTGTAAATAAAGTGTCAGATCGCATTCTCGCACTTAATTACGGTAAAATACTAGCATCTGGTTTGCCAGAGGAAATTAAAAATAATGCCGATGTTAAACAAGCATATATGGGAGATTAAGACATTTCCTATTCTGACTTGTAAGTAGGGATAAGTTTATCTCCTCTATTTATTTTATCATTAATCTCTTTTATTGCAGACTCCATTCTTACGTACCTCTCAGCGGTAGAGGGATGTGAGCCGCCCTCGGAGTAAATTGAATTTGGAACCTCTAAAGCAAAACTTCTCCAAAAATCAATTGTTTGACTTAAGTCATAACCAGACTTTGCAAGAATATACATCATCAAATAATCTGCTTCGTTTTCATAGTCTATAGAATAAGCAGACGCACCTATATTTTGCCCAATTTCCATCATATCATTTGGCAGTCCTACATATATTCCAATTAATAAACCTAATAAAGCGCCTGTAGAAGCATTTTGCATTTTGTCAGCAATATGTCGATTCGCATTATGTCCTAACTCATGTGCAAAAACTATTGCTGCGTTAGTTTCTTTTTTAATTAACCATTTTACCATTCGCAACGAGAAAACCATATTATTTCCATCTGCAAACGCGTTAAACGTATTATTATCTAAATCAACAATAAAATTAAAGCGGCATCTTTGCTCACTTTTGATATTAATATTTAAAAATTGATCATTTCTTAAAATTTTCAATTTATATGTTTTCGCGTAGTCATTTTCAATTAGATTTATATATGATTGATAAGCTTTTTCACCTTGTATGATATTTTTCCCATTTATTTCTAAAATTTCGTCACCTACTTTAATTCCTGCCTTAAATGCTGGCGTTTTTTTCCCAACGCTTATAACTTTAAGTTTTTTGCCTAATGATAAAGTTTTATTAATTTCTTTACGTATATTTTCATATGCTGAGAATTCATTTGCAAGATTCATGCCAAGAGAATATATCCTGTCTTCTTCCAAACAAAATTCAGATGCGGAAAAAAGTATATCAATTCCCATTTCTGAAAATGGAAGATATGCGTTTAACCATGAGTCAGCAAACATTTGGTTTTGTATTTCCTTTTCTTTCTCTGTAATAGTTGTACTATATTCTGGCAGTTGAGTTTGGGGCTGGGCACAAGAAAATAAAAAAACTGAAAAAAAAAGAAAAAGAAAAATTCTCATATTTCAAATATATAAAATTGATGCATAACTATCAAGTAGAAGCATTACATAACTGATATAATATAAAATATCCATAAAGGAATAAAAATTATCCAATATCCATACATCCACATCATCCCAATTATTCCGCCCCAATCGTTACTTTCAAAAGATACTTTTCGATCATTGATAGAATTTTTAAATTCCAACTTTACTTTTGATAAATCCATATTGAATTTTTGATCTTTAATTTCAGGATTTGTGTTAATTCTTTTTGTAATAGATTTTAAATGAAATATTTGCCAAGGTAGATATAAAACTCCGAAGACTATATTAATGATAATTAGCGAATGATGAGTATTTGACAGATCTATACTAAGCATGGCTATGCTTAAGATCGTATTAATTAAAAATATTACAAACCATCCAAACTCTTCATAAAAGTAAAAACGTTCGTATTTCAAAAGTATTGCACCCCAGCAAAAAAACTGCGAAACAATTACCTGAATAACCATTAACCATGAAATTAAATCAATAAACATATATTGATCAGAATTAATAATCCTGAGCACATAACTAAACATATAGATGTATGTTACCTCAACGATGGTTACTAAAAATCGCGTTACAAATACTGATGAAAGAACTGAGTCGATGATTACTGATTTAGAAGCATAATTTACAGGAAACAAACATCTAAAGGCAGAAACTGAAATTAAAATTATAGCAGGAACAACAAGGAATAGGTCATTGCTAATGTTTGCAATTGTTAAAGAGGCCCAAAGTAGAAATAAATTTGAAATGACACCTATTCTAAGTCCTTGCAGGAAATATTTGTACATCTAATGTCCTAATTTGTATTTGCCTGGATGAACAGCTGATAAAATTAATAAGCCCGCAATTATTCCTGTATTCTTAACAAAATTTTGAAGTTCATGCCTTTGTTCCAAACCTTCGCTCATATTCCAAAAATCATGCATATAATAATTTATTAGTATTGTGAGTAGCGCTAATACAAAGGCAGATAATTTTGAATAATAGCCGACTAAAATTGAAATTGAACATACACTTTGTAAAATTATTGTTATTATTAAAGATATTTCTGTATACGGCACTTGATGATCAAACATATAATTAAAAGTAAATTCATAATTAAATAATTTGAATATTGCTCCAAAGACTAAAAAATAAATTCCAATTATTATTCTTCCTAAAAGTAAATTAAGATTACTCATATTAATCGTTCCAATTCATATACTTTTTACAGCCCGGAGGCATATCTTCAAAATAACTAAATCCTTCCTGCCAAATATAACCTGCCTTAAGACAGCATAAAAGTTTTTCTTCTGTATCACTGTGAAAATCATAACACATTTTCTCTAAGGGAACTCTTTTTTGATAGTTGAATGTCTCAATTCCAAAAATTACAATCGAGCTGACTAATAAATATAAAATCCCAACACCTATGCTTAAAATTCTAAATTTAGAAACTAATGGTATAAAAAATAAATAAAATAACGCAGGCACTGGAGCAAACATGACTACTAAAATGTAAACCACATAATTTGGTATAATAAACTGAACATTTAGTTCGTTTGTGTAGTAGTAGTCTATGAAAGGCAAATAAGATAAATATGCTAAATAAAGAAGCCATAATAATAGAAATAAAGATTGAAAGTTTAATAGTTTATTGTGAGATTTTCTCTGACAAAATAAATAATAAGGTAGTGAGTAATAAGCTATTATTTTTATTATTAAGTAAAAATAAAACATTAATTAGTTATAAGCTTCCAAATACCGCTATCCTCGTTATCAATAATAACATAGATTTCCCCAGCACTGTTTGTTTCTACATCCCGAACTCGACCAACTTTTTCAAACAATGTAGTTTCATTTCTTGCTTTTTTACCGTCAAATTCGAGTGAAATTAATCTTTGAGCTTTTAAACTGGTAACCAAAACTTTGTTTTTTAATTCAGGAAATAAGTCTCCTCCATAATACGTCATGTCGCTAACCGCAATTGATGGAATCCATGTATAAATTGGTTTTAGAAGTCCTTCTTTCCATGCACTTCCGTCACCAATAATTGAACCATCATAATCAATTCCTCCCCAAGCAACATCCGCCCAACCGTAGTTAGTGCCTGCCTCTACTTTTCCAAAAAAATCACCGCCTCTTGGCCCGTGATTTGTGATATATATTTCACTATCATTTGGATAGAGCATTATGCCTTGAGGGTTTCTAAGCCCTATTTGATAGATCTCAGGCAACCAATCCTCGTTCATTGAATATGGGTTATCCTTAGGTGCTGTCCCATCTTTATTAATTCGTATCATTTTACCAAAATAACTTGTTGGATCCTGAGCAACACTTCCATAACCGCGCTCACCAATACTTGCATACAATAAATTATCTTTAAACATTAGTCTTGATCCCCAATGAATGTTGTTCCATGAAGAACCTGATTGGAAAATATTTTCTATTTTGCTGAAACTATCGTTTTCAATAAAACCTCGAGCTATTGACGTACTGGTTTTATCATCTCCCCTGTCTTCTGTATAACTTACAAAGATCTCACCATCTTCATAAATAATATCGAGCATTCCAGCTTGCCAATGTGGTTGAACAACTTTTAAATTATGAGGATAGTTTTTTACTTCTTTTGTTATTAAATTAATCTTTAAAATTTCACCTGATTTTTGTGTAAGAAATAATTCATTATCGTTAATAAAACTCATGCCCCATGGCTTATTAAGACCAGAGATGACTTTTTCTAATTTGTATTCTGATGCATTTAAATTAAAGGTGAGTAAAAAAAAGATTATTGAGATAAAATATTTCATTATTATTAATTTAATCTATTTACCGCGTGCTCTTCTAATTGCTCTTTTGTAACAAAGTTTAAAGAATTTAAATGACAACTTTCAAGGTGCACTTTTGGCGCAACTCCTGCGTCATATGCCTCTTTCCATCTTAAAGCGCAAAGACACCAGCGATCACCTTCTTTTAATCCAGGAAAATTGAATTCAGGTCTTGGCGTTGAGAGGTCATTTCCTTTAGATTTGCTAAATTCTAGGAAATCATCAGTCATTACTGCGCAAACCACATGACTTCCATAATCGTGTTCATCCGTATTGCAAAAACCATCTCTAAAATAACCAGTCATTGGGTCATAGCAACAAGCTTCAATCTCGTCGCCGAATATATTAACTACTATCTCTTTTTCAGACATACAATTTACTTATACCAAAAGATAAATATTACCAATTATAAACAATGGAATTTGAAGTCCGAAATTTGTTAATATTGCACGGTCGGCTACCATATACCCTACTACTGTCCATCCAATCGCACCTGTTCCATGAACAAATATATTTAACGGATAAATATTTAAATTAGTCAGCAAAATACCAACTAAAATAAAAAAAGTACTAGCCCACTTAAGTCGATTAATCATAATAATCCTTTCAAATAAATAGCTGAAAAATCTGCTTGATTTAAAAAGCTCGATAAAGTCTAATACTCAAATTATTTATAAATCTGGGAAAAACAATGATTAAAACAAAAATTACAGAAATGTTTGATATAGAACATCCTATTGTACAAGGCGGGATGCATTACGTTGGCTTTGCTGAAATGGCTGCTGCTGTTTCTAATGCAGGAGGCTTAGGAATAATAACCGGTCTTACTCAAGCAAGTCCGAAAGATCTTGCAAACGAAATAGCTCGTTGCAAAGATATGACCGATAAACAAATTGGTGTTAATTTGACATTTCTTCCAGGTTTTGCAAACCCAGATTATCCTGGTTATATAGAGTCGATAGTAAAAGGTGGAGTGAAAATTGTAGAAACAGCAGGAAGAAGTCCTGAAAAATTTATGCCACTCCTTAAAGATGCTGGAATAAAAGTAATACATAAATGTACATCTGTTCGGCATGCTCTAAAAGCAGAAAAAATTGGATGTGACGCTGCAAGTGTTGACGGTTTTGAATGCGGAGGCCACCCAGGTGAAGATGATATCCCTAATATGATACTTTTACCTCGAGCATTTGAAGAATTAAAAATTCCATTTATTGCATCTGGTGGAATGGGTAATGGTCAACAATTAGTTGCTGCTCTTGCGATGGGTGCAGAAGGTGTAAATATGGGAACACGCTTTATTGCCACAAAAGAAGCTCCCGTTCATCAAAATGTAAAAGAAGCCTTAGTCAATGCAAGTGAGCTTGATACCGAACTGATCATGAGACCTCTGAGAAATACTGAAAGAGTGCTAAAAAATGATGCAGTTACTCGAATACTTGAAAAAGAAAAATCTCTTGGAGCTGATATTCAGATTCAAGATATATTCGGTGAAGTTGCAGGTGTTTATCCAAAAATTATGCAAGAGGGTACTATGGATGCAGGGGCTTGGAGTTGTGGAATGGTCGCTGGACTTATTCACGATATACCAACATGCAAAGAATTAATTGATAGAGTAATCAGTGAGGCTGAAGAAATTATTAATAACAGGCTTAGTAAACTTAAGACTGCTTAGTAACTTTTTTTCTTGTTCCGGGCTGAGGTGGTGTTTCTGCGCCGCCAGCAAAACATTGAGCAATTGACATCCAATCGTTTGCTATATTGCCTGATACATTTAAATTAACATCTTCAATATTTCTTACTTGTGTAACAACTTGACAAAATTCTTCAGCCTTTCCTGATATTTTATTTTCATTAGAAGGATTATTAAACTCCCATACCTCACCAGATGGTGCCGTTAATTCTAGTCTTGGAGTTTCTTCAGGAAGTTCTCTTTTATTTATTGTAAAACAATATTTAAATGTGTTATTTCCGATAATAACTATGTTTTTAATACGATCCTCGTTAATTCTTTCAACCCCAAGCGTATCATATAATTCTTGAGCATGAGCCCATGTCTCCATATGTCTTGCGCTAATTGAAGATCTTGCGCTCATATCTGGGCCCATCCATTTAACTCTCTTTTTTGGGTCAGCTGCAGCAAATCGTTCAGTCATTTTCTCGTAATATGATTTCCAAGTATCTAATAATTCTCTTCCTTTGATTCCCTTAGTTATAGTTTCCTCAAATTGGTTCATCGTTGAACCTTTGCCAAGCATTTCAAGAGCACTGTTGGCAAAGTTTTTCCAATCATCTCCATCTTGAAGAGATAAATCTGCAGCATAATTCCATACATGAAGGTGGCCGATAACGTTGTTAAAGTTCCAACCTTTAAACTGAGTTTTTTCCTCATAATCGCTATCACTTAAAGACGATAATAGTTTGTATACTGCATTGCTTTCATCACAAAAATCATAAGCTTGTTGTAATTCTAAGTTTTGATCTGTCATTTTGACCATTTTGGTTTACGTTTCTCAATAAACGATGCAATGCCTTCTCTGCCTTCATCGCTTAACATGCGTTCAGCAAAACCTTTTGCCGCAAAATCGATCATTTCACTTCTCTCTAGATGTCTTGTTGCTAAAACAATTTCTTTTGTAATTGCATTTGCTCCAGGAGCACAATTCATAACTCCTTTGATTATATCAGACTCAATGTTTTTTAAATCATTAGCGTCTTTTGCTATAAAATCTGCTAATCCCATTTCGAACGCTTCTTTTCCAGTGAACCGTGCTGCTGTAAGCATTATACGTCTTGCTTTAGCTAAACCTATTCTTTGTGCGACAAAGGGAGCAATTTGTGCGGGAGGTATTCCTAAAGTAGTTTCTGTTAAAGCAAATTTACAGTCTTCAGTCACTACCACAATATCTCCAGCACAAAGCATTCCAAGACCGCCAGCCATTGCCGCGCCTTCAGCTAACATTACAACTGGCTTTGGATAAGAGTTTATCATATCAAAAAACGCACCTGTTAAAGCACTGGCCTCTTCAACATCTTTCATGCCCTGCTCTCCACCTTGAAAACCAGTTTTAAACATTTTTAAATCTCCACCAGCACAAAATATTCCCCCTTCCCCTCTCATGGTAACGCCTCTCACACCTAAGTCATCGCGTGCTACATCAAAAATATTTTTAATATCATCAGTTAATTCGCTAGTTAGTGCATTTCTTTTTTCCGGTTGATTGAATGAAATCGTTAACCATTCATTTTCTATATTTACTTTACAGGCTTTTGTTTCTGGTAATGTAGTCATACTTTTAAATTATTAATAATTCTCAATGGTTCGTAATTATAAATGTTCTTAGTTCTTCGCATAGCAATATCTGTGTTTTTTAGCATTAAATTTCTTAGTGATTTTAAAATTGGGTTTCCTAAATGATTTATATATCCCTGATATCTTGAAGATCTTTTAACTGCATTAGTCCTACCCACCCTTAATTTCTCATAATTATATCTAATAAAATTAAAATCATCAGACTTGTTTACTAAATTTCCAAATACATATGCATCCTCTAATGCCATAGCGCCACCTTGGCCTAAAAAAGGCATCATAGGATGCGCCGAGTCTCCCAACAATGATATGTTGCCATTTGAAAAAGAATTAAGAGATTTTCGATCGAATAAACCCCATTTATAAACTTTTTTTGAAGATTGAAATAACGATTTAACAAAACTTCCATAGGATTCGAAATCTTCAAATAAATCTTCATGACTTCCCTCCGCTCTCCAACTTTCAATATTTTTTATTTTGCTCTTCGTTACCGCAATAAAACTTGTTTCGAGTTTTTCATTAATTGGATAACAAACAATATGGCTATTCTTACCAAGATATATATTTATCCTTTTGCTATCAGACGAACCAATACCTCTCCATGCCGTATAGCCTGAAAAAGTAATTTTATCCTTTTTGATTTTATTCGTTCTAATTAAAGATTTAATCCCATCACAGCCCGCAATGTAGTCGACGTTTATACTTTCCTGATTTTTAAAAACTAATTCTTTTTCATTTATTATATCTAACAACTCATGGTTAAATTTTATTTCTCCACCTAAATTAATAAATTTATCATAAAGTTTATTTATTAAGACTTTTCTATTTGTTGTAATTACTTCTCCAAATTCATTAATATTAATTTTTTTTATAACATTTCCTTGATCATCTCTCCAAGCAATATCTAGAGGAGAGCAAGATTCTTCTCTAACACCATCTAAAATATCTATTTCGTTAAGTATTTTGCATGCATTGGGAGTAAGTGATAAGCCTGCACCATGCTCACTTAGTGCGCTTGATCTTTCAAAAATTATACATTCTTTTCCATATCCCTTTAGCACACAACCTAAAGTGAGACCAGATATGCCGCCACCAATTATACCAATTTTTTTCACTGCTAAATTCCTATAAAAACAACGATAGTTTTTTCAGCTTCCGCTGTAAAGTTATCTCCATTTACTTCGTTACTTATGCCATGAGAAAAAGATTTCAATTTTTCATTATTCAAATCATACTTTAAACCGCTTGTCGAAATTTTGTTATCTGACGACAATGAAATAATGGATACCGGCGCATTAGGAGCATTTATTTTTGTATTTTCTCTAACAAAGATTATTCGATAAAAGCTTGTTATCAGCTCAATATACAAAATATTTGAGTAAGTGCTGGCTATTAGAATATTTGCCATTGAATGATCTTCTCTCAAACCACTACTTCCTAATATCAAAACTTTTTTAATATTATTCTCTATGCAATAATCTAGCGATTTTTCTAAATCAGTTTTGTTTTGATTTGATAATTCAACAACTTCTATTTGACTGTCAAGGTCACTAATTACTGTAGAGTCAAGGTCACCTAAAATTAGATTAGGTTTAACTCCTAATTCTTTTAAATTCTCTAATTTAGCGTCAATACTAATAAAAAAATCGTTACTATCTATTATCTTTTTAATGTAATTAGTTTTTGAAACTTTTCCGTTTGCAATTAAGACAGCACTATTTGTCAAGTTTCTACCGTAACTAGTAATTTATTGGCCCAGAAATTACTTCAAATCTTTCATCTTGAACTTGAAAGAAATAAGAAATGTTGCTTCCTTGTCTTTGATCTGGATTAAAGGTAACTGAACCAAGTTTAAGTGGGTCTTCGTAATCTTTAAGAGTTTCCATTGCTTCAACAAAGCTATCAACTGTTAAATCTTTTCCAGCTCTTTTGATAGCTTCAACAACTATATCTGCAAAAATATATCCGTAGATAGCTCCAGTATTTGGGTCTGTTGCATAAATAGATTTAAATTTATCCCACCATTTTTTTTCAATTTCATTAGCCGTATCGTAATAAGGAAATACAACAGAATTTAAACAGTATAATCCATTCATTACTCCATTTGGTTGTTCGGCAACAACTGTGTAATAACTTGCTGAAGTTGTAACAAAATCAACATCTGTCCAATTTATTTCCTTTGCTTTCATAAAAGGCAGTATGGTTGTTCGAACAATTGTTCCCATAGCTACTAAATCACATCCCGCATTATAAAGTTTTTTTATTTGAGAAGTGAAATCAGTATCTGTGGGCTTTGCTGATGCACTCTCAACTAATGTCATATTCATTGCTGCAAGCTGATCATCAACAGCATCAACTATTTCTTGACCAAAATCTGTGTCTTCATACAAAACACAAACAGACTTTCGATTGTTGTTCTCAATAAGATATTTTAATCCTGTTCTGATCTGATCATAATACGTTGAACCTGATGTAAACTTCAAACGATCATACGGTTCAAACATTGATCGCGCAGCTGTAAGAGGAAATAAACTAGGAACATTCATTCCCAATTGATCAGACATTACTGCATTGTTCATTGGCGTACCAAGAGAACCTAACATGAATCCAATTTTATCTTTTCTTAACAGTTTATTAGCCGCTTGTACCGCTCGTGGTACGGTATATTGATGGTCCTCAACAATAAATTTTATTGTTCTACCATGAGCTCCCCCCGCTTGATTAAATTCATCAATTCTCATGTTTGCGCCATCAACGCTCTGTTTTCCGATCATTGAAGCAGGGCCGCTTAAATCAGTGTGCATCCCAATAAGAATTTCACTCTCAGATATCCCTTGATCAGCAAATGATAAGTGAGTGAGAAATAATGAAAGGAATAAATAATAAATAATTTTCATTCTTAATATGTATATTCTTTATTATCTATTTGCATAAATGCACCATTTTGAACTTCAAATAAATAAGCAACATTTGCACCTAAATGTTTTTCTGGAGACCAAGAAAGTATTGTGTCGCCAAATGGTATTTTATAATCATTGATGCTTTCTAATGCATTTAAGAAACTATCAGTAGTTAAATCACGACCAGCAATTTCTAATGCCTTAGCAGTTATATCCATGTACATATAACCATAAGCTGAACCTATGTTTGGCGAATTACCAAAAGTCGACTCATAGGAGTCAATCCAATCGCAAATTTCGGGTGAGCAGTTTGCTTTACTTGGAGTATCAAATTGAGCAAACGTGTAAAATCCATCTGTAACCCCATCAGGTTGCGATGCTATAACAGGGTGAAAACTTGCAACCTGTCCAAAAAATAATGCGTCCCATTTCATCTGCCTAGCTTTTGTATAACCAAGAATGGTGTCTTTAACAATTGTACCCATTGCAACAGCTTCACAGCCTGCATTTTTTAATTTTGTAATCTGAGAGGTTAAATCCGTATCAGTTGGCTTATTAGTTGCTTTTTCATGCAACTCTAAACCCATTTCGTTGAGTTGGTCTACAGTAGCTTCATATGTTTCTTGTCCAAAATCATTATCTTGATACAGAACACAAATTTTATTTTTACCTCTCTCATTGATTGCCCACTTAACCCCAGCTCTAATTTGGTCGTAATAACTTGAAAGAGCTCCAAATTTTAAACGATGCAAAGGATCAGTCATTGATCTTGCTGATGATAGAGGAAATAAATTTGGTATATCTTTTTTTTCTTGAGCTTCAAACACAGCATTATTCATTGGCGTACCTAAACTAGCAACCATAAGAAATATCTTATCTTTATTTAGAAGCTTATTTGCTGCCTGGACTGCTCGAGGAACTTGGTATTGATGATCTTCTGCAATGATTTTAAGCATTCTTCCATGAATGCCTCCAGCTTTATTAATTTCATCAATTCTCATTTGAACACCTTCAACCGAATATTTTCCAAATGAAGAAACTGGTCCACTTATATCTGTATGCATGCCAAGAATAATTTCATTATCTGAAACACCTTGAGAATAAGAATTGTGGCCTATCGTTAAAAACAGTACCAAAAAATATGAAAAAATTGAAAATCGCTTGCTTATCATCGTTTGTCCTCTTGAATTTAAAAGGAAATCTTATTATTTCACAGAGGAAAATCAAGCAGATTGATACATGCTTTCAATGATATCGCCGTATTTTTGATTTATGAATTTGCGTTTCAGCTTCATCGTTGGAGTGAGCTCATCGTCTTCAGCTGTTAATTGTATATCAATTAATGAGAATTTTTTTACTTGTTCCACTGAGGCAAATTTTTTATTTACTTTATTGACCTCATCATCGATCAAGGCAACTATTTCCTCTGATTTACAGAGACTTTCAAAATTAGAAAATGGGATGTCATTGTCCTGAGCGTGTTTCATGACATTCTCTTCATCTATCATTATTAGACATGACAAAAACTTTCTTTTGTCACCAATTACAACAGCATCTGATATAAATGGGCTAAATTTTAATTCATTTTCTATTTCAGATGGAGATATATTTTTTCCACCAGCTGTAATGATTATGTCTTTTTTTCTATCTGTAATTTTTAAATTTCCATAGTTATCAATTTCACCAACATCTCCTGTATGCAGCCATCCATCAATCAGAGTTTCTTTTGTTTGTTCGGGTTTATTTAAATAACCACAAAAAACACCTGGACCTCTAAATAAAATCTCTCCATCCTGCGCAATTCTTACTTCAGATTCATTAACGGCTCGACCAACATGTCCCAACTTTATTTCTCTAGAGTAAAATGCAGTTCCAACTCCAGCGGTTTCTGTCATTCCCCATCCTTCTCTCATATCTATACCAAGAGAAAGATACCAATTTATTAAATCAGGAGATATAGGCGCAGCGCCACTCAGTGCGTAACGACAGTTATTCAAACCGAGAAGTTTTTTTATATTTTTTAAAACCAGTTGATTACATATCCAATAAGATAATTTCAATGATAAAGGGGGTTCTTTGCCATCAATAAAGTACTCTTTATATTTAGAGCCAACATTTATTGAAAATTGATAGAAGAACTTGCCAACGAAAGTTGCATCTTTCATTAATATTGTAATTGATGAATAAAACTTTTCCCAAATCCTTGGGACTGCAATAAATACCGTTGGAGATACCTCGCGAATATTTTCAGGAACTGTATCAATACTTTCAGCAAAATTAACTACTGCGCCTGTTTTTAAAGGGATCATAACTGAAACTGACCGCTCCAATATATGACATAACGGAAGAAACGATAATTGTTCCTCGTGTTCCATTACATCAAAGATGTCATATCCAGTATTTATAGAATAAAGTAAGTTTTTGTGATTAATCATCGCACCCTTTGAAGGCCCTGTTGTACCTGATGTGTAAACTAAAATTGCAATGTCATCTGGACTTACGCTATTAACTAAACTTTCCCAAAGATTGGGGTTTTCTTGATTAGTTTTTTCACCAATTTTTAAAAACTCTTCATAGCTAATAACTTGATCATCATGAAAGTCATTTAACCCTTCCATATCGAAGACAATAATTTGTTTTAATGTAGGACACTCACCTCTTACTTCTAAAATTTTATCAAGCTGTTCTTCATTTTCAGCAAAATAAAATTTGGTCGCACTATCATTTACTAGATACTTAACCTGTGCAGCCGAGTCTGTTGTATACACTCCACTAGAAATTCCTCCCGCACCGATTGTCCCCATATCAGTATAAAGCCACTCAGGATTTCCTTCACTTGCAATTGAAACCACATTGCCTTTTTCTAATCCTAGAGTGTTAAGAGCAAGACCAGTTAGTTTCGCCTTTTCTCCATAGTGGGACCATGAGATTTCTTGCCAAATACCAAGATCTTTTTCTCTCATGGCAACTTTTTCTCCACGAGATTTAACTGAGTCCCAAAAAAGTCTTGGAATTGTATTTATCTCCACATTTTTTTCTTTTTCCAACGTCTCTCTCCTCTTATACCTTCATCTTGCTGTCCAAGATAAAATTCTTTTATATCTTCTTTTTCTAGAAGCTCTTTACTGTTTCCTTCCATTACAATTCGACCAAGTTCTAACACATAGCCAAAGTCGGAGTTACTAAGTGCAATATTGGCGTTTTGCTCAACTAAAAGTATTGTAGTTTTTAATTCTTTATTTATTCGAATTATAATTTCAAATATTTCCTTAACTAGCTTAGGTGACAACCCTAATGACGGCTCATCTAAAAGCATAATTTCTGGCTTGCTCATAAGAGCTCGACTGATGCATAACATTTGCTGCTCTCCACCAGACAATAAACCAGCTGGTTGGTTCATCCTTTCTTTTAGTATTGGAAAATATTCAAAAACTTGTTCAATATCTTTATTTATTTCTTTCTTATCTGATCGTGTATAAGCACCCATTTGAAGATTCTCAATTACGGAACAATAAGGAAATACTTCTCTACCTTCAGGAGCATGGCTCATTCCTAGTCTTAATATTTTATCAGGATCTTTTCTTTGAATTTCACTTCCATTTAAATAAACCTTTCCTTTTCTAGGATCAATTGCCCCTGATATAGTTTTGAGAATTGTCGTTTTCCCTGCTCCATTTGATCCAAGGATTGTTACAATTGAACCTTGGTTAACTTTAAAGCTGATACCTCTAATAGCCATGATTGGCCCATAATAAGTTTCAATATTTTCAACACTTAATAAAGGATTTGACATAATTTACTTTTATATCTTACCGACAATTATGTTAATTAAATTATTCAATATTTTAACTCAATAATTTTTCAGGTATTGGTATCATCTGATCAAGAAGTATTTGCGCATAAGCTTTACCTTGAGGGTCGTTTCTAAGACTTGCTGGCCCACCACCGCCTAGAACATCATTTAAAATGAAATTGATAGAATTCGATCCTGGTAAAAAGTATCTCTCAACAGATCCCTCAAGAAATTCAGCAAAACAATCCTTAACAACTTTTTCATCAAGAAAATTGCATATTGCTGGATAAAACTTAGGATCACGAGAAATTATACCAATGTTTGCTTTATTGCCTTTGTCGCCACTTCGTCCGTAAGCAACTTTAATAAGTGGTATATCGACAAACCTTTCATTCGTATCTTCAAATTCAGGGGGTGTTGTTTTTTGAATACTATTTAAGTCAAAATCCTCTGATGGCGATATCTCTATTTCGCTCTTCGAAGAACCATTATCTATTGTTACGTTAACTTGATCCTTATCAATTAAAAATGAGAACAGTCTAACAATAGGTGAAGGCTTTGGTCGACCACCAACAAAACCAGACAAACCAGGGGGGGTTGCAAGGCCTAATCCAACAGACTCTTTAAGCATAATACCTACCGCTCTAATATCTTGATGTTTAGCTGCAAATTTAAGAACTACTTCGCGGTTATTCTCATTTGATAATTTCTTGCTGTATTGACTGTTATCTCCAATAATTTCGATACTTGTTTCATCAAAATCAGCAATATTCATCATGCGCATTATCATCTTTGATCTCTCAAATATTGCTTCCCCATATGTACGAGCTTTTTTAGCAGCATCTATACCGACAAATGAACAGACATGACCTGCTCTGAAACCATCAGCGTAAGTTGCACAAACTTTATACTGGTTAGGAGCTGGATAGCCTTTTGCTCCAGAGATTTTAACTTTATCTTTACCGGTTTCTTCAATTTTGACATTTGAAAAATCACAAATAACATCAGGTAATATATATGCTTGAGGATCACCTATCTCATACAGCATCTGTTCAGCGACAGTTCCAAAACTTACCATGCCAGTAGAATTTTTTGACTTAGTGCAATCGAAACTGCCTTCTTCAGAAACTTCCACAATAGGATAGCCTATTTGATGCAGATCTTTTGATACTAATTCCCAATCAGTGAAATTGCCTCCAGTACTTTGTGTTCCACATTCAATAATGTGACCAGCTAAACTACCTGCAGCCAGTTTGTCATATTCTTTTTCATCCCATCCGAATGTATAAATACATGCGCCTAAAGTAACTGCGCTATCAACACTTCTCCCAGTAATAACTATATCAGCGCCACTTTTAAGAGCTTCAGCTATAGGAAATGCACCAAGATAAGCATTAATGCTTGCTATTTTGTCCTCAGCAGGAAAAGCTTCATCTGAATACATTTCCTTTATATTCAACTCTGAAAATTTATTCTTTTGACTAATTAAATCATCTCCTAATACGACAGAAACTTTTAAATCCAATTTAAGCTCTTTAATTAATTCTCTAATGGCCTCAGCACATGCTTCTGGATTTACGCCTCCAGCATTACTGAGAATTTTTACTTTTTGATCAGCTATTTGTCTTAAATTTAACTTCAATACACTTGATACAAAGTCCGAGGCATAGCCTTTTGTGGCATCTTTTACCCGCGCCCTTGCCATAATCGACATAGTGATTTCTGCTAAATAATCATAAACAATAAAGTCCAGATCATTACCATTTAATAATTGAGGTGTTGCAATAACGGAATCGCCCCAAAATCCACTTGCACCACCAATTCTAAGTTTTTTTGACATTTGAATGATTATATCTATTTTTGTTATAATTAGTTAAAAAATTAAATTGTCTAATACATTATGAGTTTTTTCAAATCAATAAACAATGCATTCGTCAAATGTTTTGATTTTAAGACCAGAGCAAACAGAGCTGAGTTTTGGTACTTTTACTTGTTTACAACAGCTGTTGGTTTTGTTGGATTGCAGCTTGATATATTCTTCCAATTACAACTAATCGGTATTCAATTAGCTAATTCATCTGACTCAATAATGCTTGGGCCCATGTATATATTTTTATACTTTCTTTTTATTGTCCCAAGTTTTGCTCTATACGTAAGAAGACTGCATGATGTAAATCGTTCGGGTTGGTGGCTTTTGATTGTACTGGTTCCTTTTATTGGGATAATTACTATTATTTTTTTTATGTGTTTAAAAGGAACTGAAGGCAGTAATGATTTTGGAGAAGTTTCCTCTTAATTTTCATTTGACTTATTTTTTGCTTTAAATGCTTTTGAACCGCTGCAACTACTATACCCCGAACTTTCATTTAAAACTTCTTTTTTAAAAATCTTTTTCTAACAAACTTAGAGTGTTGCAAGTCCTAATAGAATAAAAATTGAAATGACAATTAATAAATTTTTTTAGTTGTCATTTTTTTAAAGTTTGATAATTGCTTCTATAATAAATAAGCGGATTTCTATTATCATCAATTTTTAAATCTTCAACTTTACCTATGACTAAAACATGATCAGCAATATCAATTTGTTGATAAACCGATAACTCAATGTGACCTAAAGTGTTATCAAGAATGATATTATTACTTGATGATATAGTATGTTTTGTTTTACTCACTTTTTCAGGGTCTTTTGTAGCGAATAAACGTGATATTTCTTCTTGTTCATTTGAAAGAAAATTAATTACAAACGAATTATTTTTTAAAAAGTCTACGTGGTCAGTTTCAGACTTATAAATATTAAATATAATCAATGGTGGTTTTAAGCTTAAAGATGCAAATGAATTAATTGTAAAGCCACTTTTATGCGACGTAGCCACCGCAACTCCTGTTGCAAACGAACCAAATGCTTTTTTTAGAATGTTTTCCTCAAAATTAGCAGCCATTTAACTAGTTAATTAAATTAATACAGAACGAAGCATAGAAACATAACCACTTTTAATTTCTAGACCTTCATTTGAATGTTTATCTAGTATCATTTCATGTGCTTTCTTAAGCTTGTAGCACGGAACAAACATAAATAAATGATGTTCAAGGTGATAATTTACATAATATGGAGCAACAAAGGTTCTTTCTATGATATTTGCGTAGGTCGTCCGAGCATTATTAAAATCATTTTCAGATTTTACACCGGCATGTTCGGCAATATTTCTTATTCTTAAAAATAGCTGAAAAAAAGTAAATAGCGGCAATAACCAGAATGTTAAATAATACCACCATTGACCCATGAGCCAAAAAATAAAAAATATAATGAGATTTGAAATTAATATTCCATAAAGAGTATTTCTTGACTCAAAGCCACTAATTTTTTTTCCATCATTCTTTCTTGTGTCACTTTTAAGCAATGTTTTAAAAATTAACTCATATCTTTGAACAAGACCTGAAACACCAAAAATGTCTCTAAGTACTTTTCTTAACATGCTCTTTTTTTCAACTGGAAATGGTTTTGATAAACTTAGGTCAGGATCATCTTCCAATTGAGTATTTCTATGATGAGCTAGGTGATAGTGACGATAGCCATATGTATCAGACCATACAGGAAAAGCACAAACCCATTGTGATAAGGAATTATTTAATTTTGAATTGTTTGTAATTAGACCATGTGCTCCTTCATGCATTAAAATTGCTAATCCAAGTTGTCTTCCTGCAATTACTAAAACAGCGAACGCAAAAGTAAGTATATTTGGAAATAAAGTATATATTGCAACGGTTAAAATTATTACAACCCAAGCGTGCAACAACAATCCAATGCCCTTAAAATTATCTTTTTTCCTTAAGTACTCGACTTGTTCATTCGAAAGAACTTCATTTGGCTTTAAAAAAGGAGTAAATTTTTTAATCATTTTTTACATATATATAATATTTTTTTATTTATTTTACACTAGTTAGAATTAACCAGTTATTTCATATAGTTAGCGTTCTTGTTAAATTGTAAGACTATCTATTAATGATAATAAATATCATATTTTTGTAACTTAGATGGCATAGAATTTATTGATAAAATGGAGAAATATATGAAAAATTCAATTGCAAAAATTATAATCATCTTTGCCTTTTTTATGCTTAGTATCACTTCTAGTAAAGCATTAGTGCTAGACTTGTATTCAGTTTCTGGCGTTAACTCACCTGAAAAAAGAGCTGAGATGGTTGCAGGTTATGAAAAATTTAAAAACTTAGCAGAAGCTGGCGGTGCTGGATGGATTGATTTTACTCTCAGCATGAAAATAAAAGGCGATGGATATAACGAAACAGTTTTATTTGCAGCCGTATACGAAAATAACACTGAAATGATGAAAACAAATTCGCTATTTGCTACAAATCAACCATGGTTTGACGAAAACTTTAACATTGATACTGATCAAGTTGTAAATGCTGTTTTTGAAACACCTCCGGGAGCTAATGTTGATTACGATCCAGCAGAAGTTGGTAACACTTTGTGGTATGGATTGATTAATGTTACTGACTTTTTAAACTTTGTAAATCGATTCCCTCAAATGCCAGAGATAATGGCTGAAAGCGGAATAGAAGGTCAACTTGGTTTATTAAGTTGCTCAATTTGTCCTGCTTCAATGGGTGATACGACGCATATGATGTTTTTAGCAGCTGACTCACTTGAAGACATGGGAAATGATATGGACAGTTTTGATTTCAATATGCAGAGGTGGTTCTATAGCAACATTAGACCTTTTGTTGAGCAAGTTGATACTGGTATGAACATGGTCATTGCTAATTAATAATCATAACCACTTTAATAAATTGTAGATAGTGGAGTTCATACCTATCTCACTGAATAAAAATTACTTCTCCTGCACTCATTGGTGCAGGAGAAGCTATTCCATAAGCATATAATCTCTTTTATCAGGAACAGTCTTTTTGTTTTTAGAAAGCTGCATTTGAAACACAACTAAAGTTGACTCCTCAAATGATGCCTGAGATGAGGAAAGATAGAAATCCCACATTCTACAAAATTTGTCATCATATATCTCTTTTACCTTATCAATGTTGTCGTAAAAATTATATCTCCATCTCTTTAATGTTTCAGCGTAATGAAATTTTAAAATTTGCACATCAGTGAGAGATAATCCTGACTTTTCTACCCTAGATACTGTTTCACTAAGTGCAGGTATGTATCCTCCAGGAAAAATGTATTTATCTATCCACGGGTCAGTGTTTCCAGGCTCGTTTAATCTACCGATCGTATGTATAAGAGCCACTCCACTATCGTTTAATAGATCGTAAACTTTATTAAAAAATTCCTGATAATGTGCAGTTCCAACATGTTCAAACATACCGACAGATACAATTCTATCGTATTTTTCATTCACGTTTCGATAATCCTGAAGTCTGTACTCAACTTTATCCAGCTTCTCTCTTACTTTTCGTTGTTGGGCATAAGCAATTTGTTCTTCTGACAGAGTTACACCAACAACATTTGCATTTGACTTCTTATAAATATGTGAGGCCATTCCGCCCCACCCGCAACCTATATCTAAAACTGATTGATTTTCTTCAAGAAGCAATTTTTTTGAAATCAGTTCTTTTTTATTAATTTGTGCTTGTTCCAACGTGTCATTTGGAGAGTTAAAATAAGCGCAAGAATATTGTCTGTCTGGATCTAAAAATAAGTCATAAAGTTTGTCAGAGAGATCATAATGATGAGCTACATTTCTTTTTGACTTAGAGATATAATTACTAGTAGTAAGTTTATTTGATATTGCTCTAACTACTTTTGAAAGCTTCATCACCCAATGATCAATATCAACTTCAGTATTTGCAAAGATAAGCTTTAAAAAATCATGAATACGCCCTTCCTCAACCACCAGTGATCCATTCATGTAGCTTTCGCCAAAGTGAATTGAGGGGTTCATTAATAATTTAATCTCTGAAAAGCTGTTTGTAGTTCTAATCTTTATGGGATCTCCTGTTCCATCACCGTAAGTATTAATTTCACCATTAGGCATTACCCATGTAAGGTTTCCAGTCTTGATAATTTTAGAGAGAAGGCTTTTTGTTATCATTTGATGAATTTAATATAATCTTTAAGAGATTTTCAATAATAAAAATTAAGCCGGCTTTTCAGTCAAAATAATTAAAATCTTACTATTCTTATCAATTCCGCACTCTGGATATTTTTTTGCTTCTTTGATAGCGGCATAACCAGCTCCACCAGACGGTGATGTATCAAATTCATTTTGCCTAAGCTCTTCAACTGCAATTTCTGCATCTGCATCTTCAATTGTCATGAAATTTGTAGAAGTGATTGCCAGTGATGATAGAGCTTTTAAAGAAGGGCTTTTGCAGTCTAATCGTCCCATATTAGAAACTCCACCGGTTACAGTTACAGCTTTTCCCTTTTTTATAGACTCAAGCAATACTGGAGCCTTTGTAGGTTCGACAATTATTATTTTTGGATCATTGCCAAAATATTTTCTCATATAGGTTGCAATGGAAGCTGGGAATCCTCCTACTCCGGCCTGTAAAAAAATATGTGTTGGAGGCTCATCACATTTTGCGCATGCTTCATCTGCAAGAACTAGGTATCCCTGCATAACTCGTAAGCCGTGGTCATATCCATCCCAGGTCACATCTGAAAGAAGCATCCAACCGTTTTTCTCAGCTTCTTGCTTAGCTCCCTCTAAACTCTCTTCATAATCATCGCCATATACAACAACTTCAGCGCCAAAACTTCTAATTTTATCTGCAAAGCTGGATGGGACATTCTTAGATAAATAAATTACAGCCTTTGCTCCAAATACTTTTGCGCCAGCTGCTAGAGAAATTCCATGATTACCAGCACTTGCTGATATATAGGTTTTTCCATTAAGAGCTGAGCTCCAATTTTCATCCTTACTGAAAGATTTTAAATTTTTTGCAGCATCACTTGCAATTACAAACGCTGCACCAAGTGCCTTAAAGCTTCCAAGGCCCATACGATCTCTTTCATCCTTAAACCATAATTTTTTAATACCCAATTTATCACTTAATTTGACTGATTCAGTTAAAGGTGTTTCAGCTGCTTTGGGACACAAACTCAATAGCTTTTTTACGGCCTCAACATCTGTACTAACAGGATCAATGCCATTATCTCCTGGAAGTCCTTTTTTAAAATATGGATTTGTAATAAACTTTCTCATTAGATAAAAACCATATCAGATTTTAAAATATGCGTATATTTATTAGCTATAATATAATGAGTTTTTTTAGTTTGCGCTTTGTTTTCAATCAAAAAAGAATGCAACTTATACAATTATACAGACAAGTTCCTAATTTGAGTCAAACAAATTATGGAGTCCCAAAAGGTATTGGAGAATAATTATACATAACATAAAGTTGTTGATAACATAACTTTCCTGTCTTCACTGCATAATCTTGGTGGTATTCCTCTGCAGGATAAAATTCTACAGTTTCTCTAACTTCAGTAACAATTGGATTATCAAACTTACCTGTTGAATCTATATTCTCAATTTTACTCTCTATTATTTCTTTTTCGTCCTCACTATTGTAAAAAAGTATAGATTTATATTGCTCTCCAATATCCGGACCTTGACGATCTAAGGTTGTAGGGTCGTGAATGATAAAAAATGTATCAATCAATTCATTGAAAGTAACTTCGCTATTATCATAATCAATCTTGACCACTTCAACGTGACCAGTTTCACCAGATAAAACATCTTCATACCTAGGATTATCTAAATGACCGCCAGAATAACCTGAAGTTGCATTGATAACACCAGGCATTTGTTCGTATAAGACTTCCACTCCCCAAAAGCATCCTGCGCCTACTATTAAAGATGATAACATATTAGTAGATATAAATTGCTGATTAGAAATTCAATGTTTATTTTCTGTCAGCTACAAGCATTTCGTCATAGAACCATAATCCATCATGATCTCGAATTATGTCTTCAATGCACTTAATGTAACTTTGATCGGCTTCTTTTTCCTTAACCATTTGATCACTTATTTGGGCAACATATGTACAAGCATTCCATGCAGAAAATACTAATGATGTTGCAATCCCGCTATTTATCTCATTAGGCTGCGATCTTAGTTTGTATTCAAATATCTCAGGTTCTCTGAAATGAATTTTGTCATTAAATTCATTACCTAAGTTATTTTTCATATACTGAATGATGTCATGACCTTTATTTGGAAATGGATTTTCATCAGGCCAAAGTTGATTAATTGCATTTAGACCAGGGTCATTTCCATACGAATGGAAAGCAACCATTTTTCCATTTGGGGCTAGCAAATTAACCATAGGTTTAATCACATTATTAACTTTTTTTTCAACACTCGCTCGTGAGCGGTATGCTTGTGAAACAATAACTAAATCAAATTCGTTAATAGACTCGTTTTTAGATGGAATTATCTGATCTAACGTGAATTCATGATCTTTTCTATATATACAAATTACAGATGGATTTTCATAAGTTGTATTTCCCTGCTTATTTTCTTCAACTCTCCAATTTTCCTTTAGAAGTGGACCCAACTGTCTTAATTGCTCATAGAAACCAAATGAAGAGTCACCATCTAATGCAATGCTGCTCCAGTTCATTTTTTGTTGCTTAGACTCGTTATTTGATTTGAGATACCCAGCTTCAGAGTAGTGTAAATTAGATATTGTAAAAACCATATTTGGATGTTCAACAAATCTGTCAGCGAGTTTTTCAATTGTAATTCTTGCATCTTCCATGCTTACATCTTTGCAAGAAACATAAAAAGGAACAGTTGGAAATTTTTGATGGGCAATTCGAAGCACATTCATTAACACTGCTCCATCACCTACACCAGCATCAAATATTTTTAGAGCTGGTTTTATTGGTTTCAATTCATTAATGATATGAGATAGCTTTTCAGCTATTACTGCTTTTTCATTTGTAGTTGTTACAAATAATAAATATCTCTGTCGATTGTCAAAAAAACGGACCTCTTCTGCCATATTTAATCTTAACAAGTTGCCAAAAAAATGAAACACTCAACTTTAATGGATACAGATGATTTAGAGCCAATTATTAAGCCAAAAGAAATTGATTTTGATACACTGAGTATAGAAGAACTCAAAGAATATATTATAGCACTTAACGCAGAAATTAAGAGGGCTGAAAATTATATTTCATCTAAAGAAAAAGATCGTCTAAATGCTGAGAGTTTATTTAAGAAATGATTAATAGATACGGCTTAGTTCCATTGGCATTTGCACTTTTCGTTTTTGTTATTTTTTTTACATCTCTTGTTCCTTCACCGCATAAGAGTTGTATTGACCGTAATTTGGCTGTTTTAAATAATTTAGATGAGGCTAAATATTCAGAAAAAGAAATAAAAGAACTTGGTTTATCGATTGGCACTGGCTGCAGAGAAGATAATTCCTTCCAACTTGCAGCCAATTAAAATTTTAGCTTGGAAAATTTAAGAGGGCATCTTCAGTCATAACTGTCATCACCGTTGTCTCAGTTAAAGCTCCTGCCTCTTGCCTGGCTTTAGTTAATTCTTCATCATTTTTAAAAGCCATTAGTCCTTCTTTATCATCATAATGCATAATAACTACCATCGAGTTATCATCCTCAGCATGAGATCCAGCAAATATAATTCTGCCTTTAAAGCCCTCTAGTTTATGTTTATTTTCATGAACCATATCTTTCCATGATTTAAAACCTTTAGATAATTTTTGTGTAAGCATTACATACATGTCATTTTCTCCTTTTTTAACAATTACTCACCCCATTTACCTGCAAATTCATACACAACAGCAGGATCATCACCTACAACCCATCCATCGTGACCAGGTGCAATTGAATACGCATCACCGGCAGTATAAGACATTTCAGTGCCATCGTTGTGCTTAACTGCAACTGTTCCACTCACAATCACTCCCAAATGTGTTGCCTGGCAGCTCTCTGTCCCTACTGTTGGCTTTATATCATTCGACCACTTCCATCCAGGTTCGAGTGATAATTTCATTATACGTTGTCCACCTACATTTACGGCTTCAATTTTTGCGTTATTGAAATTGTCATTAATTTCATCCGCATTTGCAAAACTTTTAACTTCAACATTACTCATAAACACTCCTTATTTCTTCATTGCATTAAACGCAGTAAGCGTATCATCAAAAGTCATCATGACTTTCATTTGATTGTTTTCAACTTCAAAGTAATGACCAAACATAGTATCCATACCATCAGCAGTTCCTTTTACTAATGCAAATACTTTATTGCCTTCACTAATCATTGCTTGAGGTGTAACCATAAAATTATCCCAGTACTCAGGGATTTTTGACATATTTGCAATGAAATTTTCCTTGCCTTTATGTACACCTGCTAATGGATGTTTTCCTTCTTCCCCTGGAAAAGTCCATGTTATGTCGTCATGAATTATTTCACCAAAGAATGTCTCCATATCTCCAGATCCAAATAAATCATAACCTCTTTGTACTACTTCTTTTGCGTCCATATTAACCTCCTGGTTTAGAATAGTTGCCAAGTGCTGTGCCTGCTTTAGAAACAATCTCTGTCATATCCACTGCTTCCAAAATAACTGCATCAGTTGCCATGCCGGTAGATTGTACAGCAATTTTTGCACCCGCCGCTGAATTAAAATCAATAGAGTCTACAACCATTACTAAATCATAATCCCCTCTAACTATATCAAAAGATATTAGATTTCCCCCAACTGACTCGACAAGCTTTGTTACAGCTGCTTTTCTGTCATCTTCAGGTTTGCTTAAAAATCCTTTTAGAGCTTCTGGTGTATATTTTGCCATCATATAAAATTTAGCCATATTTACTCCTTTAAATAAAATTATTATGAACTATCTTAGTGAAACTTTTATGACAAATTTTTATACCCTTTTAAGGAGCTAACATGACTGATCTCAAAGGAAAAACATTATTTATAACTGGTGCCACGAGGGGTATCGGATACGCAATTGCTGAACGTGCCGCAAAAGATGGAGCCAATATTGCAATCATTGCCAAAACTACTGAACCGCAACCAACGTTGCCTGGCACAATTTTTACAGCCGCTGAAGACTTAATCAAAGCTGGCGGTAATGCAATTGGAATAAAAACAGATATTAGATTTGAAGATCAGGTGCTTGCTGCTGTTGATAAAACTGTAGAAACATTTGGTGGCATTGATATTTGCGTAAACAATGCAAGCGCTATTAGCTTAACTCCAACTGTAAATACAGAAATGAAAAGATACGATTTAATGCATAACATAAATACAAGAGGAACATTTCTTGTTTCTAAGTCATGCATTCCTCATTTAAAAAAAGGAAACAATCCACATATTCTAAACCTGGGTCCACCGTTAAACATGGAAAGCCAGTGGTTTAGTCCGCATGTAGCTTATACTATGGCAAAATATGGAATGAGCATGTGTACACTAGGAATGTCAGAAGAATTAAAGTCATCAGGTATTGCTGTAAATTCATTATGGCCAAGAACGATGATTGATACAGCTGCTGTTAACAATATTTTAGCGGCATCAATGGATGACCAGGGTAAAAGTAAATGCAGAACACCTGCTATCATGGGTGATGCTGCATATGTAATACTTACTCAGGATTCCAAAAAATTTACTGGAAACATGTGTGTTGATGACAGCACAATGATGAAAGCTGGTAAGACGGATTTATCTGAATATCTTGCAACTCCTGATGCTGAACCATTTCCAGATTTCTTTGTAAACAAAGATGATGGTGAAGACATTATTTTAAGTTAAGTAATATAATGGAGCAGTTTAGTTTTAAACAGTTCTTACAAATTATTTATAGAATACTCACCTTTCCATTAATGGCACTTGTTGTCTTTTTGGTTTTGATGTTGTTTTTGTATTTTTTTTGATTTGATTATTCGTCGAAGCGTTTGGTGTTACAAGACTGCAAAGTTGTATCATAATCATCATTATGTTCGCCAGAGCAACATGGATCAATATTAATCTTACAATTTGGGCATTGATAGTGACCATGTACATCAATTGGAATTATTGAAGTATTACACCATTGGCAGTTTTGCTGGGTCATTTTTTAATACCAAATATATTTATCAAATATATTAATTGATTCTTATAAAGAATTATCTATAAGGTTCATCAATCCACTTTATCATCATGAAAAGCTTAAATACTTTTTGTATTTAGGCTTTTTTCATTTTTAATTCACATTTTGAGAGTGCTTGATATTATTTAGTTGATGATAATGTGGAGGTTAAAAAGTTGACGCCACCAACATTGTAAGGGGTGGTGTCCACAACCATTTCAAAAATATTCTTAAATCTACAAAACGTAGATGTGTGAAATAAAACAAATTAAACCCCACCTAGGTGGGGTTTTTTATTTTCCGTTAGTTTTTTTATAAAAATATACAGATATAGAATAGAAAACTATTGTTCCAATAATCCACGCTGATTGAGATTGAAGAGTTATATCTCTATCACCAAAATTTATTAATATCGGATTGAAGTAAGGACCAAATGGCATTAATGGTGCCCAAGAAATTACTGCATCACCTCCTACTTGATTGTGGTAAATCACTGCCTCTACTAAAAAATTTTGTCCCATGAACCAAATAAAAAACATAGACAAAAACACTAATTGAAATTTGTCATACTCAAGAGCTCTTTTTGGAAAAATCCAATAAACTAGAATAATTGCAAACCAAACAATTCCTGTATCGGCTAATGAATTTACTAACCAATTAATTTCCATTGGAATTGCACATGTCATTGCATCAGATCGTCTAATATTAACTGGATCACCATCAACCAGTCCAAAATTAACCCATATTTCCCATCCGATAGCAGCAATTAAAAATGAAGATAATAATGTTAATGCAATCCATTTCTTCATTTGATTTTTATATATTAGATATAATGATAAAATTATTGGAGCGATTGCAGATAAATAAACTACTAAAGTTCTTCTCCACTCAACAATATCTAGTCCACAATCAAATAACCACATATCTCTCTATTCAATAAATTCTAATTCCTTAACGTAAATCTCTGCAACATGATCTCTTCCATAAGCTACAATAGCTACTGAAGTTATTTTCTTTGGATTAATTTGTTTTGCTAATAAAGTACCTGATTTCTTAAAATCTTTGATCGGCATTATAAATTCATTATATTCTTCATTAACTGTAAATTCATGTGAATAGTATTGCCAGGGCAAAATGGTTCCTGTTGTTCTTAAAAAGATAAAATATTTCTCATTATTCCCTCTTGCATACAGTCTAATCGACTTAGCTCTACTTAAATCAATATTTTTAAGTTCTCTACGAATTTGAATGAAGCCACCATTGTTTTCTGTGCTAACATCACCACTAAGTAGAGCGTATACATCGCTATCAAATGAATTAAATTTAACTCCGCCCTTAGAAACACCCCCCATCACATTGTCCGCAATATAGGTCCATTCATTCTTGTTAGTAAAATTATCTTTCAAAATATTTTCCCCATTCGACCCACTAATAAAAGTAATTGATAATAAAAGTACAATTAGTATTTTTTGCATTAAAATATTATTAAATAGCTTTTAATCTCTTCGATCATTTAAGACTGTTACTCTATGCAGTTCTGGAGATAGTTTATTTAAGTGATATTGTTGCATTGTTCATATTAGAACAATTTTGTGACGACAAAGTAAAGTATAATAGAAATAGCAACAAACGAATACCATATAATTACTGTGTTTCTTGCTTTATTAGGATTTAGTTTTTTTGGATTTTTGAGATCTTCCTCAGTAGGTACTGGGCCAAGCTTGTGATAAAATTTTTTTTTCATATTATTAAGTGGCGAGCCCGCTCGGGTTCGAACCGAGGACAACTCCCTTAAAAGGGGAGTGCTCTACCAACTGAGCTACGGGCTCTTAATTTGAGTTTATATATGATTATTATCTAAAATATATAGGTATTTTTGTATTTCAAGTGGATATCTTACATCATGTCTAGTTCTAATCTTGCAACATCTGACATGCGAGACATATCCCATGGTGGATCCCATACAAGATCAACTGCAACATTTTTTACCCCAGGTACAGCATCAACAGCTTCTTTTACTTTTTTTGGCATTTCATCTGCTACAGGACAATTTGGTGTAGTTAATGTCATTTGAATAATAACATCATTATCAGGAGTAACCTCACATTTATAAATTAGACCTAATTCGTACAAATCAACTGGAATTTCAGGGTCAAATACAGTCTTTAATGCATCTATAACTTTTTGATCTTCTACTTTTTCCATTTAGTTAAATAATTCTACAAAATCCTCATAGCCTTCTTCACTTAACTTCTCAAGAGGAACAAATCTTAATGAAGCGGAATTAATGCAATATCTTAATCCAGTTTCAGTGGGTCCATCATCAAATAAATGGCCTAGGTGTGCGTCGCCATATTGACTTCTTACCTCTGTGCGAACCATTCCATGGGATTTATCAACAACTTCTACAATTTCTACTCCTTTTATTGGCTTATCAAAACTCGGCCAACCTGTTCCTGAGTCAAATTTATCTAAAGACGAAAATAAAGGTTCTCCTGAAATTACATCAACATAAATTCCAACATCTTTACTATTCCAATACTCATTAAAAAATGGCCTCTCTGTTCCATTCTCTAAAGCAACAATTCTCTGTTCTTCAGTAAGGTTATTAATAGCTTCCTGTCTTTCTTCAGGCGTTGCAGAACACCAGAAAGGTGTATCCATTACTTCTACTTTTGACATATCGTACTCCTCTAAGTTTATATCGGCAAAAGACCGGTTTCCATAAATAAGTTGCAAAACAATAAATAATACAAGCAGTGCAAGATATACAGGATATAGTCTCATAATTAATCTTTTAAAGCCTGGTTAAAAGCATGCCATGCCATTGTTGCGCACTTTACCCTCATTGGAAATCCACCTACTCCCTTTAAGGCATAAAGTGAATCTTCCTCATTTAAAACTTTTAGGTCTTCATCTGAACCTGAAACAAGATTTGTAAAATCCTTAAATATTTCCTCAGCCACTTCAATTTTTTTACCTTTTAATTTTTCTGTCATTAATGATGCAGAAGCAAGTGATATGGCACATCCCTCACCTGTGAATTTAATGTCTTCTATTATATTTTGATCATTAAGAAGAAAAGTAAGCTTTAAATTGTCACCGCACAACGGATTATGACCATCGGCACTTTTATTATGAGGTTCACATTCGCCAAAATTTCTTGGTTCACGTCCGTGATCTAAAATTATTTCTTGGTAAAGATCATTTATTAAATCATTCATTTATTAAAAAACTCCTTACACTTATGTAGCGCAATAACAAGTTTATCAACTTCTTCTAATGAATTATACACACCAAAAGATAATCTGGCCGTTGAATTGACACCGAGATGTTTCATTAAAGGTTGGCAACAGTGATGACCTGCTCTAATTGCTATTCCTTCAACATCTAAAAACGAAGATACTTCGTGGGAGTGAACATTTTTAATATTAAAGGATATGATAGAATTCCTTTTATTATCTCCCCCATGAATTTCGATAAAATCAATTTCTTTTAATTTATTAAACGCATATTTAGTAATTTCATTTTCATGCTCGATAATATTATCGAGTCCAATTTTATTCATGTAATCAATTGCTATACCCAATCCGTGTGCTTCGACTAATGGAGGAGTTCCTGCTTCATATTTCGCTGGTAATTCTGCATAACTTGCACCTTCTAGACTCACATCTCCAATCATTCCTCCTCCACCTTGATAGGGAGGCATTTCTGATAAAAGATTTTCAGTTCCGTATAAAACTCCAATACCAGCAGGACCATAAGTTTTGTGTCCAGAGAAAACAAAAAAATCACAACCTAGTTTTTGAACATCAATTTTTAAATGAGCAGCTGATTGACAGCCATCAAGGAGGATGGGAACATTTTTATCTTTACAGATACTTATAGCCTTTTCATTTAATTCAGTACCAAAAACATTCGAAAGGTGTGTCAAAGATACAATTTTTGTTTTATTTGTGAAAAGACTCTCAAAATGATCAATATCAATTTCTCCTGATGGTTGAATATTTGCAAACTTTAGCTCAACGCCATATTTGTCTCTTAAAAAAAACCAAGGTATTAAATTTGAGTGGTGCTCGATTAAAGATAAAATTACCTCATCTCCCTTTTGCATAAACTTTTCATAGAAAGTTTGAGCAACTAAATTTATTCCTTCTGTGGCACTTTTTGTGAAAATAATTTCATTTTCAGACCTTGCATTTAAGAATTTTTGAACTTTTTTTCTAGCGTCCTCATATCTAAATGTTGATTCAACAGATAATGTATGAACTCCCCTACTAACATTAGAATAGTGATTTTTATAGAAATCATTTGTTTCGTTAATAACTGTATTTGGTTTTTGCGCAGAAGCTGCGGTGTCAAAATAAATAAGATCTTTTTTTTCCAATATCTTTTTTGAAAGAATTGGAAAATCTTTTCTAACATTCAAATTAAAAGTTTTAGAGTCATCCATGTTAACAATTCTCGTTGATAAAATTTTGGCCTTTAGCTTGCATTTCTGCATCTTCAATCTTTTCTATAAACTCTGATAAAAAGCCCTGTATATATATTCTTTCAGCTTCAATCTTTGAAATTCCTCTAGAAGCTAAATAAAACAGTACTTCCTCATCAGCTTTTCCTGAAGCCGCACCATGAGAGCAAACTACATCATCATTATTTATTTCAAGTATTGGTGTAAGATTAATTTTAGATTCCTCGTCAATTAACAAACCTTTGCTAATTTGATTAGATTGTGTATTTGAGCAATTTTCATCAACAAATACTTTTCCTTTAAACGAAACATTGGATGATCCACGAGTTACGGCTTTAAATGAACAATCTGATACCGCAGATTTACTTAAGTGTCTTATTTCTAAATTATTTTCACATTTTGATGAATTGGACATGACAACGCCACTGCCAACATACTTTGCATTTTCTTCATTTAAATTAATCTTAGTCTCGTTATTTGTAAAATCTGAACCGTTTGTAAAATTAAAATCTTTAAACATTGAACCATTTGACATATTACAAGTATGAACAAATGAGTTGTTAGTATCGGATTGAAACTTATTAAATCTGTATAATTCAAGTACTGAGCGAGAACCTAAAAATGATTTAAAAATAAAAGATGTATCAATTATATAATCATTTTCGTCAATAATCTCTAAAGTAGCATTCTCGTTCAAATATATGTCAGCAACAATTTTAAAGTTGCTTCTATTACTGCTTATTAATTTTATTCGTGAAGGTATTTGTGAATAATTCGAAGTGATTTTTAATTTTAGTTCATCATTTATTTTCTCGTGTGATATAGATAGATCCTTAGAATTGGTTTCAATCGAAAAATTATCCGTTAATTCCATTATTGAAGTTGTTAAAGTTTTCATTAACTGTATCCCTCTTGATCTATTCTTGAAGCTAAAGTCTTGTCACCAGTTTCTATAACTGAGCCATTTTGAAATACATGGACGTAATCAGGCTCAATATATTCTAATAATCTTAAGTAATGAGTTATAATAATAAATGATCTTTCATCATTTCTTAATTTATTAATTGCGTCTGCAGTGGTTTTTAATGCATCAACATCTAGGCCTGAGTCTGTTTCATCCATAATAATTAAACTTGGATTAAGCAGATCCATTTGAAGGACCTCATTTTTCTTCTTCTCTCCTCCAGAAAAGCCTGCATTTACAAAACGACTGTGCATATCCATTGGTATATCTAATAGTTTTGATTTTTCTTTTAGAATTTTTAGAAATTCTCCAGCATCAATTGGAGTTTCTTTTCTTGACTTTCGATGTGCATTTACAATCTGCTTAAGATAAGAAGCATTCGTTACTCCAGGAAGTTCAATTGGATATTGAAAAGCAAGGAAAAGACCATTTAATGATCTCTCATAAGGATCTTTTGAGAGTAAATCTTCCCCGTTGAGATTTACTTCTCCAGACTCTACATTATAATTTGGTTTACCAGCTAAAGTGTGAGCAATAGTGCTTTTACCTGAGCCATTGGGACCCATTATGGCATGAACTTCTCCCTTTCCAATGTTTAGATTTAAATTTTTTAAAATTTGTTTTTCTTCAACAGTAACATTTAAATTTTTAATCTCTAACATACTATCCAACACTTCCTTCCAAACTTATACTTACAAGTTTTTGGGCCTCGACAGCAAACTCCATTGGAAGTTTTTGAAGCACTTCTTTACAAAAACCATTTACAATTAAACTTTGCGCTTCTTCCACATCTAAACCTCTTTGCATACAATAAAACAATTGCTCATCACTTATTTTTGAGGTTGTTGCTTCATGTTCAATAGATGAAGAATTGGAACTATTTTCGGTTAAAGGAATGGTATTAGCTTTACACTCACTGCCAACTAATAATGAATCACATTGGGTAAAGTTTTTTGCATTTTTTGCTTTTTTATGAAAGCTGACAAGCCCTCGATAAGTATTAGATGACTTTCCTGCAGAAATTCCTTTAGAAATGATTCTACTTTTTGTATTTTTCCCTAAGTGAATCATTTTTGTACCAGTATCAGCTTGCTGATAATTATTGGTAATTGCTACAGAATAAAATTCACCAGTCGAATTATCTCCTCTTAAAATACAACTTGGGTATTTCCATGTTATAGCAGAACCAGTCTCAATTTGAGTCCAGGAAATTTTTGAGTTTTTTCCTTTACATAAACCCCTTTTCGTTACGAAATTATATATTCCCCCTTTACCATTTTCATCACCAGGATACCAATTCTGAACTGTAGAATATTTTATTTCGGCATCATCAAGCGCAACTAATTCAACATTAGCTGCATGCAATTGATTTTCGTCTCTCATTGGAGCCGTACAGCCCTCAAGATAACTTACGTAACTACCTTCATCTGCAATTATAAGTGTCCGTTCGAACTGACCTGTTTCAGAGGCGTTAATTCTAAAGTATGTAGATAATTCCATTGGGCACTTAACTCCTTTAGGTATGTAAACAAATGAACCATCACTAAATACAGCTGAATTTAAAGTCGCGTAAAAGTGATCAGTTACAGGGATAACAGACCCAATATACTTTCTTACAAGCTCGGGATGTTTTTGAATAGCTTCTGAAATAGGACAAAAAATGACACCTATTTCGTTAAGTTTCTCCTTAAATGTAGTAGCAACTGACACACTGTCAAAGACTGCGTCTACTGCAACACCAGCTAAAACTTTTTGTTCCTTTAACGGTATGCCTAGTTTCTCATATGTTTCCAATAATTTAGGATCAACTTCGTCAAGAGATTTTGGTTTTTCTTTGAAATCCTTAGGCGATGAGTAGTAATATAAATCCTGAAAATCAATTTCATCGATCTCTGCTTTAGCCCATTTAGGAACTGACATATGTTCTAATCGTTTGAATGCTGAAAGCCTCCACTCCAACATCCATTCAGGTTCATTTTTTTTCTTTGAAATCAACTTGATAACATCTTCATTTAATCCTTTTGGAATTTTTTCACTTTCAATTTCAGTAACAAATCCATATTTGTACTTTTCTTGTGTAAAATTATCTTTGCTTACTTTATTCATACTATTTTTCCAACGAATGTTCTTCAACTAAATCACTGAGATGCACCGTGCTCAAATAATTACCGATAACTCCCTCAAGATTTTCCCAAAAATTATGAGTTAAACACTTTTTGTTAGTCCCTGAACAAAAAGCATTAGGATTATTTCCGCATCCTGTAGTTTTTATTTTCTCATCTATTGCGTTAAATATGTCCAAAATTTTTATTTTTTCTTTCTCTTTATTTAAAATATAACCTCCACCAGGTCCTTTTTGACTTTTAACTAATTCGGCCTTCTTAAGGTCGTTAAATATTTGTTCCAAATAGGACAATGATATATTTTGCCTAACTGAAACATGTGACAAGCTGCAAGGTTTTTGTGATCCAAACTTTGCAAGATCAACCATGGCCAAAACGGCATATCTACCACGTGAAGTTATCTTCATTTATTTTTCTCAATTAATTTTTCAAGTTTTTCAATTCTATTCCTTAAATCAAAGTTATCTTTTTCTAATTTTTGAACTACTGTTGCCCTGCTGTCATCTCCTTTACTGAGACCATACGCTCTGAATTTTTTTAGTCCTGTAGAATTCGGCACAATTGTATATCTAGCTGGATTTCCAATCACACTTTTGTTTGACTCAACATCTTTTGTAACAACAGAATTAGAGCCAACTTTTGAATTAGCTCCAATTGTAATCGGGCCAAGAATTTGTGCCCCAGATCCAATTATTACTTTATCTTCAAGTGTTGGGTGTCGTTTCTTATCTTTCTGACTTGCGCTATCCTCACTTGGAGAAATTCCTCCAAGAGTTACTCCATGATAAATTGTTACATCATTTCCAATTTTAGCCGTTTCTCCAATTACAACCCCCATACCATGATCTATGAAAAAACGCTCACCGATCTTAGCCGCAGGATGAATTTCAATGCCTGTTAATATTCTGCCAATGTAGGATAGCACTCTTGCTAAGATAGTTAGTCTTATTGACCAGAAAAAATTTGATAATCTATATATTCCAATTGAATGCAAACCTGGGGAAGTGATTAATGTCTCGATTCTCCCTTTTGCTGCAGGGTCTCGATCAATATAAGAGTCAATTAAATCAATGATTTTAACCATTTTAAAAAAAAACCTTGAATTTCAAATATATAATTTAGTATACCGTCTCAGAGGGTTAATATAATAACCCACTATTTTAGTCAACTATTTATTGCACTTATATGAATAATCAAGTCAAAGAAATAATTTTTACTGGTCCAGATGGTAAATTAGTAGGAAAATACAAAAAAGGTCAGTCTCTAAATCCGCCAATTGCATTACTCATTCATCCTCATCCACTATACGGAGGTACTATGAATAATCCAATAATTATGGAATTATTCTCAATTTTTGACTCTCTAGGCTTTTCAATATTTCGTTTTAACTTAAGAGGTGTTGGAAAAAGTGAAGGAAAATTTGATAATGGCCTTGGTGAATTAGCTGATGCTGCAGCGGGTTTGGATTGGGTACAAAGACAAAACCCAAATACAAATCAATGCTGGGTTGCTGGATTTTCTTTTGGTGCACTACTCTGCATGCAACTTCTCATGAGAAGGCCTGAGATAACAAGATTTGTTAGTATTTCACCGCAACCAAATTTATATGATTTTAATTTTCTTGCACCTTGTCCAGCTTCGGGCATCATTATACAGGGCAAGAAAGATGATCTTGTACCGAGCGAGGAGACATCTCGATTAGCTGAAAAATTACAAAATCAAAAAAGTATAAGTGTTGATTATGAAGAAATAAGTGGTGCTAATCACTTTTATGATAATGAGATTGAAAGACTCAAGAAAACAGTAAGAAGCTACATTCAAAGGGAGTTGAATTCTAAGTACCGTTAACTAATTATGCCTCCTACTTGAGGCTTACTTACACCAGTTGTTTTGGGGAAAGATATTGGAAGCTTCTTAAGACGCCTTGCTCCCAAATAACCAAAGGCCTGAGACTCTATGAAGTTTAAATCTATACCAATAGAGTCAGCTAAAGCAAACTTACTTCCATATTCATTTTTTAATAAAGAAGTAATAAATTTATTTTTAGCACCTCCTCCAGATAATATTATTCTTTCAAATTTTCGTTTATTAATCTCTCTAATAATTGAATAAACTGTAAAGGCTGCAATCGACGCGCATGCATCATAAAATTCTAATGACATGAATGACTCAAGTGAAAAATAATTAATATCTAGGGATTTTGGTTGGGCCTTATAAAAAAATTTATCACCAAGTAATTTTTTTACTATATTAAGCTTAATCTTTCCTTTATTTGAGTATTTTCCATCTACATCATAATCTAATTTCTTTTTCATTTTTACATATTTATCTAGTAAACACATTCCAGGACCAACATCGTAAGCTATAAGTCCATCAGACTTAGAAAGATATGTAATATTAGATATTCCACCAATATTAATAAAATATGAGGGAAGCGGGGTCTTGGACTTCACTAAAAGTAATTTGTGAAAGATTGGAACTAATGGAGCGCCTTCGCCACCATAAAATAAATCTTTTTGTCTAAAATTGCAAACGATTGGTATTTTTATAAATTGTTTAACTAATTTACTATCACATAATTGAATTGAACATTTTAATTTAGAGGAATGAAATATAGTTTGTCCGTGTATTGAGACTAAATCTATTCTATATTTCTTATTTCTTGACTTAAAATCTCTTATTCCTCTAATTATGTCAATAGAGATACTTCTTTCACATTGGTATACCTTGCTGAGCGCGTATTTATTTTTATCAAAATTATAAGATAATTCTGAAATTAGAATTTGGGTTGATCTTTTGAAATTATAAAATTTTGAGTTGATATGTTGATAATTTCTTACCCCATCTGTTTTTATGAGAGAAATATCAATTCCATCCATTGAAGTTCCACTCATTACACCAACAATGTAATAATTTTTCTTTTTCCTATATTTTGAATATTTCATGATTATAATTTATATATTAATTCAAAAGTAATAAAAATGACATTAATAGAAGAATTAAAATATCGTGGCTTTATTAGTCAATGTACGAATGAAAAACTTTTAAGTGAGTTGCTAAATTCAAAGACAATATATTTTTATATTGGATTCGACTGCACTGCAAAATCCTTACACGTTGGAAGTTTAATACAAATAATGATAATGAGAATTTTTCAAAAATATGGACATACTCCCGTAATACTAATTGGTAAAGGAACAACTAGAATCGGAGATCCGTCTGGAAAAGATGAAACCAGAAAAATATTGTCAGAAAGTGTTATTAAAGAAAATGCTGATAGTATTATAAAAGTATTTAAAAATTTTTTGGAATTTAATAATATAAAAAATGCTGCGTTAATAAGAGATAATTCAGATTGGCTTGATAAATTAAATTATCTCAATTTTTTAAGAAATTTTGGCAAACATTTTACAATCAATAAAATGCTTACATTTGATAGTGTAAAACTACGATTGGAGAGAGAACAGTCTCTAAGTTTTGTTGAATTTAATTATATGATTTTTCAAGCTTATGATTTTCTTGAATTGAATAAGAGAGATGATTGCATGCTGCAAATAGGCGGCTCCGACCAGTGGGGAAATATAATAAATGGAATTGAGCTTATCAGAAGAGTGTCTGGGGTAGAAGTATACGGTTTAACTACGCCTTTACTTACGAATGCTAATGGAGATAAAATGGGTAAAACTGCTGATGGCGCTATATGGCTTAATGAAGATTATTTGTCAGCATATGATTATTGGCAATATTGGAGGAATGTAGATGATCGTGATGTTATTAAATTCATTAAACTATTTACTGACTTGGATAAAAAAAAAATATTAGAATTAGAAAAGGCCGCTCAAACAAATATTAATGAAGTAAAGATTGTGTTGGCGAACGAAACTACCTCTTTGTTGCATGGTATAAATAAAGCTAAAATTGCCCAAAAAACAGCTCTTGATATTTTTTCAAAAAAAGATGTTCCAGACGAAATGCCAACACTTAAGCTTAAAGCAACAGAAGTAGAAAAAGAAATTTTTATATATGACTTAATAGTTAAAATGAAATATGCGTCATCTAATTCAGAAAGTCGAAAATTGATCCGCAGCAATGGAGTTAAATTCAATAGAGAAACTGTAAAAGAAGAATTATCTACATTGACTGTAAATGAATTAAAGGGCAGTAACCAGAATGTAATTAGTGTAGGTAAGAAGAAACACTTTAAAATTGAAGTTATCTAGACTAATTTTCAAGAGTTTCAAAAACTCTTTCAATTATTCTTGGTTTGATAATTGTAAGAGGATATGACTCAACTTCAGGATCATTTGTAGAGCCATTTAAATTAAAGTCGATTGAAAACATACCTTCCCCCTCTTGACCTACAATAATTGGTCCTAATATTGGTAAGTTTTGGATAATCGCATTAACAAGGTACATTGGGCTAATTTCACCCTGCATTTCCAGATTATTATTTTTTCTGTCTATATGTCCATCCATTATTAAACCTAGACTATCACTTACTGCGTAAGCACTTATATTTTTAAATTCATTTTTATTTTCTATATAACTTAACTCACCATACCCAAACCTGATGCCCTGCTCTCCTTCAGCAATACTTACTAAGCCTGAAATGGATGGTAAAGATAGCAATTTAAGTGATGCAGGTGTATTTATTAAAACAAAATCGTTTATTACTATTTTCGTTTTTGCATCTAAAGTTTTAAGATTTCTCTTAGATATCATATCAATTTCACCGTCACTTAATAGTTTTCTTGCTGGGTGAGAATTACTAATAAAACGAGTTACATCAGATGAAAATATTATATTTATATCTTCAACATCATTCTTTTCTCGATAGTATTCAAGAGTATGGTCCTCATTAAAAGCCCTACTACTTACATTAAGTTGATTGCCTGATTTATCTATGGTCGCTTTGAAATTGCTTGCTTTAACTTTATCTCCAAAGATTACATTTTGAGTTTTTATATTGTATTTTTCATTTATAAGATAATATTCTTTTTTATTAGAATACTGAATTTTATTTTTTGATAAATCTATAAGATCACCCGTTATCATCAGATTTAAATTTCTTTCAGATAAATCTCCATTAAGAACAAGATTAACGTTATCTTGATTGTTAATTAAAAAGTTCTCTAAATAGATATGATTAGTCTTAGATACTCTTATCCTACCCTCCAAGTCAATCTCGTTTGCCTCTGAATTAAAATTAAGTAAACTATCTGAGTTTAAGGAAAGATTAGAAGTAAAGTTAATTTTTAGAGCATCGTCCATTTTTTTTTCAAAATTTATTTGTCTAATAAATGCAGATGTATTAGAAAAATCTATTTCACCTCTAAGATTTGCATTATCAGACAGAAATTCATCTAGCTCAAAATTATAACCCAGCACACCTCTTAAATAACTTGGATTTTTGTTATCATCAAAAATAAAATCAGCCATCATTACACCTGATGTAAATAATTTAGGTTCTGAAAAAATATTTTTTAAATTAGGTTCATTGAATTTTATAAGAGATGTTAAGTTTAATGTAATTTTTTTATCAAGATTACTCTCTAAAAATGATTGAAGTTTTTTAGTATTCCCCTCTCTTTCAAAAATATTATACTTAAAAAAATCTAGTACCATATTATTCGATATATCACTTTTAAAATCTAACTTACCCTTCAAAAAAGTTTTATCTAATTGGATTAAACTATTTTCATTAAGATTAAAAAATTTATTTTCGAATCTTTTAAATTTAATTAAATAATCTAGTTCTAGTTTTAATATACTAAGTTCTGCCCGTATCTCCTCTTTAAATATTTTATAATTTGAATTACTAGGTAGAAAATTAGAGAGCTGTAGTGAACCCCTCAATATTAATGGCTGTTGGCTATCAAATATTTTATTCAAATTATAAAGTTCTAACAACGAATTAACACCTGTTTCAATTTGAATATCTTTTCCAATAATTGATTTATTATCTGTAAATTTTTCAAATAGGATATTATCAAAATTCAAAAATATTTTTGAATTGTTGAAAATATCTATATTCTTAATTGAGATAAGTTGACTCTTATTTTCTAGTATTGCAGAATTAATATTTACGTTGGAATGCTCAATTAAATTTCCAGTTAAAATATCAAGTAAATTGAAATCAATTATAATTTTATTTATTTTTACTGTGTTTTCTTTATCAAAAATAATATTTATATTATCAGTTGAAAAAAATAATCCTAAATCTTCGTGATACTTTATTAACCAATTAGACTCTTCAAAATTAATATTATGTTTTTTACCTAGCCTATTTTGAAGTATATCTGTAACAGAATTAACTTTGAGCCCCCCTTGGTAGATTTTTATAAAAAACCCGGCAATTAAGACAGTAAAAGTAATAAAGAGACCCAAAAAAATATATATGAAGATCTTTTTATTAATCATAATTATTATTTTATGTTAGAAAAAATTAATTTATCAATTTCTCCGTCAAGAACAGAATCGGGATCTGAGAGTTCAACTTGGCTTCTAAGGTCTTTTACCATTCTGTAGGGATGTAACACATATGATCTAATTTGATTTCCCCATCCAATATCAGATTTTTTATCTTCATTGGCTTTCTTTTTATTTTCAATTTTTTGAACTTCAATTTCATATAATTTTGATTTTAAAAGACTCATTGCAGTTGCTTTATTTTTATGCTGAGATCTCTCACTTTGACACTGTACAACTATTCCAGACGGAATATGCGTAATTCTAATTGCACTATCGGTTGTATTGACGTGCTGTCCACCTGCACCAGATGCTCTAAAAGTATCTACACGTAAATCTTTTTCAATAAGTTCAACTTGAACTGTATCATCTACATGTGGTGAAATCCAAACTGAAGAAAAACTGGTATGTCTACGAGCATTTGAGTCAAAAGGTGATATTCTAACTAATCTATGAATCCCAGACTCATTTTTTAAATATCCAAATGCAAATTCACCCTCTACTAATGCGGTACAAGATTTAATTCCAGCTTCTTCACCGAATGATTCATATATTATTTTGAAGTTGAAATCTTTTTTTTCAGACCATCGCATGTACATTCTTAAAAGCATCTGTGCCCAATCCTGACTTTCTGTGCCTCCAGCTCCTGCGTGTATCTCTAAATAACAACTCTTAGAATCTGCTTCTCCGTTAAATTGTAGTTTAAATTCCTCTACCTCTAATTCATTAATCACATCCTGTAATGTTTTTTTACAGTCCAGTATTATCGGGTCGTCATTCTCCTCAAGGGCCATAACATAGTAGTCCTTAATATCTGATAATTTTTTTTCAAAAGACCTTATTAAATTGTTTTTATTCTCTAACTGACTTATTTCCATCATTATTTTTTTTGCTTCAGTCGTGTTTGACCAAAAACTTGGATCTTCAGATATAGATCTTAAATGATTTAATTGAGTATTTAATTTTTCAACGTCAAAGATGGCTCCGTATAAAATTAAGTTTCTTGTTAGCCTTTTCTAATTTGATATAAAAATCACTTTCCATAATTAATATATTATATATTTTTCATCTAAATCGTTTTGAATCTGTATTGTTTGGAATCCTTCAGATCCTACCAAAATTTCTTTACTGATATTTAGATTATCATTTTTGCTGAATGCTTCATAGATTGTTTTATTATTTTCTGAAAAATCTCTGATTTTTCCGGTATCGTAATCAATCTTTATAAGTTCTATTCCCTTAGGTATTTTAAATGGAATAGCTATTTTATCTTCATAATAAGAGCTAATAAAATCTCTAAAAATTGGAACAGCTACTGATGAACCTGTCTCACGCCTGCCTAGAGATTGAGGCATGTCAAATCCTGAATATATTCCAATAATTAAATCTGAGGTAAAGCCTATAAACCATGCATCAGTATTATTATTTGTGGTGCCTGTTTTGCCGGCAATTTCAATTCCATTTAATTTTGTTTTTCTTCCTGTGCCACGATCTACAGCTCCTTTTAGTATTGATACCATTTGATATGATCTTGATTCATCAAATATTTGCTTTGATAGTATTTTTAATTCAGGTATTGGTGAATTTTGAGAAAAAGGATCTTGACAATTGACGCAAGTAGCAAAATCCTGAACAAAAATATTTTTTCCTCTTCTGTCTTGTATACGATCAATCAAACTTGGATGAATCCTTTTACCTCCATTTATAAAGGATGAGTAAGCAGAAGTAAGTTTGATTAAGCTGGTTTCTCCTGCTCCTAGTGCCATAGATAATACCTCAGGCATATTCGACATAATTCCTGCCCTCTCAGCTACTTCGGAAATTTTTTCCATACCAAGATATTGTGCAATTCTAATCGTCATTAAATTTCTTGAGTTTTCGATTCCTTTTCGTAGTGTTGTGGGACCATAAAATTTCTTTCCATAGTTTTCTGGTTTCCATTTACCAAGAGCGCTCCCTTGGTCCACAACAAAGGGAGCATCAAGTATGAGTGTATTTGGTTGTAATCCATTCTCTAACGCAGACATGTAAACAAAAGGTTTAAAAGATGATCCCGGTTGTCTTTTCGCCTGGTACACTCTATTAAAATTACTTTGATTGAAGTCAAAGCCTCCAGAAAGAGCAAAAACCCTCCCTGTGTATGGATCCATAACAATTATTCCTCCATTTATTTTTGGTATCTGCTCAAGTTTATAGTCTCTGCTGTTAATATTTGAAACGAGTATAATGTCGTTTTTACTTAGTACCTCTTCTGGATGATTTATTTTTGGACCTAAAAATCCACCTTTAAGACTTTTTCTTGCCCACTTATATTCTACCAACTTCCCATTTACAATTGATGTATTCTTCAATATTTCTATTGATACTGAACCCTCATTAATTCCTAATTCAATAACTTTCGCATAATAGAAATTCTTCGGGAGCTTTAGATTTATAAAATTCAAATACCATTTCCTACTTTTGTCGTTACTAATAGTACCTCTGTAACCGTGTCTTTTGTCATAAGCTAATAAACCTTTTTTAAGAGCATTATCTGCTAAAATTTGTGTTTCTGTATTTAAAGAAGATCTAACCGATAATCCTCCGTTATAAAGATACTCCTCGCCAAAAATTTCAATTATTTGCTTCCTTATTTCTTCCAGATAATAATCTGATGCAAAAATATTTTTTTTCTCGTTCAAATATGTAATTATGGGTTTATTAATAAAGTATCTATACTCCTTTTGAGAAATATACTTATTGTAATACATTCTACTCAATACCCAGTTTCTTCTATCAAGTGCCTTTTCATAGTTTTTAAGTGGATTGTATCGGCTAGGTGCTTTCGGTAAAGCAGCTAAAAATGAAATCTCATCAATATTAAGTTCTTTCAATGATTTTTTGAAATATCTATTTGAGGCTGCGGCAACGCCGTAAGTACCAGCTCCAAGATATATTTCGTTGAGATATAATTCTAAAATTCTGTCTTTTGTTAAGTTATTTTCTATTTTAATGGCCAAAAATGCTTCTTTTATTTTTCTGGAAAGACTTAATTCATCAGAAAGTAAAAAATTCTTAGCAACTTGTTGTGTAATAGTTGATGCTCCCTCTGGTCTTTTGTTGGAATTAATATTGATTATATTTTTGTATGCCGCTCTTATAATTCCAACTGGGTCTATACCATAATGATAATAAAAGTTTTTGTCTTCGGCAGAAATAAATGCATTTTTTACATTTTTAGGTATTTCACTAATAGGTATAAAAATTCGATATTCTCGTGAATATTCTTTAACAAGATTTCCATTTGATGCATGAACCCTCGTCATAACATTAGGTTTGTAGTTTTTTAGGATGGTGTCATCAGGTAGCTGCGATAGAAAATAAAAAATTGTGGCAATAATTGCAAACAAAGCAAGTATTGATAAATAAATGCCATATTTGAATATCTTTAACATTTTTTGCTTATACATATAAAATATGGCGCTCTTTTGTTCAATTTCTATGATTTACAAAATATTAGATGCTAAAATATATTGATTTTTTGATTATAGTAAATAATACGATATATTTATAACTATAGATAGATTCATAAAATGAATAAATACTCAAATAAATATTCTCGGTTACGTCGTGTAACCAACTCATCGAAAGGTTCCCAAAAATGTCACAGAAAATTATTATTGATGGCTCTCGAGAGAGTCATACCCAGGTTGCTTTATTATCAGAAAATAGTCTAGAAGACTTTGAGTACGAGTCAATTTCCAGAAAAAATTTAAAGGGAAATATCTATCTAGGAAAAGTATCAAGAATTGAAGCTTCGCTTCAAGCGGCTTTTGTTGAATTCGGATCAGAAAAAAATGGGTTTTTAGCTTTTGGTGAAATACATCCAAACTATTTTCAAATTCCAGTTGCGGATCGTGAAGCTTTAATTGAATCTGAAGCAGAAGAAGATGACGAATACCATTCGAGTCATACAGACAATAATCATGAGACTGAAAATAATAACGAAATAAATGAAAATGAAGGTAATTATTTGAATGACAACAATGAAAAAATTGATGTAGAAGAAAATTTTGTTGAAGAAAAACAAAAGCAATCTCAAAGAAAACTTAGCTCAGCTCTAAAAAGGAAACTTTATAGATCATATAAAATTCAGGAGGTTATAAAGACTGGTCAATTGATACTCGTTCAAATCGTGAAGGAAGAAAGAGGAAACAAAGGAGCTGCTTTAACATCTTATATTTCATTAGCTGGTAAATACTCAGTTTTGATGCCTAACTCGACAAAAACAAAGGGCATTTCAAGAAAAATTTCAATGAACGATGATAGAAATAAATTAAAAAAGATAATTGAAGATTTAAAAATCCCTCAAGAAATGGGTCTTATAATTAGAACAGCAGGACTGAATAAGACAAAAAATGAAATTAAAAAAGATTATGTAACCTTAAATAAACTTTGGGTTCAAATAGTTAATGAAACAAAAAAAGCCATTGCTCCAGCATTAATCTATGAAGAGGGAAATCTATTAAGACGGGTTGTTAGAGATTTATATACCAAAGAAATGAAAGAAATTTTGGTTGAGGGGAAAGAAGCTTACCAAGAGACAAAAAAATATATGTCGCAAATATTACCTTCATGCGCAAAATTTGTAAAACATTATAAATATAAAGAACCTATATTTTCAAAATATAATGTGGAAAAAGAAATTGTAAAAATGTTTGATACTGAAGTTAAATTAAGGTCTGGAGGTTATTTAGTAATAAACCCTACTGAAGCTTTAGTTGCAATTGATGTAAATTCAGGAGGAGCAACTAAAGAGAGAAACATTGAGAAAACAGCTCTTAAAACCAACTTAGAGGCTGCCGAAGAAATTGCAAAACAAATTAAAATTAGAGATTTATCAGGTCTCATAGTTGTTGATTTCATTGATATGTATGAAATGAGAAATAATCGACAGGTCGAACGTAAGATGAAAGAGTTGATAAAAAAAGATAGAGCAAGAACTCAAATTGCAAGGATAAGTCAGTTTGGCTTACTTGAAATGTCTAGACAAAGACTAAGACAAAGTTTTATTGAGTGGAAGACAGAATTAAGTCAGGAATCAATAGCCCTAAAATTTATTTATCAACTCAGAGAAAAGTTAAATAATGATAAATGTGCAAATATTGCGGTAAAAACTAATACTAATATTTGTGACTTCTTAGAGGATTCATATCAAGAAGAAATCTCTAACCTTAGTAAAAAGCACAAAGTAAAAATATCGCTTGAGAGAGATGATAATTTATTGAGCAGTAAAATTGAATTTGAGTGTATTAATAAAGAAAAAAAACAAAAATCATTAAAAAAAGAAAATAAGGCAAAAAAAGCTGCTAAACCTAAAACAAAAATTATAAAAGATGAAAAAAAAATAATCACAAAGAAAAAAACAAAATCAAAAATAAATAAAATTACACCAATAAAGGAGATTAAAAATAAAAAAAGTGGTTGGTGGCAAAAATGAGAAAATTTAAGTCTTTGATTTTTTGTTCGATATTAAGTTTCTTGACTTTTAGTAATGCAAATTCTTTTGAGATTGTAAGAGACATTGAATTAGAAAGTTTCACTCGTGAAATAGTCTCTAATTTAGTTAAAACAACAAGTTTAGACGAGAAAGACTTAAACATATATTTTGTAAATTCAAGACAAATAAATGCATTTGTTACAGGTGGACAAAACATATTTATAAATACCGAATTGATTGTTGCAGCTGATGACTATAGAGAATATGCCGCAGTACTTGCGCATGAGCTGGCGCATATTAATGGAGGACATATATTCAAAACAACAGAAGAAATAGCAAACTTATCAGAAATGGCTATACCAATATATCTACTTGGCATAATAGGAATTATGACTGGGGCAACAGAAACAGGTATTGCAAGTGTGATGGTTGGTCAAGCTTCTGTTAATGATGGCTTTACATACTATTCAAGAACACAAGAAGCCTCTGCTGATCAAGCCGCTGTTTCAATTTTGTGCGGGAGTAAAATAAATGCAATTTTTCTAAATAACTTTCTAGATAGTATTGAGACTATAAAAAGTGCTGAAGACTCTTCTCAAAATTATCGATCAACTCATCCTTCGATTGGTAACAGAAAATTATGGATATCTACTGCGCTTCAATCTATGCCTAAATGTAATTTTGACAGTGATGAATTATTAGACAAGAGATTTAATTTATTAAAGGCAAAAATATTTGGATTTACTCATAGCTCTAAAGAGACCGATGCGGTTTATAACTCATCATCTAATAATGATCTATATGCAACTGCTGTTTCAAGTTACTTAAAAGGCGATCATGATCAATCAATAAAAAACTTAAAAAAATTAATTTCTCTAGATAATCAAAATCCTTACTTTAAAGAATTGCTTGGTGAAATTTATTTTGCTAATCAAAATATTGACAAAGCTGTTGAATATCATTTGCAAGCAATAGAGACCAATACAATCCCAAATGATTTATATCTAATGATGATGGGAAACTATCTACTTGGCTATAACAATGAAAAAAGTGCAAAAGAAAGTATTAAGTATTTAAAAAAATCTCTAATTCTTAATAATAATAATGCCTATTCTTGGTATTTAATTGCACGTGCTTATGGTGATGTAGGTAATTTTGCTCTTGCCAATTATGCTACTGCAGAACGATATTTTTTGACAGGTGAAAGAGCACTATCATACGATTTTGCATTAAAAGCGATGAAAGATCTTGAAGAAAAGTCTCCTGAGTGGTATCGATCGTATGATCTAGTTGAAATTTTAAAAAAAGAAACAACTATAACGAGATAATTTAATACAATTGCTTATGTAACATGAATAAAAAGAAGTTAATACAATTCATTGATGGGCCAAATCTAAATATGTTAGGTGAAAGAGAGCCAGAGATTTATGGCACAGAAACATTGAAAGATATTCAAATAAAAGTAAAAAAGCATATTGCCCAAAATAAATTAGAATTAGACGCAGTTTTTTTTCAATCAAATACAGAAGGAGAAATTGTAGATTGCATACAACAAAGTAATAATTCATGTTGTGGAGTAATAATAAATGCTGGCGGACTATCACACACGTCTGTTCCTATATTAGATGCATTGTTGTCTATAAAAATACCAAAAATAGAAGTTCATCTTTCAAATTTATTTATAAGAGAAGAATTCAGACATCATTCTTTCATAAGTAAAGGTGTAAATGGAATAATATGTGGCTTTGGAAGCAATGGATATGTCCTTGCTGTTGATGGTATGGTAAAATTACTGTAAAAGAATATAATCATGGTAGACAAATCAAAAAGAACGATTGATAAAAAAGTAATTAAAGACTTAGCAATATTACTAGATGAACTAAATTTAACAGAAATTTCTTATTCTGACGGAAAGTTCTCAGTCTCGGTCTCAAAAGGGGCAGTCGTTAGTCATGCATCACAGCTATCTAAAAATGAAGATGAGAATTTGCCTTTTTCTGATAAAGAAGATTACGAGAATGATCCCAGAGTAATAAAATCTCCCATGGTAGGAACTGTCTATCTTCAGCCAGAACCAGGGGCGAATAAATTTGTAAACACTGGAGATCAAGTAAAACAAGGACAAACTATTTTAATAGTAGAAGCAATGAAGACTATGAATCCAATAGAGTCCTCTCTTCAAGGAAAAGTTTTAAAAATATTTGTTGATAATGAGCAAGCTGTTGAGTTTGGGCAGCCATTAATGTTAATTGGTTAAATGTTTGATAAGGTACTAATTGCTAACCGAGGCGAAATAGCGGTTAGAATTAACAGAGCTTGTCAGGAGCTTGGTATTTCAACTGTAGCAGTTCATAGTGAAGTAGATAAAGATTCGATGCACGTACGAATAGCTGATGAAAGTGTATGTATAGGACCCAACACAGTTAATAAAAGTTATTTAAATCCGCATGCAATTATCTCAGCTTGTGAAATAACTGGAGCACAAGCGGTTCACCCTGGTTACGGATTCTTGTCTGAGAATGCATCCTTTGCAAAAATGTTAGCTGACCACAAACTTACTTTTATTGGACCCAAACCCTCCCACATTGAAATGATGGGAGACAAAATAGAAGCAAAAAGAATAATGAGAGAATATGGTGTTCCAACAGTTCCAGGCTCAGATCATGTAATTAATAACGAAAAAGAAGCCCTTAACATTGCTTCGGATGTCGGCTTTCCTGTTTTGCTCAAAGCAAGTGCTGGCGGTGGAGGTAGAGGTATGAAGGTTGTAAATAATGCAAAAGAACTAACAGATGCTCTTCCAATAATTAAACAAGAAGCGCTTTCTTTCTTTGGAAGTGATGCAGTTTATATTGAGAAATTCATTGACTCTCCTCGTCATATAGAAGTTCAGGTTATATGTGATAGTCATGGTAATTACTTGCATTTGCATGAGCGAGATTGCTCCATTCAAAGAAGAAATCAAAAAGTTATAGAAGAAGCGTTGGCTCCAAATATTGATGACGATAAAAAACAAAAACTATTTAAAATATGTGTAGATGCTATGAAAAAGATGGGTTATTTAGGATTAGGAACCCTTGAATTTCTATATGCCGATAATGAGTTTTATTTTATGGAGATGAATACTCGTTTGCAAGTAGAGCACCCAATAACCGAAATGTTAACTCGTATTGATTTAGTAAGAGAGCAAATTTGTGTCGCATCTGGAGATAAAATATTCACTAATCAGGAAAATGTGAAGCCATTAGGTCATTCAATTGAATGCAGAATTAATGCAGAAAATTCAATTGACTTTAAGCCTTCTGCAGGAAAGATCGAGATGTATCATCCACCTGCAGGGAATGGTATAAGATTAGATACATTTATTTACTCAGGTTATAAAGTTCCACACTACTACGACAACTTACTAGCTAAACTAATCGTTACTGGTAGAACTCGAAATCATGCAATCAAGAGAGCTTTGAGGTCTCTAAATGAAATTGTCATTGACGGAATTGAAACAAATATTGAATTACACAAAAAAATACTATCTTCAAGTGAATTTAAAAGTGGTGCGGTAGCTATAAACTGGCTGGAAAAGAAAATTAATCAATTATAACTTTACGCATTCATCAACCCATATGTCATATATAGGATGTTCTAATGATGAAACAGAAGGCAATGATTTGATCATCCACCCATTAAATATTTTGTTATTAGTATTATGATTGTAAATATTTAGATATGCTGCAGTCTCTTTTTTTTCATAAGGTTTACTATTATAACAATCGATAACATAGATGCGAAGTTCTGCATATAAATAGCTTTCTTTAAGCTGCAACGAAAATTTTTCAACCTCTGCTGTTATCTTATTTAGAATGCTTAGTGTAGCTATTGGATTATTATATTCTACACTTTTTGTTTGATTAAATTCTTTTTTTGCAATTATCTCGTCAGTAAATACATTCTCTATTTCCTCGTCGTAAGACGGTAAAATATCCTCTAAATTTATTAGAGGTGCCACATCAATATTCTCTGCAGAAACAATAAATGGAGTAAGAAATAAAAATAATAAATAAATTTTAAGTTTCAGAATCTTTTTGGCTCCACTTTTTATAACCAAGGTTTTTTCTAAATGAATCCCGATTAACTCTATACTTTTCTGGGTCATAAGCATTCGAAGTACCTGTTTGATTTGAAATATGTTCTTTTTGCCATGTATATTTTTCTCTCTCTTTTGGAACTTGGGATGAAGTAAATCTCAACCAATTGTTCCAATCTGGATTCACCATGGTTGAGTCCACAATACCGAAGTATATCACCCACCTCCTTGAGTCATCTTTATTCCTAAAATACCTGTTTCCACTTGCATCTCTTCCAACTTCAATTCCATAAAAGTGGGTCCAGACCCTTGTTCCAAGGGTCATACCGTTCCACCATGTAAATAATTCTTTAATCATTGAGATAAGGTTATAATTAGCTAGATTCACAGATTTTTCAACAATTCTTAAATTACTTACAATCATTAAACCATTGAATTATATAAAAAAATTTATAATTAGCCACATTCCAACTACCCCATATAGTGGTTTTAAATTTTTTTTACACAATATGTTGACTTCATTTTTCAAATAATAAATTATCTACAATCTAGAAAGTTACTCAATTAACATTCTGGCATTAACACCGGTCGAGACCAAATAAATTATTGTTCTTGGTAATACGACTATTGAAACGACGACATTTTAGAAGGGATAAGAATGAAAATAAAGAGAGAATTTACAAATGCTAACCAATCACCGTATGAAAATATTAATTTTAAAAAAGTTTCAAGTGAAATACTTAATCCGGACGGGTCATTAGTATTTAAGCTTGAAAATTTCGAAGTGCCTGAACAATGGAGCCAGGTTGCAAGTGATATTCTTTCTCAGAAATATTTTAGAAAAGCAGGAGTTCCATCTAAACTAAAGAGAACAAATGAAAAAAATATTCCGTCTTGGCTTTCTCCTAGAATTGCTGATGACAGTGATGGTGAAGTAATTTACTCTTCCGAAACTAGTTCACAGCAAGTATTTGATAGACTTGCAGGTGCATGGACTTATTGGGGCTGGAAAGGTGGATATTTTTCTAGTGAGGATGATGCAAAAGCTTTTTTCGATGAAGTAAGATTTATGCTTGCAAACCAAATGGTAGCACCTAATAGCCCTCAATGGTTTAATACTGGACTAAATTGGGCTTATGGCATTGATGGTCCTTCTCAAGGTCATTTTTATGTTGATCACGAAACTGGAAAACTAACTAAATCTTCAAGTTCTTATGAGAGACCTCAGCCTCATGCATGCTTTATTCAAAGTATAGATGATGACTTGGTAAACGATGGTGGCATTATGGATTTATGGGTACGTGAAGCAAGGCTTTTCAAATATGGATCAGGCACTGGAACAAACTTCTCAAACCTCAGAGGTTCTTCTGAAGGTTTATCTGGTGGAGGAAAATCTTCTGGACTAATGAGTTTTCTTAAAATTGGTGATAGAGCTGCGGGTGCAATTAAATCAGGAGGTACGACTAGAAGAGCAGCTAAGATGGTTGTAGTAGATATAGATCATCCAGATATTGAAGAATTTATTAAATGGAAAGTTACAGAAGAGCAAAAAGTTGCATCCATTGTTACAGGGTCAAAAATATGTTCAAAACATCTCAAAAGCATTATGAATGCTTGCCATAACTGCCAAGCAGACGGCGAGAGTTGTTTTGAGCCCAGTAAAAATCCAGCGCTTAAAAGAGAGATCATTTCTGCAAGAAAAAACGAAGTTCCTGAGAATTATATACAAAGAATCATACATTTTGCTAAACAAGGATACAAATCTATAGAGTTTGAAACATATAATACTGACTGGGATTCGGAAGCTTATGTTACTGTTTCTGGTCAAAACTCAAATAATTCAGTTCGTGTTACTGATGCTTTCTTAAATGCCGTTATTGAAGACAAAGATTGGAACTTAATTAATAGAATTGACAATTCAGTAAGTAAAACAGTAAAGGCAAAAGATCTCTGGGATCAAGTTGGATATTCCGCTTGGGCTTGTGCTGATCCTGGTATTCAGTTTCATACGACAATTAATGATTGGCATACATGTCCAGAAAGTGGTGAAATTAGAGCTTCAAACCCTTGCTCAGAGTATATGTTCTTAGACAATACAGCATGTAACTTAGCATCTCTAAATCTAATGACGTTTATGGATGAGAACAAATGTTTAAACACTGACTTGTTCAAACATGCTGTAAGAATATGGACATTAATATTAGAAATTTCAGTCATGATGGCTCAATTTCCATCAAAAGAAATAGCGAAACTCTCTTATGAATACAGGACACTTGGTCTTGGATATGCGAACTTAGGAGGCTACCTAATGTCTAAAGGTGTAGCCTACGATAGTGAAGAAGGAAGGGCAAACTGTGCAGCTATAACAGCTTTAATGACTGGCATATCTTATGCAACTTCAGCTGAAGTCGCATCCGAACAAGGCCCCTTCCCCGGATATCAACAAAACTCTAAAAATATGCTTCGTGTTATGAGAAATCATAGAAGAGCCGCATATGGTAAGAATGATGAGTATGAAGGTTTACATATTAATCCTGTGCCATTTGTTGTTGAAGATTTAAGAGATACAAACTTAGGAATGGAGGCGCAAAATGCATGGGATCAAGCTTATGAGAATGGTCAAAAGTTTGGTTTTAGAAATGCACAGACTACAGTAATTGCACCGACTGGAACTATTGGTCTTGTAATGGACTGTGATACAACAGGTATCGAACCTGATTTTGCGATGGTCAAATTCAAGAAACTTGCTGGAGGTGGTTATTTCAAAATTATAAATAGAACGGTTCCAGAAGCATTAAGGCAACTTCAATACACAGAGGATGAAATTGAAGAAACAATTAATTATGCCGTTGGTCACGGTACGCTTAACAATGCGCCCGCTATAAATCACGAGACACTAAAAGAAAAAGGCTTCGAAGAGGAACAAATCGAACTTCTTGAACAAAACTTAAAGAATGTTTTTGATATTCGGTTTTCTTTCAATTCATATACTCTCGGGATGGAATTCTGCAAAGAGAAGCTAAATTTTTCAGAAGAACAACTTACTGACATGAATTTTAATATGCTAACTGCTTTAGGTTTTACAAATGATGAAATCGATGAAGCAAATACCTTTTGCTGCGGCACCATGACCTTAGAGGGCTCGCCGCATATCAAAGATGATCATTTGGCTGTATTTGATTGTGCAAATCCGTGTGGCAGAATCGGCAAAAGATATTTATCTGTAGAAAGTCATATACGCATGATGGCAGCAGCTCAGCCTTTTATATCAGGAGCTATTTCAAAAACTATCAACATGCCTGCAGATTCTGATGTGGAAGATTGTAATGAAGCCTATTTACTGTCATGGAAACTAGGGACAAAAGCAAATGCTCTTTATCGAGATGGCTCAAAACTAAGTCAACCGCTAGCGTCAAAACTTGTCGAAGAGGATGTTGAAGAAGAAATAGAACAGTCAGATAATCAAATTGATAAAACAATTGCTGTAGCAAAAGAGGCTATGAATTCTATTGTATACGGTTCCAGAAATAAAGTTCCCGACAGAAGAAAAGGGTATATTCAAAAAGCTATTGTAGGAGGTCATAAAGTTTATCTTCATACCGGAGAATATGAAGATGGTAGCTTGGGTGAAATCTTTATTGATATGCACAAAGAAGGAGCTTTCCTGAGGAGTCTGATGAATAATTTTGCAATTGCAATATCAATTGGTCTTCAATATGGAGTACCACTGGAAGAGTACGTGGAAGCTTATACTTTTACTAGATTTGATCCTGCTGGAGTAGTGCAAGGTAATAATAGAATAAAAAATGCTACATCTATTCTAGATTATGTATTCAGAGAACTTGCTGTTTCTTACTTAGGCAGAAATGATTTGGCACATGCTGATAATACTGATGTTGACTTCTCACTTGGAACTGGAGCTGAGGAGGGAACATTAAAAAACAATGAGATTCCTTGGAAGCTTGTTAAAAAGGTTTCAAGCCAAGGTTACTTAAGGGGTCAAGACGGACTTTCAGTAGTTAGTTCAAACGGAAACATGGAGACTGTGTCTGCTGAGCAAGCGCCGATTAGTGCTGCGTTAAGCTCCGGTTCTACATCTGACCAGTCAATGAGTAGAGTTCAAGCTGCAAGAATGATGGGCTACGAAGGTGATGCTTGTCCTGAATGTGGTTCTTTTACTCTTGTTAGAAATGGTACTTGCTTAAAATGTGATACATGTGGTGCCACAACTGGCTGCTCATAATTTATTCATCAGTTGGTTTAACTTCTAAATTCAACTCATCAAGCGTAGTCTTATCGACTTCAGAGGGAGCCAGCATCATCAGATCCTGGGCCTGTTGATTCATTGGGAATAATATTACCTCACGAATATTTTTTTCTTGAGCAAGCAGCATGACGATTCTGTCTATTCCTGGTGCAATGCCGCCATGAGGAGGTACGCCGTAAGTAAAAGCGTTTATCATGCCTCCAAATTTTTCATGTACTTGATCTTTGTTGTAGCCAGCTATTTCAAAGGCCTTATACATAATCTCTGGAACGTGATTTCGTATAGCGCCTGATGATAGCTCTACGCCATTACAAACAATATCATATTGATAACCTAAAACATTTAAAGGATCTTTATTATTTAGCGCTTCCAATCCACCTTGTGGCATTGAGAAAGGATTATGACTAAAATCAATTTTTCCAGTTTCTTTATCCTTTTCATACATTGGAAAATCGACAATCCAACAAAACTTAAATACTCCCTTTTCAACTAGATCAAGATCTATTGCAATTTTATCTCTGGCTGCAGCAGCAATATCATAAACTTCTTTGCCTTTTGCGCATGCGAAGAAAATTGAGTCTCCGGCTTTAAGACCTGCTTTGTTTAATATCATTTCTTGAATTTCAGAGGGTATAAATTTTGCAATAGGCCCCTTTCCTTCTACGCCAGAAGAGCTTTTATCAAAAACAATATAACCTAAACCAGCAGCATTCATTTCTTTTCTTGCCCAATTATTAAGATTATCAAAAAAACTTCTCGGTTTTTGACTTGAGTCAGGAGCTGGTATTCCAATAACTTCACCCCCCTCTTCTATAATTTTTTTAAATGCACTAAATTCAACTTTGTCATCATTAAATTCCTTCGTTAAATTGGAGATATTGATTGGATTTCTAAGATCAGGTTTGTCTGTTCCATACTTGCTCATAGCATCGGCATATGTAATTTTTGGAAAAGGTGTTTCTGTAACTTTAAAATCAGAAAAGGTTGTAAATACTGAATGTAAAATAGGTTCAATGGCGTTAAACACATCGTCTTGCTCAACAAATGCCATTTCCATATCTAATTGATAAAATTCTCCAGGACTTCTATCTGCTCTCGCATCTTCATCTCTAAAGCAAGGGGCTATTTGAAAATATTTATCAAATCCTCCCGCCATAATTAATTGCTTAAATTGTTGAGGAGCTTGAGGAAGAGCATAAAATTTTCCTGGATGAATTCTGCTCGGTACCAAGTAATCTCTAGCTCCCTCTGGACTTGAAGCTGTAAGTATTGGTGTTTGCATTTCCAGAAATCCAGAGTCAGACATAAGCTTTCTTATATGTGAAATAATTGAAGATCTTAAGACAATATTTTTGTGCAATTCCTCTCTACGAATATCAAGAAATCTATATTTCAGTCTAATTTCTTCAGGGTAATCATTTTCACCAAAAACTGGCATTGGCAACTCATTAGCCTTTGATAAAACTTCAACATTATCTATTGAAACCTCAATATATCCAGTATTAAGCGAATTATTAATTGTATCAGTCTCTCTTTTTATTACTTTACCATCAATCTTTATTACTGATTCAACTCTTAAGTTGTCTAACAAGTTTATCAAGTTATTATTTGTCTTTTCTATTACACATTGAGTAACACCATAATGGTCTCTTAGATCGACGAAAAGTACATTGCCATGGTCTCTTTTTCTATTAATCCAACCCGCTAGTGATATATTTTTACCAACATCATCTAAACTAAGTTCATTACAATTATGCGATCTATATTTACTCATGCTTTTAATTAGAGATCATATATAGTTTGATTTATGAAAATAGTCCAAGATAATAAATCTCTTGAAAATCTGTGTAAATTATTAAATAAACAGAAAATTATATATTTAGATACTGAATTTAAAAGAGATAATACTTATTGGCCAATCCTTTGCACCGTTCAAATTAAAACTAAAAAAAAAGAATTCTTGATTGATATGCTTGCACAAGCAACATTTAATCTAGAGAGTCTAAAAAAAATACTTCAATCAAAACAAATTTTAAAAGTATTGCACTCAGCAAGGCAAGACATAGAAGTAATTAATTATTCGTTAAATATAAATATGATTAATATTTTTGACACTCAAATTGCATATAATCAACTTTATGGAGGCGATACTATTGGATATACAAAGTTGGTTGAAAAATTGTTTAAAATAAAATTATCAAAAAAATACCAAGTGTCAAATTGGACAATACGGCCTCTAACTAAAGAACAATTAACCTACGCACAAAATGATGTTTACTACCTTCCAAAAATTTACCAAATATTGATTGAAAAATTAAGAAAAAATAAAATTATCACATATACTAGAAAAAATATATCTCGACAGTTGAACACTATAAATACCTATAGTCTTAAGAAATCCTATAAAAGAATAAAAATAAATAAAATGACTTATGAGGAAAAAAAAGAATTAAAAAAATATGCAGAGTGGAGAGAGTCGTACGCACAGAAAATTAATTTACCTCGAAACTGGATTGTATCTGATAAAAATTTAATAAGGGCTTCTAAAAATAAATTAAGTGAAATTAAAAAAGAAAAAAATAATAAAGATCAAAAGTTAAATGAATTCATTAAATATATTTCTTCATTAAATCCTTGAGTAAATAAATTGAAATCTTAGATTTTTTTTGCAAAGATGCTTCATTTACTGTTTCTAATAGCTCATTAAGTTTTTGATAATCTCGCTCTACTCTAGTTATAATAAATTTCACAACATTTTTTTCAACTCTTACTTGAGCATTACTGAAAAATTTCATTATAATTGCTTCCAACAAATCATCTTCAGGATCTTCTATTTTAGCTGAAGTAAATGACATGAACCTTGATCTAAGATCATTTAGTTTGATATAGAAATTTGAATTTTCACATACAGACACTAATAAATATTTTTTGTTTTGTATTAAATTATTGTAAAAATGAAAAAAATCTTCCTCATTTTTTAGATTATGAAAGTTATCTATTGCAACATTCTGGTCTGTAGCAATTTCTTTCCAATTTTTAATTTCGCTACAGTCAATTAATTTACCGTTATTGTATTGTAACCATATATTTAGTAAGTGAGTTTTACCTGATTTTCTTTTACCAAAAATAACTCCGGAATTATTGTACCATTCATCTAGGGATTTAATTAACAATGATACATTTTTATTACTTTTACTTATATAGAAATCGTTCGCATCATAAGTGTCTATTTTTCCTAAGTCTAAAATAAGCTGGCTTCTATCCATTATCTTATGTATTTTTCATCCAATGCATAATGTAGATTATTAGTGATATAGAAGTAGTAAGAACAACAATAAAAATTAAAATTTCGATAATTAAATAATTTTTTACATATATCTCTAACATATTAGTATTTCCTAAAAGTGTAACAATCACCAAAAAAAATTGAAAAAAGGTATTTGCCTTACTAATTTTTATTGGATTAAATTTAGTTTTAATGCCCGCGAAAAAGGAAATTATAAACGCACCCAAAATAATTATATCTCTTGATACAACTAAAATTATAACCGATAATGGAAGCAAGTTAAGGTTACCTATTAATATAAAAATTGAGATCACAAAAGCTTTATCTGCTATAGCATCAAGATAAGCCCCAAGCTCACTTTTCACATTTAGCTTTCGTGCTAAAAACCCATCCAAAAAATCACTTATGGCTATTAATAATGTAAAAAATGCAGCATAAAATAAAAGGTCTACGAGCATTAGCCAAGCTACAAATGGTATAGTTAAAAGTCTGTAGATTGAAATTAAATTAGGAATATTACTAATCATCATAATATATTTGATAATAAGGACCGAGATTTACGGCCTTAATATTGTTTTGAGATAAAACTAATTCCAACTTATTATTATCACCAGCAAATTTAATTCTACCTTCCACCTCGTTTATATTAAATGAAGTTATGTTATAAGCTCTCAATAGCTCTACCTTTTCTAGTTTTTGTTTCAATGAAATCCATTGAGAGAGATCATTGCTTATGTATTTAAAATCATATACATAGAGATCGTTACTTTCAGCTGTTACTTCAATCCACATATTGAGTAACTCTTTTTTTACATCATTCATTAAGAATTCAAAAATATCATCTCTATATAAATTATATTTTTCGGTGTATGATTTAGTAATCACCTTAATTTCACTGTTAATTTCTAACTTTATTAATACGTCGAATTTTATTTTTGATGAGTTTGTATTACTGGGAATACACCATATCACAATATAATCATTTGATAATTGAAAATTGTCTTTAGTAATTCCGTTACCATCTAGGTAACTATTTATTGACAAGTTTTTTACATCTAATTGATCAAATATATTTATTTTTAGTGATAACTTATCTCCAATTTTAGTAATTTTTTTCCATTTAGTATTCCACATGTTAAATAATATAAAGTACTGATCAGGACTCGAAAATATAACATATGTGTTGATTTCATTTGATCCTAATTCTGAATAAAGCAAGGACTGAGAATTATAATATTCTCTTACTCTAAATTTGTTAAATTTTATACTAAATACCGCACTATAATAATCTGATGTAATTTTTTCATCTATAAACTCAATGCTTTCTACAAAATAAGAAATATCTAGATCATCAGTCGTTGATAAGTTTTGATAGTCAAATGGTGATAAAAGTTTTTTTGAAATTTGATTAAATGCAATTTTTTCAGCTTTATTTATAGCTTTATTTCTAATATTCTCGTTTTTAAGATATGAGAATTCTATTTTTATATCGTCAGATGTAAAAAGATCATTTTCTTTAGCAGTAAGTGTGCTAGAAAGAAATATGATATAAAAACATATTAATAAGAATAATTTCAAGTTAGTAATAAAAAAAGAAAACATATATTAGGCAATCCAGTGAAAAGAATATCATATTCAAATTCCGGTGTTAGTATCAATAAGGGAAATCTATTTGTATCACAAATTAAAAAATTAATAAGCAATGACAAAAAATTAAAAAAGTCGAAAATTGGTGGTTTTTCGGGTCAATTTACTCTAAGTGAAAAAATAAAGAAACCTATTCTTGTGGGTGCCACAGATGGAGTGGGAACTAAAATAGAAATTGCCAATATGATGAATAAGCATGATACAATTGGTATAGATTTAGTAGCGATGTGTGTAAATGATTTGATTGTTGACAAGGCAAAACCTCTTTTCTTTCTAGATTATATCTCAACTGGAAAACTTAACATGTCAAAGGGTAAACAAATTATAAAAGGAATTATTAAAGGATGCGTACAGGCAGATTGTGCTTTGTTAGGAGGAGAAACTGCAGAGCATCCAGGTGTATTTCCAAGAGACAAATACGATTTAGCTGGTTTTTGTGTTGGAGTTAAGGAAGGAGATTTAAATAAGAAAATAAAATTAATGCAAGGTGATTTAATTGTTGGACTAAAATCTTCTGGCCTGCATTCAAATGGCTATTCTTTAGTAAGAAAAATCATTCAAAATAAAAATATAAGACTTAATACAAAAATTGAGAGAAATATGACACTTGGAAAACTATTATTAAAACCGACAAAAATATATGTTAAACCAATTCTTGAACTATATTCAAAGAATGTAATTAAAACATGTTCCCATATCACTGGGGGAGGTTTAACAGAAAATTTACCAAGATCCCTCAGTAAAGGTGTATCCGCAAAAATAGATTTGGATAAATTTGATATTCCTACAATCTTTACATGGATCAAATCATTTGGAGTAACACAAACTGAAATGTTAAAGACATTTAATTGTGGTTATGGAATGGTAGTTATTTTAAAAAAAAAGAGATTAAATGAATTTGATAGGTTGATAAAGAAACACAATATTAAATATAGTATTTTAGGAAATCTTGAGAATTCAAAAAAAGACAAAAAAAAAGTGACTTACATTGGCAAGTTAAATTTTAATGCTTAAACAACCTATTGGAGTCTTCATATCTGGTCGAGGTACTAATTTGCAATCAATAGTAAAAGCTTGCAAATTAAAAGATTTTCCAGGAAAAGTAGAAATTGTATTTTCTAATAATCATGAAGCAGCTGGTTTAAAATTTGCTAGAAAAAATAATATAAACGTAATTACACTTGATTATAGCAAATATAAAGATGCGGATGATTATGATAAAGAGATTATTCGGCTTTTAAAGCCGCACAAACTCAAATTAATTTGTTTAGCTGGCTATATGAGAATATTATCAAAAAAAATAATTAACCAATATCCAGATAAAATCATAAATATCCACCCTTCATTATTGCCTGATTATAAAGGTTTAAATACTCATAGACGAGTTATTGAAAATAATGAAACTATTACTGGCTGTACTGTGCATTATGTTAACCAAGAATTGGATGGTGGTAAAATTATTCTCCAGAAAAAAGTTAAAATTGATGATGATGAAACGGAAATCTCTCTCGCTGAGAAAGTTTTAAAGGAGGAGCATGCTATTTATCCTGAGGCTATAAGGTTAGTACTTACGAGATAATATCTTTTTCATTAAAAAAATGATTAATTTCAATTATCGCATTTTCAGGACTATCTGAGCCATGGATTGAGTTTTTTTCAAGAGAAATAGCGAATTGCTTTCTTATTGTACCCTCTGCTGCTTCATCGGGGTTAGTTGCGCCCATGATTTCTCTATTTTTTTGAATTGCATTTTCTCCTTCAAGAACTTGAACTATAATAGGACCTGAGCACATAAAATCACATAAACTTTGAAAAAAGGGTTTATCAGCGTGAACTTTATAAAAGGCTGCGGCTTTATCTTGGTCTAGTTTTATTCTTTTTGAAGCAACAATTCTCAAACCAGAAGACTCAAGCATGGCAGTAATTTCACCAATCTTATTACGCTCTACTGCATCTGGCTTAATAATTGAAAATGTTCTCTCAACTACCATTATTTTCCTTCATAATACTTCGTTACAAATCTATTCAAAAGTTTTACACCAAAAGCAGTTGCACCTTTTGGTGAGGTAGGCAAAGGTTGTTTTGTCCATGTTGTTCCTGCAATATCTAAATGTGCCCATGGAATTTTATTGACAAACCTCTGCAAGAATTGCGCTGCTGTAATAGAACCAGGACCTCTGCCATTTGTAATATTTTGCATATCTGCAATTGGAGAGTTAAGCATTTTATCATATTTGTCATTAAGAGGTAAACGCCACAATTTTTCTCCCTCAATGTCTCCAGCATCTGCCAACTGTTTACTTACTTTATCACTATTTGAGAAAAGGCCTGCATACTCGTCACCTAATGCAACAATAATTGCTCCTGTTAATGTTGCAAGATCAACCATAAGCTCTGGCTTGTACTGTTCTTGAGTATACCATAGTGCATCAGCGAGAACCAGTCTACCCTCCGCATCTGTATTTAATATTTCGATTGTTTGACCAGAATAAGACTTAACTACATCACTTGGCCTTTGTGCTTTACTGCCAATATGATTTTCGACTAAACCTACAACCCCAATTACATTTGATTTTGCCTTTCTAAGCGCAAGAACTTTCATTAGACCAATTACTACACCTGAGCCTCCCATATCATATTTCATCTCTTCCATACCATTCGAAGGTTTTAATGAAACGCCACCTGTATCAAACGATACTCCCTTACCTATAAATGCGATTGGTTTTTTCTTCTTATTTCGAGCTCCATTCCATTTCATAATAACTAGCTTTGACTCGTGGATACTACCCTGACCTACGCCCAGTAAAGAATCCATTCCAAGTTTTTTCATTTCTTTCTCTCCTAGTACTTTCACTTCTATTCCGTATTCCACTAGTGATTTTGCATACTCAGCAATTTTAGGTGGGGTCATAATATTTGGAGGTTCAGTGACTAAATTTCTTGTCAGTGTCACTCCTTGATGTATTGCATCTACTTTCTCATAGTTCTTTGCAATCCTTGTATATTGAGATGAATAAATTTTTATTTTTTTATTTTTCTTTTTTATTTTATT
>CACCND010000005.1 GCA_902547315.1 uncultured Pelagibacteraceae bacterium | reverse complement strand
TGCTTGGCTCTTAAGTCATCCAGCGATATATACATCAGGATCTACTGATCATAAAAGTGACCTTCTTAATAATAATAAAATACCTGTAATTAAGACTAATCGGGGTGGAAAATATACTTATCATGGCCCTGGACAAAGAGTTGTCTACCTTATGATCAATTTAAATAATAGAAAAAAAGACATTAAATTTTTTGTAAAACAAATTGAGAAATTGATCATAGAAATTTTAAGTAATTTTCACATTGTTGGAGCAGCAATACCTGATCATCACGGAGTATTCGTTAAAAAAGATAATGGTCAACTCTATAAAATTGCCAGTATTGGTCTAAAGGTAAAAAAATGGGTTACATACCATGGTTTTTCAATAAATATAAATCCAGATTTAAGTCACTACGAAGGCATCAAGCCATGCGGAATGAGTAGCAAATTTGTAACTAGTTTTTCAGATTTAGGTTATAATATAAAAAAAAAGGAAATTGACAAAACAATTGAAAAAACTCTGATTAAATATTTTAATTAAATGAACTTTACTTCTGTAAAAAATAATAAAAAAACCATAAATCTCAAAAATAAAACTAAGAACTATGAAGTAAATGCTCAATGGCTTTACGAGCATAGTACGAACAGCGAGATAAGAGATAATTATACAAATCAACTTTTAATAGAAGCGGCGGAAATAGATGAACATTTATACATTAAGTCAGCCAAAATTAACAAAAATGTTTTACAAATTCAATTTTCAGATAATTCAAAACATTCATATCAATTTGGCTATCTCTACAATCAACTAGAATCTAGAGAATTTAACTCCAAAAAATGTTTATGGAATAAAGAAAGTATTAAGATTCCAAAATTTAACTTTCTGCAAATAAATAAAAAAATGCTATCTGACATTTTATTATCTGTAGAAACATCTGGTTTTTGTTTAGTCAGAAATATTCCAAAAACTAAGAATGGATTAAATGAACTTATGAAACTTATTGGGCCAGTTAAAAAAACAAACTGGGGTGGTATTGCTGACGTTAAAAACATAAAAAAAGCCTATGACCTAACTATGACAACAAGAGCACTAGAGAACCATACTGACAATCCGTATCGGTTTCCTACACAAGGTTACATTTTTTTACATTGCATAGAAAACGCTTTAATAGGTGGAGAAAATACAATAGTTGACGGTTTTAATGTCGCAAAAATTTTGCGAGATAGACACAAACAATTCTTTAATACACTTACAACTTTCAATACTTTTTTTAGATATAAAGATGAAAATGCCTGGTTAGAAAACAAATGTAAGCTGATCGAGTTAGATGATATGAACAATGTAATACAAGTAAGATACAACAATAGAACTGAATTAATTCCATTCGATAAAAATAAAAAAATAGACGATTATATTAATGCAAGACGAAAGTTATGGGATTTAATTAAAGATAAAAAAAATAATATTCGCATTAAACAACAACCAGGTGACATGTTAATTTTAGATAATTATCGTGTCTTGCATGGAAGAGGTGCATATAAAGATGCTAAAAATCGTCGCTATTTTAGACAAGGCTACATGGATAGAGATATTTTTCAGAGCAAATTAAAAACTTTGACTATTTAGAAAATAGAATAAGCTCTTCATCAGCACCCACACTATCACCTGGCTTTATTAGAACTTTATCAATTACGCAGTCTTTTTCACTTTTTAAAATATTTTCCATTTTCATTGCTTCAATGATTAGCAGTTGATCGCCACTTTTGACTTTTTGTCCTTCAGATACGTCTACTGATTTGATTAGGCCAGGCATTGGAGAAATTAATTTTTTTGATAAATCTTCTAATTTTATTTTTGGCATAAGCCTGATGTAAGTTTCGTGCTGTTTACTTACAACAATGGTCTGACACCTACAGTCATTGTAACTAATATCCGAAGAGTTAAGGTTTACAAGTTTATTTAGTTTAAAATACTCTAAATGCTGATTTATACTTACCTGACATAACCTCTCGTTTAGTTTTATAGATGTTTCAATCTCATACTCTTTTCCTTCGATTTTAAAGGTTCCATAAAATTTTTCATTTTCAAACGTAGAATCTAAAACTTTGAGGTTAAGAAAATCTTCTCCTACCTTTATTACAAAATCATTTGGAATTAGTATCTTACTTTGTAATTGGAATACAAATAAAACCTGAGCAAAAATTGCAATTCTGTGTTTCTTATATTCACTTAAATCATGATTAGCATAATAACCCTTAGGGAATTTTTCTTTGATGAAATTTGTGCTTATGTTGCCGTTTCTAAATTTTTTGTCATCTAAAATTGAAATCAGGAATTCAATATTATTTTCAACTCCTGATAAGTAATAGTTTTTCAGTGAATTGATCATTAAGTCTATTGCTGTTTCTCTATCCTTACTATGAACCGCTAGCTTTGATATCATAGGATCATAAAACAATGAAACTTCAGACCCAGGATTTATCCCTGTATCGTTTCTTATAATTTGATCTTTATCTTCAATTTTTGATGGTTCTATGTATTCAGTCACTCTACCAATTGAGGGTAAAAAATCTTTAGTTGGATCTTCGGCATAAATACGAGACTCAACTGACCAGCCTCTAAAGTTGATATCTTTTTGTGTTATATTTAGCTTTTTATTATCTGCACAATAAATCATTTGTTCAACCAAATCTATACCAGTAACAAGCTCAGAAACAGGATGTTCAACTTGAAGTCTTGTATTCATCTCGAGAAAATAAAAATTTTTGTTGGCATCTACTACAAATTCTACAGTTCCCGCCGAGTCGTATTTTACTTCCTTTGCAAGAGTTAAAGCTTGTGAAGCCATTTCATTTCTCATATCTTCATCTACAAATGGCGAAGGACACTCTTCAATAACTTTTTGATATCTTCTTTGAATTGAGCATTCTCTCTCACCTAAGTGAACTTGGTTTCCATGTTTGTCGCAAAGAATTTGTATCTCAATATGTCTTGGCTGTTCTATATATTTTTCAATGAATACGCGATCATCCCCGAAACTTTTCTTTGACTCACTTTTTGCAGCATTAAAATTTTCCTCTAATTCACTATTTTTTCTTACTATTCTCATTCCTTTACCACCACCTCCAGCTGATGCTTTTAGCAAAACTGGGTATCCAATTTTATTTGAGATTTTTAATGCTTCTTTAGAGTTTTTCACTGGAGCGGTATGACCAGGTATTACGTTTAATTTTAGTTTAATTGCAAGATTTTTAGACTCAATTTTATCTCCCATTTTTTTTATAGCATTGGGATTAGGTCCAATAAATTTTATTTTCTCTTTAGCCAGTCTTTTAACGAAGGCTTCATTTTCAGATAAAAATCCATATCCTGGGTGAATTGCATCGGCCTTTGATTTTTTTGCAATATTGATGATTTTATTGATATCTAAATAAGATTCAGCTGGCTGAGAGCCTCCTATATGGTAAGACTCATCTGCCTGTTTCACAAATAGAGAATCTTTATCAGCGTCAGAATAAACAGCTACCGTATTGATATCCAACTTTCTTGCTGTACGAATAACTCTGCACGCAATTTCTCCTCTATTCGCAATTAGAATTTTTTTAATCATTAATTATAATGGTATATTATCGTGTTTTTTAAAGGGAGAAGATAATTCTTTATCTTTAAGATTGTCGAGCGCTGTCGCTATACGACGACGTGTTGAATGTGGCCTTATTACATCGTCAATGAATCCTCTCTTAGAAGCAATAAATGGGTTTACAAACTGATCAGTATATTCTTGTGTTCTCTTATCAATTTTCTTTTTATCTTTGATTTCATTTCTGAACAAAATTTCGGTAGCTCCCTTGGCACCCATAACTGCAATTTCTGCGCTTGGCCATGCATAATTAATATCACCCCGCAAATGCTTTGAAGCCATTACGACATATGCACCTCCGTAAGCCTTACGAGTTATGATTGTAATTTTTGGAACGGTTGCTTCAGCATATGCGTACAAAAGCTTAGCTCCATTTTTAATGATACCATTGTGCTCCTGAGACACACCTGGCAAAAATCCTGGTACGTCAACAAAAGTGACGATTGGGATATTGAAACAATCGCAAAATCTAACAAACCTGCCACCTTTTTTACCTGAGTCTATATCAAGACATCCCGCCAAAACTAAAGGCTGGTTTGCTACAAATCCAACTGTTCTTCCCTCAATTCTACCAAAACCAGTGATAATATTTTTTGCAAAGTCAGGCTGAATTTCAAAAAAATAGTTATTGTCAACTACTTTATTGATCAGTTCCTTCATATCATATGGTTTATTTGCATTTTTAGGAACGAGAGTATCTAGAGAGTAATCTGGACTTAGGTCTTGAAAACTATCTTTAATATTTTTGGATTTTTCCCGATTGCTTGAAGGTAACAAATCAATAAGACTTTTTACTTCCTGAAGTGTTTCAATATCATTGTTGAATGCTCCATCAGCCACTGAGGACTTTGAAGTATGTGTCTTAGCGCCACCCAATTCCTCTTGTGTAACATTTTCTTGTGTCACGGTCTTTACAACATCTGGACCAGTCACAAACATGAATGAGGTGTTTTTGACCATAAATATAAAGTCCGTCATTGCTGGTGAATATACGGCACCGCCAGCACATGGGCCCATAATGACTGAAATTTGAGGAACAACTCCTGAAGCAAGAACATTTCTTTGAAATACTTCTGCATAACCTGCTAGAGAGGCAACGCCCTCTTGAATACGTGCACCACCCGAGTCATTTATTCCAATAATGGGAGCACCAACTTTCATTGCCATATCCATTATCTTACATATTTTTTCTGCGTGTGCCTCAGATAGTGAACCTCCGAAAACTGTGAAGTCTTGACTAAAAACATATACTAATTTTCCATTTATTTTTCCACTACCAGTGACCACTCCATCACCGGCATACTTCTGATCGGCCATGCCAAAATCATTAGTACGGTGTTCCACATACATATCGTACTCTTCAAAAGTGTCTTGATCTAAAAGTACCTCTATTCTTTCACGTGCTGTCAATTTGCCTTTGGCGTGCTGAGAGTCAATTCGTTTTTTTCCTCCACCCAGTTTGGCTTCTTCACGCTTTTTTTCTAATAATTTGATGATATCGCTCATGAACTGACTATATTATATAATATTTCTTAATTTTCAATTTATAAGTATTTTATAAAGTGATCTGGAAGTTCAGTCTCTATTTTGACTTTTTTATTATTCATATCTGTGAACTCTACAGCTCCAGCATGCAAAAATAAATTAGAAAATTTTGTTTGATTGCGTTCAATAGAATATTTTTTATCACCGAGGATTGGAAAACCATTTATAAAACAATGCTGCCTAATTTGATGTTTTCTGCCAGATTGAGGATTTAATTTTAAAAGAAAATTTCCCCCAGGAAGTTTTTTTGTTATTTGATATTTTGTTAAAGCGGAAACATTTTTTTTATTTTTTGGAAGCACGTCATTTAGTATTCCCTCTCTATGTTGTGGTTTTTTATATACGATTGCATAATAAGTTTTCTTTATTTTTTGATTAGAAAAAATTTTGTGAAAGTACCTTGCTGAATTGGAATTTTTTGCAATTATCAATAATCCAGTTGTTTCTTTATCAAGCCGATGTACTAACTTTGGATGACTGTCTTTAGTTTTTAAACATTGAAGTAGATCATCTATTGATAGTTTAATTTTTGATCCACGCTGACATGGGATCCCAGCCCATTTATTAATGACCATAAAGTCGTCTGATTGAAAAATTAAAGAATTTTTTATTTTTCTTTTGATTATTTTAGGTATTTTAATTGAGGGTTTATGTTCATTAATGATCTTGAATTCTTTGAAAACGTCAACGATATCGTCTTGTTTAACTCTGTAACTTCCAAGCTTTTTCTTATTGTTTATTTTAATTGATTTTTTTCTTAGTTCTTTATGAAGTAAAGAAAACGGAATATCCAGTTTTTCTTTTAAAAACTTGTCTAATCGCACCCCATTAGAAGCGCTATCAACAATTATAGTTTTTATCGATTCCATCTAAATTTATATGTTTAGATAAATCAACTTATTATAAATTAGTTATTACTTTTCTTGATCAAGAATTTGAATGTAGGCCATAGGCGCATTATCGCCTGATCGGTAGCCGGCTTTAACAATCCTACAATAACCGCCATTTCTATCTTTGAATCTTTCAGATAAATCTCCAAAAACTTTTGTTACTGCTTCTTTATCTCTCAGAGAGTCAAAAGCATTAGCTCTTGATGAACTTTTATTCTTTTTACCGAGAGTAATAATCTTTTCAACAAATGGTCTTAATTCTTTTGCTTTTGGAAGTGTGGTTTTGATGGTCTCATTTTTGATTAGAAAAACAGCCATATTCTCGAGCATCGCAATCCGATGCGATGATGTCCTGTTTAGCTTTCTTTTTGCAATTCCGTGTCTCATTTTTAGTTATATGGATCTTCAATCTTTCTTGCCATTTCCTCTATATTTTCTGGAGGCCAGTTAGGTACTTCCATGCCTAAATATAGTGACATAGTGCCAAGTACTTCTTTAATTTCATTCAGTGATTTACGACCAAAATTTGGAGTACGCAGCATCTCAATTTCACTCTTTTGAACGAGGTCCCCAATATAAATAATATTATCATTTCTTAAGCAGTTCATTGATCTCACTGAAAGCTCAAGCTCCTCAACTTTTCTTAGTAAATTTTTGTTGAATTGAGGCTCTAAGGAATCTGGCTCTTCATGAACTTCTTCAGGTTCTTCAAAATTTATAAAAGATTGCAATTGATCCTGGATTATTCTAGCTGCAAATGCAATTGCGTCATCTGGTGTAACTGATCCATTGGTCTCAATGCTCATTGTAAGTTTATCATAATCAAGAACTTTACCTTCACGAGTATTTTCAATGCTATAAGATACTTGCTTAACAGGACTAAAAATAGAGTCGATTGGAATAAGTCCTATTGCTGAATCTTCAGGTTTATTGTTTTCTGCTGAAACGTAGCCTTTTCCCTTCGCAACAGTTAGCTCCATATTAAATTCAGTATTATCATCAAGGTTACAGATTACAAGTTCAGGGTTTATAATATCAATTTCTGAAGGTGTATTTATCATTCCAGCAGTAATCTCTCCAGGACCAGTGACATTGAGAGACATTTTTCTAACACCCTCAGAATGCATATTTAGTGATAATGACTTAATATTTAATACAATATCTGTAACATCTTCTCTAACGCCATCAATAGAAGAAAATTCATGTAGTACATTATCGATTTTAATTGCTGTAACAGCTGTTCCTTGCAAAGAAGACAATAAGACTCTTCTTAAAGCATTTCCTATTGTTAGTCCGAAGCCTCTCTCTAAAGGCTCAGCTATCAATGTAGCTTTGTATTGAGAGTCTTCATTATTAATCAACTTAAGTTTAGACGGCTTGATTAATGATTGCCAATTATTAATAATACTCATATTTTTTTCCTTTAACTATATAATTAAACTCTTCTTTTTTTAGGTGGTCGACAACCATTATGGGGTATTGGTGTAGTGTCTTTTATTGAGGTAATATAAAAGCCAACTGCCTGCAAAGCTCTTAAAGCTGACTCTCTTCCGCCACCAGGACCTTTAACAAATACTTGTAAATTTTTAAGTCCATACTCTTTAGCTTTAGTCCCTGCATCCTCTGCTGCAATTTGTGCTGCATAAGGTGTCGATTTTCTAGATCCTTTAAATCCTTTTACGCCAGCTGATGACCACGCAATGCTATTGCCTTGCTCATCGGTAATAGTAATCATAGTATTATTAAAAGTTGCATTAATATAAGCTAACCCAGATACAATACTTTTTTTCTGCTTTTTCTTCTTAAACGTTTTTGCTTCTGCCATTATTTAGTTACCTTTTTTTTGCCTGCAATTGCAATAGCTTTGCCTTTTTTCGTTCTAGCATTTGTATGTGTTCTTTGACCTCTACACGGCAGATTTTTTCTATGCCTTACACCTCTATATGTTCCAAGATCTTTTAATCTTTTGATGTTACCAGAAACTTCTCTTCTTAGATCTCCTTCTATAAGAAAAGAAGAGGAAATAACATCAGATACTTTTTTAATTTCAGACTCTGATAAATCTTGAACCTTGATAGTCGCATCAACGTTGGCTTGGGCACAAACATCTTTAGAGATTTTGTTGCCTATGCCATATACGTAAGTTAGAGCAACACCCAATTTCTTTTGAGTTGGAATATTAACTCCAGCGATTCTAGCCATTTACGTAACCTATTTTATTTGATTTGAAAGATTGCGGGATTATAGAATTATTCATTAATTGGTCAAGCATATTAAATTTCCTCGACAGCGTCGTTAATTCTTTGATTTATATGACTAATTTCTCCTTCGCCAACAATTTTTTTTAGCAAATCTATTTGCTCGTAATAATTAATTAAAGGCGTAGTCTCAGTTATATATGTGTTAAGTCTATTAAGAAGAGTTTCTTCATTATCATCTGATCTTCCTTCTTTTTCACGTCGCGACAAAATTCTTTGTTTTAATATATCATTACTAACGTCTATTAGTAAAACACACTTAATTACTTGATTTATACTTTTCAGCAGAGTATGAAGTAATTCAGCCTGTTCAATATTTCGAGGAAAACCATCAAACAAATATCCTTTCTTTTTTTTGTTTGAATTTATAAATTTTTTTATCACCTCAATAATTATCTCATTCGAAACTAACTTACCTGCATTAATTATTTCCTCTAATTTTATTCCTAAATCTCCACCTTTGGTTATTTCAGCTCTTAGAAGATCGCCTGTAGATAAATGAATTAACTCATATCTTTCACATATTAATTTAGCTTGAGTACCTTTTCCTGCTCCTGGCGGACCAAGTAAAACTAAATTCATCTACGTGCGCCTCGAAGCTTAGATTTTTTAATTAAAGCCTCATATTGGTAAGCAAATAAATGACTTTGAATTTGACCAACTGTATCCATTCCTACCACTACTACAATTAATAATGAAGTACCCCCTAGATAAAACGGAATTGAATATTGAGCGATCAGTATTTCAGGAAGTATACAAACAAATGCAAGATACATAGCTCCGATTGTTGTTATTCGAGATAGAACGAAATCAATATACTCCGCAGTTTTTTCGCCTGGTCTAATACCTGGGATGAACCCACCTTGTCTTTTTAGGTTGTCTGCAGTTTCTGTTGGATTGAATACAATCGAAGTATAAAAAAAAGCAAAAAATATGATAGCGCTAGCATATAAAATCATATAGGCAGGCTGTCCTCGTCCAAGTAATGCAGCAACATCATTCAAAAGACCTGGTTCGCCAGAAACATTGAAATTTGCAATTGTGATTGGCAACAAGAGAATGGATGATGCAAATATTGCAGGTATTACTCCCGCTGTATTTAGTTTTAGAGGAAGATGGGTGCTGTCTCCAGCAAACATTTTGTTGCCCATTTGTCTTTTTGGATACTGAACGATTAACCTTCTTTGGGCTCTTTCCATAAATACAATAAAGACAACAATCGCTATTATCATAATTAATAAAAAGACCAAAGTGATCGTAGAAATCGTACCCTGTCTTCCTAACGTGAGGGTATTGATCAGAGCACTGGGTATCTCTGCAACAATACCAGAAAAGATAATTAATGAGATACCATTGCCTATTCCCCTACTAGTAATTTGCTCTCCAAGCCACATTAAGAAAACTGTTCCACCAGTAAGGGTAATTGTGGTTGATAACCTAAAAAATATCCCCGGATCCGTTACAACTTTTCCTGCTGACTCCAAGCCAACAGAAATTCCATAGCCTTGAAGTAATGCTAGTATTACTGTTCCGTATCTTGTGTATTGTGTTATTTTTCTTCTACCAGGCTCACCTTCCTTCTTTAAGCTTGCCAGATGAGGCGATACACTTGTCATAAGTTGCATAATAATTGATGAAGATATGTATGGCATGATACCTAATGCGAAAATAGCCATTCGGCTTATGGCTCCACCTGCAAAAACATCAAACATTCCTAGAATTCCACTTTGATTTGTCTCAACAAGTAGTTTTAACTGCTCAATATCTATTCCGGGTAAAGGGATATATGTGCCAAATCTGTAAATTATTAAAGCACCTAAAGTGAACCAAATCCTTTTCTTTAATTCAGTAGCCTTGGAAAAGACACTAAAGTTAAAGTTTGATGCTAATTTTTCAGCTGCTGAAGCCATTTCGCTAGATTGCTTTACTTATTTTTAATTCAACTCCAAGTTTTTGAAGTTTTGCTTCTGCAGACTTAGTTACTTTACTGCATTCAATAATATTTTTTGATTTTAATTCACCTGTGCCAAGAATTTTTAGAAGTTTTTTATCTTTATTTTTTAAAATACGTAACTTTTTTAAGAGTGAAATATTAATGATCTCTGACTCATTAATAGAGTTTTTATCTATCAATTTTTGTAGTGTAGAGAGGTTTAATTCAAAATATTGTTTCTTTGTAAAATTTGAAAATCCAAATTTAGGCAATCTTCTATGTAAGGGCATCTGTCCACCTTCAAAACCATGGATAGCAACACCGGAACGAGCTTTTTGTCCTTTATGACCACTTCCAGAGGTTTTACCTTTACCTGAGCCTATACCTCTACCAATTCTCTTTTTTGATTTATAAGCTTTGTTTTTAACTATCTGATTTAATTTCATTTAACTACTTTCCGTAATTACTAAATGTTTTATTTTTTTAATCATGCCTAATGTTTCTGGCGATGCTTCTCTTATCACGCTGCTATTAATTTTTTTAAGTCCCAGCCCTTTTACCGTTGCTATTTGTCGCTTTTGAGAACCAATTGTACTTTTTTTCAATGTAATTTTTAATTTTTGCGTCATGTCGTTTCTCTTGCTGAAGTAATGTTACCAACTTTTTTAGATCTTCTTGCTGCAATAATCTTTGGTGATTTTTGTTGTTTAAGTCCGTCAACAGCCGCTCTGATAATATTATAGGGATTTGAGCTACCAACTGACTTTGCAACAATATCTTGTATACCTAGCAATTCAAATACTGCCCTAACGGATCCACCAGCAATAATACCTGTACCTGAAGGCGCAGATCTCATTACAACACGTGATGATCCGTGTATTCCAATTATATCATGGTGTAATGTTCTACCCTCTCTCAGTGGGATTCTAATCATACTTTTTTTTGCTGAGTCTGTAGCTTTTTTAATAGCCTCAGGAACCTCTTTTGCTTTTCCATGACCAAAGCCAACTTTTCCAGATTCATCACCAGCAACAACTAATGCTGCAAATCCAAATCGTCTTCCTCCCTTAACGACTTTTGTAACACGATTAATTGCTACAAGTTTATCTTTAATATCAACACCGTTTTGATCTTTGTTGTTGTTTTCTTTTGCCATAAAATTTCCTATAAATTTATACCTCCAGATCTTACTTCATCAGTAATCGTTTTTACTATTCCATGATACAAATTTGAACCACGATCCAAGTAAACATCTTTAATACCCTTCCCAACTGCTGACTTTGCAAGTTCACTGCCTAATATTTTTGCATTTGCAATATTACATGAATTTTTACTTTTTTCTGATTTCAGAGTTGATGCACTGCAAATAGTAATACCTTTATTATCGTCAACGATTTGAGCATACAAGTGCTGTGATGACTTATAAAGAGTAAGTCTCATGCGAGATTTATTATTTTTCTTTAGTTTAAACCTGACCCTACTTGATCTTTTTTGTTTCTTTGGAGATAGCATTATTTTTTCTTACCTTCTTTTCTGTTTATATATTCATCAGCATACTTTATGCCCTTTCCTTTATAAGGTTCTGGTCCTCTGAAATTTCGAATTTCAGCAGCAGTTTGCCCCACTAGTTGCTTATCGGGACCCTTAATCTCAATATTATTTTGTTTATCAACTGTTACTGTAATATTTTCTGGAATATCGTAGTTTATCGGATGACTATACCCAAGCAATAATTCAAGGGTTTTACCTTTTAAAGCAGCTCGATATCCAACGCCATTCATCTCTAATTTTTTTGTAAAACCCTCACTTACACCAATAATTAAATTATTAACTAAATTTCTCTGTAATCCCCAGAAAGAAACTAAAGTTTTGTCATCAGATTTGGGTTTCATTGTAATTTTTTGACCCTCAACAATTACTTCGATTTGAGAATTTAACTTAGATTCAAGTTTACCTAATGGGCCCTCAGCTGAAATTAATCCATCTTGAAGATTAATTTTTACGCTTTCTGGTATATTTATTTCTTTTGATCCAACTCTAGACATAATTAAAATACTCTACAAATAATTTCCCCGCCTACTTTTTGATCTCTTGCGTCCGCATCCGTCATCACACCTTTAGAAGTTGAGATAATTGAAATTCCAAGGCCATTATGTACATATGGGATTCTTCCAGCGCCAGAATAAACACGCCTACCTGGCTTTGAAATTCTTGTAATTTCTGAAATTACTGGACCTTTTTCATCATATTTTAATTCAATATCAAGCTCTTCCCTGCCTGATGAGTGTTTTGTTCGGGCATATCCTCTTATGTAACCTTCTTTTTTAAGTACCTCTAAAATATTTTCCCTTAACTTTGATACAGGGGAACTAACAATTGGTTTATACCTCATTTGTGCATTTCTAATTCTACTAAATAAATCGGACAACGGATCTTGTAATGACATATTTCTTCCTTTCTACCAGCTTGATTTATTCATTCCGGGGATTTGACCTTTAGATGCAAGATCCCTCAAGGCAATTCTAGATAATCTCACTCTCTTATGGTAACCCCTTGGACGGCCTGTTAGTTCACATCTATTTCTAACTCTTGTTCTCGCACCATTCCTTCTTAGTTTAGATAGTTTTAATTGAGCTTGAAACCTATCATCAATAGATGTTTTTTTGTCCATGATAAGAGATTTAAGTTTACTTCTCTTCTGCAGATCTTTTTCAGAAAGCTTGATTCTTCTTTTATTTTTTTCTATCGAACTTTTTTTAGCCATATTCTTACCTAATCATTAATTGGAAAATTTAGAGATTTTAATAACAAGTATGCCTGCTCATCATTTGTAGCTGTAGTATTTATTGTAATATCTAACCCACGCACCTTATCAAGTTTATCAACATTAATTTCAGGAAAAACTGTGCATTCCTTAATTCCGAAAGAGTAATTACCTCTTCCATCAAAACAATTTTTTTTCAAGCCTCTAAAGTCTCTAATACGAGGAAGAGCAATAGTAACGAGTCTATCAATAAACTCGTACATTCTGTTACCTCTTAAAGTAACCTTTACTCCTAAAGGCATACCAATTCTGATTTTAAAAGTAGCGATCGATTTTCTTGCTTTTGTGACTAAAGGTTGTTGACCTGCTATCGAAGCTAGTTGATCTGAAGCTAGTTGAATTACTTTAGTGTCATTCACTGCTTCTCCGAGGCCCATATTTAATGAAACTTTTACCAACTTAGGTAGTGCAAGATCATTCTTTGTGGAAAGCTCATTCTTTAGCTTTGGCACAATAGTATTTACATACATTTCTTTTAAACGTGGAGTATAATTATCCATCGATTTGATCTCCCGTTTTGATGTTAATTCTCACTTTTTTATTATCTTTCAAGTATTTATAACCAACTCTAACACCTTTGTTGGTCTTTTTATCAACCGGCATTAAATTGGAGAGCATTATTGGCATCTCTTTATTTAAAACTCCACCTTCGTTTTTCTGATCTTGTTTTTGATGTTTCTTCGAAATGTTCACACCTTTAACAATTGCTTTCATGCCTAATATTTTCATTACTTCACCAACTTTTCCCTTATCCTTGCCTGTATTAACAGCAACTTGATCACCTTTTTTTAATCTCATACTCATTACAGGACCTCCGGTGCTAGTGAAATGATTTTCATTTGTTTTTTTGATCGTAACTCTCTACAAACAGGGCCAAATATTCTTGTCCCTACCGGTTCACCCTGGTTATTAATTAATACAGCGGCGTTCGTATCAAACTTAATTGTGCTTCCATCTACTCTTTTCAACTCTTTTCTAGTTCTTACGATTACAGCTTTATGAACAGTTCCTTTTTTAACTTTCCCTTTAGGTATTGCGTCTTTAACAGTTACTACAATAATATCTCCTACAGATGCAAAACGACGTTTTGATCCACCAAGAACTTTAACACATAAAACCTCTTTGGCTCCTGAGTTGTCTGCAACATTTAATCGAGATTCAACTTGTATCATTTAACTAATCGCAACCCATCTTTTTAGTTTAGAAATTGGCTTAGACTCCATAATTCTTACTTTATCACCTGTGTTAAATTGATTATCGGGATCATGTGCGCTGTATTTTTTCGATCTTCTAATCACTTTTTTTAACACTGGGTGTTTAAACTTTCTTTCAACTAAAACTGTTATTGTTTTATTTTGTTTATTACTAATAACAGTTCCTTGTAATATCTTTTTTGGCATATTAATTAACCGTTTTTTCCTTCATTATTGTTTTTATTCTTGCAATTAACTTTCTTACCTTAAAAATTCGAGACGTATTCTCCAGCTGGCCAGAAGACTTTTGAAATCTCAAGTTAAAGGACTCCTTATATAAATTTTGTAACTCAGTCTTTAGTTGATCAATTGTTTTTTTTCTTATTTCTTCTGCTTTCATAAAGACTCTATTTAATTAACTGTTCCACTACCTTAGTTTTAATAGGCAGTTTAGATGAAGCGCGTCCAAAAGCTTCTGTTGCAATTGCTTGAGAAACGCCATCTACTTCAAATAAAATTTTTCCTGGTTTTACCCTGCATGCCCAATACTCTGGTGATCCTTTGCCTTTACCCATTCTTACTTCTGTAGGTTTTTTTGAAACTGGAACATCAGGAAATATTCTAACCCACACTCTTCCAGCTCTTTTCATGAATCTTGTCATTGCAACACGGGCAGCCTCAATTTGACGGGCTGTGACTCTTTCAGCTTCTAAAGCTTTCAGGCCATATGTCCCATAATTAAGCGTTGTCGCTGACGTTGCAACTCCCTTAATTCTACCCTTGTGTGCTTTTCTATATTTTGTTTTCTTTGGCTGTAACATTTCTATCCTAATTTATTTGGGTTTTTATCTAATTCATGAGGCGCATTATCATCTATATCGCCTTTATATATCCAAACTTTTATTCCGCATGAACCATATGTAGTTTGTGCTGTTGCGACAGCGTAATCTACATTTGCTCTGAAAGTATGCAAAGGCACTCTACCTTCCCTATACCACTCAGTTCTTGCTATTTCAGTTCCCCCAAGTCTACCTCCACAATTAACTCTAATACCGTCCGCTCCCAAACGCATTGCTGACTGAACTGAACGTTTCATCGCTCTTCGGAATGAAACGCGTCTTTCTAATTGTTCGGCTATGCCATCAGCAATTAATTGTGCTTCTACTTCTGGTTTTCTAATCTCCACAAGATTTATAGAAACTTCATCAGAAGTAAATTCAGAGATTTTTTTCTTCAATCTCTCAATATCACTCCCTTTTTTTCCAATAATAAGACCTGGACGCGCTGAATATATTGTAACCTGCGCTTTCTTTGCAGGCCGTTCAATCTGTATTTTTGCTACAGCACAATTTTTGAGTTTTTTCTCTAGATAAGATCTAATCTTTAAATCTTCCTGCAAGAACGATCCAAATTCTTTCTTTCCAGCATACCATCTAGATTGCCACTTCTTATTAAGAATTAATCTAAGACCAATTGGATTTACTTTTTGACCCATATACTATTTTGCCTTCTCTTTCTCTACTTCTTTAACTTGATCTTCAGAAACTTTTATTGTGACGTTAGTCAGAAATTTATTAATTCTTCCCGGCCTTCCCTTTGCTCTTGCTCTCCATCTTTTCATCACCATACCTTTACCGCAGTATGCTTCAGTAACTTTTAATATATCAATATCCAACTGATGATTGTTTTCAGCATTAGCAATTGCACTGTTTAAAACTTTAGAAATATTTTTAGCAACTCCTTTAGAAGAAAACTTTAATAAATTAAGTGCTTCAGATGCCTTTTTGCCTCTAATCATTTCAAGTACTGCATTAGCTTTTGACGGACTCACTCTCATGTTCCTTTGAATTGCATATGCTTCGTTATCTTTTCTTACAAGTTGTCTCATATTTATTTCGTTTTCTTATCACCTGTGTGGCCATTAAAAGTTCTAGTAGGAGAAAACTCTCCAAGTTTATGGCCAACCATGTCTTCAGTTACGTTTACAGGTATAAATCTTTTGCCGTTGTGAACTGCAAAATTTACACCCACAAATTCAGGCAGTATAGTTGATCTTCTAGACCAAGTCTTAATAACGCTATTGCCACCAGAATCAGATGCCGCTTTTACTTTTTTTAATAAATGGCTATCAACAAATGGTCCCTTCCAAACAGATCTTGTCATTTATACCTCTATTCTTGCTTTCTTATCCGTTTTTCTTTTAATAATAAATTTATCAGTTCTTTTATTATTTCTTGTCTTCTTTCCCTTTGTCGGTTTACCCCATGGAGTTACAGGGTCTCTTCCACCAGACGTTTTACCTTCACCACCACCGTGTGGATGATCGATAGGATTCATCGCAACTCCTCTGACAGATGGTCTTATACCAAGCCACCTATTCCTCCCAGCCTTGCCAAGTTTTTGGTTTTTTTTATCAATATTTGACAATACACCTATCGTAGCACGACATTCTTCTCTAATTTTTCTTTGTTCTCCAGAGGGTAACTTAATAGCGACATAACCATTAGATTTTCCAACTATTTGGGTTGATGTACCTGCTGACCTTGCCAATTGTGCGCCGCTTCCTGATTTTAATTCAATGTTATGTATGTCAATGCCTACAGGTATGTCAGACATGGGCATACAATTTCCATTTCTAATTTCTTTTTTTGATCCAGAAATTACTTTATCTCCAACCTTTATATCTTTTGGGGCCAATATATAGCTTTGAATACCGTCATCATATCTAATCAACGCAATATATGAAGATCTGTTTGGATCGTATTCTATTCTTTCTACGGTCGCACTTATATCTATCTTATTTCTTTTGAAATCAATTATTCTATATTTTGATTTATGCCCGCCACCTTTTCTTCTCATAGTGATCCTGCCTGTATTATTCCGTCCACCTTTTTTAGAGATGCCAGTAGTAAGAGATTTTACTGGTTTTCCGTTCCATAATCCTTTTTTATCAACTAGAGTAAGTCCTCTAGTTCCGGGCGTGTTAGGTCTGAATTTTTTAAGTGCCATTTATTTATACTCCCGCATTAATATCAATTGTTTGACCATCTTCAAGGGTAACAAATGCCTTCTTGTAATCCGACCTTTTGCCAAGAGAACCCCTAAATGATTTAAGCTTACCCTTAACGATTGAAGTATTTACTTTTTTTACTTTAACTTTAAAAATATTTTCAATTGCTAACTTAATTTCTTTCTTTGAAGTTGTTTTCTGAACCTGGAATGTAACTTGATTATACTCTGAACCCATTGAGGACTTCTCTGTTATGATAGGTTTGATTATTGTTTTAAAATCTTTAATTGTAGCCATCTTAACTAATCCTACTTTCAAGTATTTCTAAGGCATTTTTACTCATGATTAATTTTTCAAATCCAAGTAAATCCAGTGCATTAAAATTATTTATGCTTGAGAACTTTATATTTTTTAAGTTTCTTGAAGCTAATGCAAAATTATTATCAGGTTTCTCGCCCTCTAATATCAGCGCAGAGTGAGCATTTAAATCTTTGAGGCTTTTAACTAGTGTTTTTGTCTTTGGCTCTGCAATTTTGAGCTCTTCAACAATTATCAAATTTTTATTCTTGAGTTTATCAGCAAGAATATGTTTTAAAGCCTCCTGTCTAGTGCGTTTTGGCATCTTTTTTAATGAACGAACTCCTCTTAAGTTATGAGCCATTCCACCACTTCTAAATATATTTGCCTTTTTGGAACCGTGCCTAGCTCCTCCACTTCCCTTTTGCCTTCCTAGCTTTTGTGTTGTTCCTTTTACTTCTGATCTGTTTTTAGTTTTAGCTCTAAGAGGTTTCTGGTTAGACTCATTCCATCTAACTAAAGAACCAATTAAACTTAAATCGGACTTACTATTGAATAATTTATCTTTCAAATCAACCGACCCGCTCTTTTTTCCATCTATTTTATGCATGTCAATTTGCATTTACTTATTTTTCCTTCTTTACTTCTTTTTCTGATTTTACTGGTGTGACTTCGATTTCTTTGATGCCATCTTTTTTAATCGAGTCCTCAACAACTAACCAAGCTCCTCTTGAGCCAGGTGTAGCTCCTTTTACACAGATTAGATTTTTTTGTTCATCAACCTTTACAACCTGTAAGCTTTGAAGGGTTTTGTGAACATCTCCGTATTGTCCCGCCATCTTTTTTCCTTTGAAAACTTTACCAGGGTCTTGGCACTGACCTGTGGATCCATGACTTCGATGTGAAACTGAAACACCGTGAGAGGCTCTCAAGCCTGAGAAATTATGACGTTTCATTACTCCAGCGAATCCTTTGCCTTTCGTGTAACCAGACACATCAATAAATTGACCTTCCTTAAAATAACTTGCTTTCAATTCATCTCCACTTTGAATCTCTTGGTCTTTACTAATTTCAAACTCTCTAAGATATTTATAAGCATCTGATTTTTTTTTATCAAAGAAGCCTTTCTGTGATTTTGATGTTTTTTTTAACTTGCAAGCACCAACTAATACCTTGTCTGAATTTTCATTTTCTGACGTAATTCGATCAATAATTTTGCAATTTTCAACGTGAAGAACAGTAACAGGAATGTTTGTTCCACTTTGTGTGTACAAATTACTCATTCCAATCTTTTTTGCTATAATACCTGATCTCATATCTTATAATTTGATTTCTACATCAACTCCTGAAGCTAAATCTAATTTCATTAGCGCATCGACTGTTTGTGGTGTTGGGTCGACTATCTCTATTAATCTCTTATGAGTCCTAATCTCGAATTGCTCTCTGCTTTTTTTGTTAACATGTGGAGATCGAAGAACTGTAAACTTCTCATTATTTGTGGGTAATGGTATTGGACCTTTCACCATTGCCCCAGTTCTTTTAGCTGTATCAACGATTTCTACTGATGATTTATCGAGTACACCGTGGTCAAAAGCCTTCAATCTTATTTTGATATTTTGATTTTCCATTTTAATTACTTATGCAAATTTTGCTTTTACCTCATCTTGAACGTTTTGAGGTACTTGCTCATAATGATCAAAAAACATTGAATACTGAGCTCTTCCCTGAGTCATAGACCGTAATGTATTAACATAGCCAAACATATTGGCAAGAGGCACCATTGAACTAATTGCTGTTGTATTGCCTCTAGCTTCACTTCCGCTAACTTGACCCCTTCGACTGCTCAAATCGCCTATAACATCTCCCATAAACTCTTCAGGAGTTACCACCTCAACTCTCATAACAGGCTCAAGAAGTTTTGGGCTTGCTTTTTGACAAGCGTCTTTGAATGCCATCCTTCCAGCTATCTCAAAAGCTAAACTACTAGAGTCTACATCGTGATATTTTCCATCGATTAATGTTACTTTATAATCAATTATAGGGAAGCCGGCTATGACGCCAGTATCAGCAACACCCTCAATTCCTTTTTCAACTCCAGGGATATACTCTTTAGGTATATTACCTCCCTTAATTTTATCTTCAAATAGTCTTCCTGTCCCCGGTTCACATCCCTCAACAACGATTTTTACTTCAGCGAATTGACCGGCTCCTCCACTTTGTTTTTTATGGGTATATGTTACCTCAACCTCTCTAGATATTGTTTCTCTGTAAGCAACCTGTGGAGCTCCTACATTAGCTTCAACCTTGAACTCTCGTTTCATTCGGTCAACAATAATATCCAAATGAAGCTCGCCCATTCCTTTAATAACAGTTTGTCCAGATTCTTCATCAGACGTTACTCTGAAAGAGGGGTCTTCTTTTGCAAGACGTGCAAGCGCTTCACCCATTTTTTCTTGGTCAGCTTTTGTTTTTGGCTCAACGGCAATTTCAATCACTGGATCAGGAAAATCCATTGACTCTAATATGATTGGCTTCTGAGAATCACATAAAGTTTCACCAGTTATAGTGTCTTTCAGCCCTGCTATCGCAACAATATCACCAGCATACGCAGTTTTAATATCTTCTCTGTTATTTGCATGCATAAGTAGCATTCTTCCAATTCTTTCCTTATCACCTTTAACAGAATTCATAATTGTTGAACCAGCTTCTAACTTTCCTGAATAGATTCTTGTAAATGTAAGAGAGCCTACGAAAGGATCGTTTGCAACTTTAAATGCTAATGCAGAAAAAGGTTCCTCATCTGATGCTTTTCTTATTTCTTCTTCTTCTTTGCCCGGTATGTTGCCTGTAGCTTGTTGTACCTCACTGGGATCTGGCATAAAGTTTACAATGGCGTCTAAAAGTGGTTGTACACCCTTATTTTTAAAAGCACTACCTGTTAAGATTGGAACGAACTCAAAATTGATTGTACCTTTTCTAATGCAACGATTGAGAGTTTCTTCATTAGGCTCTTCCCCATCTAAATATTTTTCTAAAACCTCTTCATCCTGTTCAACCGCCATTTCAACCATCTCAGATCGATACTTTTCAGCAGTCTCTTTTAATTCTTCTGGGATCTCTGTGTATTCATATTTAGCTCCAAGGTCTTCGTTTGCCCAAACAATTGCTTTATTTTTTACAAGATCGATAACACCCTTCAGATCAGACTCACTTCCAAAGGGAATTTGTAAAACTAAAGCATTTGCTTGAAGTCTGTCTTTAATCATATCAAGACACTTATAGAAATCGGCCCCAGTACGATCCATCTTATTGACAAAGCACATTCTTGGAACCTTGTATCTATTGGCCTGTCTCCATACAGTTTCTGTCTGAGGCTCAACGCCAGCAACACCATCAAATACTGCAACTGCACCGTCAAGAACTCTAAGTGATCTCTCAACTTCAATGGTAAAGTCAACGTGGCCTGGAGTATCAATTATATTAATTCTATGATCATTCCAAAAACATGTAGTTGCAGCTGAGGTAATTGTAATTCCTCTTTCTTGCTCTTGTTCCATCCAGTCCATAGTAGCCGCACCATCATGAACTTCTCCAATTTTATGACTTTTACCAGTGTAATAAAGAATTCTCTCTGTAGTAGTTGTTTTGCCTGCATCAATATGAGCCATAATTCCTATATTTCGATATTTCTGCAATGTATATTCTCTAGTCATATTACCACCTGAAGTGCGCAAAAGCTTTATTGGCTTCTGCCATTTTATGAGTATCTTCTCTTTTCTTTATAGCTGATCCTTTGTTGCCAGCGGCATCCATTAATTCAGAGCTTAATTTATCAACTAAACTTTTTTCTTTTCTGTTTCTAACAGCGCTTACTAACCATCTGATTGCAAGAGCCTGAGATCTATTACTTTTAACTTCAACAGGGACTTGATAGGTTGCTCCACCTACTCTTCGCGATCTTACTTCAACTAATGGTCTAACATTTTCAATTGCTTTGTTGAATACATTCATTGGGGGTTCCCCAGTTTTTGTTTGAATTGAATTAAATGATTTACTAATTATTGACTCAGCGACGGTCTTTTTTCCATCTAGCATTATTGCATTTGTAAATTTTGTAAGAACTTTACTTCCATGAACTGGATCTGGAAAAACTTCTCTAATTTGTGATTTTCTTCTTCTAGACATTTTATTTTGGTTTTTTTGTTCCGTATAACGAACGACGTTGTTTTCTCTCTCCAACACCCTGTGTATCAAGAACACCCCTTACTGTGTGGTATCTTACACCAGGAAGATCCTTTACACGACCACCCCTGATTAATATAACTGAATGTTCTTGAAGATTATGACCTTCACCGCCTATATAACTTGTTACTTCAAAGCCATTAGTTAATCTGACCCTTGCAACTTTTCTCAATGCTGAATTAGGTTTTTTTGGAGTTGTTGTATAAACTCTTGTGCAAACTCCTCGCTTCTGAGGATTTGCTTTTAAGGCGGGAACTTTATTCCGCTTTTGAACTTTTGTTCTAGGTTTTCTAATAAGCTGACTTATTGTCGGCATAAGTATTCTCCAGTATAAAATACTAAAAAAGTTATCTGTTAAAAAAACTATTAAAAAGTAGCGTTTAGATTTCTCTACCGCCTACTATTTAAGATTGCCGCATAATACTGAATAGTTTAACTTGGTCAACAAAATTAATCAGGAATTTTCTTTGATTTCTGCTGTTTCTTGTTCTTTCTTGGCCTGAATTGCCTCAATTTCAATTTTAGCCTCTTTATCCTGCAATTTAGCAGTATTTTCAATTTGATTAAATGTACGACCAGTGCCCGCAGGAATAAGTCTACCGACGATAACATTTTCTTTAAGCCCTTCTAACCTATCCATCTTGCCTTTTATTGATGCATCAGTCAAAATTCTAGTAGTTTCTTGAAAAGATGCCGCTGATATAAATGATCTGGTTTGCAATGAAGCTTTGGTTATGCCAAGTAAGACTGGCTTTGCTTCGGCGATAACTTTACCCTCATTTTTTAATTGCTCATTGATTGTTAAAAACTCAAATCTATCTAATTCTTCTCCTTTAATAAATGGCCCGTCCCCGATTTCAGTGATATGTACCTTCTGTAACATTTGTCTACACAAGACTTCTATGTGTTTATCATTTATTAATACTCCCTGAAGTCTATAAACTTCTTGCACTTCGTTAATCAGGTAGTCTGCTAGTGCTTCTATGCCCAAAATTTCTAATATATCGTGGGGGTCTGGGTTGCCGTCTAGTAAATAATCACCTTTTTCGATGCTTTCTCCCTCCTGATAGGCAATATGTTTTCCTTTTGGAATCAATACTTCAACTGGCTCAGATTTATCATTTGGAGTTATGATGACTTTTTGTTTACCTCTCATATCTTTACCAAATGAAATAATGCCTGATGTTTCAGATATAATTGCATGATCTTTTGGTTTTCTTGCTTCAAATAATTCTGCAACTCTTGGTAGTCCTCCTGTAATATCTTTAGTTTTCGATGCAGCCTTTGGTGTCCTGGCTAAAACATCTCCAGCATGAACTTCAGAACCATCGGCAACAGAAAGTATTGAGTCTGGAGGAAGAAAATACCTAGCTTCATTTCCATTTGCCAGCAGTATTACTTCCCCTTTTTTATCTCTAAGCGTAATTCTAGGTTTTAAATCGTTTCCTTTAACATCACTCTTCCAGTCTTTAACTTTTGTATAAGTTAATCCAGTTTTTTCTTCAGTTTCTTCAATTAAAGAAATGCCTTCTTCCATATCTACATAATTAGCTATACCTGATTTTTCTGAAATGACCGGATTAGTAAATGGATCCCATTCACATATTTTAGTTCCTTTTTTGACAGATTGTTCCTCTTCAACTAAAATTTTTGTACCATAAGGAACTTTATAATTTGCTAACTCTCTGCCATTTTCATCTTGAATAGCAAGCTGACAATTTCTTCCCATAACAATCAGATCTTTATTGCTATCTTCTACAGTATTTTTGTTTAAAATTTTAAAAATTCCATCTGTATTAATTTCAATAAATGACTGGTCATTAATTTGTGCGGCACCCCCTATATGAAAAGTTCTCATTGTAAGCTGTGTTCCTGGCTCACCAATTGACTGTGCAGCAATCATTCCAACAGCTTCACCCTCATTAACAATAAAACCTCTAGCTAGATCGCGACCATAACATTTAACGCAAATACCCCTTTTGCTATCACAAGTAAGTGGGGACCTAATGTAAGCACTTTGAACTCCAGCTGTTTCAATTTTATCAGCTAGAGTTTCATCTATATAGTCACCTTTTTTTGCAATATTTTCGCCTGTTACAGGATGATTTATTTCATTCTGCAAGTATCTGCCCAATAATCTATCAGCAATTGATATAATAACTTCACCACCTTCAACTACATCAGAAATCCATACACCTTTTTCGGTGCCGCAATCCTTTTCAGAGATTGTACAGTCCTGTGCAACGTCACAGAGACGTCTGGTCAAATAACCAGAGTTTGCAGTTTTTAATGCGGTGTCAGCTAGTCCCTTTCTAGCTCCATGAGTTGAATTAAAATATTCAAGTACATTAAGACCCTCTTTGAAATTTGAAATTATAGGTGTTTCAATAATATCCCCTGATGGTTTAGCCATTAGCCCCCTCATTCCTGATAGTTGTTTCATTTGTGCAGCGGATCCTCGTGCACCAGAATTTGCCATCATATAAATTGAGTTAATTGGCTTTTCCCTATTTGTAGTTTCATCAACTTTTCTTGATGAAATTTCATTCATCATTTCTTGTGCCACTCTATCAGTACATTTAGCCCAGGCATCTATAACTTTATTATATTTTTCCCTATTGGTTATTAATCCATCATTATATTGCTTCTCATATTTTTCAATTTGCTCAGCTGTTTCTGATACTAAATTTTCCTTTGACGCAGGTATAATCATATCATCTTTACCAAAAGAAATACCTGCCTTATAGGCAAAATGAAATCCAAGAGCCATTAATTTATCAGCAAATATTACAGTATCCTTTTGACCGCAATACCTATAAACGGTATCAATTAAATTTGAAATTTCTTTTTTTCCAAGCAACCTGTTAACTAGTTTTGGATCTAGATCTTTATGTTGTGGAATTAAATTCCATAAAAGCATTCTACCAGGAGTAGTTTCAATTCTTTTAATGCTTTCATTGTTATTCTGATCTACATAGGTAATCCTTGCGTGTATCTTCGCATGCACAGTCGTTACATTATTTTCTAAAGCTTGTTGCACTTCAAATATATCTTTGTAAACAGCGCCTTGTCCTGGCTCATTTTCTTTGTCCTGCGATAAATAATAAATACCTAAAACAATATCCTGGCTAGGTACAATAACTGGTTTTCCATTAGCTGGATTTAAAATATTATTAGTAGACATCATTAGAACTCTTGCCTCTAACTGAGCCTCCAAGCTGAGGGGAACATGCACAGCCATTTGATCGCCATCAAAATCAGCATTAAATGCAGTACAAACAAGTGGGTGAAGTTGAATTGCTTTTCCCTCAATTAAAACTGGTTCAAAGGCTTGAACTCCTAATCTATGAAGAGTGGGAGCTCTGTTTAGAATTACTGGATGTTCTCTTATTACTCTATCCAAGACATCCCATACCTCAGGTCTTTCTTTCTCAACCATTTTTTTTGCCTGCTTTAAAGTGGTAGCTAATCCAAGAGATTCTAATCTAGCGTAGATAAAAGGTTTAAATAGTTCTATTGCCATCTTTTTAGGCAAACCACACTGATGAAGCTTTAGTTCTGGACCAACAACAATTACTGATCTGCCTGAATAGTCGACCCTTTTGCCCAGTAAGTTTTGTCTAAATCGTCCCTGCTTACCTTTCAACATTTCTGCTAGGGACTTTAAAGGTCTTTTATTTGTACCTGTAATTACTCTTCCTCTTCGACCATTGTCGAACAGTGCATCAACTGACTCTTGCAGCATTCTCTTTTCATTTCTAATGATGATATCAGGGGCTTTGAGTTCAATTAATCTTGATAATCTATTATTTCTATTTATTACCCTTCTGTACAAATCATTTAAATCAGAAGAAGCAAATCTTCCACCATCCAAAGGAACTAACGGCCTCAGTTCAGGTGGAATCACAGGCACAGACGTGAGTATCATCCACTCAGGTCTATTTCCAGAGTTAATAAATGCCTCAAATATTTTTATTCTTTTTACTAATTTTTCTGAGAGAGCAACAGCCTTTGTTTCTGATAGCTTTGAACGTAAAAGCTCTAATTCCGGAACAAGCTCAATACGTTCAAGGACTTTTCTGACTGCCTCTGCACCAATGCCGGCAGAAAATGAGTCTTCTCCATATTCTTCGCGTGCTTTTTCTAATTCTTCTTCATCAAGTAATTGATTTTGAATTAATGGGGTAAGGCCAGGCTCAGTGACCATAAATTTTTCAAAGTAAAGAACCTTTTCCAAATCTTTTAGTTTCATATCCATCATAAGCGCAATGCGACTTGGAAGGGATTTTAAGAACCATATATGTGCAACTGGAGCTGCGAGTTGTATGTGACCCATTCTTTCACGTCTAACGTCTTTTTTTGTGACTTCAACTCCACACTTTTCGCAAATAATGCCTTTGAATTTCATTCTTTTGTATTTACCACAAAGACACTCATAATCTTTTATTGGACCAAATATACGCGCGCAAAATAAGCCGTCCCTTTCAGGTTTGAACGTTCTATAATTTATTGTTTCTGGCTTTTTGATTTCACCGTAAGACCAAGAAAGGATTCGTTCAGGACTTGCGATTGAAATCTTAACCTGATTGAAATCATCTCGTGATGCCGCAGGATTAAATATATTCATTAAAGATTGACTCATAAAATTCCTAACTTAGATTTGATAGTTCAATATTTAGACCTAAAGATCTTATTTCCTTGATCAGCACATTAAATGATTCTGGTGTGCCTGATTGAAATACATCCTCTCCTCTTATTATGGTTTCATAAACCTTTGTTCTTCCAGCCACATCGTCTGATTTAACTGTCAATATTTCTTGTAAAGTATATGCAGCACCATACGCTTCTAATGCCCACACCTCCATTTCCCCAAATCTTTGTCCACCAAACTGAGCCTTACCTCCCAACGGCTGTTGAGTTACCAGACTATAAGGGCCTATAGATCTTGCATGAATTTTATCATCAACAAGATGATGTAACTTAAGCATATAAATATATCCTACCGTAACTTTACGCTCAAATTTTTCACCAGTTAAGCCGTCCCAAAGCTGTGTTTGACCACTTGTATCAAACCCTGCTTCACCGAGCATATCAGATATTTCTGACTCTGATGCTCCGTCAAATACTGGAGTTTTAATTGGAACACCTGATGCGATATTAATAGCAAGTTCGCGTTGTTCATCCTTACTTAAAGATGAAATCTCATTCTTGAATTGCTCCTTGCCATAAACTTTCTCTAGGGACTGTCCGATCACTGAATGATCGTTGGTAGATTTATACTGATTAAGGGATTTGTTAATTATTTCACCAATCCCTGCGCATGCCCAACCTAAGTGGGTCTCTAAAATTTGACCAACATTCATTCTACTTGGCACACCAAGAGGATTTAATACTATATCTACAGTTCTTCCATCTTCCAAATATGGCATATCCTCAACAGGCGCGATTTTACTGATCACACCTTTATTGCCGTGTCTACCAGCCATTTTATCTCCAGGTTGCAGTTTTCTCTTAACAGCCACAAATACTTTAACCATTTTCATAACACCTGGTAGGAGTTCATCACCCCGTTGAACTTTATCAACCTTATTATCAAATCTAGACTGTATCGCACCTCTAGCTATATCGTACTGTTTTTTTAAATTATCGACCTCTACCTGATCGTTAGTATTCTGTAGCTTAATTTTCCAAAGTGAGTCTAATTTTATATTTGCTAGATCAGGTTCATTATAACTGTTTTTCTTTTCTATATTTTCTGGTGTTTCTGATACTGACTTACCTACGATAAGTGTATCAAGTCTTTCTTTGATATTTCTGTTTAAGATTCCTAATTCAGCCTCTCTATCGTTTGCAAGCTTTTCTATTTCGTCTCTTTCAATAGATAGTGCCCTATCATCTTTTTCAATTCCATATCTATTGAATACTTTTACATCTACAACAATACCACTTGAACCAGGCGGTAATCTTAAAGATGTATCTTTAACATCAGTTGCTTTTTCACCAAAAATTGCTCTTAATAGCTTTTCCTCTGGTGTGACTGGGCTCTCTCCTTTTGGAGTGACTTTACCAACTAAAATATCACCAGGGTTAACATCTGCACCGACATATACAATTCCTGCTTCATCAAGATTTCTTAACATCTCATCACCGGCATTTGGTATATCTCTTGTAATTTCTTCTGATCCTAATTTTGTATCTCTTGACATGACCTCAAATTCTTCAATGTGGATTGATGTAAATTTATCTTCCTGAACAATTTTCTCTGAAATAAGAATTGAGTCTTCAAAGTTGTACCCTCTCCAAGGCATAAATGCCACAACAACATTGCGACCTAAGCCAAGTTCACCAAAATGAGTAGAAGGTCCATCAGCAATAATATCGCCCTTAGCAACCTTATCTCCAACTTTAACAAGAGGTCTTTGATTTATACATGTACTTTGATTAGATCTTTGAAATTTCTGAAGAGTATAAATGTCAACTCCTGACTCTGTAGTTTTAATTTTTTCAGTAACTCTTACAACAATTCTCTTGCCGTCTATTTTATCGACAATACCATCTCGATTTGCGACGATAGTTACACCAGAATCAACTGCAACTACTTTTTCAACACCTGTTCCTACAAGTGGAGATTCAGCTTGTATTAATGGAACAGCCTGCCTCATCATATTAGACCCCATTAGTGCCCTGTTCGCGTCGTCATTTTCTAAAAATGGTATTAAAGATGCAGCGCAGGATACGACTTGCTTTGGTGATACGTCCATGTAGTCAATTTCTTCAGGAACGGTCATCACAAAATCACCATTTCTTCTGCAAGAAACTAATTTTGTTATAAATGCTCCCTTATCATCTAACTCGCTGTTTGCCTGGGCAATTGTATAATCTGCTTCTTCCATTGCGGGTAGATATTCCACATCATTAGTAACCTTACCTTTTACAACCTTTCTATAAGGACTCTCAATAAATCCATATTGATTCACGCGTGCATGCGAGGCCAGGCTATTAATCAATCCAATATTAGGACCTTCCGGTGTTTCGATTGGACATATGCGTCCGTAGTGCGTTGGATGAACATCTCTTACTTCAAACCCCGCTCTTTCTCTACTTAGACCTCCAGGACCAAGAGCTGAGAGTCTTCTCTTATGAGTAATTTCTGCCAATGGGTTAGTCTGATCCATAAACTGAGATAGTTGCGATGTACCAAAAAATTCTTTTAGAGATGCAACAAGTGGCTTAGCATTAATAATGTCTTGAGGAGTAGCAGCATCAACTTCTAAAGAATTCATTCTTTCTTTTATAGACCTTTCCATTCTAATAAGACCCATTCTGAATTGATTTTCGACTAACTCTCCTACTGACCTAACTCTTCGATTACCAAGGTGATCAATATCATCAACCTCACCTTTGCCAGTTCTCAAATCCATAACTGTTTTTATTACTTCAATTACATCTTCACTTCTCAATACAGTGACTGTATCTTCGCAGTCAATATTTAATCTATAATTCATTTTAACTCTTCCAACATCTGATAAGTCATACTTTTCTGATTTAAAAAATAATGAATTAAAGACTTCAAATGCAGTTTCTAAATTAGGAGGCTCACCTGGACGTAATACTTTATATATCTCAACAACTGCTTCCTCCGGACTTTGATTTTTGTCAACCCTAAGAGTATCTCTGATAAATGACCCAATATTAATTCCATCAATCTCTAAGACAGGTATTTTATTTATTTTAAGTTCTTTTAGCTTTTCTAATGCCTCAAGAGTAATTTCGTCCGATGACTCAAAATATATTTCACCAGTTTTTTCATTAATAATATCCTCAGCAATAAATTTGCCTAAAATATCATCACTATCTATTAGCAAGGATTTTAAGCCGTCATTAAAGAGTTTTTTTGCTATGGCGGGATTTATTTTAGTTCCTTGCTTTACCGCAACTTTACCATTTGCAGCATTAACCAAACTTTTTTGTAATTTTCCAGTCTTAATATTCTTTGGGTTAAAGCTAACTTTCCATTTATTATTTTTTGTGTCTAGAGAATAGGTTTCAGTATTATAAAACATTGATAGTATCTCATCTCTTTTTACTCCCATTGCCATGAGGAAAGTTGTTATGGGAATTTTTTTCTTTCTATCAATCCTACAATGGATAATATCCTTATGATCAAATTCTATATCCAGCCAAGAACCCCTGTAAGGTATTACTCTTGCTCCGAAAAGCAGCTTACCACTAGAGTGAGTTTTTCCATTATCATGGTCAAAAAATACACCAGGGCTTCTATGCATTTGGCTGACAACGACTCTCTCCGTTCCATTAGTAATGAATGTTCCTTTCTGGGTCATCAAAGGTAGGTCGCAAAGGTATATTTCTTGTTCTTTTATATCTTTCACTGTTCTAGATTCAGTTTCCTCATCGATATCAAAAACAATTAATCTTAGTTTTACGTTTAGCGGAGCTGCGTAAGTTTTATCTCTTTGACGACATTCATCAACGTCAAACTTAGGGGACTGAAAGTCATACTCAATATACTCAATTCTAGCTGAACCAGAAAAATCTTCTAATGGAAAGACGCTTTTAAAAACTTTTTGCAAGCCCCTATCTGGTCTTTCTGGTGTGTTGTAGTCCTCGAGTAAGAAATCTTCATAAGATTTTTTTTGTATTTCAATTAGATTTGGAAATTTTGAAACTTCTTTTAGCTTACCAAAGTTTTTTCGAACTCTTTTTCGCTCGGTGAAAGATAATAAATTAGCCATCAATGTATATTTGCCCATTACTAACAGCTTGATTTACAAACTATTAGTTTAAAAAATATTGTTAATTATTTAAGTTCTACAGTTGCACCTGCGGCTTCTAGCTTTTCTTTAAAACCATTAGCTTCATCTTTTGATACACCAGTCTTTAATTCTTTTGGAGCACCTTCAACTAAATCTTTTGCCTCTTTTAGTCCAAGACCAGTAATAGTTCTAACTTCTTTAATGACATTAATTTTTTTATCGCCTGCAGCAGCAAGTACAATTGTAAACTCATCTTTTTCCTCAGCAGCAGCTGATTCCCCAGCTGGTGATGCACCTGCAGCAGCAACAGCAACTGGTGCGGCAGCAGAAACGCCCCACTTTTCTTCAAGCATTTTAGATAACTCAGCAGCTTCAATAACCGTTAAGTCAGATAATTGGTCAACTATTTGTTGGAGGTCAGCCATATTTATTCCCTTTCTTTTTTAATCTCTTTAATATTATTTTACGCTATAAGCATTAAGTACTCTTGCCAGGTCACCAGACGGCGTAGTTAAGATTGAAGCAATTTTTTGTGCCGGTGAACTAATCAAACCTATTAATTGTGCCCTTATTTCCTCGAGAGATGGCAATTTAGATAAAATTTCAATTTTTTCAACACTTAAAATTTCATTATCCATTATGCCTCCAATAATAACTAAGTTGCTGTTATTCTTGGCAAAATTAGTCAAAAGCTTCGTTAGCTGTACTGGATCATTTGAATAGGCTATTGCAGTAGGTCCGTCAAAGAAGTTAGTTAGTGCCTCTTTTTCTGTACCGGATAAAGCTAACTTGGTGAGTCTATTTTTTGTAACCTTTATATTACACCCCATGTTAAATGACTTAACTCTTAAATCAGTCATTTCACTCATAGACATTCCCCGGTAATGGAATACTAAGACGAGATTATTTTCATTTAAAATAGATTTTAAATTATTTATAAATGTTTCTTTTTGCTCTCTATTCACAACTATGCTCCTAGTGATCCTAAATCAATATTGATACCCGGGCCCATAGTGGGACTTATAGTGACTTTTTTTACAAAATCACCCTTAACACCTGATGGGCGTTCTTTTAAGATTGTGTTGAAGAAGTATTTAATATTATTCATTATATCTTGATTTTGAAAGTTTGCTTTAGCGATAGCAGCATGAATAAGAGTATCATTATTTCTAAATTCTATTTCACCTGCCTTTGCATCATCTACTGCTTTTTTTAAATCATTAGTTACACTTCCTAACTTTGGATTTGGCATTAAATTTCTTGGCCCCAAGACTTTTCCTAACTTCCCAACTTTTGACATCATATCCGGTGTCGATATACACTTATCAAAATCAACAAAACCGTTCTCAACTTTACTTATAAGTTCATCAGCGCCTACGATATCTGCCCCAGCATCTTTTGCCTCTTGTTGTTTATCTTCATTTGCAAAAACACAAACTTTAATTTGCTTACCTAGTCCAATGGGAAGTTTAACCTTACCCCTAACATTTTGTTCTCCATTTTTAGGGTCAATATTCAAATTCATACAAATATCAATTGTCTCAATAAATTTAGTCGTGGACGATTTTATCGCTAACTCTACAGCTTCCTCTAAACTAAAATAACTAGAGTAATCATTCTTTTCTTCGATCATTTTCAACCTTTTTCCCATTAGCTTACAACCTCAATTCCCATTGACCTTGCTGATCCAACAATTATTTTAACGCCTTGCTCAATGGTATTTGCATTTAAATCTTTTAGTTTTTTTTCAGCTATTTCTTCACATTGCTTTATTGAAATTGAAGCAATCATATCTCTTCCAGGTTCTTTAGAGCCTTTTTTTATCTTCAGAGCTTCTTTAATAAAAAAAGAGGCAGGAGGAAGTTTTATCTCCATAGTGAAACTTTTATCAGTATAGTAAGTAACAACAACAGGAAGCATCACTCCTGGTTGCTCACTCTTAGATTTGTCATTAAACATTTTACAAAAATCCATTATATTAATACCTCTTTGCCCCAATGCTGGACCTACTGGGGGTGAAGGGTTAGCTTGTCCCGCGGGTACTTGTAATTTTAATGTTCCTTCAACTTCTTTTGCCATTATGCTTTTTCAACTTGTGTATATTCTAATTCAACTGGTGTTGATCTTCCAAAAATTGACACCGAAACTTTCACTCTCGCTCTTTCTTCATCAATTTCTTCAATAAGACCATTAAATGATGCGAATGGTCCATCACTCACTCTTACTTGCTCCCCAACCTCAAACGTCACTGACGGCTTAGGACTAGTTACACCCTCTTCGATGTCTTGTAAAATCTTATTTATTTCACTTTCGGGCACTGCCGATGGCTTACCTTGGGTATGCCCAAGAAAACCACTAACTTTTGGCAAACTTTTAACCATATGATATGTTTCATCGGTCATTTCCATTCTCGTTAGAACGTAGCCAGGAAAAAATTTTCTTTCAGCATTCCTTTTTTTTCCTTTCTTTACTTCCACAACTTCTTCAGTTGGAACAATTATATCACTGAAAAAGGATTCAATGTTTTTAGATTTAGCCTTTTCAGATATTGCTGCTGCTACTTTTTTTTCAAAACCCGAATAGGCATGAACTATATACCATTTATGGGTCATTGTTATACTGCTATCCCTATAAGTTTATCAAGACCAAAGCTAAATATCTGGTCTATAATTAAAAAAAATATTGCTGCAAATGCAGTGATTATTAGAACCATAATTGATCCTGTGAGAGTTTCCCTTGAAGTTGGCCAAGTAACCTTACCTCCTTCTCTTCTTACTTCTTGAATGAACTTAAATGGTTTCATAAAGAATTCACCTTTTATTGGCAGGAGCGAAGGGACTCGAACCCCCAACCCCCGGTTTTGGAGACCGGTGCTCTACCAGTTGAGCTACACTCCTCCAGTTATGAGATAATTTCTGTTACAACACCTGATCCAACTGTACGTCCACCTTCTCGTATTGCAAAACGTACACCTTTATCCATAGCAATTGGAGCTATGAGTTCTATCTCCATTGCAATATTATCACCAGGCATAACCATCTCAGTTCCATCAGGAAGCTTACAAACTCCAGTAACGTCAGTAGTTCTAAAATAAAACTGCGGACGATAATTTGTAAAGAAAGGAGTGTGTCTACCACCTTCTTCTTTTTTCAATACATAAGCTTCACATTTGAATTTAGTATGTGGCGTAATAGAACCAACATGCGCAAGAACTTGACCTCTTTCAACTTGGTCTCTCTCAATGCCTCTTAAAAGTGCACCGATATTATCACCTGCTTCACCAGTATCTAGTAGTTTTCGGAACATCTCAACTCCAGTACAGGTTGTTTTTTGAGTTTCTTTAATACCCACTATTTCAAGCTCTTCACCTACTTTAACAATACCGCTTTCAACTCTTCCTGTACAAACAGTGCCACGTCCAGATATTGAAAATACATCCTCAATCGGCATAAGGAATGGCTTATCCTTATCACGCTCAGGTTGAGGGATATGATCGTCTACAGCTTTCATAAGTTCCACAATTGAATTTTTTCCAATTTCATCGTCTCTACTCTCAACTGCTGCTAAAGCTGAACCTTTAACTATTGGAGTAGTATCACCTGGAAACTCATATTCATTGAGAATATCTCTGATCTCAACTTCAACAAGCTCTAATAATTCTGCATCGTCGACTTGATCAACTTTATTCAAGTAAACAACTATTGCAGGAACACCAACCTGACGTGCAAGAAGTATATGCTCTCTAGTTTGTGGCATTGGTCCATCTGCAGCGTTAACAACTAATATTGCTCCATCCATTTGCGCAGCACCTGTAATCATGTTTTTTACATAGTCAGCGTGTCCTGGACAATCAACGTGCGCATAGTGTCTTGCGTCTGTTGTGTATTCAACGTGAGCTGTTGAAATTGTAATTCCACGTTCTTTTTCTTCGGGAGCCTTATCAATTGCATCATATGCAGTAAATTCTGCTCCACCTGATTCTGATAATACTTTTGTTATTGCCGCGGTCAAAGTTGTTTTACCGTGATCCACGTGACCGATAGTTCCTACGTTACAGTGTGGTTTACTTCGATCGAATTTTTCTTTAGCCATTTTTTTTGTTCCTCTCAGTTTTTAGTCTTCGTTGTTTTGGAGCGGGTGAAGGGAATCGAACCCTCGTAATCAGCTTGGAAGGCTGGAGCTTTACCACTAAGCTACACCCGCTTATTCCTTCAAGCTACCCTAAGGTACCTTTACGTGGTGGAGGGGGTTGGATTCGAACCAACGTAAGCATAGCTAACGGGTTTACAGCCCGTCCCCTTTAACCACTCGGGCACCCCTCCCGAGATAGTTTTCAACATCTCAAGATAAGTTTCCCTAGACTTAGTCTATAGAACCTTAAGGGGTGACTTATATGGAAAAAAAGACCCTAAATCAATAAATATTAATATTTTTGAACCTAATTAAATTATAAATGTTAAATTATTGAGGTAATGAGTAAGAGATCAAAAAAACTCCCAAAAAAAAGGCAAAATTCTGATTACTGGATATACGGCCATCATGCTGTGGTTGGGGCTCTAATGAATGAGAATAGAGTTAAATACGAAGTTTATTTCACTTCTGAAGCTGAAAAAAAACTGAAAAATGAAATAAAACTAGAAAATATGAATGTCATATCCATTAAAAAAACTAGAGATGAAATTGACTTACTCTTAAAGGGTATATCAAATCATCAGGGTATTTGTCTAAGAGTTGAAAAAATACAGACACCCCAACTTTCAGATTTTATACAAAATTTAAATAAGGAGAGGTCTATTATCTTTTTATTAGATCAGCTGGATGATCCACAAAATGTTGGTGCAATTTTTAGATCTGCTCTTGCATTTAACATTGATGGTATAATATTAACAAACAATAATTCAGTAACTGAAAATTCATTTTTAGCAAAAACAGCATCCAGTGCCATCGATAAAGTACCATTTACTAAAATCCAAAATATAAGCTCTTGTATAAAGATGTTAAAAGAAAATGGTTATTGGATTTATGGCTTAGACATGAAAGCTAAAAGCTTAATAACAAATATAAAATTTCCAAATAAAATTGTTTTTGTTTTAGGTTCAGAGAACAAGGGAATGAGAAAAATTACGGAATCACTATGTGACGAAAGTCTTAAGATTAAAATGAGTGATAATCTTGAAAGTCTAAATGTATCAAATACGGCAGCTATAATGATGTTCTATATTTCAAATATAAATTTAAAAAGCTAGAGCTATCATTGAGATAACTAAAATAAAGAAAACTACTAAATAGGCTAAAGCTATTTGGCCACCGATAAAATCTAAGAATTTTTTCATACTCCCATTTTACAAATAATTATAGACAATTAAAACTTAAAAATTTAAAAGTTTCATTAGTTGCCCCTATAGCTCAATTGGTAGAGCAATTGATTTGTAATCAATAGGTTCGCGGTTCAAGTCCGTGTGGGGGCACCACTTGTTAGCTGCAATAACCTCTTCCTAATGTGTCGTAAGTACCAGATTTTTTAATGGAGACAACTATCTTACTTAAACCGTTTGTTTTGAAAACGGGACAAAAGAATTCTGCTATACTATCGTAATCCTTACCAGATATCTTAGGCATAAAAATCCAAAAGATATCATAACCTCCCCAACCAACTTCATCTTGTCCAAATATAGCTCTATCAACCATCTCATTTTTCTCAATCGTATTTATTATCTTATTTTTAATTGAAGAATCGAGAGCAAATAAGTTGCTTGATGTAAAAGTTAAAACACAAATTACAAAGATTAGATAGCTCATCGAGGATAGTTTATACACCAATTGATTTGTAATCAATAGGTTCGCGATTCAAGTCCGATTTGGGGCACCACTAATTTAATCTGTATATCCCGCTATCGACTTTACAGTAGTACTTTTTCTTATAGATTTATTATCCTTTAGAGTTCCAAAGAAATAATCACCGATCATATTTGTTATACCCCAGTTGTAATTCTCATTATGAAAATGATGACTCATATGAGCATCTCTTAATTTTTTTCCAATTGCTGAAAGGGGTTTATACTCTTTGGAGTGATGCGCCAAATGAATCCATTCATACCATAAGTGATAGACTAGGTGACCCGTAAAGGGTACCATTGCTGCAGGAAAGCTCCATAGTATAAGTGAATATAGAAGATACACTTGTCCATATGTATAGATAAGATATCTCCAAGGAGCAAATTGAAGCTTGATATTGTCAGGATCTTTGTGGTGTCCGTGATGTAATACAATTTGATATCTTCTGTACCAACCATCTTTTTTTGTAAGCTCTCTGTGTAATTGATATTTATGAACATACCACTCATAAAAAGGCGCCAGAATGATTGGTATAAAAAACCAAAGTAAATACTCAGATAATAATCCGTTAGAAAGAATGTAGTAAATTCCAATAACTGCCATTATGAAAAAGCCATAAATGGTTGAGTGTGAAAAATAGTTTTTAAATACGCTAAGCATATTTATATTATATAGGACAGATTTTACTCCGTCCCAATATAAAATTTATACTATTTTCTTTGATATTTTGCAGCTTCTTCAGAACCACTTGTGGCAGAACCTTCGCTATAGGAGTGCGCGCCTGTTCCAGCAAGTGCGCCATCTTTAACAATTGTATATTCTGTTCTTTGATCTTCTCCAGCAAATAAACATTCAAGAATTTCTCTAACACCAGCTGCGTATCTTGCCTGAGCTGAAAGCGAAGTTCCTGAAGTATGTGGCGTCATTCCATGATTTGGCATCGTTCTCCATACGTGATCATTTGGAGCAGGTTGTGGAAACCATACATCGCCAGCATAACCACTTAATTGACCTGACTCTAAGGCACGTGCAATTGCATCACGGTTACAAATTTTACCACGCGCAGTATTTACAATGTATGCTCCTTTTTTCATTTTTCCGATCATCTCATCGTCAAAGAGATTTTCAGTTTCAGGGTGAAGTGGACAGTTGATTGTTACAACATCGCATACTGCAACCATTGACTCAACAGAGTCATGAAAAGTCAAATCCAGCTCTTTTTCTACTGACTCTGGTAATCTATGTCTGTCAAAATAATGCATATGAACATCAAAATGCTTAAGTTTTCTTAATGCATCTAAGCCTATTCTTCCAGCTGCAACTGTTCCTACATGCATGCCCTCAAGGTCGTATGATCTTTGTACTGCATCTGCAATATTCCATCCGCCCTCATTAATAATTCGGTATTGATTATGATAATCTCTCACTAAAGATAATATCATCATCACAATATGCTCAGCAACGGACCTTGAATTACAAAAAGTAACTTCCATAACATCAATTTTATTATCCATAGCAGCTTGTAAATCAACATGGTCTGAACCAATACCAGCAGTTATTGCCATTTTTAAATTCTTAGCCATAGCAATACGTTCTTTTGTTAAATAAAATGGAAAGAAAGGTTGCGATATTACTACATCAGCATCAACAAGCTCTTTTTCCGCAACGCATCCAGGAGCATCTTTATCATTAGTAACCACCAATGTATGGCCTGCATCTTCAAGAAATTTTCTAAGGCCTAATTCACCAGAAACACACCCAAGCAATTCCCCTGGATTAAAATCTATCCCTTTTGGTGTTGGTAATGTCTGTCCATCTGGATACTTTTCTATTTTTGGCAAATTTTCGACAGGATAACTTGACGGCATTCCCCCTTTTGGATCATCGTATAAAATACACAATACTTTCATCTATATCTCCTTATTTATTTTGATTAATTAAGAAAAGATGAGTCTAGTCGCTCCATCTTTCTTTTAACTGCGGGCCATAGCAAAGCCGCAGCCATTTCTCGTCCCTCACCTTGTTGTCTTGTTGTTTCAATTGATTCCTCTGAGGGATAGTTCAATTCAAGATTTCCAGAAAGAGCTCTCACTTGATAAGAACATGCTTTCTCTAAGAAATATATGTTAGTGAATGCTTCAGCAACATTTTTACCTATAGCCAATGTTCCATGATTTCTGAGTATCATTAAACGCGCCTCACCAAGGTCCTTTACCAATCTTTCTTTTTCTTCTTCAAAAAGTGCAACTCCTTCATAATCGTGGTATGCGATTTGACTTCTCACTAGCATACCTGTTTGAGATAGAGGCAACAAACCATCTTTCAGCGAGGCTACTGCCACACCGTCATTCGAGTGAAGGTGAACAATACAATGTGCATCCTCTCTTGACTCATGTATTGCACTATGAATAGTAAATCCTGCAGGATTTATAAAATTATTTGTGTCACTAAGTATTTTTCCCTTCAAATTAACTTTCACCAAGTTTGACGCACTTATTTCATCAAATAAAAATCCATAAGGGTTAATTAGAAATTCATCATCAGCTCCAGGAACTTTAGCGGAGATATGTGTGAAGATTAAATCATCCCAACCAAAATATGGAATTGTTCTATAGAATGCCGCCAAGTCTTGCCTTGTTTCCCATTCTTCTTTTGAAACACTATTTTTTACATCAACCATTATTAATCAGTCCTTTTACAGCTTTTAACCATCTATTATATTGTTGATCTGCCTCATCCAACGAAATAGCAGGTTCAAATTTGTGATCAGTCTTCCACAATTTCTCGACCTCTGCAACATCTTTGTAAACCCCAGATTTCATTCCGGCTAGGTAAGCTGCACCCAGAGCAGTCGATTCTTGATTCAAAGGCCTTTCGATTCTCACTTGAGTGATATCTGATAATAATTGCATCATAAGATTATTTTTAGACATGCCTCCATCAACTCGAATTGTAAAATCATCTCTCTTTAGTTTTGTATCACTAAGCAGGCATTCAAGAAGATCTCTTGTTTGATAACATATTGATTTTAACGCAGCCATGGCAATATCAGCTTTATTAGTATCTCGGGTAATTCCTGTAATTTGACCCCTTACATCAGAGTTCCAATAAGGAGCACCCAAACCAGTAAAAGCAGGAATAAATTGTATTACGTTTGTACTTTTGTATGCAAGCTCTTCGACCTTGCTTGCATCGTTAATGAAATTCATTTCATCACGCATCCATTGAACAACAGTACCCGCATTAAAGATACTGCCCTCTAAAGCAAAATCTTTTTTATCTAATATATTATAAGCTGTAGTGGACAATAATTTGGTATCAGACTCTATGAGTCTATTTCCAGTATTCATTAATAAAAAACAGCCTGTGCCATAAGTTGATTTAACCATTCCCTCTTTGAAACAAGCTTGTCCAATAGTTGCCGCTTGTTGATCACCTGCTACACCACCTATTGATATTTTTTCTCCAAAGAATCTAGGGTCTATTGTTCCAAAATCATCAACGCAATTTTTTACATCAGGCAAAATATTTTTTTTAATATTAAAAATATTTAATAATTCATCATCCCAACAATCCTCATTTATATTATAGAGCATCGTTCTTGATGCATTAGTAACATCAGTGTAATGACATTCACCTTTTGTAAAATTCCAGATCAGCCATGAGTCAATAGTACCGACCAACAAATTATTTTCACTCGCCGCATTTTTTGCTTCTTCAATATTTTCAATAATCCATTTAATTTTAGTTGCTGAGAAGTAAGGATCAATTACAAGACCAGTCTTTGATTGAATAAGTTTTGTTAAATTTTTTTCTCTTAGTGTCTCACAAAAGTTCTCTGTACGTCTGTCCTGCCATACAATGGCATTGTAAACTGGCTTTCCTGTTATTTTGTTCCATGCAACAACCGTCTCCCTTTGATTTGTTATACCTGCGATATTGATATCTTTTGGGCTAATGTTAATTTCTTTAATTACAAAGTTAATAGCGTCTTGAGTTGTCTTTAAAATTTCTAATGGATCATGCTCAACCCAACCATCGTTAGGGAAATACTGACTGAATTCATAGTTTTTTTGACTAATGATATTGCCATTAGTATCTAAAATTAAGGCCCGTGAGCTAGTAGTGCCTTGATCTATTGAGAGTAAATACCCATCTAAAGACATAAGATAATAATAATTAATTAATTATGTTCAATTAGAGAAGATTTTAGGATAAAGAAATACTTTTTTGTAGGTAAAAATGATGAATTTAGATAAACCCATTTTTTTGGCTTCTGATAGCAATGATGCAGTTTCTCAAAAAAAAGAATTAGAAGAAAAATACGGCAAGAATGACTTTTCAAATTCAAATGTAATAGTTGTTCTTGGGGGAGATGGTTTTATGCTTGAGACTATAAAATCTAGCATGGATAAACAATTACCTATTTTCGGACTAAATTACGGAAGTGTTGGGTTTCTAATGAATTCTTCAAATGATAATGATTTGATAAATAGAATCAATCAATCACAATCAATAAAAATATCTCCATTGATGATGAAAGCTATAAGTATTGATGGTTCTATTCATAAAGCTATTGCGATTAATGAAGTTTCGTTACTAAGAGAAACACATCAAGCATCTAAAATAAAAATTTCAGTTGATGGAAAGGTTAGGTTAGATGAACTAATTTGTGATGGAGTTTTAATTTCAACGCCATCAGGTAGTACAGCTTACAATTTGTCTGCTCATGGCCCAATACTTCCAATTAATGCTGATGTTCTTGCATTAACCCCTATTAGTGCTTTTAGGCCTAGGAGATGGAAAGGTGCAATATTAAATAATCAATCAAATATAAAATTTGATGTCATTGAAAGTAAAAAAAGACCTGTAAGTGTTGTTGCCGACAGCACGGAATTTCGAGATATCAGTTCAGTGGAAGTGCATCAAAGTGAGCAACAGATTGTCGAACTTCTTTTTGATGAAGATCACTCTTTTGATGAAAGAATTTTAAATGAACAGTTTAAGTTTTAAAAATTAATCAGTTGTTATTATTGCCTGAAAAGGACCACTGCCAAACACAATGTGATTATTACCGTCACTGCTATTAAACATTGACATTCCTTCACCTACATTAAATGACATTGTCAACGTCGTTGTGTTTTCTGTAAAAACAACTGGTGTAGCAAAAGTAATTGAACCCATGAGTTTATCCACGTCTGAGTCATTAACAGCAAGATACCTGTTAGTATCTATTAAATAGCCTTTAATTGAGGCACTTGTACCATTTAGGTTATTTCCCGTAGCTGTACCTGTGAAAGATGCTGAATTAAAAGTTGTCAGCGTCTCAACGTATTTGCCTGCAGTAATTGCAGATGCACCACAAGTAGACGTTCCTGTTGGAAGAGATGACGTTCCGAATGTAGATGAACCAGCTACAGTTGCACAAAAAACCCCTGATTCTCCGTCTTGTCCTGTCATTGATTCATCAAACTCAGCTGACATTGTGATACCAAATGTATTGTCCATTAACATTACCCCATGAGTATATGTTCCACTAGGCGGTCTTGTAAGTATTCCTGGAACATCTATGGCCACATTTTGTTGAACTGAGAGCGTTGCTCCGGCTGAATATTCCCAATTTTTAAAACAGCTAGACAGATCCATAACAGATGTTGTTGTTGGAGCTGACGGGTTTGCTGTGCAGAAATATAATTCATAAGCAACAACTTCGTATGCATCTGGAGCACTGGCACAATAACCATCTGTTATTACCTCTGTAGTATCAAATACCCCACTCGTAATTGTGCATGTATCGACATGAGAATCTGCTAATATATTCTTTAAAAATATAAGATTAAAGAATAGTAAGATACTTGAAATAATTATAAACTTGTTTTTCATTTAGAATCCGCTTGCTTTGACATTCAACGTTGTTTTTACAACTCTAATTTTATTCTCTCTTTTTACTGGCTCGTAAATTCTATCTTTAATATTCACATATTCAAACATTTCATTTGTATTGTTATATTTAGTTGACTGAGTATTACCAATCGGAACAACATATTTTATATTAGCAAAAGTACCATCCCCCGCCTTGTTATCATCGACATAACCCACTTCAAAATCAAAATTATTGCTTATTAGATGTAGTCCGTACTTCTCACCTTCTAATTCGAATGAGCCAGCTCCGTTTTCAAAATCAAACATACTTGCAAAAATTCTGAGATTTCTTTTTATTGGAATATGATAATCTAATCTTAAGTCCCAGCCATCAAGGGCTTCTTCATCTTTGCCAGTCCCTGTAATTTGTTTGCCTGAGGTTGCGTCATAAATGTTTGTGCGTAAATCAAATATACTACTTATAACTTCTAGTCCTGCTCCATTTCTTTGGTGAGCCTCATCAAATGAATAATCAAAAAAAGCATTTAATCCAACTATAATTGTTTCATTTTTGTGAAGTGATCTATGACCAATACCAATATTAATTGTTTGATCATCATCATGCAAGCTAAGTGAATTTTGATTAAAAAAAACAGAAAGATCTTTTTCGCTTATCTTATTAACATTAGTGATTGAAATTGTAGGTTTTAGGTGCTCTTTTACTCCCAAGTTGATGTCAAGGTATTTAACCCTTTCATTTTCACCAATAATAGAAGTGATTCTTTTAGCGGCACTGTCAGTAAGATTATTTACAAATGAAGTAACACGATTTTCTAATTCATCAGCTATAGAAACAGTCACTAGAAAAAGACTTATCAAAGAAATAAAAAAGAAGTGTATAGAAGTTTTGAACATAGAATAGTGTACTCTGATATTAGAATTTATGCCATACTTCATTTATCACTGTTAATTGGTGGCCTCACCCGGACTCGAACCGGGACGGGAATAAATCCCAAAGGATTTTAAGTCCTTTGCGTCTACCAATTCCGCCATGAGGCCAATAGAATAATTTATAACTCTATGTGTAATTTAGTTCCAGAACTTTAACAACGGATAAAAAAAAGGGGCCCCGAGGGCCCCTTCTTTATTATTTACTTTGCAGTTAATTAGTTGCTGTCTGATACTGCAGCTACATAAATAGCCATACCAAATGCAATTTTATTAACAAAGTCTGCAAGGTTATAGATTAAGTTCAATGAACCAGCGTCAACGCCGCCACCGAAGTAACCTACAGCATAACCGATTGGATAAATTGCCCATCCGACTGTAACAATTAATCTCAATGCGTTAAATGCAGTCTGACCAGCAGCGTTCCCACTACCAGCACTTGCCTTGCTTGCTTCACCTGCAAAAACCTCGTAGATGATATATAACCATCCAGCCATACCTATTACGAAGGCTAGAGTTACATTCATCGCTCCAGTTTCACCCATGTAACCGAAGACAAGCATAATAATTGATGCAATTAATAGTCTCCAGAAAAGGCTTGAAGCAACAGCGGTCATCGCTGCAAGAATTACATAGAATTCTACGATTTGTAGAGGCACAGTAATCAACCAGTCAATGTAACGAAGGACTGTTGGTGAGTCACCAGTAGCAACCCATACGCCTCTCATGTAGAAGTAGTGCCACGCCGCAATACCAGTAACCAAACCAGCTACTGTGAGGGACGTTTTCCATTTAGCTGCTACACGATCTCTTTCAAGAAAGAAGAAAGCAGTAGCGGCAACCATGGCCATAGAGATCAACCAAAACGAAATCGCAACGTGATCTCCAGGATTTAGCATTAATACTTTCATGTTTATTTTCCCCTTAATTTTATAAAATTAGGCAATTATTATTGAGAATCCTTCTTAAGTAAATATTAAAAAAATAATAATAATAAATAAAATCAGTTACTTAGAGATTTGTGGATAAAAATTACTAATACTTTGTATCATAATTTTTAACTAATTCCTTTAATTCTGCATCGCATTTTGACAGCTGATCGTCACTTGTAGCACGCATAACAATTGATGTTCCAAATCTATTTTCCTTGCTAAATGGATAACTGCCTATTTCCACAGAACTATATTTTGCCTGAAGGTTAGTGAGTATCTCAGCGACATTACTTTCAGGTGTAAAAATATCGACTGATTTAGATTTTACTACATCGCCCTTCTTAAGGAATTGACGAGCTCCTTCTAACATACCTTGCATAATTCCTGGTATACCTGCCAAAACAAATACATTGTCCATTTTAAACCCTGGCGCTTTACTGACTGGATTTTCAATGAGCTCTGAGCCAACAGGCATCTTAGTCATCTTCATTCGAGCTTCTGTGAGCTCTCCATCTTTATAGTACTCTTTTAATATTGAGAGCGCTCCCTGATTTACTTCTAAATCAACAGAAAATGCTTTAGCGATTGACTCTGATGTAATATCGTCGTGCGTTGGCCCAATACCGCCAGTGGTAAACACGTAGTCATAAGTTTTTCTTAAATGGTTAACTGTCTCAACAATTACATCCTCTTCATCACGAATTACTCTGACTTCTGTTAATTGAATACCTATTTCATTCAACCAATTTGCAAGATATGATAGATTCTTATCTTGTGTACGACCTGATAAAATTTCATTACCTATAATAATTAATGATGCTTTCATAATCTTATGTCAAAAAACTCTAAAAATTTCCTCACTGGCAAATTCATAAAGAGATATAAGAGATTTTTTGTAGATGTTCAACTTGATAGTAAAAAAATTGTCACAGCTCATTGTCCTAATACAGGCTCTATGATGGGACTTCTTGAAAAAGATAATTTAGTCTATTTAACAGAAGCTGATGACCCAAACCGAAAACTAAAATTTACTTTAGAGGCAATTCAATCAAACGGAGCAATGGTCGGAGTAAATACTCATCAAGCTAATCGAATTGTTGAAGAGGCAATAAGCAATGGCAAAATTTCAGAGTTAGGTAAAATTTTATCATTCAAAAGAGAAGTTAAATATGGACAAAATTCTAGAATTGACTTCTTAGTTCAAACAAAAAAAGAAGAAATATACGTAGAAGTTAAAAACGTTACTTTATCGAGAGACAAATCAATTGCAGAATTTCCTGATGCAGTCACTGAAAGAGGATTAAAGCATTTAAATGAGCTTTCCACTCTTCCAACCAAATCTGTAAGAGCGGTCATGCTTTTCTTAGTCCAACGAGACGATTGCAGTAAGTTTAAGATCGCTGCAGATATTGATACTAAATATGCAGATACTTTTAAGAAGGTTAAAAAAATGGGTGTTGAGCCTTTATGTTATGACTGTTCTTTTGATAAAAATGGTATAAGTGTTAATAAAAAAATAAAGATATTAAATTGAATAACACTATTCATAGTTCTGATGATTTTGAAGGAATGCGAAAAGCAGGTAATCTTGCAGCATCTACATTGGATCTACTTGTTGAAAAAGTAAAACCAGGTGTTTCCACTGAAGAGTTAGATAATATTGCATTTGATTACATAGTTCGTCATGGGGGCCTTATTGCCCCTTTATTTTATAAGGGCTATCCTAAGTCAGTTTGTACTTCAATTAATCACGTAATATGTCATGGAATTCCTTCATCAAGAATTTTAGAAAATGGAGATATTGTTAATATCGATGTAACCGTAATTGTTGATGGCTGGCATGGCGATACAAGCCGCATGTTTCCTGTTGGAAAAATAAATGCCAAAGCACAAAAATTAATTGATTGCACTTTTCAAGCAATGCATGAAGGCATCAATGCTGCTCAACCTGATGCAACATTAGGTGATATTGGCAATGCAATTCAAACATATGCAGAAAAACAAAACTATAGTGTTGTTCGTGATTTTTGTGGTCACGGACTAGGAAAAGTTTTTCATGAGTTTCCAAACATTCTTCACTACGGGGATAAAGGCAAAGGTGAAAGAATTGAACCGGGCATGTTTTTTACAGTGGAACCGATGATAAATTTTGGGAAATATGATGTTAGAATGTTAGGCGATGGTTGGACGGCTGTTACAAAAGATAAAAGTTTGTCAGCACAATTTGAGCATAGTATTGGCATTACCAAAGATGGTGTAGAAATTTTTACAAAATCACCTGCTGGGCTTGATAAACCGTAAATTAAAGATTAAAAACATACTTATATGATCCCTCGTTATTCTAGAGCCGAGATGACTGACGTTTGGAGCTCTAACTCTAAATTTAAAATATGGCTTGATATTGAGCTCTATGCTTGCGAAGCCATGGAGAAATTAGGAACTGTTCCAAAGGGAACAAGTAAAAAAATTAGATCAAAAGCAAAGATTAATGAAAATAGAATTGATCAAATTGAAAAAAAAGTGAAACACGATGTAATTGCTTTTTTAACAACAATTTCTGAATACGCGGGTCCGCCTGCAAGATTTCTTCACCAAGGTCTAACTTCTTCAGATATTTTAGATACGGCTTTTAATGTTCAGCTAAAACAGTCCTCCGTCATTATTGAGAAGGAAATATTAAATTTACTAAAATCATTAAAAAAGATTGCAATAAAATATAAAAACACACCTTGCATTGGGAGAAGTCATGGGATTCATGCGGAACCCACAACCTTTGGAGTTAAAATGGCATCTTTTTATGCAGAATTTCAAAGGAACCATAAGCGTTTTTTAAAAGCAATTGAAGAAATAAATATATGTGCGATTTCAGGTGCGGTTGGCAATTATGCAAATATTGATCCACGTGTTGAACAGCACGTGGCAAAAAAGTTAGGCATGAAAGCAGAAACGATTTCAACTCAAATAATTCCAAGAGATCGTCACGCAGTATATTTTAATACTCTTGCTGTAATTGCAAGTTCAATTGAACGTTTAGCTACCGAGATAAGACATTTACAAAGAACTGAAGTTCTAGAAGTTGAAGAATTTTTTTCAAAAGGACAAAAAGGGTCATCAGCAATGCCTCATAAAAGAAACCCGGTTCTGACTGAAAATTTAACCGGACTGGCAAGACTCATAAGAGGTTACACGGTTCCTGCTTTAGAAAATATTACTCTTTGGCATGAAAGAGATATATCTCATTCAAGTGTAGAGAGAATAATGGCGCCAGATGCAAATATTATAATCGACTTTGCACTTTCGCGAATGAATAATGTGATATCAAATCTTGTTGTATATCCAAAAAATATGAAAAATAATTTAGATAGATTAAAAAAATTGCCAATGTCTGAGGGTTTGATGCTGGCAATGACACAAAAAGGTTTATCGCGAGAAAATGCGTACAAGATAGTTCAACGTAATGCCATGGAAGTTTGGAAAACGAATACAGATTTTGAAGTAATACTTAACAAAGATGAAGAATTAAAAAAATACCTAAGCAAAAAAGAAATATCAAAAATTTTAGATTTAAAACATGCCGCTCGCAGAACTGACTATATTTTCAAAAAAGTTTTTAAGTAATTTAATTTGAATAATAAATTGCGACTGCAAATAAACCAAAAATCAGCGCATAGGCACCTGCATAGTAAAATACGACATAATTAGAACGATCAATCATATCCACTAAAGAAGCTTTCTTTTTATTAACTGATTTTTTCTTTGTTGATTTCTTAACAACCCTTTTTTTAGTAACTTGCTTCTTTTTTTTGGTTACTTTCTTTTTTACCGACTTTTTCTTTTTTTGGGCAAACTGATACTTCATAAAAACTCTTATATGTTGTCTTTACCAATAATTTCTTCTTTTGCTTGAAGTAAAAATTGATCCATACTTTGTCTTAATTCGTCGTCTGAAATTGAAATACCCTTATCGTCAAAGTCCTTTCTAACCTTTCTGAAAACATCCATATCCCCGTCTTCTTCAAGATCTGATTTTACAACCTCTGCAAAATACTCTTCAACAGCCGGCCCTGATATGCCTAATTTTTCAGCTGCCCACACACCTAAATACTTATTTCTACGGGCTAATATTTTAAACTCTAGTTCCTGGTCACGAGCAAACTTACCCTCGAAACCTTTTTTTCTCTCATCAAGTTTTTTCATGATTTTTTGTACTTTTGAATGAATTTAATTTAATTTAAGTACTTATCTTAACAAATATTTTTATTACCTGCAATGAGATCATCTAAAACTTTATATGAAGGTAAGGCTAAAAAAATTATTAAAGGGCCTAAAAAAAACACACTCATTCAAATTTTTAAAGACGATGCTACAGCCTATAATAAAAAGAAACATAAAATTTTTAAAGGCAAAGGCGTACTAAACAATCATATTTCTGCACACATAATGCAGTACCTTAAGTCAAAACGCATCCCAACACATTTTGAAGAAAAGCTAAATGACCGTGAGCAACTTATAAAAAAATGTGAAATTATTCCGATTGAATTTGTTGTAAGAAATATAACAGCTGGCTCTATTGCTAAAAAATTAGGGATTAAAGAAGGATTAAAACTTAAAAAACCCTTACTAGAATATTATTACAAAGAAGACAGTTTGGATGATCCAATGATTTCAAGAGATCACCTTATCACTTTTGGCTGGGCAACAAACTCTGAGCTGAAAAAAATAGATAAAATGTCTCTTCAAATTAATAAACACTTAAGAAATCTTTTTCTCAAAAAGAATATCATACTTGTAGATTTTAAAATTGAATTCGGGAGACTCTCATCAAACCCCAAAAAAATTGTTTTAGCTGATGAAATAAGTCCAGATTCTTGTCGATTATGGGATAAAAAAACTAACAAGAAACTTGATAAGGATGTGTTCAGAAGAAACCTCGGCAGTTTGTTAAGTGCATATGAGGAGGTTGCCTCAAGATTAGGAATCGTGCATTAAAGTCTAATGCTTGCCAAAATTCATATCACATTAAAAAAAGACGTACTTGATCCTCAAGGCTCAGTTATTGCAAATTCACTGAAATCTCTTGGATTCGACAACGTTAATGATGTCAGACAGGGAAAATTCATAGAACTTGAAATCAACAGTAACACTAAAGAGGAAGCTGAGAAGCAGTGTAATGATATGTGTGAGAAATTATTGGCTAACTTAGTTATTGAAGACTACTCAGTAGAAATTGAAAATTAAATGAAGACACATGTAATTGTTTTCCCAGGTTCGAACTGCGACAGAGATGTAGCTGTTGCAATTCAAAACATTATTGGCTCTTCACCTGAAATGGTTTGGCACAAAGACTCGACAATAAATCAATCAGATTTGATTGTTGTTCCAGGTGGGTTTTCTTATGGTGATTATTTACGATGTGGCGCGATGGCATCAACGTCACCTATCATGAAAAGTGTGATTGAAAATGCAAATAAAGGAGTGCCAGTAATGGGAATTTGTAATGGATTTCAAATTCTAATTGAAAGTGGTCTTCTTCAAGGTGCACTAATGAGAAATAGTAGTTTAAGTTTTATATGTCGCGACATAATAATTAAACCAACAAATACGAAAACCATATTTACTAATAAATCCACTATTTCGAAAATGCCAATAGCTCACAACGAGGGAAATTATTTTGCCAACAGTAATCAGATAAAAGAAATAGAAGATAACGATCAAATTGCCTTCCAATACTGTGACGAAAATGGAGATATCAATTCCCATTCAAATCCAAATGGATCAATAAATAATATTGCCGGGGTGTTCAACAAAAGCAAAAATGTACTAGGTATGATGCCCCACCCCGAAAGAGCAGCTGAAAGCATTCATGGGTGTGATGATGGAAGAAATATTTTTGAAAGTCTTCTAAGTTAATGACCTCATCCAATTGGCAGTTTGATACAGAAAAATCACTTGTAGAAAGTCACGGTCTTAAGCTTGATGAGTTTGAAAAAATTGTTGAGGGCCTTGGGCGTGAACCAAATCTTACTGAACTTGGAATATTTAGTGCAATGTGGAATGAACATTGCTCCTATAAATCGTCTAAATATTGGCTAAAAAAATTACCAACCTCAGGGGAACGAGTTATCCAAGGACCAGGTGAAAACGCAGGTGTGATTGATATTGATGATGGAGATGTTGCTGTTTTCAAAATGGAAAGTCATAATCATCCTTCATTTCTAGAGCCTTACCAGGGAGCTGCAACTGGTGTAGGTGGTATTTTAAGAGATGTTTTTACTATGGGTGCAAGACCTGTAGCAAATATGAATGCACTTCGATTTGGAGATCCCAATCATCCAAAAACAAAGCATTTAGTCTCAGGCGTTGTCGGTGGCATCGGAGGTTATGGAAATTGTATTGGAATTCCAACTGTTGGAGGTGAAGTAAACTTTCATCCATCCTACAACGGCAATATATTGGTTAATGCTATGACGGTTGGCATCGCAAAAAAAGATAAAATTTTCTATTCAGCGGCTGCAGGAATAGGAAATCCAGTAGTGTATGTTGGTTCAAAAACAGGTAGAGATGGTATTCATGGTGCAACTATGGCATCAGCAGAATTTGATGATGACTCTGAAGAAAAAAAACCCACTGTTCAAGTAGGCGATCCTTTTACTGAAAAACTATTACTTGAGGCTTGTCTAGAACTCATGAAAGAGGATGCAATTATAGCAATTCAAGATATGGGAGCTGCAGGTTTAACTTCATCATCAATTGAGATGGCATCCAAAGGAAATGTAGGGATTGATATAAATTTGTCTAAAGTTCCTATGCGAGCGGCTAACATGACTGCCTACGAGCTCATGCTTTCAGAAAGTCAGGAAAGAATGCTAATGGTTATTCAGCCCAAAAAAGAGGAACTTGCCCGAAGCATTTTTAAAAAATGGGATCTTGAATTTGAAGTGATTGGTGAAGTTACAGATACAAAAAAATTAATATTGCATATGGATGGTGAAGAGCAGGCAAGTATACCAATTAATATTTTGGTAGAGGATGCGCCAGAGTATCAGCGAGATTATATTGTCAATGACCCTTCTCCCCTAATTAGTTTCGAAAGTAAGGATTTTGAAGATAAAGATATCTTAAGCGATTTATTAAAAATGATCAGTCATCCAAATTTATGCAGCAGAAAATGGATATGGGAACAATATGATCACATGGTTATGGCAGATACAGTTGTACGACCTGGTTCTGATGCAGCTGTTGTCAGAGTGCATGGAACCAACAAAGGAATAGCGATCAGTACAGACTGTTCACCCACCTACTGCAGACACAATTCCTATGAAGGAGGAAAGCATGCGGTTGTTGAAACTTGGCGTAATATTGTTGCATCCGGAGCTGAGCCAATTGCAATTACAGATTGTATGAATTTTGGAAATCCTGAAAAGCCAGAAATCATGGGACAATTTGTAGAATGCATTCGTGGCATGGGAGATGCTTGCAGTAAGCTTAATTACCCTGTCATTTCAGGAAATGTATCACTCTATAATGAAACTAACGGTGAAGGGATTTATCCTACTCCCGCTATTGGTGGAGTTGGACTAATTAGAGATTTATCTAATACAATGACAATAGATCTTAAAAATGAGGGTAATGTTTTATGCCTCATTGGGGAAAGCAACAATCATTTAGGCAATAGTCATTATCTCTCAATCATACAAAGTAGAGAAGACGGCGGTACACCGTCAATTAATTTGGATGATGAATTAAAAAATGGAAAATTCATTTTAGATTGCGTCGCTAAGAAATTACTTAAATCTGTTCATGATGTTGGTGAAGGCGGTGTCCTTGTTGCAATTGCTGAAATGTGCATTTCAGGTATGCAAGGTATAAAAATTGATATAACAAAAGATTTTCTTCACGGATTCTTTTTTGGCGAGGATCAAGCTAGGTACCTGGTTGAGGTCTCACAAAATAAACTTGAACAAATAGAAGTTGACGCAAACAAGAGTGCGGTCAAAATAGAAAGAATTGGAGAAATTGGAGGAACATCTATCTCAATTAATTCAATTGGAGAGATTGAATTATCAAGCTTAATTGACCACCATACAAAATGGTTCAATGAATTTTGACCTAAAGGGCTTACAGAACTAAGAAATAATTTTGAGCTTGGGGTTGGAGCTATAACATTTAATGAATGAAAGGAAAATTCTATAAATTTTTTTATCTGTTTTGTTTATATAAAAATTTTACATAGTTAGATTAAAATGTCAGTTAATTCGTCTAATCATAGCTACCTTTTTAATTCCATATTGCTTAATCTTAAAATTAATTGATATTTATTTTTATTTATTCTCCCATCCAAAAATCCCCGATAAGGGCTTCCATTTGTTTGAAAAATCAAAGGTTCCTTTCCAGATTTACCACCTCCTAAAAACATCAGACTTTGTTTATCATCTAGTGTTTTTGCCATATCGTATAAAAATTCAAAAGTTAATCCATCAGTATGTCTTAATTGAATACTTTTATTAATTACAAATTTTTTTAATACATCGTTTCTTTTAAAAAATTTACCAGTCCATTTAAGGGGTGGTGTATCATCTCTAACATTTGGAATTATTTCCTTAGGATCTTGTTTTTTTATCTCATTTCCTTCTTTATCAAACAACACTTCTTTAGTTTTAGGCGGATAATAGAGAATTTCATTTTTTGAATTGAATAAAATTCTATCTGTATCTCCTATAAACTTACCCGCTAATTCTATATCGATATCAACATCATTACTTAATATATTGTCTACTAAACTGTCCTTATATTTTTCCACAAGATTATTTTCTGAAGTCTGATCACTACCAATTAATAATCTTTTACTTCTTACTACTTTTTTCTGATGGGCTAGTTTTGGGTCACTTTCCCTGATCAATGAGACAAACTTAACATTGGCATCTCTTTTTTTTTCATTTTCTATATGTATTTCTTTAAGTGCAGTTGTCATTACATCATCTCAAAATCTAAATCATCGTCTTCAAATTCTTCAACCTCATTAGGTAGATTATCATTATCTTCACCCATCCAAGTACATTCTGTTTTTCTGCCTATAAGTGCATAATAATCCTTTTCACCTTTAAGAATTAATGCATCTTCTAATTTAAAATCAGCATAGTAATTAAATGGAAAACTATATATTTCCCCTTCGTCTAGCTTTGACTTCAAATCCTTATCAAACTCCTTCGGTTCTAGTAAATATACTGAATTGACCTTCAAATTTAGGGCATCCTCAACAGATAAATTTGATAACTCAACTTCTTTTCCTAAAGTAGATTCTTTGCGATTGACGACTTTTCCTTTGTCATCTATCGCTTCTAGATTTTTTGTTTCAATAAAATTACCATTATTATCAAGATAACAGCTATTATAATCACCACTTTCAAATACAATTCCAGTTTCCTCTTCTAAATTAGCCCTCGAACATTCAATTCCTTTTTCGTCAAGATAAGTTCTCTTCTTATATCCATACAATTTTTTTCTATCGACTTTAGAGATTGCAAAAGTTGAGCTTTTTCTGTTGAGACTAAGGATAAGTTCACGCGCCATTATGTTTCTCCCAACCTTTCTTAAAATTACTTTCAACTAGGTTTCCAAAGTAAGCTATGCCTAATTTTTCATCTTCAAAAGGATACATTTTTCTCTTTATGGGATCACCTCTGCCCTCAGAATAATCAAGATAATAACAAAGATATGATGGGTAATCAGCTACTTGCTCTTTATTTGTTTTCCAAAACATGAACTTCTTAATTGCTATCCCTTTTTTACTCTCTTTTTTTAAAATTTCTTTTTTGATTAATTTGCTTTTAGGTATTTCATCAATTGTGAGTTCCTCAAATTGATCTTTATTCATTCCAGTTATTTTTGATAGTTGTTCAAGTCCACAGTCATCAAAGCTGGCGTCTTTGTCTGCTCGAATATTTATCAAGGTACTATTTAATATTGAAATTGACCTTGCTCTTCCTGTAGCGTTTAACGAGTTATTTAAATATTCAAACTTTAGGTGCCTAATTGGATCATCATTTGACTTATCGCCTTGAAAATCTAACAATTTTATTTCACAAACTACTTCTGGTTTAACGAAATTATAAGCTGACCCATTCGATGCAATTTTTTGGAAGTTAGAGTTAGTTTTAATTTTAGTAAGTTTTTTAAATAAATCTTTGTTTAAGTTCTTTGATATATTTCCACATGATCCAACATGTACGATTTCTGTCTCATTAAGAAAGACTCCAAGTGATATTGACCTAATCTCATTGGGTTTATCATCTAATGTATACCCTGTGACTAAAAAATCAGCAGTTTCTTCATTTTTAACCTTATAAATACTAGTATCATTCCGAACTATAATCCCCTCTGCATTGTTTACTTCAACTTTATCCTTAAATATTTTCTTAATATCTTTTTGATCCATATGAACATGCTCAATCACATGAGCATGCTGCTGGCTGTCAATTCCTATATTTTTAACTAGAAAATTATATTTATCTTCAAAGGTTGATAATAATTTATCAGATAAAATAATGTCAAAAATACCAAATCTTAATTGTTTTACTTTGGATTTATTGCTTAGGCACGAAATAGTATCACCGTAACGTTCCCGATCATTTTCTAAAGAGTAAAGTTCTCCAGCAAGAATTAATTTTTTTAATTTTTTTGATTTTTGGTCTAGCTCATTTTTTATATCAATTACAATATCTGAAATGTCCCGTTCACTTGTATTTATTATTTTAGAAGAATTCTCTGATTTGCAATAAAACCATAGTTGACCATCATATTTTTTTGAAATCCAATACTTTTCTTTTGGCAATGGATCTATTTCATTATCTGAGATTGAAATATATTTCCTGGTTATTGTATTTTTATATTGAACAATTTTACTTATATTTTCGTACATTTGACAAATTTATTTCATAAGTCATTATCAACATCATTTTTGATCTCTTCAAGAGATATTTGCGTAAAGTATTCTTCAATTCTTATTTACCTTTTTCTCGGTAATCACATGCCTTGCAATTCGGCTTCGTTTCAGGTGTATTATCATCAGCAACAAGTTTTATAATCTTTTCGATATAACCCATGAACCATTTATCATCGATTGGCACTTCAAACCAACTTGCTTTATGTTCTATTGAGAAAATATCATCTTTTAATTTCTTCATGCTTAAATCAATATCTGGTACAAATGAAATGATACCAAGTTTTGTTACCGGACTCAGTCTAGGTTTATCTTCTTTATTATTTTCTAAGGCATATTTATATGCATGAAGTTGAGATGAATAAGAGAGCGCACCTTTTTGTGTCAATGCTGATGTTTTAAAATCAACCACTGCAAACGATCCATCATCCAATTCAAGAAAAGCATCTCCTTTACCTGATATATATCCAACATTATTCCCCCCACAATCAATATTCGTTGACTCTAAAAATTTATCTCCAGGTCCTTTTATAAAAGTTCCTTCTGGCATATCAGGAATTAGATCTGTTGTTCTCATTCCAACTGTTGATTTCTTATGAACCACGTCATATTTAGAAAACACACTTGGAAAACCCCCTGGCTCACTCAACCCTTCGCGGATACCTCTATAATAACAACGCTTGCAGTTCTCATAGCCAAACTTGAATCCGGACGGACTAAGTTTATAAGGAGGTTTGATTTGAGGTTTTGCCATTATTCACTTTCTTGAAATAAAGAAGCTTTTAGTTTATTCAGTTTATTTTCAACGCTTGAAAGAACATCTTTGATTTCACTAAGTTCTCTTGGACTTAATTTTGCCCCTTCATCACTATCATCTCTTGTTGAGCTTTCGACTGAATTATTAAGTACTCCTATTTCTGAATTCACTTTTAGCAATTCATTTATAAGATCATATTTTTCATTTGATCCAGAAATAACTTTACTGTCTAAGATCTCCTGATGAATTGAGAGCATAGGGGGCTTGATGCCTTTTTTAAGACAAGCTATATCTAGAGCAATTGCAAATCGATACTGAATATTTTGATCAGTATCTGGGTCGCTCCACTTATAGATTGCTGACTCACTCTTATTCTGAGCTGTAAGATCTTTAATTGACTCTATGCAATCTTTAACGCCCACAGACTTAATTGCATATTCAACAGCACTTTCAATTGAATTAATGTTTCTTATTTTGGACATTATGTCTAAACCTTACTTCATATTGGACAAGAATTAAATATTGAATTTTGGTAGATTAAATTCATCAAAAATCTATGAAGAATTACTTTTTGTCTTCTTTGATTGCTCTGGTATTAATCCTTACTCAATCAACATCGATTGCAGATCAATGCAATTACAGAACCCAAACAATTACTGAAAATGGGGTCATTGTTCAACGCACAGAAGTTAAAACTTGTGAAGAAACCATAGATCTCAAAAAGAAAAACTTTGTAGTTGAATTCATGACAGATGAAGAATTTGAAAATGCATTTCTTTTGTCAGTAATTTTTCTACTAGAACATATATAAAGGAGTAAACAAATGAATTTTAAAATTAATCAAATACTTAAAATAAACGTTATACTTATCATAACTGGGCTATTAGCAGCATGCAGTTCAGTTGACAAAAATTTGGACTTTGCCCAATCCAAAACGATGATCAATAATGACCAAGAAATCATCAAAATTTATGACGGAGTATGCAATCAATTCAAAGCTGACACTAAAAAAATATATGGCTGTGGTATTGGATTAAGTGCGGATCTTAAATTATCTAAATCGAAAGCTGTATTAGATGCTAAAGTTGCTGTTGCTGATATTGTAAGCTCGACCATTGTGAAAAAAGAAAGTCAAATTTCTAAAGAAACAGATAAAGGAACAGACATCAAATATAATTCAGAGGAAAGTAATGAAATCTTGGAACAAAGCATTAATCAATACAAAGTGGTTTTTAACAAAACTTACACCGAAGGTAAGGATTTCAGGACTTTTATCGTAATTGAGTATAAATTAGAGGTTTGAAAAAATTTGATATTTTATTAATCATTTAAAAAAAGATTCTATAAATGCTTAATGAATATAAAGAATTTTGGAAAAAGTATATTCCTTATCAACTTCATCCCGATGATGAAAAGGAAATTGGTTCTAACGATAAAAAATTGGTGAATATTGATATCAATTTTTTTACTCAGAAATATTCAAATAATCTAAAAAATAAAGAAAATGATCAAGACTTTCAATCTCAATTTGATCCTAAAGCAATCCATACAAATATGTACTGTAAACCCTTTACAGGAAACATTGAACAAGCTTCAATATTTATTTTATACGGTAATCCAGGTTTGGCATTGGGTGATTATCAAGATGAACATCATGATCAAAAATATATAAAAAAATTAAATCAAGAATTAAATTTTGCATCTGATGGTTTCTTATATTTAGACGAAGTATCAAAAAATACAGGTGGTTATAAATACTGGAAAACAGAAAATAGATTTAAAAATATTATCGATCAGTATTCTTTAGCAAAAGATATTAGTTATGTGGAAAGTTTTAATAAAATCAAAAAGAGTATTTGTCTGCTTGAATCAATTGGATATCATTCAACAAGAACACCGTACTTCAAACCTCAAGAGTTACCTTCCAGCAGGATGAATAAAAGATTAGTTCATGAGTACTTGTTACCTAAAGCTCACAGAGGTGAAATCATTATATTCTCTTGGCGTCAATCTAGTTTTTGGGATTTAACAAAAAGTAAAAATGTTTTATTAAGAGATAAAAATACAGCACGTAATAGTTACTTTTCTTCAAAAGAAACGAGTGAAATACTAGAATTCTTAAAGAATAGATATTCAAATTAAATATTTATTTATTTGCGATTATTGATAACATTTTAGTATATGAAAATTAAAGAAGGATCTGTAGCTGAAGTCTATATTTTTGCACCTAAACCAAAGGACAATGTATACTTACAATGGTTTGAGAAAGATCCATCGAATGGAGCTAAAGGGCCAATTTATTCCTTTATAATTGCTGAAGATAATGACGGAAATGCATATATTAGTTTTGATAAAAATTTAGAAAAGTTTGAAGTTGGCGACTTTTACAATGAAGCAGTACCCAATTTAAGGAAAGCTATTTCAAAAAAATTGAAAATAAATGATAATTTGGCTCAGGATACTCTGACTATGATTCAGGGAATTTTTGAAGATGAAGCCGAAGATATTGATAGTGCTCCTTTTAATTATAAATGGATTGAAACACATATCAATGAGTGGATTCAATTAAATAGAGATATGGGCTTTCCTGAAAATAGATTACAAATAAGAATAAGATCTAATACTTTTTCTAGGGAAAATGCCAAGATAGAGATCAAAGATCCGAATATTTTATTTGATGATTCAAAGCTTGCAACCGCAATAGCTATATCAACAATTGAAATTTCATAATCTTTTCTATTTGCAGAGATAAATAATTAAAAGTGTTAAGACTTTTAAATTTATCATTAATAAAAGTATTTTTTTTAAAATCATTTATATGTTAACAATGATAAATAAATTATATGGAGACTGTATATGACTTTTAAAGAATGGGATGATTTACTGGCTGAACAAGAGCTGGATCTTGAAGATGTCGCTGATGCGATGTATATTTCAATGGATGAAATCTTTTCATGGGAAAAAAAAGATAAAGTTCCACAAAAAGCAATTGATTGGATAAAGGCACATTCGTAGACTATTTTATAAAATAAACAATTAGAAGACATTTTATTTTAGTCAATTGGTAAATTAGTCTAAGAGTTTATTCTCTCTAATTCTTTTTTATATTCATCTTGTGGCATTGCTTTGCCATCATGATTACAAATGTAATCAGATAATAATTTCATGCACTCTAATTCTTTATTTGATATATAATTTGAGATATGTGTACAGATTAAAAAAGGGATATCTTTTTTATTTGCTCTTTTTAAGTAATACAGCTTAGCTAAATTTTTTTTATTTTTTTTGGGCTCAGGGACTTCATAAATTTCAGCTTCCTCTAAATTAAAAGGTTTCTTGATACGATCTGCATCTGATATTCCAAAATAAATAATTATTTTAGTATTATAGTAGTTGATAAGTTTTTTATTAATACCTGAGCAAAATTCTTTATGAGGGTTTTTATTCCAAGCAAATCCAAATCTTTTTTTAAATAAATTTAATGATTTAAGACTCCAAAAAAAAAATTCAGTTTGTACAATAGTTAGATTATTTTTCTTGCAATTATCTTCACAAATTTTTTTGATTTTTTCTTGCCATTTATTATGACTGTCATCAGCTGACTCCTTTTTATAATCCCTCCAATTCTTAATATCGTCATCATCCCAAAATTTGCTATTTAATGATTCTTCCACAGGATAACCGCTTATTTGATCTTTACTATCTACCATTTCAGCAACTTTTTTTTTTATCTCTATAGGTGATTTCATCTTAATAAAAAGATCTTTAGTTTTGCTTTCCAGATTTTTAGGCAAATAATTCCAAGTCCCATCAAGCTCACCAGGGTTCTGACCCATGATTAAAACAATTTCATCACCTTGTTTGAGTTCAGGTTTAGTATTACCTATTGGAATTGGGATATTAAAACAGAAATGATGTGATTTTTTTAGTTCAGTATGCTTTTCAGAATAATTTTTTATTTCTTCTATGTATGCATTAATTTCATTCATTATATCATCAGGATTTGTATCAAATTCAGTTTTTCTAGCACTACAATCATTATAAAATTATACTCCAACTACCTTTATATATATAGTATTTATCGAAAAGATTGACGATATTTGCATTCCAGATTAAATAACTTTAATGAACAGCAATAACAATTCCAAAGAAATTTCAGATATAGTTAAGCGAGTGTTAAATAACATAAAAGAAAAAGATTATATTGATAGGGAACTTTTAAATTATTACAACAATATTATCTCTAACAAAACGATTACTGAATACGAAAAAGAGGTTTTGATTGATCAGCTTGAAAAGACGCTAAGAGCAAAACATCCAAAGCGTGCTAAAAAGATGTTTGGTAGCAAAGATGCTGCGGCCAGAGAAAAACTTAAAGGTATTTTATCTGAATTGACTGAAGAGTACGATTGGTCGAATAATAAAGTTGGATCGCACGTAAAAGTTGGCGGAGACCAGATCAACGGCACTAGTCATGTGTGCGCATATATCTCTTATAAAAATATGGATGCAGTAAGTAGCGAATTAGCTTATAAGCAAAGCACTGCAGATAGTGAGCCTTTCTTAGAAGTACTATTAAGACAGGTTCGTTCAAAGGAAAAAGAAACAGAAATAATTGAAAAAAAGAGTTATTCAGTTGAAGCACTTGATGAAGCATGTGCTCATTTCAAAAAAAATTTATCAACTATAATATCTTAATTTTGTTTTCGCCACTGAAGCACATCATCACTTAATTCTCATTTAACTCAAATAACTTTCAAAATCTTGTTCGACATCAAAGCCTAGCTTAATGAGTTTTTTACCTACGAATTTTATTGCCTTTGCCTGTATTTCATCAATTATTTCTTGGGTTTCACCACTATCAGGCCCAAAAATATATTCTGGTTGTTCATTAACAACTTGTTCACAAGTCTCTAATTCTTCATCGCTTAGAAATAAATGGTATAATTCATTTTCCCATAAATAGTGATGTATTAAGCCTTGTAGGCTCATATCATATGATCCTTCAATCTGATTAATATAAAATTTATCATAAGCCACTCCAGGTCTGACTTTAAATGTATTTTCTTCCCTGAAATAATCTTCATGGTTTTCAATCAGCATATCAAAAAATTTCTCTAAATTTAAATGTATTTTTTTAACATTCTTTTCTTTTATGTAATCTTCATTACTCTCTAAAATATTCAATACATCTTTATCATTTTGTAACTTATCATCTGCAAATTGATAAGAGCTCCAATTTGAATTAATTGCTATTAAGACTAGTTCCTTATCTTTTTTATATTGTTCATCTGCATATTGAAGCTCAAATCCATTGCTTTTTACTGCACTGTAGACAACATCTTTATCTTTTTGTAATTCTGTTGGAACGTAACTCAAAAAAGATTTCCCACTATCTAAACATTCTAAAACAAATTTTTTATCTTTTTTTATTTCATCACTAGCATATTGAAACGCATTTGAATAATTATTCATTGCTAATGCAACAAGAACTTTGTCATTTTTAAATATATCATTAGCATATGCTAAGGCACTGCCATCTTGTTTCAATGCAATTTCAACTAATTCTCTGTTATTTTTAATATTATCACCCGTATATTCTAAACAGGAGCCGTCATTTTCTAATGCAGTTTTAGCAATTTCAATATCATTTTTTAGTTCTTCATTCGTAAATTGAATTAATGATCCTGAATATTTTACAGCATCAATTACGATATCTCTATTTGATCTTATGTTTTCATCAAAGTTTTCAAATGCGTATCCATCTTTTTTAATCAACATTTTAGCAATTTCTAGATCATCTAAAAGTGACGTATCTACTTTATCTACTGACAATCCGAACGGAATTAATTTTAAAATAAAATTTTTATCTTTAAATAACTCTTCATCTATATAATTAATAAAGGAATAATAATTGTCTTCATTTATTAAAGATAAAATAAATTCCTTATCTTTTTTGATACTTTCATCCACAAATTCAAAAGCATAGCTATCTTCAATTAGTATTTTTTTGATTATATCTTTATTTTTTTTTATTGATTGATCAAAATATTCTAAAAAGCTTGTATCTTTTTTTACAGCAATTGTAGCAATATTCTCATCCTTTAAAAATTTCTTATCTAAAAGCGATATATCTAATCCAAAATCGATAGTTTTTGTTACAAAATCCCTATCGCTATAAACGCTTTGGTCAAGATGTGATTGTATGGTTATAAAATTATCTTCATTAATAATAGATAATAAATATTTTGTATTTTTTTTAAAATATTCATCGGCATACTCAAATGCAAAGGATGAATCTTTAATCGCAGTAGTAACTATTTCTTCATCTTTTCTTAATGATTCGTCAATATATTCCAGATCACTACCGTTTAGTTTTACTGATGCTAATGCTATATCATAATCGCTTAGTAAATTTTTATCTATGTGATCAATCATATTAGATAGGCTTGCGGTTTTCAGTGTTTCAAGGATAATCTTTTTATCCTTAAAAAGTATTTGATCAGCATATTGAAGCGCATAACCATCAATAGTTACTGCTTTTAATACTAATTCACGATCTTTCTTAAAATCATCACAAACATACTCTAAAGACATAGGAAAGTTTTCAATCGCAGAAAAAACAATTTCACTATCACATTGTAAACTTGTTTCTGCAAATTGAATAGCGAGTCCATTCTGCTGAACTGCCACAAGGACAACTTCTCTATCTTTTTTTAATTCACCAGATAAATTTTCTAATTCAAAACCGTTTTCTTCTACAAGTTTTAAAGCTTCTTCTTTATTCATTAAGCAAACAAGTCAGTATTTAACTTCAATATTACTTTATTTATAATTTTTTCCTCTATTTATTTTTTAGCGAAATATAAAACTGATAACGATTGAACATCAAAAACATCGTCGTTTAAAACGACATCTAGATATTCAGGTGCATCAGGATTTGTATCAAATTCAGTTTTACTTGTGCTGCCATCATAAACATTGCCATTAATAGTCACTGTTTTGGTCTCAGTATCTATTTCAGCTTCAATATCTTTCTTGAGCACAAAAAAACCATCCCTATCACTACCAATTATCCAACCATCATTTGATACTTCTGTAAGACCTTTTAGCCAAACACCTTCAGTATCCCAGTTTGGAAATTCCGAAGTGTCTGTTTTACCAGATAATATAAAGTCTGAAATGTAACCGCAAAGCAATTCCGGAAAAGCTTCGTCTGCATCTAATTTATCATTATTTGTTTCAGTAGTAGTGTTATAGAAACGGGAGAATTTTCTACCTTCATCATTACAGAAATATTCAGTAAATTGATCCACAAGAGGAGGATTTAATTTTAAGTGGTTTGCATCAGGATCATAAACCATCTTAATTAATTGATTTAAACACATGTATATACTAGGTTCAGGGTTTTCATCGCTTTTCAGATATTCATCAGCTTCTTCCATATCTGAACAATTTAAAAATATGAGTGAGTTGAAAGTATCGGGCGAAGATATTGCAAAGGAAACATAAATAAAACCCTGACCGGTCTCCCTTGAGAAATATATCGAATAACTTGGAAATTCATAAAGCATTTCATGCGTGAAATTGCCAGACAGCTCTTGTGATTTGACAACACCAACGTGTGCAAATAAATCAGTTTTAACTTTCATATTCAGTTCTACTATTTAATTTTACTAATTTGGCAATCAGAAAGTTGTGTTGTGCTCATATCAATTTGACCCCCTGCCTCAAGCACTAAGCTTACTGATATTACATCACATGTTTTATTCAAAATTGCTTTAACTTCTTCTAAGTCATGATCAGTTTCAAACAATACCTCACCCTGTGGTGCTACCATAAAGTCTTTTTGAGTACCATCAAACTCTGATACTGTATCCCAACTCCAGTCAGTTAAAACCGTTCCATCATCTTTCGTGTGAATAAATGTGCCTTCTATACACTTATTCCCCTCATTCTCAATTTCTGCTTTAGTTTGGTAATAACTTGAGTCTAATAAAACAGTGCCATCATCAAAATACATGGTTGTTATTTTTAGTTGCCCGTCATCAAGATTATCATCCTCAAAGGAGTAACAATTTATTTGAGCATTGATTTCAAAACCTACCATGTTGACCTTTTATTATTCATAATTTAAACAAGTCCGTATTTAACTTCATTTATTGAACTTGACGCCTTAAGAAGGCTTAAGAATCCCATCTCTAACGGGGATCCCAGTCTCTTATGTCATCTGGAAATTCAATGTCTGTATGAGCGCACATCCAAAAAATTAATGAAACTACTATAGAAGTTTTTTTTGCTTCATCAAAATTATGCCCTTCTGCAAAAAGATCGTAGTATTCCATTTCTTCGATTTGTTCTTCGCTAAAAATCTTTCCAAGCTTTTCAAGCTTAACAACATCTTTTACAACTTTATTCTTAACATCCCAATTAAATGCATCTGCATCTTCTTCAAGTACCTTTTCCATGTGCTCACCTAATTTTTTAATTACTTCGTCTACATGCATAATTTAACTCCTAATAAATTGAATAATTTTGTACGAAGATATCCTGACATAATTTTATAGAAATTAAAATTACTAATTTTAATAAGTAATATTTGATAAATACTTATTTAGAGAGATAAAATGAAATTTTTAATTACTGTATCCAATTCCTCGCCCTCGGAATAATCATTTTTTACAGCATGTTGAACTCGCTGATCTTGAACCAATTGATTAGCAATTTTTTTTGATTTCTCTTTAAAGGGATCATAAACACAGACTGAACATCCACCTCCCCCACTTACAATTCTAAAAGAAGGGATATCAGTTTCACCGTCACCAAAAAAAACCATATGGTTAAATGGAATATTGATATTTTCTTCTTCAACCTTAGCATTGACGGAATGTTGATCAGACATTTCAAAAGTCCCTTTATGAATACGATACAAAAACTGTGTTTTCGCGGTGAAATTTACTGAAAGCTTTGGCCACACAACTCCATTTTCTCGGTAATAGTATGAACATGCATAGATTTGTTTTATTGCTTTAGAAAAAGAACAGCCATAGATCATCTCAGTTATTCCTGCTGATATAATATAATGCTCAATTTCAATATTTTTAGATAATCCAAAAGATGACATGCGATCAAACCATGTATCGACACCCTTAAATAATTTTAATTTTTGACCATACTGATTAAATGTTTCAGGGGTAATGGGTATTTTGGCCTTCTTCATCTTTTCAAGCAAAAGATGCATGTACATAAGTACAGGATCAGCTTTGATATTTTTTGATGTTTCAATTACTTCGCCCCAAAATTTTTCTGGAGTAATGTTGCAGTCTGGTAAAAGATCTTGTTCTTGCATATTTCCACTTGATAGCGTTCCATCAAAGTCGTAACAAAAGGCAATTTTCTTCATATAATTTTTCTTATTGAATAAATTTAAAAAGCAGTTAATTCTTATTTTATGAATGAAACGGTTCAAAGCAACATTAAAGACATCATTGATAAAAATGATGTTGTTCTATTCATGAAAGGTACTAAAGATCAGCCACAATGTGGTTTCTCAAATGCGGTTGTAAATACGCTTTCTTTTATGAATATTGATTACAAGGATGTTAATATCCTTGAAAGCGATGAACTCCGCCAAGGCATCAAAGACTTTACTAACTGGCCAACAATACCTCAACTCTATATTAAAGGTGAGTTCATAGGAGGCTGTGACATTATTTTAGATATGCATAAAAGTGGTGAGTTAGCTGAGGTGCTTGACTCAAAGAATATCTCTCACGATTAATACTAATGACATACCAACTTGAGCTAAGTGGGTATGGGGTCGAGATTGTAGTTGGTACAATAAGTAAAGAAACATTCAATTATTTCTTATCAAACAAGATCGATATGCAGGATTTCATTAATGGTAATGTGGAGATACCAAAAGAATTGAAACCCTTTGATAATGGAGCATGGTTTGAATGTGATGACATAGCACATTTGCATAACCTATTTTTTGAAGAAAAAAATAAATTGATTATCAAAAAAGATGAAAGTCCAATCCACGAACTCACTCTTGAAACAGGTTCCCTGGAAGAACTTGAAATTGAAATTGATTATCATGAATTTTATATCAATGAAGCTTCTGATGAGACCTATAGATTCATAGGTGAGTCATTTGAAAAAGGTACTTTTTTTTCTGCAAAAATTTATGAAGAAGAATTTGAAATGAACCAACTTAAAATTGAATATTACGATATAGAGGGTAAAGAAGTTGTATCGAATGTTTTTTATAGGGGTAAGAGACTTTTAAACAAGGGAGCCACAACTTCTGGTCAATCAACTGAATTCAAGTTGTACCGCTCAAATTAATCTAATCTTCGATAATTTGATTTTCTTGCTCCATCTCGTAAAGATCAATTGCTTCTTGTGGAACAGATTCCAAAGACTCCCATTTCTGAACTTCTTCAACTGTTATCTCTAAACGATCTGCAATGTCTCCTATACCCATAGCAAGATCATCCATTGCTTCTATGAAAGTTTTATAATCCATAGTTAAATATTTTCATGATTAAAAAAATAATCAATGAAAATTTAGAGATTTTTGAGATATCTTTCTGAGATTTTAAATACTGTTAAACCTCTATCAATTAGTTTTTTCTGCCAAATACTATCTTTAGGGTTGAATGTTTTAAGTAAATTGGTTCTTGACCAATGGTTCATTACTTTTACTTGATTTGATAAATTATTGTTATGCGTCCATCTATTTTCAGCTCGTAAGTTTTTAAAAACTTTTGTGGGACCGAATGTGCCGAATTCTTGGGTGATACAAAGCCAGTTAATATTTGATAAAAAACTTGTCAGACCGGAATGAATATCACCTGTAACTCTATATCCTATTCCTTTTGTTGGGTTTAATTCAGCAACATGAGATCCAAATAATCTTTGAAGAGTTGAGTAATTGTTATGATTAATATCGTCTTGTATCAAAATTGTATCATATCCCGAGGGGCCTAAGCCTGTGTGCAAGTCGATTGCAAAAATATTTTTCGTATTTGTTAAATTTTCTTTTAACCAACTTACTATTTTTTCAGGGCCTTGTTGAAGTTTATTCCCACCAAATTGTAAGCTTCTGGGTCTTGTGTATTGCCCCTGAGCAATCCATTGCTTCACATTTGTAAATCCATATCTAAGCAGTAACGATAATCCTTTTGACAGATACACTAAGTCAAATCTACTTGGTATACTTTGTGGATTTAAAAATGAGTCAATTTTTTGATAACCCTCAGGCTCACCTTTATGATCATTTAAAAAATTTCTATTCAAATCAACATTATTTTCATTCACTCTTCTGTGCCATGCCATGCCATATGGATTAATGATATGAATGAAGACAATACAATAATCATTGATGGGTTTCTCATTTTTGAGTTGCTCTAAAACTGATAATTGAATTGCTGACCCTGCAAATCCCTCAACCCCATGAATACCCGAACTGTATAGTAATAAGTTATCATTATCGATTGACCCAATGGTTGCTATATCAATGGATAGATTTTCTTGATTAGGTCCTTTGCAATCTAAACTTAGTATATCATGACTAACTTTGTGACCTCGATCCTTCAATTCATTTATTGTCTTGATGAACTTATCTCTCGCTTGATAATAATCTTTTGAAAAAAAGTGCGATGCACTCATTTTAATATTATCGAGAATAATACTCGATAACTAGTTTCGGATCCATTTGCGTAGCATATGGAACTTCAGCAAACTGAGGTGTCCTTACAAAAGTTGAAGAACATTTTTTTTCATCAACTGTGATATATCCTGGGATGTCTCTTTCCTGGCTTTTCATTGACTCAACTACTAATGCCATCTCTTTAGATTTATCTTTGACTTCGACAACATCACCTTCTTTAAGAAGACAGCTTGCAATATTAACTCTTTTTCCATTAACTTTGACATGTCCATGATTAATAAATTGTCTAGCAGCAAATACAGTTGGTACAAACTTTGATCGATAAACAATAGTATCAAGTCTGCGTTCTAAAATAGCAATTAGGTTTTCACCTGAGTCACCTTTTTGTCTAATAGCTTCTTTATAACAATTACGGAATTGTCTCTCGTTGAGGTTTCCATAATAACCTTTTAGCTTTTGTTTGGCATTTAATTGAACGCCATAATCAGACAATTTGCCTGTATGCTTTTGTCCATGTTGGCCGGGTCTGTATTTTCTCAGGTTGAATGGGCTTTTTGGTCTGCCCCATAGGTTAACACTCAGACGTCTGTCTATTTTGTGTTTTTGCGCTACTCTTTTTGTCATATTTGATGATCCGTGGTTTATACTGGTTTCCTCACCAATGTCAAACCTGAAAGCTAAATTTCCTTAGTTTTTCTATATTCTGTAAGCACTGTCACAACCCCTCTAAGTGTTGCTATCTCACGTTCACTGAGATCAGCACGATGAAAGATATTTCTTAGGTTTTGCTTCATTTTTGGCATTTTTTCTTCAGGTTGAAAAAAACCTCTAGATTCAAGCTCTTCTTCTAAATGGTCAAAAAAGTACATCAGATCATTCTGACTTCCATGAGGCTCAGAATTCTTATCAACTAACTGCTCAGTTTTAAATACTTGAGAAAATAATGAATAACAAAATACATTGACTGCATGAGATAAATTAAGAGATGAAAAATTTTCATGCGTATCAATAGTCACACATTTTGTTATAAGTGACAAATGATCATTTGTAAGTCCCGAAGCTTCGCCGCCAAAAACAACGCCAATACTATCATTAATTTTCTGTTCTTTTATTTCACTGATAATTTTAGAATTGTCACTAAATTGTTTACTCATATCTCTTAGACGTGCTGTATAGCCAATTGAATAATTGGAATCACTCAACGCCTCTCGAAGAGAGCTAAATACTTTGATATTTTCAACTATATTCTTAGCATCTACAGCTACTGCAAGTGCTTTCTCTGATGGCCATTCAAGTTTAGGTGATACCAGTTTTAAATTAGTGAAACCAAAGTTGTACATAGACCGAGCAACAAGACCGACATTTTCAGGCAATTGAGTATCAACAAGAATAATTGAAATTTTATCAAAATTCATTTGAATTTAAACTTTTACTTGTTCTTTCATTAATTTAAATTCAACACTATCAATTAGCGCTCTAAAGGATGCTTCGATAATATTTTCTGAAACACCTATTGTGTACCAACTTTTCTTATTTGCATCAGAACTTTCAATTGAAACTCGAGTTATCGCATCGGTACCCGTATTGAGAATTCGAACTTTATAGTCAATTAACGATAAATCGTTTATGTACTCAGCATAACGGCTTGACTTAAAATTATTTCGAAGAGCATTATCCAATGCATTGACTGGACCAACTCCTTTACCGGTACCGATCAGTTCATCATTATCAATTTTTAATTTCACAGAAGCTTCTGACATGGTCTGCCCCTCTTCACCTGAATTTTGTACATTCACATTAAAACTGATTACTTCAAAATATTCTGGCATTTTGCCAAGTACCTTGTTAACAAGAATTTCAAAAGAAGCATCGGCCCCATCGTAAGAATAACCATTAAATTCTCTTTCTTTTACTCGATCTAAGATTTTTTGAATTGTCTTATCGTCTTCATCAACTTCTATTCCTGCTGATTTTAATTTTGATAAAATATTAGATTTTCCTGATTGTTCAGAAATGATAATTTGTCTTTGATTGCCCACAAGTTCGGGATTGATGTGTTCGTAAGTCTTTGGATCTTTATTGACCGCAGAAACATGCAATCCACCCTTATGTGCAAAAGCAGAAGAGCCAACATAAGGTGCTGTACGATTTGGGACTCTGTTTAGGATTTCATCAAGAAGCCTTGAGAGCTCGGTTAAAAGATTAAGTTGCTCTTTATTAATTGATAAGTCAAATTTGTTTTCAAATTCATTTTTAAAAGCAAATGTTGGCAATAGTGAAATCAGATTGGCATTCCCACATCTCTCACCTAAACCATTTATCGTGCCCTGAACCTGTCTAGCACCTGCCCTTACAGCAGCAAGAGTATTGGCTACTGCATTACCTGTGTCATTATGTGCATGAATACCAAGATGATCTCCTGAAATTTCTCTAGAAACTTTTGATACGATATCTTCAACTTCATGCGGAAGAGTTCCTCCATTCGTGTCACAAAGAACAAGCCACCGTGCGCCATTTGACTTTGCAGCTTTAAGACATTCAATTGCATAATTTGGATTAGATTTGTAACCATCAAAAAAATGTTCAGCATCAAAATGTACTTCTTTTTTTGTTTTTGCTAAAAATTTTACTGACTCTCCAATATTTTCTAAATTTTCCTCATTGGTAATTCCCAATGCAAGATCAACATGGAAATCCCAAGATTTTCCAACTACACATGCTGAAGGCGCATTAATATTTATCATTGCAGCCAAACCAGGATCATTTTCCGCGCTGCGACCAGATTTTTTAGTCATGCCAAACGCAGTAAACATAGAGTTTTTAAATTTTAAATCTTCATTAAAAAACTTAGTATCAGTTGAGTTTGCTCCTGGCCATCCACCCTCAATATAGTCAACACCAAGCTCATCTAATTTTTTTGCGAGAAGTTTTTTTTCATCAACATTAAAATCAACACCGTAAGTTTGAGCTCCGTCTCTAAGAGTCGTATCAAATATGTATAATTTTTCTTTCACTTACTTAACTTTCCAAGTTGTTTCACTGCCTTGATCTTCAAGGATGACTCCCATTTTGTCTAACTCATTTCGGATCCTATCAGCATCATCAAAGTTCTTGTTTGATCGTGCCTCATTTCTTTGAGCAATAAGCAACTCAACTTGAGCGGTATTAATATTTAAATTTTCTTTTTTCCAGGAAAGCCATTCAGATGGTTTTTCATTTAAAAGTCCAAGCATATTTGCTGAATATAAAAAATTGCTTACTAAGCCTTTATCTCCTGATTGGCAGTCTTTAAATTTTTGGTGAAGCACGCCAATAGCTTTAGGTGTATTCATATCATCCAATAATGTTTCCATAATTTCATTATCATTATTTGCATCTTTTAATTCATCACCATTAAAATTGCTCAAGAATGTGTACCATTTATCTAACGTTTTTTTACATTCATTGAGGTTATCCTTGGTCCAATTCAGAGGTTGTCTGTAGTGAGTTGATATCATGGTAAGCCTAATAACTTCCCCTTGGAAACTGTCTTTTAACTCATTTACAGTTACAAAATTACCATCAGACTTTGACATTTTATTACCTTCAACAGTGACAAAGCCATTGTGAACCCAATAATTTGCAAATTTGTTATTATTTGCACACTCACTTTGAGCAATTTCATTCTCATGGTGTGGAAATATTAAATCTTGGCCTCCTCCATGAATATCAAAATTTTCCCCTAAAAGTTTTTCACTCATCGCAGAACATTCAATGTGCCAGCCAGGTCTCCCATCTCCCCATGGACTTTTCCAACTGGGCTCATCTTCTTTTGAAGGTTTCCATAATACAAAATCAGACTCTTCTTTTTTATAACTTTCTACACCTACACGTGAACCAGCAACCATTTCATCTAAATTCTTGCCAGAGAGTTTTCCATATTCTTTAAATTTATTTGAAGAAAAAAGAACATTACCATCCGCTACATATGCAAACTCTTTTGATATGAGTTTTTCTATCAACTCGATCATCTCAGGTATATGTTCGGTTGCTCTTGGCTCAAATGTAGGTTTTAAAGCACCAATATATTTCGCATCGTCATGAAAATAATTGATTGTCTTTTCTGTAAGTATTCCAATGTCTTCTTTTTGATCATTTGCAGCGTGTATAATTTTATCATCAACGTCAGTGATATTTCTTACATAAGTTACATTTCCACTGCCATAAATTTTTTGTAGTAATCGAAATAAAATATCAAACACTATAACTGGTCGAGCATTGCCTACATGCGCATAATCGTAAACAGTTGGCCCACAGACATACATTCGCACATTATTTGGATCAATTGGTTCAAACTTCTTTTTTGAATTGGTAAATGTATCGTAAAGCATCAAGTCCATTTAAGTCTGTATCCTCTCAACAATTTTGTCTCTACCAATTAGTTGTATGAGAAGCTTCATTTCTGGACCATGTGTCAGTCCTGTGAATGCTACTCGCAATGGAAGAAATAGTTCTTTGCCCTTACGTCCTGTTTTTTCTTTTATGGCATTCGTCCAAGTGGTCCAAGTATCATCATCCCACGGTTCCTCTGGCATTAACTCTAATGCTAATTTTATATAATCTTTATCATCAGACTCAGCAGGCTTGCTGTTAAATACAATGTCAGTCCAAGAAGATATTTCTTCAACAGTTTCCAGATTACCTTTTATGGTATCCCAAAACTTTTTATCAACATTTTCATCAATCTCAGTAAGTCTTGATTGAATTTCCTCATAATCAAATTTTTGGACTTGTTTTTTGTTAAGCGCCTTTAGGACATCAATTTCAATACGTCCTGGTGACGTTGAAATTGTCTCAAGTTTAAATTCGTCAATGATTTGTTTTATTCCACTCTTTAGTTCAATTGAATTTGAAGTTCCAATGGTTGCTAGTAAGCTGAGAATTGAGATGGGCTCAATATTATCTTTTCTGAAACTATCGATTGATATTACATTGTCTCTTTTTGACAGTTTGTCTCCTGTAGATGCCTTTAAAAGGGCATGATGTGCAAATGAAATTTTATTTTCATCCAATGCATTTATGATTTCAATTTGTACAGCGGTATTGCTAGTGTGATCATCCCCTCTAATTACATTAGTAATGTTGTAATCAACATCATCTACAGCTGAACTGAATGTATAAAGTGGAACACCATCTTCTCGAAATAAAACAGGATCTGATAAGCTTGTTAAATCAATATCAATTTCACCCTTTAATAAATCATTCCATTTCATGCGTTCTGTTTGAAGAAGAAATCGCCAATGAGGTTTTCTTCCATCATTCTCATAATCCTTAATTTGTTGCTCCGTTAATTTTAATGCAGAACGGTCATACACTTGCTTTCCACCGGCAGCCATCTGAAGCTTTCTTTTTCTCTCAAGTTCTTCAGGAGTTTCATAGCAAGCATATATCCTGCCATCAGATTTTAATTTTTCGAATTGTTCTTTATATCTTTCAAATCTAGAAGACTGATTAAAAGTCTCGTCATAGTCTATTCCCAGCCACTCCAAATCATATTTTATTTGAGAAATGTATTCATCTTTTGACCTCTCTTGATCAGTATCATCAATTCGAAGAATAAATTTTCCACCACTGTTTTTAGCATACAACCAATTTATGAGGGCTGTTCTGATATTACCCAAGTGCAATAATCCTGTTGGACTAGGCGCAAATCTTGTTATCGTTGTCATCTATTTTTCCTTGTCTCTGAATGCATTTGTTATTGGGTATCGTCTGTCATACCCAAAATTTCTCACTGAAATTTTTACACCCGGAGCAGCTTGTCGTCTTTTATATTCAGAATTATAGAGTAAATTCTGAACTTTTGTAACCAAGCTTGGCTCATAACCTTTCGAAATAATCTCGTTAATTGAACTTTCTTTTTCAACAAGTAAGTACAAAATTTGATCCAAGACATCATAGGGCGGAAGGGAGTCGCTATCTTTCTGATCCTCTTTAAGTTCAGCAGTGGGCTCTTTTGATATAATATTTTTAGGAATAACTTCCTTTGCTTTAATTGCTGAAAATGATGGAAGATTATCGTTTCTCCATTCGGAAAGTTTATATAAATCAGATTTATAAATATCCTTAACTACTGAAAACCCTCCACACATATCTCCGTATAAAGTTGAATATCCAACCGAGACTTCTGATTTATTGCCATTAGTAACTACCATATGACCAAACTTGTTTGAATAGGCCATCAATATAGCGCCTCTGGTTCTTGATTGAATATTTTCTTCAGTAATATCTTTTTCTTTACCCGCGAACAAATTTGAAAGAGTGCTATCGTATGAATTTACAATATCTTTAATAGAAACACTTATTAACTCGATACCTAATTTTTTACCTAGCTGATTTGCATCCTCATTACTTTCCTCGCTTGTAAACTGAGATGGCATTAAAATGCCTTTTACTCTTTCAGGTCCTAGTGCATCGGTTGCGACAACCGCACTAAATGCACTGTCTATACCTCCAGAAATACCAATGACAACTCCAGGAAATTTATTTTTTTCAACATAGTCTCTTAGCCCAAGCATAAGATTGGAATAGACAATATCGTTCTTGTCACTACTGAAAGGTTCCTCTTCTTCAATATCAAAAGTCTTAGTATTGAGGTTGAATGTATATTCCCTGCTTTCTTCAACGCAGTATTTAAATGTAGAAATTACCTTTTTTTGATCACATAAGAATGATGATCCGTCAAAAACTATCTCATCTTGACCTCCAACTTGATTTACATAAATCAAAGGAGCATCAATAGAGTTTGCAAAATCAAGTGCTTTTTTTTCTCTTTCCTCAATTTTATTTATATCAAATGGGGATGCATTTAATGATACCGCCAAGTCAATTTCATTTTTATCAATCTCAACAATTGTATCGTTCACCCATATGTCCTCACAAATAAATAAACCTAATTTAATTCCATTAAATTCGATTATGCTGACTTGCTCTCCATTTGAGAAAATTCTTTTTTCATCAAATACACCATAGTTTGGCAAAGCCATTTTATGATGTTTATGTAAAATCTTACCCTTTTTAATTACTAGAGCTGTATTGAACAGTTTGCTCTCTTCCAAAAAAGGAGTGCCTATGATTATTGTTGAATTACTATTTTTAGAACAATTCAAAATATCTGAGATTGCATTGTTAACTTTTTCCATAAATGCTGGTTTTAAAACCAAATCTTCTGGTGGGTAACCTGTGAGCATTAACTCAGAGAAAATTATGAGGTCAGATTTATTGCTTTCAATATGATCAATCACAATTTGTTTATTCTTATCAATATTTCCCACTTGTGGGTTGGACTGAACAATTAATATGGAGGTTTTTTCTGTCATTTGACTGATATTACAACTAAATAATTTAGTCGCAATTACTTAGCAATCGTAATCTTTGAATTATGTGGTTCTTGGGACTCTCTGAGCTTGTCAGATATTAAAAATGCAAGTTCAAGTGCTTGATTTGCATTCAGCCTTGGGTCGCAGTGGGTATGATATCTAGCTGAAAGATCTTCATCCTTAATGGCTTGAGCGCCACCAATACATTCAGTTACATTTTGACCTGTCATTTCTAAATGTACTCCACCTGGGTATGTTCCCATTTGATGGTGAATATCAAAAAATGTCTCGACTTCTTTAAGAACACTTTCAAATGGCCTTGTTTTAAAGCCTGAATTAGCTTTCATGGTGTTACCGTGCATTGGATCACAAGACCAAACTAAATTATGATCTGAATTTAAGAACGGTTGTATAAGCTTTGGTAACTTTTCATTAATAGTCTCAGAACCAAATCGACAAATTAATGTTATTTTTCCAGCCTCATTCTCAGGGTTTAGAATATCAAGAAGCTTTTTCAACTCCTCAGGATCTAAAGATGGTCCACATTTAATTCCAATTGGATTTTTAATCCCTCTGCAGAATTCTACATGTGCTCCGTCAGGCTGTCTGGTGCGATCACCAATCCAAACCATGTGAGCTGATGTGTCATAAACTTCACCAGATGTACTATCAAGCCGCGTCAGACATTCTTCATAAGGAAGCAATAGAGCCTCGTGACTTGTAAAGAAGTCAACACTTCTTAAACGTTTTGTGTTTCTTGAAGAAATTCCAATAGCTTCCATAAAAGATAACGTGTCCGAGATTTTATTTGCTAGTTCTCTAAATTTCTTTCCTTGAGGACTTTCATCTACAAACCCCATATTCCATTGATGTACTTTATTTAAATCTGAGAAACCACCTTTAGCAAAAGCTCTTAATAAATTAAGTGTAGCAGCTGATTGAGTGTATGCTTTAATCATTCGATCAGGATCAGGAACTCTCGCATCTTCAGTAAAGTCCATATCATTTATTATGTCGCCCTTATAGCTATCTAGCTCAACACCATCTATTTCTTCTTTAGGAGCACTTCGTGGTTTTGCAAATTGGCCTGCCATTCTTCCAACTTTTACGACAGGGCAATTACCTGCAGCAGTTAATGTAACGGACATTTGTAGTAATACTTTGAATGTATCTCTTATATAATCTGCATTGAAATCATCAAAACTTTCTGCACAATCACCACCTTGCAGTAAAAATGCTTTACCCTCTGAAACTTTAGCAAGATTCCTTTTTAAATCTCTTGCTTCGCCTGCAAAAACAAGCGGCGGGTAAGATCTTAACTGATCCTCAGTTTTTTCTAATTTCTTCACATCTGGATACTCTGGCAAATGCTTAGCCTCGTAATTTCTCCAACTGTTAACAGACCATTTCTTCATATTTTTTAAATATTCGTTTTGCGGGCTTTATAGTACTAAATAAAGTAAAATACTAGAGTTTCAGTAAAATACATTGATTTTACTTAGTTTATTGCTCCTAAGGTATCTATCCCAGCACTTATTTTTGCTGCTACATCTTCCTGATCGAGTTTTTTGGTTTGCTGATATTGCGGATGAGCAAGTGTTGCCAAATCTTTTGCTTTAGCCAATGCAAGCTCCATTAACTTTTCATGTTCAGTTACTTCATCTAAATAGCCTGGAGCAATAGCATCTTCTATTGAATACATTTCCGCATTTAATAGTGCTCTCTGCTTGTGTGGTTTTGTTAATTTAAATTTCGCAAGTTCAAGTATTGGTGTTGGAATAATCATATTATTTCGTAATTCGTTAGCTCCAATTTTAAAGTCGCCTTTAATTCCTATTCGATGATCACAGCTACAAAGTAAAAAAGCACCAAGCGCGATTGCGTGTCCGCTGCAAGCTGCAACAATCGGTCTTGGAAAGGTAAAAATTTTTAATAATAAGTTAAAACCACTTTTAACCATATCAGCAGCATTTTCCGGACTTGACATCATAACTTTTAAATCAAACCCAGCAGAAAACATTCCTTCTCGACCTGCTATTAAAACAGAACCTTTATCAGATGGAACTTGATCTAATATCTCACTAAAATTTTTTATCATATCAGGAGAGAATACATTAACTTTTCCATCATCCATTTGAATGATTGAGACATCTCCATCTGATCTTAAAGTTACTGTCATACGTCTAATTTTAAATAAAAGTTTAGTTTATAATAGGTATAAATTTTATATTTTCTAGTTTTTTAGAATAAAATCATTTATTAAATTTGCTAGTTCAGGACCAGCCTCTTCTTGGCAGAAATGTCCAACTCCTTCCAAAGTAACAACAGTCGGGTTCGGTATCCTATTCAAAAAATCTTCCTTCATAGTTAATGTTATTCGTTCATTACCTCCAAAAGCCACAAGAAAAGGTTTATCCCATTTTTCATAAACATCTTTCCAGTATCTCTCATTCTCGGATAATTGTGTTGGTATAAAATAAGCCATGACATGAGCTCCTGTTTTATATTGACCTGAAGGATATGGAGCCTCATAAGCTCTGATTTGCTCATCAGATAGCTCTAAACGCCCGAAGGTAGAAATAATTCCTGATACATCCATATCATCCGAGTAATACGAGTGTGCAATCCATTTTGAAAACATTCTCATGCCTTCAAGTGGTGATGACTCTTCCAACATTAGTGCTTTATCGGCGGCTTTCTTAAGTTCCTCAAAAGTGACCTCTCCATTCCACCAGACCATAAACTTGACGAAATTTTCAAATAACCATGCCGTTATTCCATCTCTAGCGGCCATGCCTGTATTTGACACAACAACTCTTGCAAAACGATCAGGCATCTCAGCTACAACCCGAAGTCCGATCATGCCTCCCCAATCTTGTCCAAAGAATGTAGCTTCTCTTAAATCAAGTTGCCCCACTAACGCCTTCATAGTGTTGATATGAAACTCATAACTATAGTCATATTTAGATATAAATTTATCTGACTTTCCAAATCCTACTAAGTCAGGAACAATGACTCTATGACCTGCGTCAGTTAACACAGGTATCATTGTTCGAAATAGATAGCTCCAAGTTGGTAAGCCATGAAGAAGGAAAATTGGATCACCATCTTTAGGTCCTTCATCGAGGTAGTGAATTCTTAAACCATCAATTTCAATATAATTTGGATCAAATGGATAATCTTCTAAATTTTCAAATTGTGTGTCAGGAGTTCTCAAAATGCCAGGTGAAACTTCATATGCATGAATGAAACTTATTGCATTAAAAAAAAACAAACAAATAAGGATACTTATCTTTGCTAACATTTAAACAAAGATAATATGTTGTCAGTTTTTGTGTCAATAAATTATTCTACGGTAACAGACTTAGCAAGATTTCGAGGCTGATCGACATCATTGCCAAGCTCAACTGCCGTATAATAGGCAAGCATATGAATGGGAACTGAATAAACGATTGCTTCAATTGATTTAGGACATTTTGGTAAACGAAAAACTTCCCAAATATTTTCAGAATTTGACTCCAATGTTTCATCGTCTGTTATCATTAATATTTTACCCCCACGAGCAATAACTTCTTGTATGTTTGAAATTGTTTTATGAAAAAGGGGACCTGGTGGGACAATGCAAACAACTGGCAAATCTTTTTCTATTAATGCAAGCGGACCATGTTTCATTTCGCCTGCAGGATATCCCTCTGCATGGATATATGATATTTCTTTAAACTTTAATGCTCCTTCCAATGCCAATGGAAATGCTGTACCACGGCCAAGATACATTACACCCTTGGCATTTATAATTGCTTTTGCTGTGTCTTTTAGTGAATAAGATCTCTCAATTGCTTGTTCAAGCAATAGAGGTGCTTGCATAATCTCCTTACATAACTTTATATTTTCCTCAACAGACACGAATTTTTTTTCTGATGCTAAATGAATTGATAGAGATAGAAGCACTGATAATTGAGCGGTAAACGCCTTCGTTGAAGCAACCCCTATTTCTGCTCCTGCCTTAGTATAAATACAGTGATCACTATCTCTTGCTATTGAGCTATTTTTAACATTTACAATACTCAACGTCTGAATTTTTTGCTTTCTGCAATAATCTAATGCAGCTTTAGTATCGGCGGTTTCACCAGATTGAGAAACAAATATACATAATGCATTTGGATCAATTACTGGATCACGATAACGAAACTCTGATGCCATATCGCATTCAACTGGTGTCCTTGCATATTGTTCAAAATAATATTTTCCAACTAAACATGAGTAATATGCTGTTCCGCAAGCAATCAGATAAATCTTTGAAATTTTATCAAAATTTAAATTAATATTTGAAATTGCAATTGTACCCTTATCGTAATCAATAAATTGTCGAAATGTTTCACCTACTGCATGAGGGTGTTCATGTATTTCTTTCTCCATAAAGTGCTTATAAGGACCCTTTGAAACTTCTGTATCGTTAATTCCTATTTCAACAAATTCTCTATTTGCTCTTTCGCCCTCCAGGTTATAAATTTCTATACTTTCTTTATTTAATACTGTTATATCCCCGTCTTCCAAGTAACATACTTTATTGGCAACTGAGCTAAGTGCAATCGAGTCAGATCCAATTGAATTGCCAACTCCATTTGTACCAGCAACAAGCGGGCTTCCATTCTTAGCGCCATAAATGGTGTCTTCACTATCACTAAAAATAATTGCTAGCGCATATGACCCCTCAAGAGAAGAAATTGTCTTTTGAACACTCTTAAGATGACTATGACCCTCCTTTAAATAGAACGTTAATAACGCAGTGATTACCTCAGAGTCAGTGTCAGACTCAAAATGATAATCTTTTACTTCCTTTAATTTTTTTAACTCTGCGGCATTTTCAATTATTCCATTATGTACAAGCGATACTGAGGTTGATGAATGGGGATGGGCATTTTTATCTGATGGTTCTCCATGTGTAGCCCAACGAGTATGGCCTATTCCAGTATTGCCATCAAATTGATCTTTTTGAAGAGCGTGTATCAAATTATCTAATTTTCCTTTTACTTTCCTTTGATTAATTTTATTGGCGCTATTTATTGCAATGCCTGCAGAGTCATAACCTCTATATTCTAATTTCTTAAGAGCGTTGATAATACTTGAAGACACTTTTTTATTTGATGCTATGCCAATGATACCGCACATTACTTTTTACCCCGGTTTTTTGACCAATTTTTAACTTCTTTCTGTGAATTTCTTTCAATAGCCAGGCTATTATCATTGACATTTTGTGTTATCGTAGAACCTGAACCCACATATGCGTTTTTGCCTACTATCAAAGGAGCAACTAATGATGAATTTGATCCAATGAAGGCCTTATCCTTTATAAATGTTTTAAACTTTGAGGCACCATCGTAATTGCAAGTAATAGTGCCAGCTCCCACGTTAACTTTTTTACCCATTTCTGTGTCACCTACATATGACAAGTGATTAACTTTTGACCCCTTATCTATTTTTGAATTTTTGATCTCTACAAAATTACCAATCTTAGCATTGTTTTTTATTTTTGTGCCTGGTCTTATTCTTGCATAAGGTCCAATACTGACTTCATTTCCAACTTTACAATCTTCTATATGACTGAATGCGTGAATTTCAGTATTGTTACCAATAACTACGTTTTTACCGATGATCACAAATGGATGAATTGTAACGTCTTTTCCAATTTTAGTATCTTTCGATAAATAAACAGTATCGGGATCTTTCATGGTCACACCTGCAGTGAGGTGCTTGGATCTCAATTCATTTTGAATTTCTTTTTCAGCCATCGCTAAATCATTTTTGTCATTTACACCCATAACTTCATTCTCAGCTGTTTCTATCGGATTGACTTTTACACCTTTTTTAAATGCCAGATTAAATATATCAGTTAAATAAAATTCTTTCTTCTTATTATTATTATTTAATTTAGGTAACAAAGAACTTAATAGCTTTGTCTCGATAGCAAAGATTCCTGAATTACATAAGTAGTAATGTTCTTTTTTCTTTAGTTCTTTTTGCTCAATAACCTGATTAATCAAACCGTCAGTACCTAATATAACTTTACCGTAGTTATTTGTATCTTCTTTATTGAAACATAATAAGTTAATTATGTTTTTTTTAATTTTTAAAACATTAAGAATAGTTTTATGTTTGATAAGGGGGACGTCACCGTAAAGAACTAGAGTAACTGAGTCTTTTCCAAGACTTTTTAAAGCAGACTTTATTGCATCGCCAGTACCATTCTGTTTTTTTTGAATAACAATATTTAAATTTTTATATTTTTTAAAATTATTTTGAATTTGGTTATTGACTACAAGATGAATTCTTTTTGGCTTCAATTTAATTGATGCATCGATCACATAATCAATTATTTGCTTACCACCCAATTCATGAAGTATTTTGGGTTTACTTGATTGCATCCTTGTGCCTTTACCTGCGGCAAGTATTATTATTTCTAAATTTTTCATTGAATTTTTTTTGGAAAATAACCAATATGCCATTAATTGTATCGTAAAATTTTATTTCAGAGATTTACTCAAAAAAATGAATTTAAAAAATAAGAAACTCTTCATATTTGACCTAGATGGAACTCTAGTTGATACAGCTCCAGATTTTAAGAACTCACTGAATTATATGCTATCAGAGCTTAACGAACCGCTTGTCACATTAGAGGAAATAAGGCATCTAGTAGGTTATGGAGCTCGTGAATTAATTAGAAGAACAGTGGTTACTAAAAATATTCCTCATGATGATAATAAAATTAATGAGATGTTAAAAATATTTCTGCTTCACTATACTCACAATATTGATGACGATAGTGTATTATTTGAAAATGTTGAAACGGTATTAAAGCTCATAAAATCTAAAAAATTAAAGTTGGCAGTTTGTACAAATAAAATGGAAAAGCTCAGCAATATGTTATTAGAAAAACTTGGAGTCTTGCATTACTTTGACTATCTCGTGGGTGGAGATACGTTTGCAAAAAGTAAGCCTAATCCATTTCCACTGATTGAAATATGTAAAAAATTAAATGTAAGTGAAGATGAGTCGATAATGATTGGAGACAGTGCAACAGATTTAAATGCTGGCCACAATGCAAATATGCCAGTTGTTTTGGTGGGTTATGGATATACTGATAATAAAAATATTTACAATGATGCTGATTTAGTTATAAACAATTTTTCCCAGTTAACGGAATTAATCTAATAGGAGTTAAACATGACAATTAATTTTAATGATAAAGTTGCAATAGTTACAGGCGCAGGTGGTGGACTTGGAAGATGTCACGCATTAGAATTTGCAAAAAGAGGGGCTAAAGTTGTCGTAAATGACTTAGGTGGTTCTGTTGATGGTACTGGTGGATCAAGTGAAGCTGCTGATAAGGTAGTTGATGAAATAAAAGCTATGGGCGGTGAGGCAATTTCTAATGGGTCAAGTGTAACTGACAAAGCAGGCGTGAAAAAATTAGTTGATGATACAATGGCTGCCTTTGGTCGTGTTGATATTTTAGTGAATAATGCAGGTGTTCTAAGAGACAAGTCTTTTGCAAAAGTAACACTTGATGATTTCGAGTTTGTAGTGAACGTTCATATGATGGGTTCTGTTTATTGTACAAAAGCAGTTTGGCCAATTATGACAGAACAAAATTATGGAAGAATAATTATGACATCTTCATCTTCTGGCGTGTTTGGAAATTTTGGACAATCAAATTACGGTGCTGCGAAAATGGGAGTTGTTGGGCTAATGAATACTCTTAAAATTGAAGGTATGAAATATAATATTAGAGTAAATTCTCTAATTCCCGTTGCGGCTACACGAATGACAGAAAATTTAGGAATGCCAGATGCAGTTTTTGATAGTTTAAAACCAGAAACTGTTTCACCAGCAGTCATGTTTATGGCATCAAAAGACGCACCGAATGGTGCAATGATATCAGCCGGTGCTGGTGTATTCGCTTCTGCAGAAATAGTTCATTCACAAGGTGTTGCTCTAAAAGGCGATGAACTTAATGCGGATATGTTAGCTGAAAAGTGGGCTGAAGCATCGAATATGGATAATGGTAAGGCGCTTAAAACAGGTGCGGAGCACACGGCTCACATATTTAAAAAACTGGCTGAATAAAATCTATTTAAGTAACACTTACTGAAATTGCTTCATCAGATGATGAGATACCTGATTGGGTAAGTGTCATATATCTTTTCATATGATAATCAGTGTTTCCAAATAATACTCCGATCATTGTCGCCCTTTTAAAATAGTGACTTACCATATATTCATCAACAACTCCCATTCCACCATGCAATTGAATAGCGCTTTCGCCTATAAATTTTATTGCTTTACCTATACGTGCTTTAGCAGCTGATACTGCTTTTCTTCGTTCATCTGTATTACTCAAATCCGCTGTCACTGCCATGTAGAGAATTGACTTAGCCTGTTCATACTCAATCATCATATCCACAAGACGGTGCTGTATAACCTGATTTTTAGCAATTGACTGTCCGAATTGTTTCCGGTTTTTGCAATATTCAGTTGTAGAGTCTTTTAAAACTTGCAAGATACCAACTGCTTCAGAGCATGCAGCAATAGTGCTTATATCTACAATTTCCTCAATGGCATCGTAAGCCATATTAATTTTTCCTAAAACATTATCTTTTGAAACTTTTAGATTCTCAATGATAACTTCTGAGGCTCTGTATTCATCAATTGTTGGATAGTTTTGCAGTGTAAGTCCCTCAGACTTTGTATCAACAATAAATAATGTAATTCCAGACTCAGATCTTTGCTCTCCTTCAGTTCTTGCAGAAATAATAAGGTGTGAAGCCATACCTGCTCCAAATACCACAGACTTAAAACCATTTAATACATAGTCATCTCCGTTGAGTGCGGCTGACGTTTTTACATCATTTAAATCAAATCTACTTTGTGGCTCAGCATATGCAAACGCACATCTAATATTTCCTGAGATTATTTCTGGTATAATCGAATTCTTTTGCTCCTCTGATCCAAGTTTTGATATCAATCCACCAGCTAATATTACAGTTGGTAAATATGGTTCAACAACGAGTCCTTTTCCAAACTGTTCCATAACTATCATTAAATCAGCAGATTTTCCACCAAGCCCTCCGTAGGCTTCATCAAATGGAACCCCTAGAAGACCAAGTTCTGCAAATTGTTTCCAATTTTCTTCTTTCCATCCCTCCTCTGATTTGACTATGTTGCAACGAGTGTCCCAATCATAATTATCTCTTACAAAAGAAGTAACCATGTTGTCCAGCAAGGTCTGTTCCTCGGTGTAATCAAAATTCATAAAGAAGCGTTATAAGTTATGACAGTAAATATGTCAAAAGCTACTAAAGTCCCAAGACCATTTTAGCTATGATATTTCTTTGAATTTCGTTAGATCCTCCATAAATAGATGCTTTACGAAAGTTAAAATATGTTCCTGATAGGTTCGTAGCATAGTCTGGACCGACATATTCATTACTCAAAGTTGTGCCTAGGTGAGGATTTGCATAATATCCAACAGCTTCCATGGCCAACTCAGTAACAGCTTGCTGAATGTCTGTTCCTTTAATCTTTAAAAGAGAAGACTCTGGCCCAGGACCTTTACCGGCCGAGTCTTTTGCAAGCGTTCTTAACTCAGTGTATTCAAGTGCTGATAACTCTAATTCTGCAGCTGCTATTTTCGCCTTAAATGCTGGATCTTGAATTAAAGGTTCGCCGTATGACATTTCAGAACTAGCAATCTGCTTAATTCTTTCTATTGCTTTCTTAGATCTTGCTACACCGGCAATACCTGATCTTTCATGAGCTAATAAAAATTTTGCATACGTCCAACCCATGTTTTCTTGACCAATTAAATTTTCTACTGGAACTTTGACATTATCAAACCAAGTTTCATTCACCTCATGAGATCCATCCATAAGCTTAATAGGTCTAACTGTTACACCAGGAGTTTTCATATCAATCAAAAGAAATGAAATGCCTTGTTGAGGTTTTTCAGCATCTGGATTAGTTCTTACTAAACAAAAAATCCAATCTGCATACTGTGCCATTGTAGTCCAAGTTTTTTGTCCATTAACGATATAATGGTCACCTTCCTTCACAGCACTTGTTTTTAATGAGGCAAGGTCCGAACCTGAGCCAGGCTCTGAGTAACCCTGACACCAAAAGACTTCACCACTCAAAATTCCAGGTAAGTGTTGAGCTTTTTGCTCTTCATTTCCAAAGGTATAAATTACCGGACCAACCATGTTGATTCCAAATGGCATTATGTATTGGCATTCAGCTTTTGCACATTCTTGTTCGAAAATATATTTTTGTGTAGGAGTAAATTCAGCACCACCATATTGTTTAGGCCAACTTGGAGCAGACCAGCCGTTGTGCTTTCCTAAAATCTTATGCCAAGCCGTAAGATCTTCTCTTGAGAGTTCTTTACCTAATTTTCTTTTTGTATTAATTGAGTCTCTAAGTTCTTGCGGGTAATTGGTTTTAATAAAATCACTTATTTCACTTTGAAACTTTAAATCTTCATTTGAAAACGCGGTGTCCATAGAATCTCCTTATAATTATACTATTGATATAATATTTTAAATATCGTTATTCAACTAACTATTCTGATTTTTTGTGCTAAAAATTAGATATTTTTGAAGCTTATCGTAAACCAAAAAAGATCCAAGCCCAAAAAATAGTGTTGAAATCAAAGTATTTTGAACAAAGGGTAATGCTAAAATGTAACACGAAATTAATCCCTCGATTGTTTGAGGATAGAGACCTGAACTGTACCATACGGAAAAATTAGTTATCACGTAAAATACAAATACACTAGCTGATAGTGCTAGGATAGAATTTATTAAGCTCGGTTTCTTAGAAATTAAAAATCCTAAAAATACACAAATTGCAATTGAAAAATAAACTACAAATATACCTGAATGAAATCCAAGAAATAAATCACTTATAAACATTGCAAGCAAAGGGAAGGTAAAAGATAAAAGCCTATTATTTAAAAAGGCTCCCGATAAAACGGCCATTGCAATAATCGGAGTAAAATTTGGTGGATGAGGTACCAGTCTGCTCATAGCCAAAAGTATTATTAACGTAAAAATAGTAACGATGTTCAAGTGACTTTTTATCATAACATCAATATATTAAATGAATTATATTATGCAATGTTTTATACAACTCTAAACTTCTTAAAAACTCTTGAACAATTCAAGGAAAATCTGTCTAGGTAATCCAGGATACCCTGAAATTTGCTCATAACGCTCGTTGGCTAAATTATTAATTTTAAATTTAAGAATTGTACTCTTATCTGGTGCATAATTAATACCAGCGTCAAGTACCTGGAAAGAGTCAATTTTTACTGATCCCACGTCGTAATGATCCTCAACTACTAATAAACTTCCAAAAATATCTATTTGATCATCTAATTTGTAATTTGCTGATGACGATAGTTTATTGTTCGGGCGTCTTACATATACTTTTTCATCTGTAGTTAAATGAGTATGATTTACCTTTAGAGAAAAATTATCATAGGGATATATATTAATATAAGTCTCTATTCCCTCGCGCTCAGATATTCCACCAGCATTATAATATGTTGGAGACCCATAAGTAATTGCGTCTTCAATTTCACTTTTAAAATAAGTTGAACCAAAATCTAATTTAGAAGATAAATAATTAATAAATCCAAATTCATATCCTAGACTTTCTTCTGGTTGTAATGATTGATTAGCATTATATTGACCATAAAGTTCACCTAACGTAGGTGCCCTGAAACCAGTACCAATACTTGCTTTAACAATAAGTCCAGGAACGTCTTCAATTGGCTGATTTAATGAAGCCTTGAAAGTAGTATAATTACCGTAGGCTTCATGATTATCAACTCTCACTCCTGCAAGTATAGATGTATTTTGATTATTAAATTCATTTTGAATTATGAAACTTTGTTCACTTACACTATTCTTATTTGGTGGCGCGTATGTTCCTAAATATTGCTCAGACTTTGTTTCTATGCCTACCAGAACTATATTTCCATCATGAATAATTTTTGATTTGCCTTTTAAAATTTCAACTTTTGAGAAGTAATTAGTGCTACCATATTGACCATTATCTCTTCGATCAAAGTCTGATTTATTATATTCGACACTCAGTAGAGTATTGGGGGAGTATTCGTAATCAATTCCTGTGTTCAAAAAAATATAATCATTATCGACATATATTGGTATTGCTTGAGAAGTAGACTCATCATACTCAACTCTGCCAGCCTGATTTTTGTAATTAAATTTTACTCTTACATCGTTAAAATCGCGATTAACTGCCAGATTCATCGAAGTTTGGTCAAATCCATCGTTATCAATGTTACCTGCAGTTCGAACATTAATACCTTTTGTCTGAAATTTACTAAGATTCAAATTTATTTTAAAATCATTTTGTTTTGTACCTATATTGACAGTTGCGCTATGAGTGCTGTTGCTACCAGTAGTTGCTGAAACTGAATTTTCAGTAATACTCTTATTGGTAATTATATTTATGACTCCACCCATAGCATCCGCACCTGAAATTAAACTTTGAGGTCCTCTCACGATCTCTATTCGATTTATATTGTTTAACATTAGCGTGGAAAGAACAGCAGTCGTTCCAAATGCAGAGGGATCATTAAGATCAACTCCATCTAACATTATTTTTGTCATATCAGAGTCATGTCCACGAGAAAAAAGAGATACTGTACCACCAAAACCAGTAGATACAGAGTGAATGCCTGGAACCATATTTAATATTTCACTCACTGTTTGATGTCCACTATTAGCAATTTCTTCTGAAGAAATTACAGTAACACTACCACCTACTTTATTTATTTGAGTTTCATATCCACTTGGGGTGATCACTAGTGTTCTTACTTCATCGGCAGCTAAAAAAACACTAGACATATTTAATAATATTACAGTTACAATAAACTTATACATACAACCTCCTTGGGTCGGTGCTACAACACAATACTGAAATATTATTTGTTGCAGTGGTTAAAAAAGCCACCACAACCTTTGAAAAGACCAAATAATTATCCCGATTACTTGAGGATGACTGAATTCTGCTGGTAGGTCTCCTGACTTATACGTCAATGCTTAATTACACCTTCCCGAAATTTCTTCAGTGGTATTCGTAATTAAACTTCGTAATTACAGTTGCGGGTACAGTTAGAGGCTTTCACTCTATTCCCTTTTATTCACTTTACGCGAACCAACATAAAAACTATTCTATATTCGGTAATACATAGCAAGAAAAAAATGGAAATTTTTGAAAATCAAAAACCTCTTTCTATAGATTTAGATGAAAATTTAGATAAAGCTGAAATATCACCAAACGGGTTTAGAGAGTATGATGTACGTTGGCTTTATCCAGAAGAAATTAACAAAAAAGGATTAGAAATATTTGGTTTCAGTCTTGGGAAATATATAAGTATTATCAAAGGCCAGGGTTCTTCAATAGTTATTGGTCAAGACTATAGATCATACAGTGCTGAGGTAAAATATCATTTAGCAAAAGGGTTATTAACAAGCGGTCTTAAAGTAATCGATGTTGGTTTAGCTTTATCTCCGATGTTGTACTTTGCTCAACATTACTTAGATGCTGATAGTCTTGCCATGGTAACTGCAAGCCATAATGAAAATGGTTGGACTGGAATAAAATGTGGAATAGAAAAATCACTTACTTTTGGCCCTGAAGATATAAAAGAAATAAAGACCATTACTGAAAATAGTCATGATTTTATTGCATCAAATAATGGCAGTTACGAATTTGAAAAAGGTATTCGTGATGCGTATCTAAAATATCTCAAGGGCACGCAATCAGTAAAAAGAAGTATGAAAGTTGTTTTAGCATGTGGCAATGGAACAGCAGGGGCATTTGCTCCTGACTTTTTGAGAAGTCTTGGATGTGAAGTAATTGAACTGCATTGTAAATTAGATTTTAAATTCCCTAATTATAATCCTAATCCAGAAGATCTAGAAATGCTCAATGATCTTTCAAAGAATGTAAAAGACAATAATGCAGATGTTGGCTTTGCTTTTGATGGTGACGGTGATCGTCTGGGAGTTGTAGACAATGAAGGCAACGAAATATTTTCTGACAAAATTGGATTAATGCTGGCAGAATATTTATCAGATAAATATTCAAGTTCAAAATTTGTCATCGATGTCAAATCGACTGGCTTATTTCTTAATAATAAAATTTTGAAAAAAAACAATTGTAGTGTTGATATGTGGAAGACTGGTCACTCACATATTAAAAGGCGAGTTAATGAATTAAATGCTTTATGCGGTTTCGAAAAAAGTGGTCATTTTTTCTTTGGTGCGCCTCTAGGATTGGGCTTTGACGATGGTCTAAGATCAGCTTCTATGGTGATTGAATATTTAGATCACCATAAAGATAAGAGTATGTCTGAATTATATTCAAATATGAAAACTTCTTATCAATCTCCAACAATGGCACCTTTCTGCAAGGATGAAGAAAAATATGGTGTCGTAGATGAAATAATAAAAAAAATAATTCAGGACCAGGAGAATAAAAAGAAAATTACTGGATGTGAAATTGTTGAAACAAATACAATAAATGGAATCAGATTTAGCTTATCAAATGGTTCATGGGGATTAATCAGAGCGTCATCAAATAAGCCTTCATTAGTTATAGTTATTGAAAGCCTTGTTTCAAATGAAGAAGTTGAAATGATTTTTAAATACATTAACACACTTTTAAATGAAACTGGTAAAGTTGGAGAATACGACCAAAAACTATGATGTCAATGATGCCCATTCAATAAAGAAGCGAATAGACATAAATAAAATAAATAAACCAAAAATAAAACTTAATTTACCTTTGGAGAGATAATGGGCAAATCTTACTCCTAAAGGGGCGCCTATAATTGTCATGGGCGTTATTAAAATTAAACCTACTAAACTTACATATCCATAAGTGAGAGGTAGAGATACATTATTTTGAATTCCCACTATAATGAAACCAAGTGTACCAGGAACAGCAATTATTGTTCCAATACCAGCAGCAGTTCCAATGGCACGGTGTATATCGAAGTTATAAAGTTTTAAGACGGGTATACTTATTGAGCCACCACCAACGCCTATGATTACAGATAAAAAACCAATTGTTGATCCATAGCCATGACCTTTTAAATTGTTTGGAAATTTATCTGCAAATCTCCATTCATCTTTCCAAAAGAAAAATTGAAGAGCAACAAAAAATAAAATTATAGAATAAATTAGTATTAGGCTACTACCTTCAAGAAATGATATTGCTATCGAACCAAAAATCACTCCGATCAATAATGACAAAAAAATAAATTTTAAAAAATCTAAATTGACTGAACCCCTTCTGTGATGATTTATGGCTGATATAATTGAGATTGGTACAATGTTTGCAAGAGAAGTTCCAACAGCTAAGTGCATCCTGATACTCTCATCTACTTCTGCCAGTGTATAAATATAGTATAGAGCAGGCACAACAACTACACCTCCACCAATTCCAAAAAGTCCCGCAATAAAACCAGCAAAAATACCTGTACTAACCAACAACATTACTGAAAATAGCAAGTCGCCAGAAGCAACATTGCTAAATATCGTTGTAAACACTTAGAGCTTAGTTTTTGCCAGAAGGAAGTTCGTTAAATGGAACTTTTTTGTCCGCTCTTTCATCCTGTGGCAACCCAAGAACACGTTCTGCTATAATATTGCGAAGAACTTCATCTGTGCCGCCAGCAATTCTCATCGCCGCAGAGAAAAAATATCCATTTTGAAATAAGTTCTTTAATACCGGGTTTTGGTCGTGATGTACCATGCCTGAAGAATCCATTAATTCTAGCGCGTAAGCTGAGACATCTTGCATTTTTGACGCTGTAACAAGTTTGCTTATTGATAGCTCTGGACCTGGAGTCTGACCTTTTGATAAGGCAGTAATACTTCTAAATTTTGTATATTGCAGACCGCGAGATTGAACATACCAGTCAGCCATTTTCTGTCTAACTTCACTATTTTTGATTGCAAGACCATCTTCAACTTCTAGTTCTTTAGCCGCTTCAAATATTTGATCAAAATCAAGTCCAGGAGGGTCGCCAACTGCAAGTCTTTCATTCATAAGTGTAGTAAGCGCAACTTTCCAGCCTTCACCCTCTCCACCTAGTCTTTGACTATCAGGGATCCTTACATCATTGAAAAAGACTTCGTTAAAATTTGAAGTACCTGAAATCTGCTTAATTGGTCTTATTTCTATGCCAGGTGTTTTCATATCTAAATAAAAATAAGTAAGGCCTTTGTGCTTTAAAGCGGATGGATCAGATCTTGCAACTATCATTCCATAATCTGCAAAGTGTGCCCCAGATGTCCAAACCTTTTGCCCATTTAAAATCCACTCATCGCCATCCTTTTCAGCTTTCATTTTAATTCCAGCTAAATCCGATCCTGCTGAAGGTTCTGAAAAAAGTTGGCACCATATTTCTTCACCTGTGATCATTTTTGGTAAATATCTTTTTTTATCTTCATCTTTACCCCACACCATCATTGTTGGGCCAAGCATACCAATTCCAATCTCAAAATATCCCGAAGGCACCAAGTAATCATGTTCTTCTTGAGAGTAGATAACTTGTTGTATTGGTGATCCACCATAACCACCAAATTCTTTTGGCCATAGAATAGCAGCAAA
>CACCND010000004.1 GCA_902547315.1 uncultured Pelagibacteraceae bacterium | reverse complement strand
GAGAGAATTGTAGGCAAAAAATTTGCAAAATTGACCATCCCTTTAAGGCTTAAAATAGGAAAGAGTAGTGAAAAAAATAGTGGTAAATTAATTGTTAAAGTTGATAGAAGTATGGCTTTTGCGTTTGAGCACGAGCGAGAGAAAATAATTAAAAAAATTAATCTTTTTTTTGGCTATGAAGTGATCAATAAAGTTGAAATAATACAAGCATCAATTAAGGTTAAAAATACTATTAAAATCAATAAATTAGAAAGTGATATTAAGAACCAAAGTAAGAATTATGATGAACTAAAAAAATATCCTGATCTTAGAAGAAACTTTGAAAAAATCGCTTCAAAAATTTTAAAGTCCTAATTCAAACAAAATTTTCTGCTACTCCGACAGAGTAATAAATCCTATTAAAATAAGGAAAAATTGAGTATATTCAACATGTTGTATATATATAAAAAAAACATGCAAAATATGGGTTTTAAATCTAATTTTTTATTCAGCACTAGTTTTATTGTATTTCTATTTGCATTGATATTTCCAATTAATGGATTGTTTGCTAGCAGTACATTAAAAGGTATGCAGTTAGGTGATAGCGACGCACCTGTGAAAATTATTGAATATAGATCGCTCACTTGTAGTCATTGCGCCGACTTTAGTAATGACACCTTTGCAGAAATTAAAGAAAATTATATTGATAAAGGTAAAGTGAATTTTGAATTGAGACCTTTCGCTCTCAATGCGGTTGATCTTAACGCTTTTAAATTACTTCATTGTGTTGATGAAAATGATTTTTTTGCAATGGACAAAATTTTGTTTAAGGATCAAAAAAAATGGATTGTAACTAATCAGAGCGATAGTGTACTAGAAAACAGCACTAATGCACTTAAAAATTACGGGGCCCTATTCGGCATATCTGAGGAGGCATTTAATGGCTGTATGGAAAATGAGAATATTACTGATTTTATACTGGAGCAGCGGATAGAGGGTGTTGAGGAGTATGATATATCTTCAACTCCAACTTTCATAATCAATGGTGAAATTTATGCAGGTAATATGTCGATTAATGAATTTGATGAAATAATTGAAAAAGAAATTAATTAATGAAATTTAAAAAAATAAAAATTCTTGGTTTTAAATCATTTGTTGATCCTACTGAATTAAACATCGATGAGGGTTTAACAGGTATAGTTGGTCCTAATGGATGCGGCAAATCAAATGTTGTTGAGTCCCTAAGATGGTGCATGGGAGAAACCTCTGCAAAAAGCATGAGGGGTTCAGGAATGGAAGATGTAATTTTTTCTGGTACATCAGATAGACCTGCGAGAAATAATGCTGAAGTAACAATCTATCTTGATAATGAGGAAAGAAACGCGCCGTCTGAATTTAATGATCAAACTGAAATTCAAGTCAAAAGAAAAATAGAAGTTGAAAAGGGATCAGATTATAAAATTAATGGTAAAGACGTCAGAGCCAGGGATGTACAACGATTATTTGCAGATTTATCTACAGGAGCTCATTCTCCATCCTTGATCAGCCAAGGACGTGTAGGTTCGTTAATAAATGCTAAACCTATAGATAGACGCTCCGTTTTAGAAGAAGCGGCAGGAATATCTGGGTTACATTCGCGAAGACATGAAGCAGAGCTAAAATTGAAAGGCGCAGAAACTAATCTACAGAGGGTTAAGGATTTGATGAAACAATTAAATAATCAAATCAATAGTCTTAAAAAACAAGCTGAACAAGCTGAAACCTACCGCTCAGTATCGTCTGAAATTAACAAATTAGAAGGCATCGTTTTATTCCTAAAGTGGACATCTTTAAAAGAATCTTATGAAAAGTCAGATGAGAATTTAAGATCAAGTGAGTCTCAGATCCAAAAATTTACGTTGCAAGTAACTCAAGCTACTAATGAACAATTAAGAGCCAATGAGAAAATTAAGCCTTTAAGAGATAAAGAGATTGAGTCTGCGGCAAAATTGAATCGTATTAACCTCGAGAGAGAGTCATTAGATCATGAGGAAGAACGAATAAAAGAAGAAAAAAGAAATCTTGAAAACGTGATTCAACAAATAATCAGTGATAGTGAGAGGGAGCAGTTTCAACTGGAAGATGCTAAAAAAGATCTTGATTTACTAAATGCAAGAAAAGATCTCTCTAATAACGAAGAGTTTCAAGAAATAAACAATGAAACAATTGATCAACTCAAGTTAGAAAAGGATACTTTGGAAACAGAGATTTCAAATCTTGAGCAACAAATAGAACAATTTAATCAGATTAAAAATTCTAAAAGAGATGATTGGCAAGACACTTTGATTAAAGCAGAAAATTTGAAATCAAGGCAATCAACTTTAAAAGACGTGGAAGGCTATGATGATCCTGAGAAATGGACAAATATATTTAAAGAAAAATTTTACAATGATCTTGGTGAAATCAGTGAGAAAGTAAATCAAGCAAGCAATATTTCAGATGAAGCTAAAGCAAATTATGACAGAGCAAGTAATGAGGCAAAAAATGCAGCAACATTATCAATGGAATTAAGAGAAAAACTTAGACAAAAAGACGTTGAACAAAAACAAAGTGATTGGACATATGAATTTCAGAGATTGAATAAAACAATTAAGTCATCTCATGAACAAATCGAAACACTGCAAAAAAGAAAAATAAAAACTGAGCAAGAGTTAGAAAAAATCTCTAATCGCCCAGAAGAAATTGCCCAGAGAAGAGGTCAATTAATTGAAACAAAAGGCTTCGCAGAGACAGAAAGGCAGTTTGCAGCTGATCGTTTAGCTGAAGCTGATAATGAATTAAAAAAAATTGAAACTAATTTAAGAAAAGCCCAAAATGATCTCGCTAACATAAGAGAGTCAAAAGGAAGAACAGAAGCGACAAAAGAATTAGCTGAGTCAAGATTAAAAGAATTAGAATACGAGTCAAAAGAGAAGTTTAATTGTATTCCTAGTGAAATTGTAAATTCTCTCTCTATATCAGATGATCTTGAAACTATGAGAGCTAACCTCGAAAGAACTGAGATGAGACTTGATAGACTTAAGCAGCAGCGTGAAACAATGGGTGCTGTGAATCTAAGGGCAGATTTGGAAACAAAAGAAATAGATGAAGAGCTTGATAAAATGACCGCTGAAAAAGAAGATTTAGAAAACGCAATCAAAAAAATGAGGGAGTCTATAGAAGATTTAAATAAAGAAGGTAGAACAAGACTGCTTGGAGCGTTTAAAACTGTAAACACACATTTCAAAGAAGTTTTTGTAAAATTATTTAACGGTGGAAAGGCGCACCTTGAACTTATAGACTCTGATGATCCACTTGAAGCAGGGCTTGAAATGATGGTAAGTCCACCAGGTAAGAAACTTCAGTCAATGTCATTGTTATCTGGTGGGGAACAGGCACTAACAGCATTATCTCTAATCTTCGCTGTATTTTTAACAAATCCTTCGCCAATTTGTGTACTTGATGAGGTTGATGCGCCACTGGATGATGCAAACGTCGATAGATTTTGTGGTCTTTTAGATGACATTACAGAAAAAACAAATACCAAGTTCTTAATTATAACTCACCACGCGCTCACAATGTCGAGAATGGATAGATTGTTTGGGGTAACTATGGCTGAACGAGGCGTCAGTCAAATTGTCTCCGTAGATCTTAAAAAAGCTGAAGAAATTGGAGCTGTTGCTTAGTATATTTAAGATGAATAATGATGCTAATTCTCTTGAAAATAGAATAAAAAAAGCAAAAAAAGGTCAGTCCATTAAAGAAGCTAAAGCCCCCAAACCATTTGGTAAAATCATGAAAGTAGTGGTTGAAATTGTCGCAGCAATGGCTGTTGGGCTAGGAATTGGTTTGCTGATTGACAATTATTTTAATACAAGACCCATCTTCACATTAATTTTCTTTCTCTTAGGTAGTGCAGCAGGAATTCTTAACGTTTTTAGGGTTGCAAAAAGTCTTCAAAATAACTAAAAAATATATCGATGGCCGCTGATAATCCTATAGATCCTATACACCAATTTGAAATATCAAAAATTGCAGATATCCAGTTAGGTGGTATTGATATTTCATTTACAAACTCTTCTTTATTTATGGTATTCGCGCTCGCTGCAACAATGGCGCTATTTGTTATCGGTCTTTCTAAAAAATCAATCATTCCAAACAGAATGCAGATGTTATCAGAACTCTCTTATAACTTCATTGCGAACATGTTACGAGACCAGGTAGGTGATCAAGGAAGGGCTTATTTTCCGTTCATATTTTCATTATTTATGTTTATTTTCTTTTGCAATTTTATAGGCCTAATACCGTATACGTTTACTGTAACAAGTCACTTAATTGTGACTTTCGCTTTTGCTGGTCTTATATTTGTTGCAGTCACAATAATCGGCTTTGTAAAAAATGGATTAGGATATTTAAGAATTTTTTATCCATCTGGTATTCCAATTTTTCTAGCACCACTCATTGTTCCAATTGAAATCATTTCATACTTATCGAAACCTATCAGTTTATCAGTCAGACTTTGTGCAAACATGCTAGCAGGTCACAGTATATTAAAAATATTTGCCGGATTTATTGTAATGCTTGGCTTTTTAGGGTTTGCACCATTAGTTTTTTTGGTCGTGTTATATGCATTAGAAACTCTTATTGCGGCACTCCAGGCATATATTTTTACAATTTTAACATGTATATATCTTAATGATGCCCTTCATCCGGATCATTAGTATTTACAACAACGAAAGGAAAAAAAATGGAAGTAGAAGCAGCTAAACTTATCGGCGCAGGATTGGCAACAATTGGAGTTGCAGGTTCAGGAGCTGGTATCGGAACAGTATTTGGGGCTTATGTCTCGGGTATATTTAGAAATCCTTCAGCAGCACCACAGGCGTTCGGACAAGTTCTATTAGGATTTGCACTTGTTGAGGCGATTGCTTTATTTGCTCTTGTAATAGCTTTCTTAATTTTATTTGGATAAGAAAAGTGAAAATCTTATTAAAAGTTTTTCTATTAACTGCGCCAATTAATTTTGCATATGCTGCAGAGGGCCAGAAATCTGCTGGTCTTCCGCAGATGGATATTACTACATTTCCATCTCAATTATTTTGGCTTGTAATTACGTTTTCTCTTTTATACCTGTTCATGTGGAAATTTGTAATACCAAGGTTAGGCGCAACTATTGAAGAAAGAAGAGATAAGATTTCAAATGACATAAATGATGCTGATAATCTTAATACAGAAGCAACTGATATATTAAAAAAATATGATGAGCAAATGGCAAGTGCATCACAAGAATCAAATGAGATTATTACTAATTCAAAAAAAGCAATGCTTGATCATTTAGAAATGCTTAAAAAAGAAAATGAAGAAAAAGTAAACTCCCTAATCTCTGAGTCTCAAGCTAAAATAAAAGCTCAAGAAGAAAAATCCAAGATTGAAATAAGAAATGCAACGTTAGATACCGTTAAAGCTATTGTATCAAGATATATTGAAAATATTCCTTCAGATGAGGAAATAAATAAGAAATTAAATTAATGCTAGGAAGAATTTAATGTCATCATTCTTTTCAGATCCATCGTCTTGGGTATTAGTAGCTTTTGTAATATTTGTCATAATTGCGCTTGTAATCAAAGCGCCATCAATGATTGCGAAACTGCTTGATGGTGAAATTGATAAAATCAAATCTGAGTTAGATAATGCCCGAAAATTAAAAGAAGAGGCAAATTCTCTTTTAGCCGATTACGAGAGAAAGGTTCAGTCTGCTGACAAGGAAGCAAAAGCAATTATTGATCAAGCAAAGGAAATTGCAAAGAATCACGAAGAAGAGTCAAAGTTAAAAGCAGAGGAATTTATTAAAAGAGCCGAACAACAAGCCATAGAAAAGATATCAAGGGCTGAAAAAATGGCTATATCAAAAGTTAATGACGAGATTGTAAACAACTCAGTAAATATTGCTGAGAAAATTATCACAGAAAATATCAACGACCAAAGTGCAGATAAGCTTGTAAAACAATCAATCGATCAAATAAGCAAACTTAAGGTATAATTTATTATTTATATCCCTCTTTCTAAGCTATAAATAAATTATGGCAGTCTATACGCACATATCTAGAGAAGAATTGGATCTTTTTACTGATCACTATAGTATTGAAAATATTCTAGAATTTTCAGGTATAAAAGGTGGAACTTCTAATTCAAATTATTTATTAAAGACTCTAGAAAAAAATTACATACTTACAATTTTTGAAGAAAGAACAAATCAGGATAATCTTCAATTCTTTTTTGATCTGATGAATCATTTGAATAAAAATAATGTAAAGTGCCCTGAGGTAATACAAGATAAAAAAGGAAATTATTCAAACTCAATTCAAAATAAAAAAGCTGTAATCACATCGTTCTTAAAAGGTAGGTCAATAGATCAAATTAAACCAATTCACTGTGCATCTTTAGGCTCCACGATCGCAAGGATGCATAAAGAGTCAGCTAGACTTGAAATGACTAGAGAAAATGAGCTTGGATTTTTAAATCTTAACAGCTTAATTGAAACTTTAAAAAATTTTGACGATAAAATAGACGCGCAAGTAATTGATTTAATCAATGAAGAATATACTTTTCTATCTGGAAACCTTGGTCATAGTTTACCATCAGGTATAATTCATGCAGATCTTTTTCCAGATAATATATTTTTTGAAGGGAATGAAGTTACAGGTATAATAGATTTTTATTTTGCATGCACCGATTATTATGCTTACGAAATTGCTATCTGTCTAAATGCATGGTGCTTTGAACCAAATAATAACGAATTCAATCCAACAAAAGCAAAACATTTATTAAGCAGTTACAATCAGTTGCGAGAATTTTCAGAAGAAGAAAAAAAAGCTTTACCTCTTCTTACAAGGGCATCATCTCTTAGGTATCTACTAACTCGTTTAATCGACTACTATTCACATGATGATAATGAACTGATCCTTAAAAAGGACCCTAATGAGTATCTCACTAAACTCAAATTTCACCAATCCGTTAAACAAGTAGGTGAATATGGCCTCTAAAAAAGTTGTTATTTACACCGATGGAGCTTGCTCAGGAAATCCGGGTAATGGAGGTTGGGGAGCTTACATTGAAATTGATGACAAGAAAATTGAGTTAAGTGGATCTGAAAACAACACAACAAATAATAGAATGGAATTAAAAGCAGTTATTTATGCTCTAGATTATCTTAATGAAAAAAGAGACATAATAATTTTCACTGACTCAAAGTATGTAATGCAAGGTATTCAGGAGTGGATAAAAAAATGGAAAACCAATGAATGGAAGACCGCACAAAAAAAAGACGTAAAAAATAAAGATCTTTGGATTGAATTAGACAATCTGACCGATAAACACTCAATTAAATGGGAGTGGGTAAAAGGTCATTCTGGTGATTACGGAAATGAAATCGCTGATAAACTAGCTGTCGCCCAGATAAAAAGATAAGTTACAGTAAATCCATCATTTTATTTGCTCCACTTACATCAACTTTACCACCATCAACTTCGACAAAAAATTTTTCAATAATTCCATCATTAACAAGTAGTGAGCATCTTTTTGTCTTGATCGATGTTCCAAATGTGTCGGGATAGTCTGTGCCTAATGATTTTGCAAACTCAGCCTTACTATCTGATAAAAATTTTATTTTTCCATTTGATCCAGAAATTTCCTCCCATGCTGACATAGTAAATATGTCATTAGTTGCAAAACATATGATTTCATCGATGGCTTTTTCTTTAATTTTGTCAGCATTCTCTATGAAGCCAGGTAGATGATTTCGAGCACACGTTGGTGTAAATGCACCTGGTACACCGAAGATTACTATTTTTTTCTTTTTACAGAAGTCCAATATCTTTAATGGTTGTGGCCCTTTATCCTTGTCCATAAAAACCAAAGTTTCATTTGGCAATTCATTTCCAATTAAATTTGACATTTGACGACCATACTAAATTTATTCTTTAATACAAGATAAAAGTAAGTGGTCCTCCCACTTGCCGTTGATTTTCAAATACTGTCTTACTAATCCTTCTATGCAAAAATTATTTTTTTCAAGTGTCTTTAAAGAACGCTCATTCCTTGGTAGGCACGCTGCCTCTACTCTATGTAAATTCAATTCATCAAAAATAAATTCTTTGATAAGTTTTATTGATTCACTCATTAAACCTTTACCCATCTTAGTTTCACAAATCCAATACCCAATTGAGCAGGATTGAACTACACCTCTTTGAACATTATTTATATTAATTTCGCCGATCAAATTATTATCATTATTTTTTTCAAATATCAGAAAGGAATATGCATTATCATCTAATGCGAGTTTTTCAAAATATCTTACTCTTTTTACAAATGAGCTTCTTTCAAGCTCATTTGGTGACCACGCAGGTTCCCACGGTTTTAAATATTTTTTATTTTTTTCTTTTAATGAAGACCATGATTTCCAATCTTTATAATCTGGAGGTCTTAGGATGATATTTTCACCTCTCCTCTCAAATATTACCTTTTTTGGATAATAAGTTGTTAAAAATGACACTAGCTTATCTGCTCCTTAATAAATTCTTTAATTCGAATTGTGTTATTTTCCATTTTATACATTTTTTCTTCAGCATCAAATAAGTAGTTGTATTTACTTGTTAAATTTAAATCTTCACCTATTGATTTTTCAACAACCTCAGAAAATTTTACAGGGTGAGCTGTAGCCATAACAAAATTAAGCCTATTTACATCTTTTTCAAATCTCGATGCATCGAGTCCTGTTGCAGTGTGGGGGTCAATAACATATGAAAAATTATCTTTAACAGATTTGATTGTGTTTTGAACGATATCCATCGAAGAACTATTTGAGCTAAATACCTCTCGAACTTTTTCTAAATGTTCCTCAGATATTGATATTTTTCTACTTGCTTCAAAATTTTCCATTGATGCTTTTGTTTCAGTATTTGATTGATTAAGTATATCAAAAAGTAATCTTTCAAAATTACTTGCTACCTGAATATCCATACTTGGACTTGATGTTTTTATGACTGTTTTAGACTCATATACTCCTGACTTCATAAATCTATTTAGAATATCATTTTCGTTCGTAGCTACTATTAATTTATTGATAGGTAATCCCATTTTATATGAAACATATCCAGCATAAATATCTCCAAAATTACCGGTTGGGACAGAAAAATTAACTTTATTGGAAGCTCTTTCCATAAAATTAATAAATGTATAAAAGTAGTATACTGATTGAATAATAATTCTTGCCCAATTAATTGAATTAACTGCTGATATATTATTATGCATACTATAATTTGTATCTTTCAAAATATCTTTAACAATTTTTTGACAGTCATCAAACGTTCCTTCTACTTCACAAAGAAAAATATTTTCTTGATTTACAGTTGACATCTGTCTTCTCTGAAATTCTGAAATCCTACCCTTAGGATATAAGCAGAAAATATTTATATTTTTGCTTTTTTTTACTGCATTTATAGCAGCTGATCCTGTGTCACCTGATGTTGCTACTATAAGATTTATTTTTTTCTTCTCTTTTTCTAAAAAATGATCAAAAAGAGGGATAAGCAATTGCATTGCGAAGTCTTTGAAGGCTAAAGTTGGGCCATTGAACAGCTCCACGATTATTTCGTTTTTATTAAGCTCCTTAAATGATACACAGTCACTTTCTGTAAAATTATTTGAATACGCTTCTTTAATAATCCTCTTCAATTGATCGGTCTCTATTTCATCACCAATAAATGGGGATAAAATAATTTCTGTTAAATCCTCATAACTTACATTTCGATTAATATCTTTATGATTTATATTTGGCCAATTTTCAGGAATAAATAGGCCTCCATCATTTGCTAAACCAGCAAATAAAACTTCTCTAAACCCAAAGTAATCGCTTCCCCTTGTGCTTCTATACCTCATTTTTTCGCACCTTTTGTCTAATATAGTAGATATACATTATCATAATTACAAAAGACAACAAAAACCAGGTGACAGCATACTGGAGATGATTATTTGTTATATTAGATGGCTCAAATTCAATCAGAACATTATCAGAATAGCTTTGGTCGATTAATTTAATCATATACTTACTAGAATTTAATTTATGATATTTATCCATTTCACTTGTATTGAGCAAATACCAGGTATTTGCAATTGTATCATTTTCTGGAATAAGTGGCTTTCGATCCTTCGAATAGATTAAAGCTCCTCTGATTTCTATCTCACTATTTGTGAAAACTTCATCTAATTCAAAATTATCTTTTGAATCAAACGGTATCCAACCAAGTATTACATAAATAAATTTTTTGCTATTCATTTCCATTGGTAAGACAATTTCGTAACCAGACTCTCCTTTAAGATTAAATTTATAAAAAAACATTTTTTTACCAGTTAATAGTTGTCCTTTTACTGAAGTATTCATGAATTCATATTGAGAGCTCTCGTCATTTGACGGAAATTCATCTGTCACAGAATTATAATTAGAATTAATTGACTCTATTAAATTATTTTTCCATTCGAGCCTTTGTGTTTGCCAAAAACAAAGCAAAAGAAGCAGGACAATTGTTGAAATAAAAATTAAGTGGAAAAGAAGATTTTTAATCAATTATAGTATTTATTAATATGAGCCCCAAACATAAATTGCTGCAAATAAAAATAACCAAACAACATCAACAAAATGCCAATACCAAGCAGCAGCCTCGAACCCAAAATGATGATCAGATTTAAAATGGCCAGCAATCGATCTTCCAAGGCAAACAATTAAGAATATTGTTCCAATTAGAACATGAAAGCCATGAAAGCCAGTTGCCATATAAAAAGTTGCACCATAAATGTGCCCAGAAAATGAAAAATCAGCATGCATGTATTCATAAACCTGAAAACCAGTGAATACGACGCCAAGTCCTACCGTGCACCATAGTCCCTGTATTAGCTCTTTTCTATTGCCTTCTAGCAATGCATGATGAGCCCAGGTAACTGTTGTTCCTGATAAAAGCAGGATTAACGTGTTGATTAGAGGTATATGCCATGGATCCATTAGATGAATATCTGGGGGAGGCCAAATAGCTCCTATTTGTTCTGTAGGGAATAAACTTGCGTTGAAATATGCCCAAAACCAAGCAACAAAGAACATAACTTCTGATGCAATAAATAAAGTCATGCCGTATCTAAGGCCAATTTGAACAACTGGTGTGTGATGACCTTGATGTTCACCCTCTATAATCACATCTCTAAACCACATGTATGAGACATAAATAACAATTGCTAAACCAATTATCATTGTCCACATGTCATCAGTCCTAAAATATACAACCGCACCAACGCATGCGATTAAAGCTCCGATCGATGCGAGAAGGGGCCAAGGACTAGGATCAACTAAATGATATTCATGTGTTCTTTTTGTATTTTCTGAACTCATATCTAATTATGTATCACTGTTTTCATAAAAGGTATAGGACAAAGTAACTTCTGATAAATCAGAAATATATTTATCATTTTCAATTTCGGGATCTATAAAAAATGAAACAGGCATAATTTTAGTTTCGTTAGCCATAAGCTCCGTTTCTTGAAAACAAAAGCATTCAATTTTGTTAAAGTACTTTCCTGCCTCAGTTGGTGATACATTATAAACAGCTGTACCGCTTAGAGTTTGGTTTGTATTATTCTCTATCACATAGTTAATCAGTTTATTTTCACCTATCTTTAATTGATGAATTCTTTGCTCGGGAAAGAATTCCCAATCTAGGGTAGAACCAACGTTGGAGTCTAATCTAACATTGATAGTTTTATCGATAGAATAAATGCTTTCAGAAGAATACACATTTGGGGTACCCCCAAATCCTGTAACTTTACAAAAATAGTTGTATAGAGGCACTGACGCATAAGCTAAAGCGATCATGGTGATAACTATTCCAATTAGTCCGATCGCAGTGATACTGTTGTTTGACCTAATAAAATTCATTTAAATAGTTCCCAACTTATAAACAGTGTAAGAAAAAAATAAAGCCACAAAGAAAACTAGTACAAGTGCAGTTATTATATTTCTTTTTTTTATTTTTTTATCCATCAGTAAATATTCCATAGTAAATTATCGATCAATAAAATTGAGAAAATATTAAAAAGATAAATAATTGAAAAATAAAATAGCATTTGAGCTTTTCGCTCAAGCAAGCCATCTTTCAACCACGATCTTTTGAGATCAAATGCCAAATAAATGAAAAAAATACTTAGTACTGTTGACGAAACTCCAAAAAACAAAGAATAGTATGAACTCATAATTAAAGTAAGTGGCAATAAGGTAATCGAATATGCGATAATTAAATTTATCGTTTTACGCTCACCAACAATCAGTGGCATCATTGGAATTCCAGCCTTTTTGTAATCATCAGATTTATAAAGTGCAAGAGCCCAGAAATGAGGAGGCGTCCATAGAAAAATTAACATGAAAAGGAGGCAAATCTCAGTTGAAACTCCGCCTGTCACAACTGCCCAACCGATCATCGGGGGAAAGGCTCCCGCTGCACCTCCTATCACAATATTTTGAGGTGTCCTCTTTTTAAGCCATATTGTGTAAACAAATATATAAAAGCAGATTGTCAGTAAAAGTAATCCTGCAGCTGCTAAATTTGAAACCAAGTATAGCATTGATACCGCAATTATTGAGAGTGTTATGCCATAGATGAGTGCTCCATTAGCGCTTATTTGGTTTGTTGGCAAAGCTCGATCTTTTGTTCTATTCATTAATTTGTCAGTATCTCTCTCATACCACATGTTTAGTGCTCCTGACGCACCAGAACCTATTGAAATAGCAAGAATTGCGAGCAAACCCTTTGTAAAACTTAAACTTCCAGGTGCGATTATCATTCCCACAAAGCTTGTAAATATAGAAAGTGACATGACCCTTGGTTTAAGCAAGGAGGTATATAGAACTAGTTTTGCGGCAATAGATCCTAGCCCAAATTCCTGTTTGTTAGAAACTGAGGTAATATTTGCCATTGTAATTTCTACTTAACTTTTGGTAGCTCCTCAAACTGGTGGAATGGTGGAGGAGAAGGCAATGTCCACTCAAGTGTTGTAGCTCCCTCACCCCATGGGTTGTCGGCACAATCTCTAACTTTCATGAGAGCGTGTACTAACATCACAAAGAATACTGCCAAACCAAGAACTGATATGAATGAGCCAATTGAGGAAATATAATTCCATCCAGCGTATGCATCAGGGTAGTCAACATATCGTCTTGGCATTCCCGCTAAACCTAAGAAGTGTTGTGGGAAGAATATTATATTCACTCCAATAAAAGTTAACCAAAAATGTAGCTTGCCCAAAAACTCTGAGTAGTTTCTGCCAAACATTTTACCAAACCAATAATAGAAACCAGCAAATATTGCAAAAACAGCTCCCATAGAGAGAACGTAATGAAAATGTGCAACAACATAGTAAGTGTCGTGGAGCGAATGATCAATTCCTGCATTTGCGAGAACAACACCTGTCACACCACCTACAGTGAATAGAAAAATAAAACCTATTGCCCATAACATTGGTGTTTTAAGATCTACCGAACCACCCCACATAGTAGCAATCCATGAGAAGACTTTAATTCCGGTAGGCACAGCAATTACCATCGTGGCAAACACATAATAAGCTTTTACATCTGCGTCCATGCCAACAGTATACATGTGGTGAGCCCATACGATGAACCCTAGGAAACCAATAGATACCATTGCATAAGCCATTCCAAGATAGCCGAAGACTGGCTTCTTAGAAAATGTTGCTACAACGTGACTCACAATTCCAAAACCTGGTAGAATTAAGATATAAACCTCAGGGTGACCAAAGAACCAAAATAGGTGTTGAAAAAGTACTGGGTCTCCACCTTCAGCGGCGCTAAAGAAAGTTGTCCCAAAATTTCTATCTGTAAGAAGCATTGTGATTGCACCGGCCAATACTGGTAATGAAAGTAGTAAAAGTACAGCTGTCACAAGAATTGACCACACAAATAAAGGCATTTTATGAAGAGTCATTCCAGGAGCCCTCATGTTAAAAATTGTCGTTATAAAGTTAATTGCTCCAAGAATTGATGATGCTCCAGCAAGGTGTAATGAGAAGATTGCTAAATCTACTGCAGGGCCAGGTGAACCTAAGTTGGCTGACAATGGTGGATATATGGTCCATCCCCCTCCAACGCCCGCACCACCTGATGTTCCTTCAACAAATAATGAGGCAATAAGTAGTATTAGAGATGCTGGCAATAACCAAAAAGAAATGTTATTCATTCGTGGAAAAGCCATATCTGGAGCGCCAATCATAAGCGGCACAATCCAGTTTCCAAAACCACCAATCATAGCTGGCATAACCATAAAGAAAATCATAAGTAAGCCATGACTTGTAACAAGAACGTTATATAAATTATGGTCTCCACCCAATATCCCATCTCCAGGATACATTAGTTCCATTCTCATAAGAACAGACATACCGGTTCCTACCAATCCAGCTATGACAGCAAAAATTAAATAGAGAGTTCCAATATCTTTATGATTGGTTGAGTATAGGTATCTTCTCCAACCAGTTGGATGATGGTCGTGACTGTCTATCTGATCTGCTGTAATATCTGCCATTTATATATCTCCTCTAAATAAAATATTTTATTTTTTAGCTATTTCAAATGTATTGTCAGTGTAATTAATGTCTAAGGACGCGTACTCAGATTTAGCAAATTCGATCCATTCTTCAAATTCTTTATTTGATACAACTTTTACATTAATGGGCATAAAGGCATGTTTTGGACCACAAAGCTCAGAGCATTGGCCATAATAAATTCCTTCTTTGTTAGCTTTAAACCATGTTTCATTTAATCTTCCCGGTACAGCATCCATCTTGACACCAAATGCTGGAATTGTCCAAGCGTGCAATACATCTGCCGATGTCAACTGAAGCTTCACTACTTTATCTACTGGAACAACAATTTGAGTATCTGTCTCTAATAATCTTAACTTTGGATCTGATAACTCATGATCAGCTAGCATGTTGGCATCAAACGAGATGTCATCAAAATCTGGGTACTCGTAAGTCCAATACCATTGATTGCCTATAGCCTTAATTGTTATATCTGCTTTTGGGATTGTCTCAGAAACATATAGTAATCTAAAAGATGGAATAGCGATTATAATTAACAATACTACTGGAATTACCGTCCACAAGATTTCAATTGTTGTGTTATGTGTTGTTGTGGAGGCAACCTGATTGCGGTTGCTATTAAATCTGAACATAATATATAGCAGCAGGCCAAGTACTAAAAGTGATATGCCAGTAATGATAGGCATCAAAATATAGCTATGAAATGATATAATATCAGACATTAAATCAGTTGCAGGCTGTTGAAAGCTTAGCTGCCAATTTTCAGAAATACCTTCGTTTGCCAGAGAATAAGACGGTATTAGAAGAAAAAATAATATTTTAATAATATTTTTCATAGAAAGATTATTTGATTTAATGTTTTATGCTACTACGTAATATATACTGCTTAAATTGTATTAAACTACTCATTAATACGCGACAGTTTGACGCAATTTTTGCTAGTTTTTAGGGTTTTTTTAATATATTTTATAATGATATTTTTTATTCAGAACAATTCGAGATGATTAACAAAAAAATAGAGAATCAGTCCAATGACAGCCTCTTTTTCACCAGAAGCAATTTAGATAACTCAAAAGTTGATAAAATTGTATCAGATGCTTTGCACAAAGCAGACGACGGAGAGCTTTTCATGGAATTCTGTGAAAGTGAGAGCTTTGTATACGATGATCAAAGGTTGAAGAGTGCTTCATTTGATACATCAAAGGGTTTTGGATTAAGAGCTATAGCTGGCGAAAGTTCAGGCTACGCTCATTCATCCGATATTGATGAGAACGCTCTAAAAAAAGCTAGTGAAACAGTAAATTTTATCACAAAAGACCATAATGCAAATTTCAACGCTAATTTTTCAAAAACCAACAGAAAACTTTACAATGAGATCAATCCAATAAATGAAACTGAATTTTCAGAAAAAGTAGAAACTCTGAAAAAAATTGATGAATACGCTAGATCAAAAAATCCAAATGTTAAGCAAGTTTCAGCATCACTAAACGGTGAATGGCAGGCCGTGAGAATTTACAGGCCTGGTGGAATTATGATTGAGGATCTTCGCCCTCTTGTAAGACTTTATGTATCAATCGTTCTCGAAAAGGATGGACGTCAGGAAAATGGCAGCAGAGGTTCAGGCGGTAGAGTGGATTACTCAACTTTCTTAAATTCCTCACATTGGCAAAATCAGGTAGATGAAGCAATCAATCAGGCTGAAATAAATCTTACTTCTGTTGACACACCTGCAGGTGAAATGGATGTAGTTCTTGGACCGGGTTACCCGGGTGTACTGCTACATGAAGCAATAGGACATGGGCTTGAGGGTGATTTTAATAGAAAAAAAACTTCTGCATTCTCTAACCTTATGGGTGAAAAAATTGCTGACGAGTCAGTGACAGTTGTTGACGATGGAACGATTGACTCTCGTCGAGGATCTCTAAGCGTCGATGATGAGGGTACACCAACTAACTGTACAACGTTAATTGAAAATGGAATTTTAACTGGATACATGCAGGACAGATTAAACTCAAAACTAATGGGAGTTAATCCTACAGGAAATGGCAGAAGAGAAAGTTATGCTCACTTACCCATGCCTCGTATGACAAATACATATATGTTATCGGGCAATCGCCATCCCGAAGAAATTCTAAAATCAGTTAAGAATGGCCTATACGCTGTGGATTTTGGCGGTGGTCAGGTTGATATTACAAGTGGTAAGTTTGTATTCACTTGTACTGAAGCTTACAAAATAGAAAATGGTAAAGTTACAAACCCTGTAAAAGGTGCGACGCTTATTGGTAACGGTCCTGATGTTTTAAAAAGAGTTAAAATGGTTGGTAACGACTCAAAAATGGATACTGGAATTGGAACGTGCGGTAAAGATGGGCAAAGTGTTCCTGTTGGAGTAGGGCAGCCTACGATGTTGATTGAAAATCTTACTGTTGGAGGTACGGCGACAGCTTAGCTTACTTGTCTTTCTTGATCCTTCCAATACGGTTCTCTCAATACTTTTTTTAAAACTTTTCCACTAGCATTTCTTGGAACTTCATCGATAAAATCTACTGATTGGGGTTTTTTATAGCTTGCAATTCTGTCTTTACAGAAGCTTATCAAATCATCCTCAGTTACATTTGACCCTTCCTTTTTCACAATACAAGCTTTAACTACCTCACCATATTTTTCGTCCGGAACACCAATAACCGCGGCATCAACGACATCAGGGTGTGCAAATAAAGCTGCTTCGACTTCGGTTGAGTAAATATTCTCACCTCCAGACACAATCATGTCTTTTATTCTATCTTGTATAAATACAAATCCTTCTTCGTCCATTCGACCTGCATCACCTGTATGCATCCACCCACCTTTAAGTGCTTTCTCACTTTCCTCTTTTTTATTCCAATAACCTTTCATGATTTGAGGTCCCTTAGCGCAGATCTGACCTATTTCTCCAATGGGAAGAGGGTTATCATTTTCATCTCTTATTTCAACTTGTGTATCGATTGCAGGTCTGCCACATGATTTTAATAGTTCAGGTTTTTCATTAAGCGCACGAATATGTTCTTCTGGAGTCATAAGACAAATAACAGCGACGGTCTCTGTCATTCCAAAACCTTGTCCAAATTTACACTTAAAAACATCCATTGCCTTTTTGAGAGTTTCTGGAGCGATTGGCGAGGCTCCATAATGTATCTGATCTAAATCATTATATTCGTTACTCGCAACATTTGGCACTGATACTAAGCAAGCTTGAATCATTGCAGGGACTAAAACTGTATGCGTAATTTTTTCATTTGCTAGACAGTCTACTACATCTTGCGGAATAAAATCCTCTTGAATAACTATTGTTCCACCAATTGCAATGCATCCACACATATTAATCATTGCTGCAGCATGATACATTGGTGCCACCAAAAGAGTTCTCGATGGCCTTGGTAAAGTTAAACTATTTAAATACTGTCTTATGTTAGCAGCAACATTTCTTTGTAAAAGAACTGCGCCTTTTGGATGGCCTGTAGTACCACTTGTGTACATTTGATATACGTCAGCATTTTCATTGATTTTTAAAGTTGGTTTTTCATTCGAACTATCTGAAAGCCAATCATAAAAATCCTGAAATTTTTCGATGCTATTATTAAGCGATATAGAAATATATTTTTTTATATTTTTTAACTCTGATGAAATCTGATTTATTCTATCCGAATATTCATTACCTTTGACTATTATGAGTTTGGCTTCAGAGTCATTTATTATGTATGCCCACTCTTGGTCCGCTAAACGATAATTCAGTGGAACAGGTACAGCACCAACTTTTGATGCTGCGTAATACATAATTGCCATTTCAGTACAATTTTTTGCAAGAAATGCAAATCTATCTCCAACTTCTAAACCCTCATAAACAAGTTTGTTGGCCAATTGATTGCTTAATAAATTTGCTTCTTGATAAGAAAGCGAATTTCCTTCAAATTCAGAAAAGGGGAAATTAGGATTTTTATCTGCTCCATTTTCTAAATACTCGTGTAATAACATGAGAAAATTTTATATAATTATTTTTTTTCTACAAGCTCAATTAAAGAATGTATCTTTGAGCTTTTCACTTGCAAATAAATTAATTTGATCATCATAGTGCGGAGAACCCATGTTCATTGTAGCGCTTCCAAATTGGTGAATGCTTTTTGATACCTGTTTTTTATTTTCATCCCATTTTACATAGATATAAAGGCCGTCTCCAGCAACAGCTTTGAGTATACCATCATTGCTTCGCGGGGCGTAAATTGCCCTTAAAACATCGGGCCCTCCTTGAATGTGCACTAAATTTGATCCTCTCTCCAAGAAATTAACATCACTCCATTTTACACTTAATGTCCCAAAGTTTTTCTCAAACTCATCAACACAATTAATGAAGATGTCGATTGGATCTGGGCGTGGCTTTCTTGTTATTTCTGCCAACCATTCAGGAGACAAGATACAAACTCCAAAAGCAGCATGTAAATTATCAGAGTCAGTTCCAAGATCCCAATCTCTCAAAAATTCTTGAGCATTTTTTAATTTATTTTCTGAAAATTCATGATTGAAAATTTCTTTCATAAACTTGTATTGTCTTGAATTGTAAGAAAACTTATTATCATGTTTGTATTTATCAAGTTCACCAAATGATATTGATTTATCAGGATCAAGAAGTTCGTAAGCTCTATATGCCCTATTCGTTGTTCGTGTTTGAAAACCCATAGTTGGATTAAAGTTAGATAAAGATAAGTTATCTTCCTTAGCTGTAACAAAAAAAGGATTTTGATTAGTACTAAATAAATATCCAGAGCTTGGGTTTAAGATCTGAGGTACGCTTTCAAAAGGATGAAAATTGTTCCAAATTAAATCACTCTTATTTCCGGGTACCACTTGCATCCAATTATAGTTTGGGTCTCTTACTGGCGATTTAACATTATGAACAAAAAAAATATTATCTTCTTTATCGGCGTAAACTAAATTTAAACTAGCTAGCTGTTCCATTCTTAAGGCATCAAGCCATTCATCAATATTTTTTGATTTATTCATTTTGAGCCATGCAGTTGAGTGGTTGACATCATTCATTCCTACAAACCTAAGGGCATAGGCTTTATTGTCATCTTTCAGAACAGGCCCATGTGCTGAATGGTACATTTGTATAGGATATGTAATACTGAAAGGGCCAAACAGTTTAACTTTAAATTCTTGTTCCGTTTCGGTGAAGTTAACCCATGCACCATCTAGTTCATACTGATCATTATTCTCTGGGTTAAGTTTTAATTCATAAATATCGGATAAATCTGGCTGATTAACTGTAGCTCCCCACCCGAGATATTCATTAAAGCCAACATGTACAAATGGCGACCCTGGAAAAGTACCGCCCATAATATTTAAGCCCTCTCCACTTTCTATATGAATTTCATACCAAGCAACTGGACCCGTTAATGGCTGGTGTGAATTAATGACAAGCATTGTCTCATTGTCTTGTGATCTACTTTTGGAAACAGCAAATGCGTTTGAACCTGATGGTTTAAAGTAAGTATTTATGCTTGCGACTATTGGATTATCGGATAGAGCATTAATGTTCATTGCAACTTTCTCTTCTTGATCATCCATTAAATTGATGAGTTCAGCAATTGAATGATCGATACCATAAAATAACGGCATCCGAAATGTCATCCCAGCAACCAAATCGTATGCAGTAGCTGGATATAAAGATTGGTCAACTAAGTTCGGATTTTTTGCAGCATAATAATTAAGTCCATCTGCATAACCTTTTATATAATTAATTGTTTCCTTTGGAATCTCTGAGATTTTTTTATTTACAGTGTCCTGAACATTAAAAAATTTAAATAAAAAATCTAATTCTACTCCTTCAATTGCATCTAGGTTTTCCATTATGTCTCCATCACCAGTAATGAGTGAATAAATAGCTGCGATTGTTTTCGAATTAAAATTTAAACTTGAAAGCTCACCACGAGACATTTTAATCATCATCTCTACATGTTTTAAATCATCCTCTGCTTGTGCATAAGCAAATCCGAATGCTGCATCTTTATCAGTATCTCCATGTACATGTGGTACTCCAAACTGATCTCGTTCAATCTTGTAAGAGTATTTTTTTTCTATTTCTAAAAAACTAGTTTGTGCAAAATTTCTGGTATTATATTGATTAACCAATATAAGTGTTGAAACAAAAATAAGAGCTATTCCAAGAATTGAAAATAAAAATTTATTCAAAATTATGCAGCGTTTTTATCTTTGTAGCTCACATGCTGTGGGGGAAGGAATTCATTGCCAAGAATATGATCAGAAATTTTATCAGCTATCATAATTGTTGGCGCGTTCGTATTTCCACCAATTAGAGTTGGCATTACAGACGCATCGATGACTCTTAAATTTTCTACTCCTCTAACTCTTAATTTATCGTCTACAACTGCAAATTCATCACTGCCCATTTTACAGGTACCAACTGGATGATAAATTGTTTCAGCAGCATTTCTGATAAATTCTTCTATTTCGGCATCTGTTTGAACATGAACTCCGGGGGTCATCTCTTTACCTCGGTATTCATCAAAAGCAGACTGATTCATAATTTCTCGAGACATTTTCACTCCCTTGATGAGTGTGTCTCGATCTTTTTGAGTAGCAAAATAATTAGGCTGAATAATAGGAGGAACTGTTGGATCTAGAGATTTGAGTGCAATGTAGCCTCTACTTTCTGGTCTAAGCATACATACGTGATTACTGAACGCATGTGAATCCGGTCTAGTCTTTCCATGATCTTTTAAAAGCGATCCAATAAAGTGCATTTGAATATCAGGAAGGTCGAGCGTGTCATCTGTTTTTAAAAATGATACACCTGATAAGCCAATGTCATTCCCTGGACCTTTTTTAGTTATCATCCATTGGGCTAAAATTGCCGCCATTCTAAATACTGCAAGTCCACCTGCTGTATATTTTGCTTCCGTTACTGGCTGCGTGCACTCGTAATGAGATAGTACATCTAAATGATCCTGTAAATTTTCACCTACTCCAGGAAGATCAGCTACAACTTTTAATCCCCATTTTTTAATGTAATCTCCTTTACCTATTCCTGATAGTTGTAATATCTGCGGCGAATTAATAGCACCTCCACATACAATTACTTCCCTCTCAGCATATGCCTCTATAACTTCTTTTCCTTTTAGATACTGAAGTCCAACACATTTTGTACCTTCAAATATTAGTTTGTTGGTTGTTGAATTAGTTGCAATTATTAAATTATTTCTATCTTTAATAGGATTTAAAAATGAAAAACTCGTACTTGCTCTATAGCCTTTTGAAATAGTTTGAGGACATGGTCCAAAACCTTCATTATCATATTGATTAATGTCTTCTATGTATTTATAGCCTGCTTCTTTACCAGCATTTAGAAAGCAACGATGCAATGGATTATTTTCAAATACTGGATTTTGGACACTTAACTCTCCATCGCTACCATGAAATTCAGATGATCCATTTTCATTTTTTTCAGCTCTTTTAAAATATGGTAAAACTTCCTCATAAGACCATCCTTCATTGCCGAGCTGTCTCCAAATGTCATAATCTCGGGAGTGACCTCTTACATAAAGCATTCCATTTATATTACTTGAACCTCCCAGACCTTTACCTCGAGGGAAGAAAAGTTTCCTATTATTTAAGTGAGGCTGACCTTCTGTCCAATAGCCATAATTATAAAATTTACCAGCACCCTCGCCAGAAATTAGCTCGAGTACACCTGCTGGCATTTTAACGAACGGATGCCATGTAGTACCGCCTGCTTCGATCAAAAGAACCTTTGTATTGGGATCTTTAGAGAGTCTATTGGCAAGAACACAGCCAGCTGAACCTGCACCAGCAATTATATAGTCATAACTGTTCATTTAGTGTTATCTTCTTTTAAATTAGCTTTAAATTTTTTCATATTTTCAACATAGTGAAAAGCACTAAGTTCAATTATTTTTTTTTCCATATCTGTCAACTCTCTTTTTACAGCACCAGGAGAACCAACAATTAGGCTATTATCAGGAAACTCTTTTCCCTCAGTTATTAGAGTATTAGCTCCAACCAAGCAATTATTTCCTATTTTTGCCTTATTTAAAACAGTCGAACCCATTCCTATAAGAGAATTATTTCCGACTGTACAACTATGCAAAATAACTTTATGTCCTACCGTTACATTATCACCTATTAAAAGCGGCATACCATCATCTGTATGACAAACTGAATTATCTTGGATGTTTGAATTTTCTCCAATAATTATAGGGTCATTGTCTCCCCGCAAAACAGCACCAAACCATACACTTGCATTTTTTTTAAATGTGATATCCCCAATAACAGCAGCATTGGGTGCAACCCAAAAATCAACACTATCTGTATTTATTTTTTTTTCTCCGAGTGAATAGATCATATCTTGTTATTTAGTTAAGTAAGAAATATAGTAACGAGATATTTAACCAATAGAAAGAAAATTATGGTCGCATTAGAAACACCAATCTGTGATTTTGGATGGAAAGCTCCAGGTTTCAACCTAATTGGAGTCGACAACAAATACTACTCTCTTGATGATATAAGAGGAAAAAATGGAACATTAGTAATGTTCATTTGTAATCATTGTCCCTATGTCAAATCAGTTATACACAGAATTGTAGAGGATATTACTGAATTAAAGCAAAAAGATATTGGTGTAGTTGCTATAATGTCTAATGATGTAGATGATCCAAAATATGGGGCAGAGGACTCATTTGAAAATATGAAAATATTTTCAAAAAAAAATAATTTTATATTTCCTTATGTATACGACGAAACCCAGGTTGTTGGCAGACAATATAATGCGGTATGTACTCCAGATTTTTTTGGATTCAATTCAAAGGATGAGCTGCAGTATAGAGGTAGGCTGGAAGAGTCAAAAATGGAAATTATTCCTAACGCCAGAAAAGAATTACTTGAAGCAATGATAAAAGTTTCTGAAACAGGCGTAGGCCCCAAAAACCAGATACCAAGCATAGGATGTTCAATTAAATGGAAAGAATAAAGAATCTTCAGTGATCATCATCACAACTCAATGTTTTGCGCCTAAAATAGGAGGGATAGAGTCTCTAATGACTGGGATGGCAGAAGCGATGTCTCATCATGGGGAAGATGTTACGGTTTTGGCCGACGGACTTAATCATAAAGATGATAAAGAAAAAAATTATCAAATAATAAGATTTTCTGGATGGAAACCTCTTAGACGTCTTAGAAAGGCGAAGTTTTTAAAAAAAATATGTGAAGAAAAAGATGTGAAAGCAATATACGCTGACTCATGGAAAAGTGTTGAGTATATAAATGAAATAAAAACTAAAATTATTGTTCTAGCTCATGGGACTGAAATACCTAAAAAAAATAAAAGCTTATTTTCTTTTAATAATAGATATAAAAAAATAAGAATAATTTCCACCTATCAAAAAGTACACAAAATCATCGCTAATTCAAATTATACAAAAGATCTAATGATTGCTTCTTTAAATGTGGATAAAAAGATAATCAAAATTATACATCCTGGAATTGATGTATATGAGAAATTTATAACAACGAAAGATCAAATTTACACTCAACAATTGCTTCGAAATAAATCTCCAATTATCATTACGTTAGCACGCTTAGAAGAACGTAAAGGACATGTATTTATATTGCATGCAATAAAGGAATTAAAAGAAGAATATCCAAATATACTATATTTAATTGCTGGAAATGGTCCTTATTTAAGCCAGTTAAAAACTTATATTAATAAATTAGATATCGAAATGCATGTAAAGTTTCTTGATTGGATTACTGAACCAGAGAAATCACTTTTACTTAAAAATTCTGATATATTTGCGATGACGCCAGTTGAAGTTGGGGAGTCTGTTGAAGGTTTCGGTATGGCTTACATAGATGCTGCATTTCATGGAATACCATCTATTGGAAGCGATAGCGGGGGCATATCTGATGCAATTTTAGAAAATGAGACTGGACTTATATGCAAGTCTGGTGATCAGAAAAATATAACAGACAATGTTAAACTACTTGTAAAAAATAGTGTATTAAGAAAAAAACTTGGAAAGAATGGCCAGAAATTAGCAAGAAATAAATATTCATGGAACAAAAAAATTATAGAGTATTTAGAAACAATATGATTTGTGGTAGCGGGAGAGGGATTTGAACCCCCGACCTAAGGATTATGATTCCTCCGCTCTAACCAACTGAGCTACCCCGCCGAAGATGAGCAATAATATACAATAATACTAATTTGTCGAATGGATCCATCCACCTCCCAAAAGCCGAATACCAAATTCATCCTTTGAATAAAAAACACAGGCTTGACCAGGTGAAACAGCCGTTTCAGGTGTATTTAATAAAATTGTTGCCCTGTCTTCATCCTTGATCTCAATATTTGCTTTTAATAATTTTCCAGTTGAACGAACTCTCACATATAAATTACTTGGTATACTATTTGAGATTAAATTAATATTTTCAACATTTATAGTTGAAGATCTTATTTTACTCTTGTTTGCAACAATTACTCTGTTTTTATCTTTATCAATCTGCTTTACATAAAGAGGTTTATTTTGTGATATTCCGAGACCTCTTCTTTGTCCAATGGTAAAGTTTTGAATACCACTATGTTTATTAAGCACATTGCCATCTAAATCTACTACGTCACCTTCAGTGTTATCGATACTTTTATTTACAAATTTTTTATAGTCTCCATCAGGTATGAAACAAATATCTTGACTATCACTTTTATTAAATACATGTAAATTTAATTTCAAAGCCAAATCTCTTATTTCATCTTTTTTATAATCACCCAGGGGGAATTCAATAAGATCTAAATCCTCTTGCTTCAATGTAAACAAAAAATAAGACTGATCCCTATCTTTATCTTGAGGGATATATAATCTCCATTCTTTATCTATTTTTATTTTTTTTATATAGTGCCCAGTAACTAGTGACTTGGCGTTTATTTCCTTTGCAAAAGATAGTAGATCCTTAAACTTCACTTTTTCATTACAATTTATGCAAGGTATAGGAGTCCTGCCTGATTTATATTCGCTAATAAATGGTTCTATTACATTTTTTTTAAAAATTTCTTCATAATCAAAAACATAATGAGGAATAGTTATGGTATTTGCAATTTTTTTAGCATCCATGATGTCAGCTCCAGAACAACATGTTTTAGAGTTGGATATTTTTTTTTCGTCATAGAGTCTAAGAGTAACACCTATTACATCTTCATAAGCATTAGTCATTAGTGCAGCCGCAACCGAAGAATCAACGCCGCCTGACATTGCTACTACAATTGGATTATTTTCCCTTAATGCGTATTCGTTGTATTTCATTTAATTTAATAACTTTGCTCTGGTATGTATAATATATTTGTCTTATTGTCTATTTTGCAAGTTTTGCTTCTGCTATGAAAATATCGCCTAAGAAACTAGATGAGTTAATTAAGATTGTTCATTTTGCTGGAATTGAAATTTTGAAAATCTATGAAAAAAAGGTAATCAAAAGCTTCAAGTCAGATAATTCTCCTGTCACAAATGCAGATATTAGGGCTAATGACATAATTTGTAAGGGTTTAAAAAAAAATTTTCCTAAAATTTCAATTGTATCAGAAGAGCAAACTAAAAAAGGAAGGGCTGCTCAAAGATTTTGGCTAGTAGACCCATTAGATGGTACAAAAGAATTCTTGAAGGGCAATGGTGAATTTACCGTAAATATTGGTCTTATAGAAAATAATAAACCGGTATTCGGTATTATTTACATGCCTACTAAAAATAAACTTTATTTCACAAAAGAAAAAAAATCATATTTTGCGAAATTAAGTAAAAAAGGAAAAATAAATAATATTAAAAAAATTAAAATAAAAAAGAGGAAAAAAAATATAGTAATTGTAAGCAGGTCTCATTCTCTTGTTGAAAGTGAAATAAAAAAAGCAAAAAAAATGATTTTTAAAAAATACAATGCTAATAAGATAATATATTCAGGTAGTTCAATAAAATTGTGTTATATTGCACATGGTTTAGCAAACGTATATCCTAGATTTGGCACCACAATGGAATGGGACACTGCAGCTGGAGATGCTATATTAAGATACGCAGGTGGAAGAATAAAAACTTTAGATCGTAAGGTTCTTCGTTATGGTAAAACAAGCTTTAAGAATTCTTCTTTTATTGCTCGCAGTTAATTAAAGATTATTGGATTGCCAAAGACTGATTTATTAATTTTATTTTTCCAAAACACAGTCTTGCCATTTACAATTGTTCCTACAGGCCAACCTTTTAGCTTCATACCGTGAAATGGTGTCCATCCACATTTTGTTTTCATTTCTTTATTCAAAACTTTCTTGGTCTTATTCATGTCAACTATTGTGAGGTCGGCATCATAGCCGACCTTGATTAATCCTTTATTTTTAACCTTAAAGATTTTCTTTGGATTAAAACTTGTTAGTTTTACTACCTCATTTAGTGAAATTGTTTTTTTTGAGACTTCATTTAATAAAATCGGAAGTAAGGTTTGTACTCCTGGCATTCCTGACGGACTACTGGGGTAAATTTGTTTTTTTTCTGACTTTAAATGAGGCGCATGGTCCGATCCAATTATATCTATCAGGCCCTTTTGGAGAGTTTTTCTAATAACTTTTAGATGTCTATTTCCTCTAATAGGTGGATTCATTTGGGCGAAGGTGCCTAGTTTTTTATAACAATCTGGGGATTTTAATACTAGGTGTTGAGGTGTGACTTCAAAGGAAACATATTTTCTATTTTTTAGGATTAGTTTTATTTCCTCTGCCGTTGTTATATGAAGTATATGTATTTTTTTTCTGCTTCTATTAGCTGATTTTATAAGCTTTATTGTTGAACTTATTGCAGTGTCTTCATTTCGCCAAACCTGATGACTCAGAGGTTTACCTCTCTTAGCGTATTTTTTTCTGCTAATCAGCATATCTTCATTTTCGGAATGAAAAGAGATCATTTTCTTTGTTGATCTCATAATTTTTTCAATATCTGCATGATTGGAAACAAGAAGTGTGCCTGTTGAAGAACCAACAAAAACCTTCACTCCACAGCATCCTTTCACTTTTTCAACTTTTTTAATTTCTTTGATGTTATTTTTTTCAGCTCCAAAATAAAAAGCGAAGTTACAATGCATTTTTCCTTCTGCTTTTTTCAGCTTTTTCATAAAGAGTTTTCTAGTTGTGATGCTAGGTTTGTTATTCGGCATATCAAAAACTGAGGTTATACCGCCAGCCACAGCTGCCAAACTCCCTGTTTTAAGATTTTCTTTTTTTGTGTTGCCTGGTTCTCTAAAATGGACTTGTGTGTCAAATGCACCAGGCAAAATATGCAAACCATTTGCATCAATAATTTTTTTTGAATTAATCTCTGTTAAATTTCCAATATTTATAATTTTCCCATTATTTATTGCTATATCAGCAGATTTTATCTCGTTATGGGTAACTATAGTCCCATTAATTATTTTACAATCAATCATTAAATGTCCTTTTTATTGTATTCATAACTTTTTCGACAGACAAATTTTCGAGTCCATAGTCAATATTTTGATTACCAGATTTGATTACTACATGATTCCCCCATGGACCATAAACTAAGTCGTTCGTAGGACCAAATAATGCGAAGGTTTTACACCCAGTAGAAGCTGATAGATGCATTAAACCACTATCACTTCCAATAAAAAAATGGCATTTTTCAAATATTGGAACCATATTACGTAAGTTTCCCCAGTCGAATAGGTTTACGATATTTAACTTTGAAGATGATATAAAATTATTAAACTCTACTTTATTCCTTATATCTTCTGAAATTCCTGTTAGAATAATTGTATAATTTTTAAAATATTCGTTTTCAAATAATTCTTTATATTTGTTAATTGACCAGTCCTTTAGAGGCCAGTTAGAGTACGGGGCAAGCGCTATAAACTTCTGATTATTATTGATTCGCTCTAAGCTTTTTGAGCTATCTTCAGAGCTATACCATACTTTTGGGATAAGTTCTCTATCAGCATTCAAAAACTCTTTGAATTGACTTACCTTGTGAGATTCATTATTACCTTTAAAAATCATTCTTTTTTTTGTAAGTAAAAAATATGAAGTAATTGAGGATCTAAGATCAATTACAAGATCCCATTTTTTTAAAATTGAAAATTTTATAATATCAAGCCAATGAAAATTATATTTTTTTTTATTTATCACGTTAATACTATCTAACCTAGGCATTTTCATGTAAATATTCTTTGCAATTGGACTTGTAATAATCGTAAAGCGTGAATGCTCAAACTTTTCTAGATAATAATTTACAATAGAAGTTGCAAGAACTGTATCACCTATCCTAGTTGGCCCAATAAATAAAATTTTCATATTATTTAATACCCCTATAATTGGTGCCGTCGGAGAGACTCGAACTCTCACGAACTATGTTCACTGATCCCTCAAACCAGCCTGTCTACCAATTCCAGCACGACGGCAGATTTCCACGTTTTTACTATAATTGTTGATATGTTGAAATATATACATTTAACTATAATTGTAATATTAAACTATATTAAAAAATAATTATGTTGAATGATAATTTACAATATCCCTCAGATTTTAATTCTGAGGTAAAAAATGCAACTGCGCATCTCTACAAAGTTGTCCAGAAATTTATTCCTGGGGTTGAATGGCCATTTCACGCACCACTTATTTATGAAATAAACAGGCTAAAAAAGGAGAAGAATATTGCAATATTGACTCATAATTATCAGACACCTGAAATTTTTTACTGTGTATCAGATATTGTAGGTGACTCTCTTAAATTAGCATACGAAGCGAGAGACTCTAATGCCGATACAATAATTGTATGCGGGGTTCATTTTATGGCTGAAACAGCAAAAATACTTAGCCCAAACAAAAATGTTTTAATTCCAGATACTCGTGCAGGATGTTCTTTATCTGAATCGATTACCGCAGAAGATATAAGATTATTAAAGCAAAAATATCCCGGCGTACCAGTTGTTACATATGTAAACACATCAGCTGATGTAAAAGCAGAAACGGATGTGTGCTGTACATCAGGAAATGCAAAACATGTAGTAGAATCTTTAGGTGTTGATAAAGTTATATTTCTTCCTGATGAATATCTTGCAAAAAATATTGCAGCTCAAACAGATGTGAAAATTATTTCTTGGAAAGGACGATGTGAGGTACATGAAAGATTTACTGCAGATGAAATAATGGCATATAAAAATCAACATAAAGATATTGTTGTATTAGCGCATCCCGAATGTTCTCCTGAAGTAATTGCGGTAAGTGACTTTGCTGGCTCAACGGCTGGAATGAGTAATTATGTGAAAGACAATCAACCTGGAAAGGTAATTATGGTTACGGAATGTTCAATGAGTGACAATGTTGCTATAGAGAATCCTAATGTCGAATTTATCAGACCTTGCAATCTATGTCCTCATATGAAAAGAATTTCTCTAAAGAAAATTTATGACGCAATACGATTTAATCAGTATCAAGTTCAAGTTGATACGGCAATTATCGATAAGGCCCGTCTTTCCATTGATCGTATGCTTGAAATTGGCAGAAGCAGCTAATGTCTGATGCTATTTATAGCCCTGATGTAGTAATAGTGGGTGGCGGTGTAGCAGGCTTAACTGTTGCACTAAATTTAGCGCCAAGAAAAGTATGCGTAATTACTAAAAGTTCACTAGGAATTAATACCTCAAGTAGTTGGGCTCAAGGAGGTATCGCAGCTGCAGTTTCAAAAGATGACAGTAATGAAAGTCATATTAATGATACTTTGACTACAGCAAAAGGCTTGGCGAATATCGATGCGATTAAAGAAGTTGTGAACAATGCAAAAGGCATCATTGATGATTTAGAGGGATACGGAGTTAATTTTGATAAAAATGAAGATGGTTCATTTAACTTAGGGCTAGAAGGTGCCCATAGCTTTAATAGAATCATAAGGTCAAAAGGTGATAGTTCTGGTCTTGAAATTATGCGCGGCTTAATCGAAAAAGTAAAAAAAAGTGATCACATCACAGTTTTAGAAAATGTTTCGATTGATAGGATTATGACAGAAAACAATACTATTTACGGAGTAATTGGAAGATTTACTGATGATAATGTTCCTGACAGTAATGTGATTATTCAAAGTTCTCATGTAGTCCTAGCGACAGGTGGTTTAGGAGGTATTTTTGCAAATACGACCAACCCACGAAGTTCTTATGGAGAGGGCGTGGCATTGGCATCTCATGCTGGAGCAACACTTACTGACATGGAGTTTGTACAATTTCACCCAACAGGTCTTGATTTTGGCTTAGACCCTACTCCTTTGGCTACTGAGGCGATTAGAGGTGAAGGGGCTTACCTTGTAAATCAAGATGAAGTAAGGTTTATGTTTGGTATTCATCCTGATAATGAGTTGGCACCACGAGATCTTATTGCTCAAAATATATTCAAACAAATTGAAAAAGGAAATTCAGTATTTTTAGATTGTAGACATATGGGTAGTAATTTTAATACTCGTTTTCCTCAAGTTTCATCCTATTGTGAAAATGCAGACTTAGATCCTGAAAGAGACCTGCTGCCAATAATTCCTGTCGCTCATTATCATATAGGTGGAGTAAAAACTGATCTGAAAGGACAGACTTCTGTTGAAGGACTCTGGTGCTGCGGAGAGGTTGCTGCAACTGGTATTCATGGAGCAAACCGCCTTGCATCTAATTCACTATTAGAGTCTCTTGTATTTGCTAAGATTGTTGCAAATGAAATAAATAAAAAGAATATAAAAAAGGATATTCATATTAGCTCTAAATTTATAAAAATTTTTAAAGAGAAAACTAAAAATAAAATAAGAGCAAAAAAATATATATGGCAATTACGGTCTTCAATGATGAGAAATTTAGGAATTGTTAGAAATAATGATTCTATTATTAGAGGTCTAAATGATGTACTAAAAATTGAGAGGGAGTCAAAAGGCCTTTCAGCTAAACTTAATGATATGATTTTGGTTAGCAAATTTATTATCATAGGCGCTTATTTAAGAAGAGAAAGTCGAGGTTGTCATTTAAGATCTGATTACCAAGATACTGATAAAGATTTTATTAAGCATTTTGATATTAAATATTCTGAAATAGATGGTTATATCAAAACTGTCTTGGATTCTACTAAATCAGAAGTTGATGAAAAACTTGTTAGCTAAAAAAGATATTAAGGAAAAAATCAAAATTGCTTTGAAAGAAGATTTTGGTAGACAAGGCGATATAACCTCAAAAGTTTTAATTTCAAAAAAAACAAAGCTAAAAGCGTCTATAGTCGCAAAAGAAAATGCGATTGTCTGTGGAACTGAGTTTGCTGTTCAAACATTTAAAGCACTCAATAGTAAAATTAAAATAAAAGTTCTAAAAAAAGATGGAAGTAAAGTAGTTAAAGGAAATAAAATTATTGACGTTAATGGTGATGCACAAAGTATATTAATTGCAGAGAGAACAGCTCTAAACTTTTTAGGGTTCATGTCTGGTATTGCAACAAAAACAAGAAAATTTGTAGATATTGCAGCACCTTATGGAGTTAAAATTTATTCAACAAGAAAAACAATTGCTGGGATGAGACAGATGCAAAAATATGCTCTTACAATTGGTGGTGCGCATGTAAATAGAGCGTCTTTATCAGATTTTTATTTCATAAAAGATAACCATCTTGTAAATAAAGAAGGATTGATTGAGAATATAAAAAAAATTAAAAAATCAAAGTTAAAAAAGAAAATTACAGTAGAAATTGACACAATTAAACAACTGAAAAAAATTTTAAATCAGAAAATAGATATTGTGCTTCTCGATAATATGTCTGAGAAACAAATTTCTCAGTGCTTAAAAATCGTTAAAAAAAGGTTTCTTTGTGAAGCATCTGGAAATATTAATTTAAAAAATATTAAGTCTTATGCGAAAACAAAAATTGATAGAATTTCAATCGGACAACTTACCCATAGCATTGAAAACGTTGATTTTGGACTAGAAATTTAAATGTACAGCCGTCCAATAGTTAAAAATAGTTTTAAAGTTCCTACAGAATTGATAACTGAAAATTTTATCTTAAAGCCACTAACAATAAAATATGTCTATCAAGACTATGAGGCAGTAATGAAAAGTGTCGACCATCTATATAAACTAATGGACAATAGTGAATGGCCAAAAAAAATGACACTAAATGAAAATCTTGCCGATCTTGGATGGCATGAAGTGGAGTTTTCTCTTAGACATTCTTTCGCTTACACAGTTTTATCGACAAAAGAAGAGGATGATGTAATTGGTTGTTGTTATATTTATCCCTCCGACAATCCTGAGTATGAGGTACAAGCCTACTATTGGATAAGACAAGATTTACTTGATAGCGGCTTAGAGGATGAATTAGGAAAAACATTTAAAAAATGGTTAGAAAAATCTTGGCCATTTAGCAAAATAGAATTTCCGAGAAGAAATATATAGTTAATTAAAAACTTTTTTATATTCGAGTTTTAAATCTTGAGATGACACTCTTTTTTGTGTCATGGTATCTCTATCTCTTATAGTCACTGTATCATTTTCGATTGTTTCGAAATCAACTGTTATACAAATAGGTGTGCCAATCTCATCATGACGTCTATAACCTTTTCCAATATTACCTGAGTTTTCTAAAATGACCCTTCCCATACCTAGTGCTTGAAGATCATTCTTAATCTTGCTCGCTTTATTGACTAAATCCTCATTATTTCTTTTTAGAGGAATCACGGCTGCTTTAATTGGAGATAAATGCGGTTTTAAACTTAATACAATTCTTTTATTACCGTTTTCTAAATCCTCCTCCTTGTAAGCTTCATTGAGTAGTGCAAATACACCTCGATCGACACCAGCTGAGGGTTCTATAACATAAGGAATATACCATTCTTTACTTTCTAAATTTTGAATACTCAATTTCGTTGTTGATTGGTTATTTTTCATTACATCTGCAGATATTTTAAAGTCATTTTGATTTTTAGTATGAGAACCAAGATCAAAATCAGTTCTGTTTGCTATTCCTTCTAATTCTTCAAGTCCATGTGGAAATTCATACATAAGATCTACAGTAGCTTTTGAGTAGTGAGATAGGTCAGCATCTTCAACATCTAGCTTTTTTAATCTTTTTTCAGATATACCTTGTTCAATCCACCATGAATACCTCTTGTCTACCCAATATTTATGCCACTCGTCATCTTTACCTGGTTCAACAAAAAATTCTAATTCCATTTGTTCAAACTCTCTTACTCTGAATATAAATTTGCCTGGAGTGACTTCATTTCTAAAAGCCTTACCTATCTGCGCAATTCCAAAAGGAATAGTTTTACTTGTTGAGTCCAATATATTTTTGAAATTTGTAAAAATTTGCTGTGCAGTTTCCGGTCTTAGGTAGGCATAATTACTCCCATCATCTACTGGACCAACTGTGGTTTTAAACATAAGATTAAATGGTCGAGGTTCTGTTAGATCGCTAGACCCACATGCTGGACATTTTCCATCCGTGGCCTGGTCAGATCTAAATCTATTTTTGCAATTTCTGCAGTCGACTAAAGGATCAGAGAAAGTATCTTCATGGCCTGAATACTTTAATACATGCCTACTTGTTAAAATTGACGCATCAAGACCCTCAACGTCATCTCGATCATAAATCATTGATTTCCACCACGAGGATTTAAGGTTATTTTTTAATTCTACTCCGAGTGGGCCATAGTCATATATTCCTTGCAAGCCACCATAAATTTCACTTGATTGAAAAATAAATCCTCGTCTTTTACATAATGAAACGAGATCTTCCATGTTTTTAGAGGCCATATCGACTCCAGAAAGAATTTTCTCTTAGAGCTTCTATGAGCCGGTCAACAATATCGTTATTTGAAATCTGATTATTTAAAATATTTTTAATAAATGATTTTTTTTCCTCTATATTCCTAATCTTTAATTTTTTTCCATAATGTTTTTCAATATATAAGTTTAGTTCTTCATTAGAGTCTACTAAACCAAGTTTTTTTGCCTGTTCACCTGTCCAAAACTCCCCATTAAAAACTTTTTTCGGGTCTATTTTCTTTTTTCTATTTTTTGAAACTAAATCTTTGAAATTTTCAAATATGCTATCCTGAACTTTGATCAGCTTGTCTATATCTTTTTTAGAAACTTCTTCAAATGGATCAAGAAACGACTTCCTATCTCCTTTTGTAAAAACTCGCCTTTTAATACCTAGTTTATCTATTAATTTTTTGAATCCAAAAGAGGCGCTTATCACACCTATTGATCCGACTATAGAACTTTTATTGGCGATTAAAGTATCTCCTGCACACATCAGCATATAGCCTCCTGAGGCAGCAACATCCTCCGCGATTGTAATCACTTTCACATTGTTTTTCTTTGATAAATTTCTTATACGATTGTGTATCAGTTCAGATTGGACCGGTGACCCGCCTGGTGAGTTGATCTTAATGACTACTATGGATGGCTTTTTAAAGGTAAATGCTTTATCTAAAATAGCGGCACAATTCTCGAGTGTAAGTCCCTTTTGAAATCTACCAAGATCTCCAATAACGCCTCGCAAGCCAACTATATTTATTCTTGTTTTAGAGGATATTAAACTCATTTTTTTTAATTTTTGTCTGAAATCAATAACTTTTAATTATATGAGACTATATTATAAGTACATCTAAATATAAAACAAAATCATAATTAATAAGTGAATACCCCAGTAAAATCATTATCGAATTTACTTAAAAGCTCTCTGAAGAGAGTCGAAATAGAAATCAGTAAGAACATCAAGGATGAAGAAAAATTAATTACATTAACAGCAGGCCATCTCATTAAAGCCAAAGGAAAAAAAATAAGGCCTATTCTTACTTTACTTGTATCAAAAATGCTAAATTACAAAGGTAATGCGGATGTAACACTTGCTGTCTGCATCGAGTTTATTCATAACGCTACATTGTTACATGATGATGTAATAGATACAGGAAAAATTAGAAGAGGAAAATTAAGCGCAAATCAAATATGGGGGAATAAAGTAAGTGTTTTAGTTGGAGATTACCTTTTAAGTAGAGCTTTTAAACTAATGGTAAAAAATAAGTCTCTAAAGCTGCTAGAAATATTGTCTCAAACATCACTCATTTTAGCGAGAGGACAAATACAAGACGTAGGTAATAATCAAAATGTCAACTTAACAGAAAAGAAGTATTTATCTATCATAGATGCTAAAACTGCTGAGCTTTTTAGGATATCTTGTTTCTTGCCAACCATCATTACCAACCAAGATAAAAAAACTCAAAAAATATTTAATGATTTTGGTTTTAATTTTGGTATGGCTTTTCAATTATCTGATGACGTATTAGATTATTTTGGTGACTCGAGCCAAATGGGAAAAAGTGTTGGGAAAGATTTTTTTGAAGGTAAAGTAACATATCCAGTCATTCATTGTTTCAAAAAATCTGACAAAAAGTCAAAAAAAATTATTGCCAAGCTATTTTTTAAGAAAAAAAGAACTAAAAAAGATCTGGCACTAATTCTGGATCTAATGAAGAAAACAAATACTTATAAAAGTTCAATCGAATTTGTAAGAAAATACGCAGAAAAAGCTAAAACTAATATTAATAAATTTGAACGAAATAAATATAAAGTGTATCTTGATGAACTGGTGGATCATTTAATAATAAGAGACAAATAAATATGTCATTTAACACTTTTGGAAAAAATTTTCGATTTACAACATGGGGGGAATCTCACGGGGAAGCTATTGGATGTGTAATTGACGGTTGTCCTCCTCTGATACCGCTTAAGGAAAAAGATATTCAAAAATATTTGGATATGAGAAAGCCAGGAAAAAATCGATTTGTTACTCAAAGAAAAGAGGATGATAAAGTTTCAATTTTATCTGGTGTCTTTGAGGGAAAAACTACTGGAACTCCGATAATGTTGTTAATTTGGAACAAAGATCAGAAATCAAAAGACTACAGCGATATAAAAAATAAATTTAGACCTGGCCATGCTGATTTAACATATTTTTTGAAATATGGAGTAAGAGATTATAGGGGTGGAGGTCGTTCTTCCGCAAGAGAAACTGCTAGTAGAGTAGCTGCTGGCGCTGTTGCAAGAAAGGTGATTGGCCACATTTTAAAAAAAGATATTTTAATTCAAGGTGCAGTTACTCAAGTTGGAAAGCTTGCCATCAATCAAAGAAATTTTAATTGGAATGATGTAAAGAAAAATTCATTTTTCTGTCCTGATAAAAAAATAGTTAAAGTTTGGGAAGAGTATCTAGATGAAACAAGAAAAAAAGGGTCATCATTAGGTGCAAAATTATTAATAAATGCAAGGAATGTTCCTGCCGGACTTGGAGAACCTGTATATGGTAAATTAGATGCTGACCTTGCAGGTGCAATGATGAGCATTAACGCTGTTAAAGGTGTTGAAATAGGAGCTGGTAATGAGGCTGTTGAATTATCAGGAGATGAGAACTCCGATGAAATAAGAGCCAATAAAAATAAAAAAATTATCTTTTCTTCTAATAATTCTGGCGGAATCTTAGGAGGTATATCAAGTGGCCAAGATTTAAATTTATCAATAACGATCAAACCAACGTCATCGATTTTAAAGGCAAAAAAAACAATTAATAATAAATTTCAAAATACATTAATTTCAACAAAAGGCCGTCATGATCCATGTGTAGGTTTGAGAGCTGTCCCAATTGCTGAGGCTATGATGGCGTGTGTTTTAGCAGATCATATATTGCGCAATAGAGCACAATGTGGCTAAACTTTTAGATCAACTAAAAAATCAATAAGCAAGAAAGTCTTTTTTTTCTTTAATTTAATTTTCTTCAAATTCTTTATAGTCTTTTCAGCTAGTTTTTTTTTGTAATTTAGTAAAATCTCAGTATTTACCTTTGACATTCTTGGAAAATCTGCAAAGTCATCATTGATTTGAAAAATTTCTCCGATGTACTCTCCAATTTTTTTCATACTAACTTCAAAACCCTTATTTTTATTTGCGCAAATTGCAACTGCTTGACAGCAATATGACATTAATCTTGCAGTTTTTAATTTGTTTAATTCTAATCTTCCACTTACAGTAGGTGACTTTACACTCAAATCATAGTATTGACCTAAAAGAAGTCCTTTTTCACCTGAAACTTTACTCAGCACTTCAATCAGCTTTGTTTTTTTCTTGTCAGATATTTTAAAAGAACTATTAGATAAAATTTGATATGATTTAGTTAATAACGCACATCCCGCAAGAATTGCAGTATATTCATTGAATTTATAATGCGTTGTTTTTTTTCCTCTTCTAAATTGATCGTCATCCATAGAAGGTAAATCATCGTGCACAAGAGAGTAATTATGCAACATTTCAATTGCTGAAGCTAAATTCAAAATAACACCATTCGATAAATTTAATTCTTTGCCAAAAATATATACTAGATATGGTCTGAATCTTTTACCTCCTGTATTAATTGAATATAGGATAGCTTGATTTAATAGATTTTTGTCTTTACTTAATTTTTTTTTTAAAAATTTGTTGAATTTAATTGTAAATTTTTTCAAATCGTTATTTATGATTTGATGTTTCATTTACTTTTTTTAGATATTTTACCATCTGGCAGCACTTTGATTTCCTCAAGTTTTAAAACTGCATCGTCTAATTTTTGTTGGCAATGGGCCCTTAATTGTGATCCTCGTGTATAATACTCAATAGACTTTTCTAAATCAATGTTTCCACTCTCTAAATTTTCAACAATCTCGGATAATTCATCCATAGCTTTTTCAAAAGAAAGTTTTTTTATGTCATCAGGTATTTTAGTCATTATTTTGTAACTCTCTTATATGGGTAATCATTGAATTTTCTAAAGCTTGTATATCATATCCACCTTCAAGCATAGAAATAATTCGGTTATCACAATATTTATCTGCAATACTCATCAACTTTTGTGTTATCAATTTAAAATCATTTTCTAAAAGTTCTAGCGATGCCAATGGGTCTTTTTTGTGAGCATCGAAACCAGCTGATAGAATTAAAAAATCTGGTTTTTGATCATGTAATTTTTTTATAATCATCTCATCAAACGCCGATTGATATTGAGATGAATTTGTTCCCGCTTGAAGAGGTACATTAATAATATTGCCTACTCCCTTTTCATTTGTATCGCCTGTTCCAGGATACAATGGATATTGATGAGTTGAATAGTAATGTACCTTAGAATTTTCGTAGAATATATCTTGCGTTCCGTTTCCATGATGAACATCAAAGTCAATAATGGCAATATTTTCTAAACCATACCTATTAATCAAATACTTTGCAGATATAGCTACATTATTAAATACACAAAAACCCATTGAACGGTCATAACATGCATGATGGCCTGGCGGCCTTACGATACAGAACGCATTCATACATTTTTTGTTTATAACGTTATCTGCCGCATCTATGCCAGCGCCTGCAGCTTTTAATGTTGCCTCAAAAGAACCACGGGATACGGGTGTCTCTTGATCCAGAAAAACTATCTGTTCATCTTTTGGAAAACGATCAAGAGTTTCATCTACAAAACTTTTATCATGTGCTTCATAAATATGAGAGTAATCTACATTATTCGGTTTAATTATTGATATATTTTTAAATTCTTCATTATTTATTAAATCGATGATATTTTTTATCCGATCAGTTCTCTCTGGATAATCGAGAGAAGATACATGATTTTTAAAACTATCATCGAAATATATTTGTGTTTGAGTCATTTAATGAAATCTAAAATAATAAATCTAAATTCAAATAATATTAAAATTATAACTAGAAGTCTACTCATAGGAAAAACTATAATAATTCCAACAGATACTGTTTATGGTATTGCAGCCGATGCAAAGAGTTTTCAAGGCGTTGAAAATATATTTAAGATTAAAAAAAGACCCAAAAGATTTCCTCTTATTCTGTTTACTCATTCAATTGCTGAGGCTAAAAAGCTAGCAATATTTTCACCCTTTGAAGAATATTTGGCATCAAAATACTGGCCTGGACCACTTACTTTGATATTAAAAAAGAAAGGAAAAAAGTTTTACAATGGGGACAAAAGATTGTCTAAGGTAGGTATACGCATTCCAAAAAATAAAGACGTTATAAAAATTCTCGAGTACATTCAAAAGCCACTTGCAACTACAAGCGCGAATATTCATGGAGAAATAAATATAAAATCATTAACTCAATTAGGAATAATAAAATCAAAAGATGTCGCTTATGCAATCGAAAAAAAAGGTAGAATGAGCTTTAAAGAGTCAACTTTAGTTGAAACTAAAAATAATCAAATAAATATTATACGCGAAGGTTCTTTGTCTAAAAAATTAATTAATGAAGAATTAAAAAATTTTAACAAGAAACATTATTAAGCATCTACGAATGCATTAAAAGAAAAACACCGTCTCTCACCATCTCCTCTAAAAGGGTGGACATCATGCATTAAAAAAGAAGGGAAAATATATAAATCTCCTACCTTGGGCTTAAATGTTTCACGGTGCTTAACAAGCGGAGGGCTATTCCTGGGCATCGAAACACGGCCATCAAAAAATGATATTAAACCTGCTAAATCTTTTTCTTTATTTAATCTTATAGACGAGGGAATTTTTAAATATCCTACACCACTGATATTGCCTCTATGTAAATGGGGTGGATTAAAATCTCCAGCATACTGACTAACTATCCAAGCTCTTTCAATTTTAATTTTCTTAACTTTTATATTTAATGTTTGCTTATAATAATCTTTTATTGAATTAATTATCTGTTTTTCTATTCCAGATTTTAGAATTTTATTTGGTATTTTAAACTGCTGTTTCATACTTCCTATGAGCCTATGATCATAATCATACTTTTTAGATAAGGACTTATTTTTTGACACTTGATCTGAAAACTTGTTTAAGTTTATAACTGTTCTCGATGAGAGCTTTGTTTTGCCTATTGTTGGTCCAAATGGTTTATATATCTTCATAGTTTTTTCTGGTGCGCCCGGAAGGATTCGAACCCTCAACCCTCAGATCCGAAGTCTGATGCTCTATCCAGTTGAGCTACGGACGCATCTATATTATATTTCACGTACCATGCTTTTTCTTAAGATACTAGAGAAATTAGGACGAAAAAAAGTTGTGATGGATAGAGGCCCTTCACATCCAGAATATCATTTAGCAAAACCATGGACAGCTAGGTATTATTTGCTATTTAGAAAAAGACCAAAATGGTTTCCTTTCAATATACTTATTCATCATATTTTAGATAATGATCATGGAATTGGACTGCACAATCATCCCTTTCCATATATTACAATTATTTTAAGTGGTGGTTACTGGGAGACAAACATCAAAGATGAAAGAAAATGGCGTGGAAAATTTTATATAGGCTTTAGAAGTGCTGACAATTTACACCGAGTTGACTTAGAGCCAGGCATTAGGCCAATTACAATTTATATTGCTGGTCCTTACGGACTAAGAAAAAAAGGAAGAAGTGAATACGGGACTTTAAACTAATTTTTTCCTAAGTTGCGTTCTGAGTTTACGATCTTTTTTTAAAACAATTTCCCTTTTCATTGCGTCAGATTTAGACTCAAAAATCTCTTTATACAAAAGTTTCCATTTGCTGCCTCTAGTATATTTTGCGCCTTTCGAGGCGTTATGAGCCCTTATTCTTTTATCAACATCATTACTCCAACCAACATATGTTCTAGGCTTAGGTTTGGTTGTGCCAATGATATACACATAGAATTTCATGATTCTAAACATAATAATTGTAATTAGTACTTAATTAAATATAGTATCTTTAAATAAATAGGAGAAAAAGCATGCGTACTACTCTTACAGTTTTAGCTTTCAGTTTTATGATTTCAGCTTGTACTACATTACAAAGCATAAATGAAACCATTAAAGGTGACGGCGTTCCTTATATTCCAGGAATATAAATATTAGAAGCTGGCCCTTTTTTAGGGTCAGTTTTCTTTTTTTGTAATAATTAGAAAAAAAAGTTAACTAGTCAAAGCGCCTACTAAGATTTTATAGTTTCCAATATGTACAAAGTTCAAATTTCTGGAACCGGCCTTTATACTCCTAAGGAAAAAATCTCCAATGAGGAATTGGTTCAATCATTCAACAAATATGTTGATGAATTTAATGAAATGAATTCAGAAGATATTAAGAATGGAAAAACTCAACCTCTGGAAAAATCCAGTGCTGATTTCATAGAAAAAGCATCAGGTGTTAAATCAAGATATGTACAAAATAAAACAGGAATTTTAGATACTTCTTTTATGAGGCCGAAATTGAGAGAAAGGTCAGAAGAAGAATTATCTAATTTAGCTGAAATGGGAGTCATTGCAGCTAAAGATGCAATTAAAAACTCAAATATAGATGTAGAAGATATTGATGCAGTAATTGTAGCTTGCTCAAATCTTGAGCGTGCCTATCCAGCAATTGCAATTGAAATACAAAATGCTTTAGGTATTAAAGGTTTTGCTTTTGATATGAATGTTGCATGTTCATCGGCAACTTTTGGAATTCAAACTATCTTCGACATGGTTAAGTCTGGGAGTATAAAGTCTGCTATAATGATTAATCCTGAAATTTGTACCGGACATTTAAATTTCAAAGATCGAGACTGTCATTTTATTTTTGGAGATGTTGCAACTGCAGTTATTCTAGAACGTCTTAATGAAGAAAATATCAAAGAGAACTCATATGAAATAATTGGTACGAGATTATTAACTAAGTTTTCAAACAATATAAGAAATAATTATGGATTTCTAAATAATTCATCGCCTGATGGCGTTGGTCAGTCAGACAAATTATTTCATCAAAATGGACGAAAAGTATTTAAAGAAGTTGTTCCAGAGGTTTCTAACTTGATCAAATCTCATTTAGAAGAAAATAACTTATCGGCCAATGATCTCAAAGGCATGTATCTTCATCAAGCCAACGAGAATATGAATGTTTTAATTTCAAAGTATGTATTAGGGAAAGATGCCCCAAAAGAATTAGCCCCTGTAGTTTTGGATGAATATGCAAATACAAGTTCAGCTGGTTCAATTATTGCCTTTCATAAATACAATAAATTATTAAATAAAAATGATTTAGCAATTATATGTTCATTTGGAGCTGGTTATTCAGTTGGAAATGTAATTGTAAAAAAAATAGCCTAAAAATTTGGTTCTTTAGAAAATAATCTTCTCACCATCGGCTCAAAGTGATCCAACGGGAAGGATTCATAATTAGGATCAAAAGATTTTTGATCCCATTTTTCACAAAAATCAACCGCATCTTGATAGTATGGGTGATCTTTAAATTTATCTCGTGAATTTCTATCCTTTCCTAAATGATGAGCATAATAATATTCTTGAAAAAGACCATGATGCAATATAATCCAATGAACTTTCTCAGAAACATACGGCCTTAAAACAGCGGCTATGAGCTGACTATGATTGTAAGGAGCAAGACTGTCTCCTATATCATGCAACAATGTAGCAACAATCATTTCTTCATTTGCCCCATCTTTTTCAGCCCTGGTTGCTGATTGCAAAGAATGCTCAAGTCTGGATACTTGGTACCCATCCACTGAATTATCTAAGTTTTTTAATGATTCTAAAATTCGATCAGGAAGTTCATTTACATAGTTTTTTTCATATTCAGCCAAAAGTTCATAATCTTCTTTTGACCCTTTTTTCATTTCGGTAAACTTGACAGTTTTCATTCTACTTCCTTAGAGAGGAGTTTATATTTACTTTCAGCAGAGTCATGATCAATATATAGCCCTTGAAGCCACCGACTTCCTTCAGATGTATTGTAGCTTCTTCTTCCATGCAAAGTTCTGTAATTATTCATAATTAATAAGTTACCAGGCTCTAAATGAAATTGTAATATATATTTATCTGAATTGATCATTTGATGCATAACTCTTTTAGCAGCATAAAATTCCTCCAAAACCTCTGGCTCATCGTAAAATACAAAGTCTAATCTGTTACTATATTTTATTTGTTTGAGTTCTCCTCTAGCACTTAATTTTATAATTTTTCCAGTTTTTTCTAAAATAGTATCTTTATCTTCAAATTTATAATTTATTAGAGTATTTACTAGGATATTAAAAGCTTGTGGATTTTCTTTTTTTAGATCCTCTGCAACTTTGAAACCATCAACAACTGTGGAATCTCCGCCTTTGCAACTGTTTTCAATACAAAATAAAAATTGAATAGATGGTACTGGTTTTCTGTAGGGATTGTCAGTATGCGACTCTAATTCGATGGATGTATAAGCTAAGTCATTAGGTTGTTTTTGTGACCTCACATTAAATAGCTTTCCAAAATTAGTTTCTCGAATAAACCCAATTTTTTCAGCAAATTTTATAACTTCTCCATTCTTAGCTGGCAAATCTTCGACTACAACGTAGCCATACTGATGATAAAATTTTAAAATTTCAAACAATTGATGACTTTCGTTTACTCCATAGGCAAAACTAAATTTTTTTAACTCAGCATCATTTTTATTCCAATAAATCTTCGGCGGTAGGACATTTGATCTTGTAATTTCTGTTATTAACTTATCTAAACAATAAGTTGCACTATGGTTATCAGAAAATTCTACAAACATTTTGTTATCTGCTAGCAGCTGAGCATTCGTTATTTGCAAATCAGGTTTAATCTTTTCAGGATCATATAATCTTTGGAAAGAATTTTGATCAACTTCCCCTTTTTCAATTGATCGTTCCCGTATCCACAAGGGATGTATTTTAAAAATTTCTTCTTTATCAAATACTCTTAATTCTTTTGAGTCAAAATCTAGCTTCATATTTGAAAATATATGATTAATAGTCTAATTCTTCAATATTTTCATATTCTGCAAGACATTCTGGATTTGCAAGAGCCTCTATATTTTTAACTTTTTTACCGTTTATAATATCTCTTACAGTCAATTCAGCTATCTTACCGCTCCGAGTTCTTGGAATATCAGTAACTTGAATAATCTTTGCGGGCACGTGTCTGATGGAGGTTGAATTCCTAATATTTTCCTTGATATCGGCAACTAATTTATCATTTAGATGACTTTTGGCTTTAAGGGTTATAAATAAAATAATTCTGACATCATCATTCCATTCTTGCCCAACCACAATAGATTCATTGATATCTTCTAGTTTTTCAACAGACCTATATATTTCTGCGGTACCAATTCTAATACCTCCAGGATTGAGAGTTGAATCAGAGCGCCCAAAGATTATGAAACCTTTATTTTCTGTTTTGATTGCATAGTCACCCTGTGTCCAAATATTGGGATACTTTGAAAAATATGATTTTATATATTTTTCTTTATTAACATCATCCCAGAACCCAATTGGCATTGAAGGAATTGCTGATTTGCAGACTAATTCTCCTTTTTGCCGAGTACTAATCCCATCTTCATTAAATATATCTACATCAACTCCTAAAGATTCGCATTGAATTTCTCCTGAAAATACTGCACCGGTTGGATCTCCTCCAACAAAACATGAAACAATATCAGTACCACCACTAATAGAGGCTAAATGTACGTCTTGCTTAATATTGCTATAAACATAATTAAAACTCTCACTAACTAGTGGTGATCCAGTGCTTAAAATTGTTTTTAATTTTGATAGTTTATATTTCTTTGAAATTTGAATTTGGCTATTTCTTAGCGCATCAATAAATTTTGCGCTTGTGCCAAAGCAAGTAATTTTCTCTTCTTCCGCCACTTTAAAAAGTGAGTCCTGATGTGGAAAAAAAGGAGACCCCTCATAAAGAACAACTGTTGCCTTTGAAGCAAGACCAGAAATAAGCCAATTCCACATCATCCATCCACAAGTAGTAAAATAGAAAAGCTTATCATTTTCACAAATTTCACAGTGAAGTTGCTGTTCTTTCAAATGTTGGATTAATGGACCTCCGGTATTATGTACAATACATTTTGGTTTTCCAGTTGTACCGCTGGAATACAATATATACATTGGGTCATTAAACTGACATCTTTCAAAAGAGAGCTCATTCAATTCTTTATTGTTTTCTTCAAAAAAATTTAATTTTTCATCAAAAAAACGTTTGTCTTTTTGAGAATAATCAATGCATATGGATACTTCCAATGAATTGAGCTTACTCTCAACATTTTTTATTTTTTCTAAAATTTCAAATTTCTTTCCTCCATACATGTAGTTGCTGGAATAAAATAAAATTTTGGGCTCTATTTGACTAAACCTATCTAATATAGCCTGTTCACCAAAATCTGGTGAACAAGAAGACCATACCGCGCCAATTGAATTTACTGCAAGAAATGAAATTAATGTTTCTGCATTATTAGTTACAATGCCTACAACTCTATCGCCTTTTTTAACACCGATGGATTTCAAATATTTTGCGACTAAATTTACTTTATGAATAACTTCTTCTTTGCCGTAATATTTTTTAAATCCAATTTCATTTATATAGAGTATAGGAATAGAATTTAAATTTTTAATGATATTTTCACTATAACTAAGTTTTAAGTTTGGAAAAAATTTCTTGTCATAAATATTTTCACTTTCACTTATAGCAGGGTTTTCATTGCCGCTGTAGTTTATATCTAAATAACTCAAAAGACTCGTCCAAAATAAATTAGGCTTTTCTATACTCCAGTTGAACAAGGAGTCATATTCATAGTCAAAATTTATTGAGTAGCTTTTTTTGAGATAACGATGGTATTTGATTAAGTTCGATTGTTTTCGTCTTTTTTCGGAGGCTTGCCACAGTAATTTTTCCATAAATTTTACTGCTTTGAATTAAATTTTAAGCAATATGTAATGCTTTTGTTTCAAGATAATCTTCAAGCCCCATATCACCACCTTCGCGACCATTTCCTGACTCTTTATAACCGCCAAAAGGAGAGCCGTAGTTGTAACCGCCTCCGTTTACATGAACACCGCCAGCTCTAAGTTGTCTTGAAACTCTCTCTGCTCTATCGGTGTCGCCTGTTTGTAAATATGCGGCAAGTCCGTAAGGCGTATCATTAGCTATTTCGATGGCTTCTTTTTCATCTTCAAATGGAATTATTACAAGTACGGGGCCAAAGATCTCTTCTTGAGCTACTCGCATGCTGTTATTAACATTTACGAATATTGTTGGTTTAGTAAACCAACCTTTTTCTAACCCGTCAGGTTTACCCAGTCCACCAACTAGCAGTTCGGCACCTTCATCTATGCCTACCTGAATCATGTTTTGAACTCTATCAAATTGGATTTTATCAAATAAAGGGCCTAGATGATCTCCATCCTCTTGTGGGTCTCCAACTTTTATTTGTACAGCCGCCTTTTTTGCAATTGTAACAACTTCATCGTAGCATTTTTTTTCAACCAGTAATCTGGTAGGAGCGTCACATGATTGGCCAGTGTTAAACATACATTCATTTACAGATGCGGTTACTTTTTCCTCAAGATCACAATCTGCAAAAACTAAATTTGGTGACTTGCCTCCAAGCTCAAGTGTAACTTTTTTGACAGTTTCAGCAGACTCTATTGTGACCGACTTTCCACCTCTTTTAGAGCCGGTAAACGACATCATCTCAATATCCGGATGTCTTGACATGGCTATGCCCACACCCTCACCATCACCATGAACTAAATTGAAAACACCTGCAGGGACACCAGCTTTATCTAGTATTTCGGCATAAACCATTGCTGATAATGGCGTATGTTCTGATGGTTTTAAAATACAAGTACAACCAGTTGCAATGACTGGCAAAACTTTTAATGTGATTTGATTTATTGGCCAATTCCATGGGGTGATTAGACCACATACTCCAATTGGTTCTTTTAATAAAATATCTGTATTAGATAACTCGATTTTTTCTTCATGTTTTTCTAATGCGCTAATAAAACCATCCAAATGACCTATAGCTGCATCAGCTTGGGCTTCACGTGACATTTTTCTTGGTGCACCCATCTCCGTTGTCATAGCATCAGCTAAGTCATCAAATCTTTCTTCTGAAATTTTTCGTATATTTTTCAAAATATTCATTCTCTCATCTTTAGAAGTTTTTGAAAAACTTATAAATGCATTTTTAGCGGCCTTTACTGCGATATTTACATCTTCTTCATTACCTAATATGACTTCACCGATAACTTCCTCTGTGGCTGGATTTAGTACAGGCATTTTTTTACTAGATTGTGGCGCTACCCATTGACCATCAATATAAAATTTTTGTAGATTTTGCATTTCAGATGATGATTACATACTATAGTATGGTAATTGTAAATTAATTTTTTTTTCACTAGTAAAGGAAATATGAACAGAGACGTCATTATTTCATGTGCAGTTACTGGATCAGGAGATACGGTCAACAAACATCCAAACATACCAGTAACCCCAGAGCAAATTGCTAATGCAGCAATTGAAGCAGCGTCAGCTGGAGCTGCCATAGCGCATATCCATGTCAGAGATTTAAATACAGGAAAGGGATCAAGAGACGATGAGCTTTATAAAGAGGTTGTGAGCCGCATAAAAGATAGTGGCACAAATGTCATAATAAATCTTACCAGTGGTATGGGCGGTGATATAGAAATTGGACCTGAGGATGATCTATTAAAGTTTGGACCTAATACTGATTTTGTTAATGCTATTGAAAGACTAAGTCACGTTGAAGAAATATTACCAGATATATGTTCCCTTGATTGTGGAAGTCTTAATTTTGGTGATGGCAACATGATTTATGTTAGTACTCCTGAACAATTAAGAATTGGTGCAAAAAGAATACAAGAATTAGGCGTAAAACCTGAATTAGAAGTTTTTGATACAGGGCATATGTGGTTTGCAAATCAAATGTACGATGAGGGGTTGCTTGATAGCCCTCCTCTATTTCAAATTTGTCTTGGCATTCCCTATGGGGCACCAGCTAATACCGGTTCAATGAAAAACATGGTAGACATGCTACCATCGGGCAGTAACTGGGCAGCTTTTGGAATTGGAGTTCATCAAATGCCGATGGTTGCTCAAGCGGTTCTCTTGGGCGGCAATGTTAGAGTTGGTCTTGAAGACAACTTATATCTTGAAAAAGGCGTATACGCTTCAAACGGTCAACTTGTTGAAAAAGCGACAACAATAATTAGTAATCTAGGTGCTAATGTTATGGGGCCAGATGAAGCCAGAAAAAAACTTGGGCTTAAAGTTTGAAACAAAATAAAGTCATCACTATTGTAGGTACTGGAGTAATTGGTGCAGGCTGGACTGCAAGATTTCTAGCTAAAGGTTATACTGTAAAAGCATATGACCCTAATAGTGTTTCACGTGAGCAGCTAAAAATAAATGTTCGAACTGCTTTTAAAAGCTTAAAGAAAATTGGTTTGAATAGAAATGCCTCATTAAGAAATCTTAAAGTCTATTCAAAATTACCTAGTGCTTTGAAAGACACAACTTTTGTTCAAGAGAATGCACCAGAAAACGAAAAGATTAAAAAAAATATACTCAAACAAATTGATAATCTAGTTGATAAGAGAGTTATAATCGCCTCTAGTTCGTCAGGCTTATTACCATCTAAAATTCAATCGGCTTGTAAGTTTCCTGAGAGAGTTTTAATAGGACATCCATTTAATCCTGTATACTTGTTACCGCTGGTAGAGATTGTAGCTGGCAAGAAAACTACTCAAATAAGTGTTAAAAAATTAAAAAAATTATATGAACATATTGGAATGCGACCACTTATTGTTCAAAAAGAAATAGAAGGATATATTTCAGACAGACTCCAAGAAGCACTGTGGCGTGAAGCCTTACATATTATAAATGACGGGGTAGCATCAACGGATGAAGTTGATGATGCAATTGTTTATGGTCCTGGATTGAGATGGGCTTTTATGGGGGTTTGTTTAACGTTCCATTTAGCTGGCGGAGAAACTGGCATGAAACACATGCTGGAACAATTTGGTCCTGCACTGAAGCTTCCTTGGACAAAATTGAAAGCACCTGAATTAACCAACAAACTTAAAAAAGCAATGGTTTCAGGAACAAAAAAACAAGCAGGAAAATTCAATATTAAAGAATTAGAAAAACAAAGAGATTTGTTTTTGATTGAAATTATGAAAACTTTAAATAAGAATCAAAAAGGTAAGTTTCCGAATTGGGACAGAAAATATAATACATTTAAATAAGATATGAATGAGAATCCATCAATATCATCATTAAAAAAGAATGGTAAATCGATTCTAATTGATTGGAGTGATGGTGAGCAGAGTAAATTTAATTTTTTATGGTTAAGGGATAATTGTCCATCAGAAGTTCACCCTACTGCAAGGGAGAGAACCTTTAACTTGCTAAATGTTTCAGAAAATATTTACCCAAAAGCGTTTACAATAAATGATAAAGGGCAGTTGGAGATTGAGTGGAGTGAAGGAGGCCATATAAGTCACTATGACGTCGAATGGCTTCGACATAACTGTTACACGATGAAAAGTAAGAAAAAATATAGTTCACCTTATTTTTTGTGGGATAATAGTATGCAATCAAATTTTGAAGATATTCAAATAGATTATCAAGAAATCATTAGTGGAGATGAAGGAATAAAAAAATGGTTAGAACAACTTCACTATAAGGGCATTTCAATTGTAAAAAATGCACCCACTGAAAAAGAGTCAGGTTTTGATGTTCTATCTAATATAAGTCATCATAGAGAAACTTTTTTTAAAACACCATTTGAAGTAATCGACATTCCTAATCCAAATAATTCAGCATATACAGCTGCAGCTCTAAGAAATCACATCGACTTACCATATTATGAAATTGCTCCTGGCTACCAGTTCCTTCATTGTTTAATAAACGATGCAACCGGTGGTGAATCAGTTGCGTTAGATGGATTTAAAGTTGCAAGCTATATGAAAGAAAATTTTACTGAATATTTCAAGATTCTTCTTGATACACCTGTAAAATTTGTAAATAGAGATTACACCGCAAACACAATTAGAGTAATGCATAAACCCATATTTACTCTAGATCACAACAATGATTTTAATGATATACGGTTCAGCGTTGCTTATATGGGAATAATGGATTGCAGTCCTGAAGTTATGGATAGCTTCTATGAAGCATATCGTAAACTTCTTTCATTGCTACATGACCCTATGTTTGAAATCAATTTTAGATTAGAAGCTGGAGATATTTTTAGCTTTAATAACAGAAGAGTCTTGCATGGCAGAAAAGAATACGATGCCAATTCAGGTAATAGACACCTCCAAGGATATTATATTGATAGGGATGAGATCGTAGGTAGATTAAATTATTTGAATAGAATTAATCCTTAATTAATAAAATGAAGATAAATCGTAAAATATTACCAAATATAAATAATTACTACAGCGATAATCATAAGATAGACCCAAGCCAGGGGGTGCATCTGGGCGATGGAACAATCAATGATGGCGATCGTGTCGAAATTGGCCCAACTGCATTAGCCTATGCTGAATGGCAAGATGCAGGGCTTATATTGCCAGATCTGACTGAGATGCGCAAAGCCAGACACAAACGCTTGACTGATGCAATTGTAGCCAGGGGTTATGGGGGCTTATTGATGTTTGATCCCCTTAATATTCGTTATGCAACTGACACGACAAATATGCAGTTGTGGAACACCCACAATCCGTTCCGGGCGTGCTTGCTTTGTGCTGATGGGTATATGGTACTCTGGGATTATAAAAACGCACCATTCCTCGCCCAATACAATCCACTTGTTCGGGAGAGCCGCTCAGGTGCGGACATGTTTTACTTCGCCCGTGGTGACCGGATTGGGCCAGCAGCTGACGCTTTCGCAGCTGAGGTACTAGACTTAATTGCCACTCACGCTCCAGGTTGTACACAAGTCGGTATAGACAAAATTCAGCCTGCAGGTTTAGATGCGGTCCGTCGAGCAGGGCTTGAGTACTGTGACGGTGAGGAAGTGACAGAACGTGCACGAGCTATCAAAACCGAGCACGAATTACGAGCAATGCGCTGTTCTATTTATTCTTGTGAACGCTCGATGGCAGTTATGGAGGAGTTTGCACGCGCAGAAATTCCAAAAGGTGGTGTGACAGAGGATGATGTTTGGGCGGTACTTCATGCAGAAAATATTAAAAGAGGTGGCGAGTGGATTGAGACAAGACTGCTTACTTCAGGGCCACGCACCAACCCATGGTTTCAAGAATGTGGGCCAAGGATCATATCTGAGAACGAAATTCTTGCTTTTGATACTGATTTGATCGGCCCCTATGGGATTTGTGCAGATCTCAGTCGTACCTGGTGGATTGGAGATAGTTTAGCGCCAGCTAATATGCGCGAGAGTTATGCAGAGGCAGTAGAACACATTCGCTATAACACAAGGCTTCTCAAGCCCGGCCTCCACATGGAAGACTTAACTCATTCTTTGCACGTGTTGCAGGACAAGTATCAGGCGCTCAAGTATTCATCACCTATGCATGGTGTCGGGATGTGTGACGAATGGCCATTGATCGCCTACCCAGACCGTTTGGTTAAAAATGCCTTTGACGCTGTTCTGGAACCAGGACTGACTCTTTGTGTCGAGGCTTTGGTGGGTGAAGTTAATGGGGACCACATGGTCAAGCTTGAGGATCAGGGTGTCGTAACAAATAATGGTTACGAAACGATTTCTACTTATCCGCTTGATGAGCGTTTGTTTTCAAATTAGAAATGCTTATTCATTCCAAAAAAGAATAGCCTTGTCATTTTTTTAATTCGACAGAATATTAAATTAGGTATAATTTTTTATTTATTGTTTGAATAAATTAGGAGTGCATTCATGAAAAAAGATCTGATAACGAGATTAAATGAGGGACCAATCATTTGTGCTGAAGGTTATTTATTCGCCATGGAACGAAGAGGTTACTTATCCGCAGGAGGATTTGTTCCTGAAGTTGTTTTAGAGCACCCAGAAGTTGTTACTCAATTACATAGAGAATTTATAAGAGCAGGATCTGATGTTGTCCAAGCTTTCACTTATTATGGCCATAGAGAAAAATTAAGAATAATTGGGAAAGAACATTTATTAGAGTCTTTACAGAAAAATGCTCTTCAAATTGCAAAAGATGCAGCTAATGAATATAAAGATTTAGATCTTATGGTTTGTGGAGATGTAGCAAATACAAATATTTATGATCCAAATGATAAACAATCTCTTATTCAATGTCAGAAAATGTATGAGGAACAAGTGGCGTGGGCAAAGGAAGCGGGAGTTGATTTTATTGTCGCTGAGACAATTAATTGGACTGAGGAAATGAAAATTGCTCTAAAAGCAATCAAAGATGAAGGCATGATTGCAGTTACAAATTTTGCGATACCCAGGGGAGATAAGACAAGAGAAGGACATACACCTGAAGATGCATGTAAAATGATGGAAGACTTGGGTGCAAATGTCGTTGGTTTAAACTGTTATAGAGGGCCAGATATGACTATGAAACTTCTAGAAAAAGTAAGAGATAAAGTATCTTGCCATGTTGCTGGATTGCCAGTGCCTTATCGAACAACAGAAAAGGAACCTGGTTTTTTAAATATTTCTGATGATGGATGTGATTGTATTCCTGGAAATAATGCATTTCCTGTAGCCTTGGATAATCTTTTTTGTAATCGTTTTGAAATGGCTAAATTTGCTGCAGACTGTATGGAAAAAAATATCAACTTTATTGGAATTTGTTGTGGCGCCGAAGCACATCACGTGAGAGAAATGTCAGTTGCAGTTGGTAAAAAACCAATTTCGATGAAATATATGCCGGACATGAGAAAACATTTTCACCATGGAACAGACGAAACTCTTAAGCAGGTAAATAAAGAATTCACACCTTAAGAATGCAAACTCATGCTAAAGTTGTTGTTATTGGCGGGGGAGTTGTAGGTTGCTCTATTCTTTTCCATTTAGCAAAGTTTGGGGTGAAGGACTGCGTTCTCCTTGAGCGAAAAGAATTAACAGCAGGATCCTCATGGCATGCCGCAGGAAACGTTCATGTCATTTCTTCAGATCCAAACATATCCAGACTGATGGCATATACAATAAACTTGTACAAGGAAATTGAAGAGACTTCAGGTCATTCAGTTGGCTTTAAACCAAGTGGAGGGTTTTATTTAGCCTCTAATGAAGTTTGGTCTGATTATCTTAAAAGAGAAAGAACAAAAGCCAGATATATGGGTCTTGATCAAGAGTTTATCTCATTAGAGGAGGTTGCAAAAAAAAATCCTCTTATCGATCCCAATAAATATATTTCAGCTTTGTGGGATCCGATCGATGGAGAAGTAGATCCATCAGGTGTCACATATGCATTTGCAAAATCTGCAAAAGTTCATGGCGCTAACTATTACACAAATACTGAGGTTAAAGACACTAAGCAAAGAGAAGATGGAACCTGGGATGTGTTTACTGATAAGGGCAATATTCATACAGAAATTGTAATTAATGCTGCAGGACTTTGGGCGAGAGAGGTCAGTAAACTTGCTGGATTAAATTTGCCTGTACAGCCAATGGAGCATCATTATTTAATCACTGATACAATTCCAGAAATAGCAGCGATGCCTAAGGGAACAAGGCTACCAGTTGGAACTGATTTTGATGGTAATATCTATTTTAGACAAGAAGGACAAGGCATGTTGCTTGGCACATATGAACATAAGTCTACTCCTTGGAAAGTTCAGGGAACCCCATTAGATTTTGGACATGAACTGTTGGAACCAAAATTAGAAAATATTCAAGATCGATTAGTCATTGGTTTTGAGAGAATGCCAGCTTTGGAAAAAGCAGGAATTAAAAATATTATTAACGGCCCTTTTACATTTGGTCCTGATGGAAATCCTCTCATTGGACCAGTTCCAGGTATGAGAAATTATTGGGTAGCAGTCGGTGTTATGGCCGGGTTCTGTCAAGGAGGAGGTGTTGGCAAATGTATTGCAGAATGGATTATTGATGGTGAACCTTCCATAGATGTTTGGGCGATGGATGTCGCACGGTTTGGTGATTATGCATCTCCACATTATGGAACAATTAAATCATCTGAAAATTATGAACGAAGATTTATTATGACATTTCCAAATGAGACTTTGCCAAAAGGAAGGAAACAAAAAACTACAGCTTTATATGATCGCTTCGTTAACATGGGAGCAGTTATGGGTGACAGCTTTGGACTCGAAAATGTTCTATGGTTTGCTGATAATCCTGATGATGCTTACGAAGAACCAACTATCAAGCGCTCTCGATCCCATAACTATGTTTCAAATGAAGTAAAAAATGTAAGAGAAAACGTTGGAGTAACAGAGATTGCTAATTTTTCTAAACATGAATTTAAGGGAAAAGACTCAAGAAAATTTTTGGATTATATTTTGGCAGGTAGAATACCTAAAGTTGGACGCATAGCACTAAGTCCAATGCTATCTAAAAAAGGTAAATTATATGGGGACCTTACAGTTTCGTGTATTAGTGAAAATCATTTTATGGTTTATGGATCTGGTGCCGCTCAGGAAATGCATCGACGATGGTTTGAACAACATCTAGATCAATATGAGGTCATTTATAAAAACAGATCTGATGATTATCACGGCCTTGCTATTTCTGGCCCAAAGTCTAGAAATTTACTGCAATTATTGGTAAGAGAAGATGTTTCTAATGAGTCATTTAAATTTAGAGATTCTAGACAAATGTTTGTTGCTGGTGTTCCTGCATTAGTCAACCGGTTGTCATTTACTGGAGAATTGGGATATGAAATATATGTAGCTCCACACTATCAAATCAAGCTGTATGAGGCTATTGAGGATGCAGGAGAAGAATTCAACATTAAACCTTTTGGCGGAAGAGCTTTGATGTCTATGAGACTAGAAAAAAATTGGGGCGCATGGACACTAGATTTTAGACCTGACTATACTCCAAAAGAAACTGGCCTTTCTGCATTTATAAATTGGGATAAAGATTTTATTGGTAAAGACGCTGCAGTTAAAGATGATAGCAATTACAGATTATTTTCCTTGGTAATTGAAACTGACAACATAGATGTGACTAGCAATGAAGCTGTTATGCAGAATGAAGTATGTATCGGATATGTAACATCTGGAGGCTTCGGCCACTATGTGCAAAAAAGTATTGCTTTTGCATACTTGAACAATGATTTATTAAAATCCAAAGAAGTTTTGCAAGTTGAAATAAATGGAGAGTTTTATAATGCCTCAATTGTTGATAATGCTTGTTATGACCAAACCGGTAAAAATTTAAGGCAATAAAAAAATTTAGTAGAATTAATCCTTAGATTTTTGCAAAATATCTATAATTTTGTTTTTTGATACTGAGCCAACAAAATTGTTTTTCTCATCAATTACGTTAAGACCGGATTGACTTTCAAGTATTGCCGGCAAGCAATTTTCAATACTATCATTTACGTTTACAGTTGGATTAGAATTTGCTCGTTCACCTCCTTGGTCAAGAATTGTCTTGATTTTTAAAACCTTTATACGATTAACATCCTTAACAAAATTGGCAACATATTGATCAGCGGGTTTTAAAAGAATTTCCTCTGCATTTCCATCTTGAACAAGCTTTCCACCATTAAGTATTGAGATTCGATCACCTAATTTTAAGGCCTCATCAAGATCGTGAGTTATAAACATAATAGTTTTTTTTAAGTTTTTTTGTAATTCCAATAATTGGTCTTGCATATCTGTCCTTATTAATGGATCAAGCGCACTAAAGGCTTCGTCCATTAGCAATATATCTGGATCAGTAGCTAACGCCCTAGCTAAACCTACTCTTTGCTGCATTCCTCCTGACAATTGATTTGGGAATTTATTTTCAAAACCGGTTAAACCAACTTTTTCGATCCAGTACATTGCTCTTTCTATAGAGTCTGACTTATCTAGATTTTTTATGCTCAATCCAAACTGGACATTGTCTAATATATTTTGATGAGGAAATAGTGCAAAGCGTTGAAAAACCATCCCTGTTTTATTTCTTCTAAACTCTAGAAGATCCATTTTATTAAGTTTAGTAATATCCTCTCCATCAACTGTGACCGTTCCCTCGGTTGGCTCAATCAATCTATTAATGTGTCTTATCAAAGTAGATTTTCCTGATCCCGATAAACCCATCACAACTTGTATAGATTGATCTTCAACATTTAAATTGATGTTATCCAAACCTAATACATGATTATATTTTGAAAGCAGTTCATCTTTTGACATGCCATCACGCACACTCGAAATATATTTCTTTGAATTATTTCCAAAAATTTTATAGAGATTGGTTATCTTAATCTTTGTCTTATTCACGGGAGCCTGACCTGTGTTGTTGCAATCTTTTCCCAAATGATTGGGAAACTCTATCGAAAATTATTGCTAAAGCGACAATTGCAAGTCCATTGAGTAATCCCATCGTAAAGTACTGATTAGTAATTGCCTTTAATACTGGCTGGCCAAGCCCTTTAACTCCAATCATTGAAGCTATGACTACCATCGCTAATGCCATCATAATCGTTTGGTTTATTCCTGCAAATATTGTTGGTAAAGCAAGTGGCAATTGAACTCTAAATAATTTTTGTGCCTTATTTGCACCGAATGCGTCTGCTGCCTCAAGAACTTCTTTGTCAACTTCTCTAATTCCTAAATCAGTTAATCTTATAATGGGTGGGATTGCATAAATAATTACTGCTAATAAACCAGGAATTTTTCCTATTCCAAGAAGCATTACTACTGGAATTAAATATACAAATGAAGGCATTGTTTGCATTACATCAAGTATAGGGGTTATCGCAGCTCGAGCTCTATCAGAATTTGACATGGCTATACCTATTGGTATTCCAAGGCCAATAGACATAAATGTACATACACCAATGATACTTACGGTTGACATTGTGTCTTCCCACATACCGAAGTAACCGATTAAAAGCAGTGCAATTAAAGATCCAATAGTTAAATAAATACTTCTACTGCCAAGATAAACTAATATAAGAATTGCCAAAATAATTAATGGCCAAGGTGAATTTTGCAATAATTTTTCAAACCATACCAAAAAATAAAGCACTGGATCAAATACAGCTTCAATTGTATCACCATATTCTCTTGAAAAGTTCCTATAAGCGCCGTCTACGGATTTTCTAAACATCCGGAGACTTTCCTTACTCATTTCAGGAAAAGTTAAAAATAATTCTGATAAATTCATTGAATATAATGCGGGCTAAAAATTAGCCCGCAATATTTTATTATAATGCTGCTTCTACTTTTGAACGTGCATCACTGTCTACCCAGTTATGCCACTCTGTAAAATTTTCTAAAAAGTATAGTGCAGTATCCTCACCTGTTGCTTGATTATCGTCTTTCCAGGCAAGTAATGCATTTACAGTGGAATTAGGAAGAGCTCTTTTTGAGATATATTCCATTCCTGTGGCTGACTCATTTTTAAAATTGTCAGTCACAACAGTGTATACTTCAGAAACAACCCATGCATTAGGTTGCGGGTCCGCACATCCGTCTTGAGAAGTACAAGTGTCCCACTCTTCTTTACTGTGTTCAACACCAAAGCTGAGTTTTTTCATTGGATATTTTCCTAATACAGCTGTCGGTGCCCAGTAATATCCGAGCCATCCTTCTCCTTTGTTATAAGCCTCAGCTATTGCTCCAGCCAATGCGCCCCCTGAGCCTGGGTCTACAAGTCTAAAGCCTTTTGCTTCCATATCATACGCTTTAAAGAGATTTCCGGTACTAATTTGACAGTTCCAGCCTGATGGACATGTATAAATTGCTCCATCTCCACCTTCCGGATGAGGGAAAAGTTCAGGGCGCTCTATAACGTCATAAACCGTTTGGATATCAGGATTTGCATCAGCCATGTACTGAGGAATCCACCATCCTTCTTCACCAGTGTCAGACAGTACCTCAGCTGCATAATGCAAACGACCCTCACCTACTGCATTATCTAGAGCTATACGAACTGAATTAATCCAGAGTTCAGGAGCTACATCCGGCTCACCTTTTTCCATCATTGATGTTGCTGTTGGCATAGTATCGCCGGGTACAAGTTCAACATTACAACCATACCCATTTTCTAATACTATTTTATCTACATGAGCAAACATTTCAGCTGATGCCCAGTTCATTTCTGCAACCGTTATTGTGCCACATGCATTAGCCGAAGTCGTAAACGACCCAAAGCCAAGTGCAAATATTGCAGAAATTAGTATTTTATTCATAAATTTCATTAATTATTCTCCCAATTTCATTAAATTTATAAATATTGAAACATATATATGTAAGTGCTTCCACATAAAAAAAAATTAAATTATGTTACATAATTAATTAGATAAATGTCTGATTTAATTATTTTTTTACTGAATAGATCTCGATTAATGGTGCGCTCATTACGAATATTGCACCAATAAACTCTCTAATCGAGATTATTTCATTTGCAAGCAGATAGGCAGATATAACGCCAATAACAACTTCGAACATTAATAGGATCCCCGCGCGTCCTGGATCAACTTGATCCTGACCATAGGTGACAAGCCAGTAACCTGGCAATAACCAGATAAATGCGAATATTAAAATTATCAAAATAGTATTCTTTAAAATATCATAGTTAAATCCTGAAAGTATTTGCCCATCTGGTAAGAATGTTGCAATAACAACAAAAAGACCCCCAATTAAAATAAAAACTGAAGTACCGAAATTTACATCAAGTTCCTCATTTATTCTTATGAGTGTTGCACAGATTGACCAGAGAAATCCTGAGAGAATTCCAAACAGATCTGCAAGTGTGCTAGGCATAAAATTTCCTTGATCCAACCCAGTTATAATAAACAGACCTATAAAACCTGAAGAAATTGAAAAAAACCTATAAATGTTTAAGGCCGCTCTTAGAAAAATAATTTCAATTAAAGTGCTCCATACAGCTGTTAAATAAAAAAAGATTAAGACTCTTGCAACATTACCTCTAATTAAACCTTCATTATAAAGACACATTGCAGCCGCTCCTGCTGAAGCTGCGACTATTGTAAGAATTAAATTTCGATTAGTTAATTTTGATATATTTTTGTATGAAAAAAATAATAAAAATAACCCAGCAATAGTGAAACTTAAAGTGAGCGGAATTGCATTATTATACGCATATTCATTAAGTAGCCTTAATGGATACCACCACGTACCCCACAATAATGTTGAAAGTACAATTGCATAATTGGGGTTTAAATTTTTTAACATAAGCTTATGTTGTACTATAATTACAAACTTTGGTAAAATTAGTTATGCAATTTAATTCTTATAATTATATTATTATTGGTGCCGGAAGTGCGGGTTGTGTTCTGGCAAATAGACTTTCAGCTGATCCAGAGATAAATGTATTGTTAATAGAGTCAGGTCCATCGGATAAAACATGGAAAACCTCAATGCCAGCAGCTTTATTATACACAATGCATGACCCAAAATATAATTATTTATATGAAACTGAGCCTGAACCGTTCATGAACAATAGAAAGATGTTTTGCCCAAGAGGAAAGATGTTGGGAGGAAGTTCATCACATAACGGTATGGTTCATGTAAGAGGAAATCCAATGGATTTTGAGAACTGGGCTCAAAAAGATCTTAAATCATGGAATTATAATAATGTTCTTCCGTATTTTAAAAAATCAGAGTCAATTGAAGGATTAGATGAAACTTATAGAAATAAAAGCGGTCCTTTAAAATTATCTCGATCTTCGGAAGGCAATGAATTGAGTAAAGTCTACCTAGAAGCGGCAGAACAAGCCGGCTATGAGATAAATAATGACATGAATGGATATAAGCAAGAGGGATTTGGTCTGATGGACACTACTATTTATGGAGGCAAAAGGCAGAGCACGAGTGTAACTTACTTGCATCCAATTATTAATAGAAAAAATCTTACCGTCATCACAAATACAATAGTAAACAAAGTTATTATTGAAAATAATAAAGCCGTTGGGGTTGAATGTGCTTCAGGAAGAGAATTAAAAAAAATATATGCTGAAAATGAAGTAATATTATCTGCTGGAGCAATAAATTCGCCTCATCTTCTAATGCTTTCAGGTATAGGAAATGCTGAAGAACTAAAAGAATTAGATATATCTGTTCAACATGACCTTAGAGGTGTAGGTCAAAATTTACAGGATCATCTAGAAACTTATTTACAATACGAATGTACAAAGCCTGTTACACTTTACACATCATATAATCCAATTAGAATGGCGTTTATAGGAATAGAGTGGTTTATTTTTAAATCTGGATTGGCAGCATATTCAAACTTGGAAACTGGCGGCTTCGTGAGAAGCAACGATATGGTTGATTACCCTAATATTCAGTATCACTTCTTTCCATCGCTTGTATTGGATCATGGAAGACAATCTCCAAGCTCTCATTCTTTTCAAGCTCATGTAGGACCAATGAGGCCAACAAGTAGAGGGCATGTCAAATTGAAGTCAAACAATCCCTCAGCTTCACCCGCTATTCAGTTTAATTATATGCAGACAGAGCATGATTTAAAAGAAATGAGAGATGGCATTAAAATTGCAAGGGAAATTTTTCATCAAAAAGCATTTGATAAGTACAGGGGAAAAGAAATTAATCCTGGAATAAATTCAAGCTCTGAAAGTAATTTAAATGAATTCATTAAAAATAAAGGTGATACTGCTTATCATCCATCTTGTACATGTAAAATGGGAAAAGATGAGTTATCTGTGGTCGATGAAGAACTAAAAGTTTATGGGATTGAAAATTTAAGAGTTGTAGATGCTTCTATAATGCCAAATATCATTACTGGAAATCTCAATGCAACGACTGTTATGATCGCTGAAAAGGCATCTGACCTCATCCTTAAAAAAGAAACTTTGCCTGATGTAGAGACCAGTTTTTATAGAGCAAGTTAATAGCTAACTACTTTTTCTACTCGATTATTTGATAAGTTCATTACCTCAATACGACCCTCACAAATAATAGCTAATTTGTCCTCACTTAGAGAAATAAGTTTAGTTTTTTCACCCACAAGATCACATTTTTTTTCAATATTTTTATCCTTCTCAAAATTATCAGTGGAAGTAAAAAAATCAATCTTGTATGATCGCTCAATAATAGTAGTAATAACAATCGTGGTACCAATTAAAATTACAATTCCGAGAAATATAACTATAAAAAGCATAATTTTTTGGTACATCGTTATCTCATAATGTTCTATCATTACAAAGTCAACCATAAGAAGCAAGTTGGTCAACGCATAGACAAATATATTGCTTTAAATTTGAGAGAATTTAGTAGATCTAAAATAATACAATTAATAAAGTCCTCAAATATTACAGTAAATAATAATATTGTAGATCCTGATTATAAGATCTCATTTGGCGATTATATTTCAGTGAATATACAATTAACTAATGAAACACCAATAATTGGTGAGGACATTGAATTAAATATTGTTTATGAAGATAAAGATTTAGTTGTTATCAATAAACCTGCAGGCATTGTAATGCACCCCGGTGCTGGAAATAAGTCAGGTACAATTGTTAATGCTTTGATCAATCATTGTGGAGATGAATTTAAATTTGTCGGTGATGCTCAAAGGCCAGGAATAGTTCATCGAATTGACAAAGATACAAGCGGACTGGTTGTAATAGCTAAAAATGATTTCACTCATAAACATTTATCTGATCAATTTGCTGCTCACTCTATCGAACGAGTTTATATTGCCGTATGCTGGAACAAAATCTCACCAGCAAACGGAAAAATTAAGTCACTCTTATCCAGAAGTAATAGGAATAGAACAAAAATGATGAGCTCTGTGAGTAGAGGTAAAGTTGCTATCACTCATTACAAAACACTAGAAAATTTAAAGGACAAAAAAAATCAAATTGTTGCTACAGTATTAGAATGTCGCTTAGAAACCGGAAGAACTCATCAAATAAGAGTTCATCTAACAGAAAAGGGTAATCCACTCATAGGAGATCGTACTTACGGGCGATCGCCTCAAAGTAAACTAAGATCACTTTCAGAGAGCGCAGTTCAATTGATTAAAATGTTGCCAGGACAGGCTCTGCATGCACAATCTCTAGGATTTCTTCATCCTAAAAAAGAAAAAATGCTTCATTTTCAGTCTGTTATGCCGGATTACTTGAGCAAATTAGTAAATTCAATTAAAAGCTGATCATTGATTTCTAGAAAAAAGTAACCATATCTTGAATATGAGCAAAAACTACAATTTACCAGCATTGTCCAATGAAGGTAGTCTTGGTCATTATCTTCAACAGATCAAGAAGTTTCCCATGCTTACAGAAAAGCAAGAAATTAATCTTGCTAAGAAGTGGAGAGATGAAGGGGATACGAGTGCAGCTCATACGCTTGTTACAAGCCATCTCAGGCTCGTTGCTCGAATTGCGATGGGTTATCGAGGATACGGACTTCCCGTTACGGAACTTATATCTGAGGGGAATATAGGGCTCATGCAAGCAGTTAAAAAGTATGACCCAGATAAAGGGTTTAGACTAGCGACTTATGCTATGTGGTGGATTAGAGCTGCTATTCAGGAGTATGTGCTTAAATCATGGAGTTTGGTAAAGATTGGTACTACCGCAGCTCAAAAAAAACTTTTTTTCAATCTAAAGAAACTTAAAAATAGGCTTAGTGACTATAGTGAAGGATCACTAAAACCTCATCAAGTTACAGAAATCGCAAACCAACTAAATGTTTCTGAAAAAGAAGTTTCGGAGATGGAAGGAAGAATATCTGGTAATGATTATTCTCTAAATGCAGTGGTTAGTGCGGATGGTGAAGAAGAATGGCAGGAATGGCTTGTTGACGAGGATGCAGATCACGAATTCAAAATTGCTGAGAAAGAGGAGGTTTTGAAAAGAAAAGCTCTTCTTAATAAAGCAATTAATGTATTAAATGATAGAGAAAAACACATCATTCAAGATAGAAAATTATCTGAGACACCAAAAACTCTGGAAGAACTTAGCAATGAGTTTAAGATCAGTAGAGAACGAATTCGACAAATAGAAGAAAAAGCATTTCAGAAGCTTCAAACAGAAATGTTGAGTCTCGCAAGAGATACTAAATTAATACAGACTTAATTAAATAATTTTTTTATCAGTATAGTATCTTCTCGTCTAGGGCTAGTGGAAATCAAATCTATCTTAGTCCTTGTAAGCTCACTGATACGATTAACATACTTTTTTGTATTTTCTGGCAACTCATCGAAACTGTTTATACCAGTTGTTTTGCTCATCCATCCTTGAAAAGTCTCATAAATTGGCTCTATTGTCTCTTGATCTTGTTCAGAGCTAGGGTAATAATCGATTTCCTTTCCATTTAAATTATAGCCCACACACATTCTAATTTCCTCAAAGTGATCTAGTACGTCGATTTTAGTTAGAGCAATACCTGTTGCTCCAGATTGAGTTAAAGCTTGACGAACTAAAACTGAGTCAAACCAACCACATCTTCTCTTTCTATTTGTCACCGTTCCAAATTCATGACCAATCTCTCCGAGTTTATTGCCCACCTCATTGTCTTGTTCTGTGGGAAAAGGACCATTTCCAACTCTAGTCGTATATGCTTTTGTGATTGCAAGGATGTGATTGACAACTTTTGGACTCAGCCCACTACCAATAGATGCGTAGCTAGCATGAACATTTGATGATGTTACAAAAGGATATGTTCCATGGTCGATATCTAAAAGAAACCCTTGAGCTCCTTCAAATAAAATTTTTTCTTTACCACTGTTTATCACGTTAGTTATGTCATTTATTGTTTTTGCGAAAGGTTTGGCATACTCCCCTAGTTTATATATTTCACTAACTACATCTTCTAAATTATATTCATTTAATCCAAAACCTCTCATTATTGCATTATGGTGATTGAGTAAAATTTCAATTTTTTTGTTTAATTTTTCCTTATCAAATAAATCACATAACCTAATTGCTCTCCTTGCAACTTTATCTTCGTAAGCAGGTCCAATTCCGCGTTTAGTTGTACCAATTTTTATTAAATTGTTATTCTCCCTTAATTCATCGAGTGATTGATGAAGAGGTAAAATTAGTGTCGCTCTGTCTGATATATATAAATTTGAAGGGGTTATATCTACTCCTCTTTTTTTTAACCCTGCTACTTCTTTTTGAAAAGCAGCTAAATCTAAAACCACACCATTCCCAATTATCGAAATTTTATCTTTTCTTAAAATTCCAGATGGTAGAATATTTAATTTAAATGTTTCATTGTTAATCACAAGAGTATGACCGGCATTATGACCTCCTTGAAATCTTATTACGATATCGGCCTGACTTGATAACCAATCAACAATCTTTCCCTTTCCCTCGTCTCCCCACTGGGATCCAACAACTACAACACCTGTCATTTAATGCCTTTATTTTTATGAAAAATATTTTGTTACGCTTTCAGTTAATTCATCAATCGTATACTGATTTCCACTCTCAATCATAACTCTTAAAAGCGGCTCAGTACCAGACATTCTAACTACGATTCTTCCATCATCTGAAACTTTTTCTTCACAAGATTTAATAAATAACTTGGTATCTTCTTGATCTAAGATATTTCTTTCTTTTACGGGGAAATTAATTAGGTTTTGTGGTAGAGGATTGAATAAATGGAGGCAGTCACTGGCTTTTCCTTTTTCTCTACTTAAGATAGATAGGACTTGAAGAGCAACTACGATTCCATCTCCTGATGAAGTAAAATCACGTAAAATTATGTGCCCGGATTGTTCACCACCTAAATTTAAATCTTCTGAAATCATTTTTTCTTTAACATATCTATCTCCGACTTTTGCTCTGATTAAACCAATATTATGCTTCTTTAAATGAGTTTCTAAGGCCATATTTGCCATTGAAGTGCCAACTACCATATTATTTTTTAATTTTTTACCTTTTGACATTTCAATAGCTAGCAAAGCTAATATCTGATCACCGTTGATCAATTGCCCCTTTTCGTCAATAACTGCTAATCGATCACCATCGCCATCTAAGGCAATACCAATATCAGCTTTCTCTTCTATTACTTTTTGAGCAAGGTTATTAGTATTTGTAGATCCGCATTCGTAGTTGATATTCATTCCATTTGGTTGAGTAGCTATTTGGACTACTTCTGCACCAAGTTCCCACAGTATCAAAGGTGCAGAAATATAAGAAGCTCCATTTGCACAATCTAAAACAATTTTAAGGCCATCAAGCCTTTGCGATTTTGGAAATGTGCCTTTTAAAAATTCTATATATCTACCATTTGCATCTTCAAGTCTTTTTGCTCTACCTATTTTTTCTGGACCAACTAATGAATTTTCTAACTCTGTATTCATTAGTGACTCTATTTCTAATTCAGTTTCATCTGATAATTTATTTCCATTTTTATCAAATATTTTAATACCATTATCTTGGTATTGGTTATGTGAGGCTGTTATCATTATACCTAAGTCTGCTCGCATAGATTTTGTTAACATTGCAACTGCGGGTGTAGGAATTGGTCCAAAAAGGAAGACATCCATACCCATCGATAATAGTCCAGAAGTTAATGCCTGTTCAATCATATATCCTGAGAGTCTTGTATCCTTACCAATAACAACTTTATGACGATGTTTGCCAACAGTAAAGTGTTTCCCCAATGCCATTCCCAACTTCATAAGTGTCAGGCCATTAAGTTTGTGACTATTTGAACTAGCTCTTACTCCATCTGTTCCAAAAAAATTTTTCATTTAATTTTAGAATAAACCTTTATTGATTGTTTTGTTGCGTAAACATCGTGCACTCTAAATATTTGAACTCCTTCAGCTAATCCATGCATAACTGTTGCAATTGAACCGCCTAATCGATCTTCGTATAATTCATTTTTTTCAATCTTGCCAATAAAACTTTTTCGAGAACTTCCCAATAGCACAGGAAGGCCTAAGGAATGAAATACTGCGATGTTTGAAATTAGTTTCAAATTTTGTTGCAAAGTTTTACCGAAGCCAATTCCGGGGTCAATTATAATTCGGCTCTTAGATATACCTATTTTCTCGCATAGATTTACTTGCTTTTCAAAGAAATCATAAATATCAAGAAGTACATCTTCGTACTTTATTTCTTTTTGCATCTTTTTGGGCGTTGAAATTGAATGCATTAAAACAAAAGGGATTTTATTTGAGCTTAAAAATTCTTTTGAATTTTTATCAAATCTAAGTCCTGAAACATCATTAATTAGATTTATGTTAAACTTACATGCTTCTTTCATAACTTGAGATTTTCTTGTGTCTATAGAAATAAATTCTTTCTTTTTAGTTTTTCTAATTTCAGAAATTAAGGGAATAACACGTCTAATTTCCTCCTTGATATCAATTTTTCTTGATCCAGGTCTTGTGGACTCTCCACCTATATCGACAATATCTGCGCCTTCTTTTATCAGTTTTTTAAACTGCTCAATTGCATTATCGCGTGATAAATATTTTCCACCATCAAAAAAACTGTCTGGTGTTACATTAAGAATGCCCATTACAAGTGGAGTCTCAAAGTTAAACTTTCCTATGTTTTTTCTTTTCTTTGTAATGTTTAAAATTTTTTTGTTTATATTTTCCTGAATGATAGGTTGCAAATGTTTTATATCGTGAATTTTTAAAATTTTCGATCGGATCTTGATTTTGTCTCTTATTATTAATTCAATTTCGTTAAAGAATAATTTAGATGAGCCAAGAAAAAGTGAGTCTTTAGTTTTTATTTTACCAAATATTGGTCGCACGTAATATCTTTCCGATCTACGTACGAGGGGCATTGATATTAGTTAACTTGTTTGAGGCTTAGGCTTGAAGCTTGGACCAATAGGAGCAGTCTTACCACTTTTGGGAACGGATGGTCCGGCATTATTAATTTCTTCTTCAGGGTTAGTTCTATCTATCTTACCCTCTTTTAATAATGTAATTATTTCATCTCCATTTAAAGTTTCATATTCAATTAAACCTTTTGCAAGAGCATGCAAGTCTTCTATTTTTTCATTTAAAATTTTCTTTGCTAAGTCATAACAACCATCAACAATTTGTCTGATTTCTGAGTCTATAAGTTTAGCTGTTTCTTCAGACACATTTTGATGTCTCTGTACTGATCTTCCTAAAAATACCTCTTCTTCATTTTCTCCATATTGTAATGGCCCTAACTTTTCACTCATCCCAAATTTAGTCACCATATTTCTTGCCATCTTAGTTGCCATTTCGATATCTGATGAAGCGCCAGAAGTAACTTTCTTTTCACCAAAGATAATTTCCTCAGCTACCCTACCGCCCATAGCAACTGTAATATCTGCTAACATTTTTTCCCTCGGCAAAGATAACTGGTCTCTTTCAGGCAGCCTCATTACCATTCCGAGAGCTCTGCCTCTTGGTATTATTGTGGCTTTATGAATGGGGTCTGAAGCAGATTGGTTTAGTGCAACAATTGCATGGCCGCCTTCGTGATAAGCGGTGAGTTCTTTTTCTTCCTGACTCATAACTAGAGATCTTCTCTCTGAGCCCATCATTACCTTATCTTTTGCTTCTTCAAAATCTACCATAGTAACAATTTTTTTATTTTTTCTTGCTGCTAACAAAGCTGCTTCATTGACAATATTTGCCAAATCTGCACCAGAAAATCCAGGTGTTCCTCTTGCGATTGTTCTTATATCAACATCAGGTGCGACGGAGATTTTTTTAATATGAACCTTGAGTATTGCTTCTCTGCCTAATATGTCTGGATTAGGCACCACAACTTGTCTATCGAATCTGCCAGGTCTTAAAAGCGCTGGATCTAGTACATCTGGTCTATTAGTTGCGGCAACTAAAATAATGCCTTCCTGAGTATCAAATCCGTCCATCTCAACTAAGATCTGATTTAATGTCTGCTCTCTTTCATCATTACCGCCACCAAGGCCAGCACCTCGACTTCTGCCTACAGCGTCTATTTCATCAATAAAAATTATACATGGTGCATTTCTTCTTCCTTGCTCAAACATATCTCTAACTCTGGAAGCACCAACACCAACAAACATTTCAACAAAATCAGAACCTGAAATTGTAAAGAAGGGAACGCCTGCTTCACCTGCTACTGCTCTCGCGAGTAATGTTTTTCCTGTGCCTGGAGGTCCAATAAGAAGAGCACCCTTTGGAATCCTTCCTCCTAGTTTTTGAAACTTTCTAGGATCTTTTAAAAATTCAACAATTTCTACAAGTTCCTCTTTCGCTTCATCTATTCCTGCTACATCATTAAAAGTAACCTTATTTTTATTTTCAGTTAATAATTTGGCTTTAGATCGTCCAAATCCCATTGCTCCACCTCTTCCACCCTGCATTTGACGCATGAAAAAGATCCACACACCAATGAGTAAAAGCATTGGAAACCATGATATTAAAACTCCTAAAAGAGAAGGATATCCATCATCTAGAGGGGCAGCTGTAATATTTACACCCATATCATTTAGTTTCTGAACTAGTACTGGATCATTAGCTGCATATGAAGTGAAAGCTCTACCGTCTTCAAAAGATCCTTTTATGTTGTTTCCTCTTATTACAACATCTTTAATTGAGCCGGATTCGACCTCATCAAGAAACTGTGAATACGTTAAATCAATTGAAGATCTGTCTCCACTCGAATTGCTGAATAAGTTAAAAAGTCCAAATACAATTAGAGCAATAAAAAACCACAGGACAATATTTTTTAAATTCATCATAATTTTGTATAATATTAAATAATTACTATTTTAAAGCATACAAGCCGAGATTTAAATAAAATTTGTATTTATTTTCAGTAACTTATATCAGTAATGATCAATCATATCAGTCCAATTGCGAGAAACTGATGAAATAATATTTAATTCGTTTCGAAATGATTTTTTCTCAGGTTTTATGTAAATAAATCCATCTTTAATCAAAAATGAACAATCGTTGAGCAAAGAAGAAGTATTTTTTTTTAAAACAAATGATTTTATTAACAAAGAAATCGACTTTGATCGTGGTTTTTTATTTTTGTTACCAATTAAACGAAGTAATTTTGTTAAAACTCGATGCTGTATCTCTTCAGGTAAACTGAGAAATTTATTTAATTTAAAATAAATATTTTTCGTTTTATCAAACTTAACAAATTTTAATAAATATTCTTTTACTGATACGTTTATAGCTTCATCAGCATTTTTTAAATTACTAACCACGTTTTTGAATCTTTTCTTATCTAACCCTTCTTTAATTAATTTTTCACATAAATTTCTTATACGCGTTCGATCATATTTATTATCAACATTTGTTTTATCAAATATGTATGCTTGATCTTTTGTTGATAGATACTTAATCAAAGTTTTCTTTGAAAAACCTAGTAAAGGTCGAACAAGCATTAAACCAGTATTTTTATATTTTGACTTGTATTTAAGTGATGAAAGTCCTTTAATACCACTGCCTCTAATTAATCTCATTAAAAAATTCTCAATTTCATCATCAAGGTGATGAGCTGTAAGAAGAAATCTTAAATCTTTTTTTATACATATATTTGATAGTTCTTCATATCTATATGCCCTAGCTAAAGCAAGTGTATTGGATTTTCCAATATTTTTTTTAATTTTTTTTGAAAAGAATTCTATTTTATTTTTTTTTGCAATTTTTTTTATCCATTCAATTTCCTTGGATGACTCCTTCCTTATATTATGATCAATACTTAACATTAAAAAATTGATTTTCATTTCTTTTGAATAATTTTTTCCTAAATGCATTAATGCCAAACTATCTGGCCCACCTGAAACTGCGATTGCAAAATTTGAGTCAACCCCGAGATCACTCATAATTTCATTAAAATTTTTTTCTGTAATCTCTTCTGTATTTTTGAAATTTTTTGGCTTAACTAATCTCACAGCCATTTTTTTCTATTTCAAGATTGTTTCTATCTACTACTACTGTATTAGCGTTATTATATTTTTCTTTAAGTTGAATAAAAGTAATACAGCCTTGTTCAATTTGATTCATATTTATTAGAGATATTCCTAACTTCAACAATGCATCAGGAACCTTTTCTGAGTCAGGATAAACTTGATAAACATTTAAATAATTTTTTGCGGCATCTTTAAAGTTTTCTCTTACATAATAAGTTTCAGCTAACCAAAAATTAGCTTTACCTAATAAATCGCTCTCTTTACCTACTGACATAAACTCTGTAAAAGCTTTTTCTGCTGTATCATAGTCTCCTTGCTTTAGTAGCATCATGGCATATTCGTATTGACCTTCCTCCTCACCTTCTGGAAGAACTTTTAGCACTAAGCCCTGTTCTTCAACTGAAATTATATTATCTTGTGATACCCTATCGGTTATTTCTTGCTTATCCTCACTGACACTTAATTCAACTTCGGGATTTGTTAAGCTCCCATCCTCAATAATAGGAATAGTTCCAAGTGATTTTGGTTGCAATTCAGGATTGATTTGGCTAATTTCTGATTCATCATCATCTATTTCTGTTTTATTCAAACCAACATTTGATTGAATTTGGATTTTGTTATTTGCTTTATTATTAATATCAATAAAACGAAACTCTGTATCTTCTCTGAAAGAGTTTAAATTATTAACAGTCGACTGAGTTGTAAATATTAGTTCTTCTATTTTAGCTGTTAGAGTTTGAATTTCATTTTGTAATTCAGAGATTTGAATTGACTGCCTTGCTATAATTGATTGATAATCATCTAAATTAATTTGACTACCTAATCCTGAAGTAGTTTTACTAAAAGTTGCTTTTTCAAGAACCTTGATTCTGCTTTCTATTGAATTTAGCCTTTCAATTAATTCTGTTGAACTCAAATCATCAGATATGACGTTTGAAGTTAAGATTAAAACAAGTCCAAAAATAATAGTCTTTAATTTGATAAAAAATTTACTCATATAAAGCGATAACCATAATATAATTAGGTTAAGCTTAACTTTGTGTTAAAAAAAAGGCTATCTGTAAGTTTAATTTGTTCTTACTGTTACAGATCTCCGATTTTGTGACCATGCTTTATTATTAGAAGCACTATTTACAGGTCTTTCTTTACCAAAACTTATGGTTGTGATTCTGCTTGCACTTATTCCTTGAGCCATTAAAAAATCTTTAGCGGCATTAGCTCTTCTGTCACCAAGAGCTAAGTTGTATTCTCTAGTTCCTCTTTCATCAGCATGACCCTCAATCGCTATTGTTACTGAACCATTTGCCTTTAACCACTTAGCTTGCTTTGTTAGAGTATTTTGTGCTGCAGATGTGAGAGAATAACTGTCGTATGCAAAAAATACGCGGTCAGGCACATTAACCGCTAACATTTCAATTGTTTCTGTTCCCACATAAACACCATCAACAACATCAGATTGACTAGTAGATGTCGTTTGAGGGGGTGTAGTAGTACAAGCAATTAAGATTAATGAAGAAAGGATAATTATTATATACCTATAAAGATTTTTATTTATAAAACTCATTGATTTACTCCCGTATTTAGATCTATGCCCAAGTTCAGATACTCTATTAACTTAAGAAGCACAAGTCTATAATAAAATTAAGTCTTAGTGATTAAAATACCCATATTTTATTGAAATTTATGCTTATTGTATCAATTTTGACCATGAAGGATCAGAAGCATCCAGTGGTGTAGTAAGCTTTCTCTCATTAAAACCAGTTAAGTCAATTGACCAAATTGATGATGAATGACCTATTCCCTCAGCGTCCGACTTTGTCTCTCTATAGAATACTAACACTCTGCCGTTTGATGACCATGCGGGTGCTTCTTGATACCAGTTTTCTGTTAGTAATCTCTCACCACTTCCATCAGTTCTCATTACACCAATAAAGTATTGCCCCTGATAGTTTTTAGTGAATGCGATTAAATCTCCTCTAGGAGACCATACCGGAGTTGCATAATTTCCCGAGTCTTTGGATATTCTTTTTTGATTTCTGCCATTACTGTCCATAACATAAATTTGTTGAGATCCCCCTCTATCAGAATTAAATGTAATTTTTTTTCCATCTGGGGAATAACTTGGAGAAGTATCAATTGCTGGGCTGTCAGTTAGACGCTCAACTACTCTTGATACTAAATCCATGACATAAATATCAGAGTTGCCATCTCTTGCTAAACTCATAATAATCTTATTTCCATCAGGCGAAAATCTAGGTGCAAATGTCATACCAGGAAAATCGCCGACTACTTCTTGAATTCCAGTTTGAATATTCAGGAGATAAACTCTTGGAAGATTTTTAAAGTAAGATAGGTATGCTATTTCTTGTCTTACAGGATTAAATCGTGGGGTTAAAACTAATTCTCTTCCACTTGTTAAAAATTTGTGATTTGCTCCATCCTGATCCATAATAGCTAATTTTTTAACACGTTTATTTTTCGGACCTTCTTCGGCTACATATGCAATTCTTGTATCAAAATATCCTTCTTCTCCTGTCAACCGTTGGTAGATTCTATCAGCAATCATGTGGCTTATTCTTCTCCAATTTTCAACTGTTGTAATGAGAACAAGTCCTTCAATTTCTTTTTCTGCAAATGTATCCCACAGTCTAAATTCAACTCTGAGTCTATCGCTCTCAATAGATAGTTCTCCTGTAAGTAAAACTTGAGCTTGTATTAATCGCCAGTCTGCAAAACGAGGCTTGATATGCATTGCTCTATTTTTTTGTATAAAGGCATCTTTTTTAACTGATGAGAATAATCCACTTCTTTCTAAATCATCTGTGATAACTTTTTGCAATTTAGTAGGAATTTTTTGATCTTTAAGAATTTGCGACTCATCATTAAAAAATTCTGTTATAGCAATTGGCAATGGTTCTCTATTTCCCTCAGTAATATCAATTTCAACCATTGCATACAAACTAGTCATAAAATTCAAGGCAAAAAAAACATAAATGATTATTTTTTTCATAGTATCTTATCCTCGAAGTATCTCTCTTGGATCAAAATTTAATTGTAGATTTTTCCAATTTTCATATCCCTCTAAATCAGGTACTTTAATCGGATCACAGCGTCTTACAGCTCTTAAAGCACTTTCTGCAAGAGTTCTAAAATATTTTTCACTAGGTTTATTCATTCTTTCATGTTGTACAACTTCTGGAGGCTTCAGCAAAGAACCATCTGTATTCAAAAAAATTTTTATTTTAACTATCATAGTCTCATCATAGGGTATTCCAAGAGGAATACTCCAACACTGCATAAATTGAGCTCTGATAGCATCTTCTTCTGATAAGGTGAGTCTTTTATCAAGGCTTGGGGTAGAGTCTAATGCCTCATAGTCTTTTTCTACAATATCCTCGGGTTTATTTACTTTTGTATCTTTTTGCATATCAATCAGCTCAGCTAATTTAAGTGGATCAAACTTATCTTTTTTCTTTATCTCAGGTTTCCTTATTGGCATGTTTTGTATCATTTTTTCTTCTAATTTTGTCTTTTCAATTTTTTCTTCATCGCTAGGGTCTTTTACTTTTTCGTTGGATTTTTCATCTTTAGGTTTACTGATTGGCTGATTTAATTTTGTCTCTTCCTTCTTTTTTTCAATTGGTTTTGTTTGTTCTTCGATTTTCTTACTAATTTGCGGGACATTTGTTTTTTCCGCAATTTCTATTAATTCAACTTGGATAATTGGCGGCATTTCTAAATCATTATTATTAAATAATGGCAAAGATAAGACCGTGAATAAAAGTATAAAAACGTGTAGAAATATTGACCCTAAAACAGATACTCTCATATATTAATTGCATTAATTATTTACTTAATGGCTTAGTAATCAAAGCAACCTTCGTAAAACCAGAACCAGATAGTTCTCCTAAAACCATCATTATCTGTCCATAATCAATTGCTTCATCTCCTCTAACATAAATTTTTGTATCAAGCCTATTTTTAGTTATTGCTTTCATTTTTGGAACAAGTTCAGATATGCCTATCTCAGTCTCTTGAATAAATATATTGCCACTAGAGTCAATTGTTACCTCAAGTGGTTCATTGTCGGATTGTAAAGTATCTGCATTTGTTTCAGGTAAATCAACCTGAACTCCTACTGTTAGCAAAGGGGCTGTTACCATAAAAATAATTAATAAAACCAGCATTACATCAACAAAAGGTGTTACGTTAATTTCACTGAATGGTTTTGATCGAGTATTACGTGTCACAATTTAATATTTCTATTTCGTGCTTAAGCCTCTAGAAAAAATAACGTTAAAATGTTCTTTAAATCGATACATTCTTGCATTTTCATCATTTACCTGACTAGTAAATATATTGTAAGCAATTACAGCAGGTATTGCCGCTAATAAACCAAGAGCAGTTGCAAATAATGCTTCTGCTATTCCGGGAGCAACTACTGCGAGGGAGGTATTTCTTGAAATCGCAATTGATTGAAAAGAATTCATTATTCCCCAGACCGTTCCAAATAATCCAATAAAAGGGGTCGTAGCACCTATTGTTGCTAAATAACTAAAGTATTCAGATAGCTTCTCATTTTGAAAATCTATTGCTGCCTCCATAACACGATTTAATCTATCAATTAAACTATCTATTTTTTTTGTAGTTTCCTGATTAGACTTTTTAATCTCTTCAACAGCTTCATTAAAAACATACTTAATTGGACTTTCTGGTAATTCTTTTGTGCTTTTAGTAATTTCTTTAATTGATCTTCCCGACCAAAATTCTTCCTCAAATTGCTTACTGATTTCTTTTAAAGATCGGAACAAACGAATTTTATGAATTATTATAGTCCATGAGAAAATAGAAGAAGCAAATAGAATTAAAATTACTAATTTAACGACAATATCTGCTCTAAAAAAAAGTGAAATTAATGTGAACTCATCGTTTACTTGGCTAACACTTACTAAATCTTCATTTTCCATGATTTTCAATTATTATTAAATATTGTCTTAATTAGGGCAAATACTAAAGTCCTTTTTTACTATTAATTAATATTCGATAAAGTTCTATGAAGTCGTCAAGTTTCAAGACACAAAGAGAGTCGCCTGTTGCCTCGCGATTTCTCCTAGTTATGACAACCGGCATAGAGTTTGATTTAGATGTTTCAATATTTTCGAGAACTTGTCTCATTGACTCATGAATTTTGAACTTTTCAGTCCTTTTAGCTTCGACGTATATATGCGGAGTATTTTTTAAATCACTACCACCAGAAGATTTTACAGCCCCCCCACCTGACAAAGGCATACGTTGAACTTTATCTTCTCCATTGAAAATTTTTTCATTAAAATACTTCGCAAGCTCTCTTTCGTATCCATCACCTTTTCTTTTTGGAGAACTACCTGGCATAAAGCGAATCAGAATTACTTAATAACTTAAGAATAATTCATATATTTTTTTTTGAAAGTGAATAAATTAAGTAAACTTAGCTATTTCCTCCTCTTTTGCCTCAAAATTTGAAAAGACTTGTTGAACATCCTCGTCGTTATCAAGTTCGTTAAGCAAGTTTATAAGGGATTTAAGTTTATCACCTTCAATAGCGACATGCGTAATAGGTTTCCATTGAAAACCTGATGATACAGGCTCACCAAATTTTTTATCTAAATAATTATATAAATTTGATAATGTTTCTGGAGTCGAAACTGCTTCATAAGTATCTTCCTCGATAAAACAATCTTCGGCTCCACCTTCAATTGAAAAATTGAAAAAATCTTCTTCGCTTGTCACGTTTTTGTTGTAACGCACAAAGCCGTAATGATTAAATGAGTGGGAAACTGAACCTGTTTCACCCATTGAGCCTCCAAATTTTTGAAATGCAGATCTTACATTTGAGGCTGTTCGATTTCGATTATCCGTAAGTGCCTCAACGATTATTGATATTCCGTTTGGACCAAATCCTTCGTATCTCATTTGGTCATAGTTAATTGTGTCTTTATCCTGTGATTTTTTTATAGCCCTATCGATATTTTCCTTGGGAAAACTTGAAGCTTTTGCTAATTGTATAGCTGATCTCAATCTTGCATTTTGTTCAGGATCTGGCGCACCTAGCTTAGCTGCTACAGTAATTTCTTTTGAGAGTTTAGAAAATAAGCTAGCTCTTTTTTTATCCTGAGCACCTTTGCGGTACATGATGTTTTTAAATTTAGAGTGACCTGCCATTTAATTACCGATTTTGCCGCCAATACGAATTGAACTAATGCTTTTTGCTAAATAGTTTTCTACGTTTGACTCTATAATAACCCCACATAATGTTCCCTCACCATCAGCAGGAGGTACCCTCTTTCGTTCAGTATCTTGTGTAGCAAATTTACGCACAAACTCCTCTTTTTTTGTACCGATAACTGAGTCATAGTCACCACACATTCCAGCATCAGTTTGAAAAGCTGTTCCATATTCCATAATTGTTGCGTCTGCAGTTGGAACATGAGTATGAGTTCCAACAACTGCTGTCACTCTTCCATCAAGGTGATGTCCCATTGCCATTTTCTCACTTGTAGCTTCTGCATGAAAATCAACAAATATAAATGATAGATCATTAGTTTTTAAATTTTTAAGGACTTCTTCAATTTTAAAAAATGCATTATCACACGATCTCATAAATAGATTTCCCATTAAATTTATTACTGCAATTTTTTTTCCATTTTCGTGCACATAAGTATTTACCCCCAAACCTGGAGAGCCTTCAGCAAAATTGTACGGTTTTAAAAGTCTATCATCTCTATCAATATAGTTGCTAATTTCTTTTTGGTCCCACAGATGATTACCTGTTGTGATCACATTAACTCCGTATGAATATAATTCATTACAAATAGGTTCAGTAATTCCAAAGCCACCAGCTGAATTTTCTCCGTTAGCAATTACAAAATCTATATTTTTATTTTCTATGACGTTAGGTAAATGGTCCCGTAGAGCATGCCTTCCTGAACGACCCATTATGTCACCTAAAAATAATATTCTCATTGAACTTTATATAAATGCTTTTCAGTTAAAATCCAATCAAGTCTTTGGTCGTGACCTTCAATTGGAATTTGATCAACTTCTTGAAATGTAAATGCTGTACCTATTTTTATTAATCCACTTTTACTGTGCTTTGACAAATACTTGTCATAGTACCCACCTCCGTAACCTATTCTATAACCACTTAACGAGTAACCAAGTAACGGAATTAAAATAATTTTTGGGAAAATTAATTCATTTTTATTCTCAGGTTCTAGAATCGAATAATTATTTTTAATCAATTTTGTATTATGGCCGAACCTAAAAAAGCTTATTTCTTTTTTTTTAAAATCTATAACAGGTAAAGCTAGATTTATGTCTCTTTTAAATAAGTATTCATTTAATTTTTTTGTATTCAACTCATTTCTAAAACTCATATATGTTCCCACAGAAACATTTTTTATATTCTCAATCAATGGTTGGATATGTATATGAATATTATTTTTTTTCTCAAATGAGGGACTAAGCTCTGATCTTCGATTAGTTAAAAACTGTCTTAATACTTGCTTTTCTAACCGTTTCTCATTCATTAAAAAAAGAAAGTTAAAATTAGTTTACGATCGATAGGCGTGATAGTAAATCGGATAGTCTATCGTTATTCATCTCTATATATTCCTGGCTATCTTTTTGCTGATCAATAATAGCTTTATCTTTAGACCCTATAATTGTTTCAAGCGAATTTATTTTTTCGATATTTGTTTCTATTTTTTTATTTAATTCATGAATTTCATCTGCAATTAAAAGTGAAGCCATAACCATCAATCTTGTTTCTCCTATTTTACCAAATCTTTTAGTCAATTCTCTAACCTTAAAATCTATTTTTGAACTTAATTGTTTAAGATGATTTTCTTCGCCAGGATCACAAACAATTGCATAGTCTTGATCATTAATATTTACAATTATTTCAGGCATTTTTTATGAGTCCAATATGTCTTTGATTGTGTATATATTTTCGTCAAGTTGTGATGATATGTTGCCTGCAATATTTTTAAGCTCCATAAAATCCGACTTTAGAATCTTAATTTCATTCTCTAAATGAGAGTTATTTTCTTGTAATTTTTGATTATGTGCTTCCAATTCTGTGGCTCTTTGAGCCTTTTTTGTTAATTTGTCGATTTCCTCACTAAGTTTATCAATTGCACCATTAAATTTAACTTTTGAATCTTGATAACTCGACATTAAAACCCCTCGACTCTTTTCTCGAGTTTAACTGTCTTTTTTGTTCTCAGTCAACTTATAATATTGCAAATAAATAAATTATTTTTTTGTTAATAATTTGCTAAAATTTAAGACTCTTTATAGATAATTGCTTATATTAAGCTCAAAATCCAATTTATTAATAATATGCCTAACAAAAAAGATCAGTCTGCAGTTACTCATGATGATTTAGCTAACGCAATTAGGTTTCTCTCGATTGATGCGATTGAAAAAGCAAAAAGCGGTCACCCAGGTTTGCCAATGGGCATGGCAGATGTAGCTGTTGTTCTTTTTACGAAATTTTTAAAACACAATCCTAGTGTTCCAAGATGGCATGATAGAGATAGGTTTGTACTATCTGCTGGTCATGGATCAATGCTTTTATACTCGCTACTCTATCTAACCGGTCACAAAGATATGACTATTCAAGAGATCAAGAAATTTAGACAGCTTGGTAGTAAATGTGCAGGTCATCCAGAGTATGGACATGCTAAAGGAATAGAAACGACGACTGGCCCACTTGGACAAGGTATCGGCAATGCAGTTGGAATGGCGTTAGCAGAAGAGATACTAAGAAACCAATTTGGCGAAAAAATTGTAAATCATTTCACTTACGTTATTGCAAGTGATGGAGATTTAATGGAGGGAATTTCTCATGAAGTCGCATCTTTTGCAGGACATCTTAAACTAAATAAATTAATTGTTTTTTTTGACGATAATGGAATTTCAATAGATGGGCCCGTTAAACTAGCAAACTCAGAAAATACAGCCGAGAGATTTAAGGCTTATGGATGGAATACAATTAAAATTAATGGTCACAATCCAAAAGAAATAATTCAGGCAATTAAAAAAGCTAAAAGATCAAAAAAACCTACCTTAATCTCTTGTAAAACTAAAATTGGTTTCGGATCTCCAAACAAGCAGGGAAAGTCATCTGTTCATGGTTCACCGCTTGGTGAAGATGAAGTGAAACTCACTAGAACTAAACTGAATTGGCCACATAAACCATTTACAGTTCCAAAAAATATACTTGAGGAGTGGAAAAATCTTAGTAAAAAATCATTAGATGCATATAAAACTTGGAAGTTGAACTATGAAAAACTTCCAAAAAGCAAAAAGGCTCATTACATAAGAAGAATTGAAGGAAAGCTTCCATTAAAATTAAATCAAAATTTTAATCAGTTTAAGAAAAAATACATAATGAAACCACTTGATGTAGCCACGCGACAAGCATCAGAAATGGTAATAAATACAATTTCATCATTACTGCCTGAATTGGTTGGAGGCTCAGCGGACTTGACAGGCTCTAACAACACCAAAGGTAGTAAAATGGAAGTTATTAGTTCTACAAATTACAATGGCAATTATATTTACTATGGAATACGTGAGCACGGTATGGCCTCCATCATGAATGGAATGTCACTCCATAAAGGAATTATTCCATTTGGTGGAACCTTTTTAATTTTTTTAGATTATTGTAAACCATCTCTTCGTCTTGCAGCTTTGATGCAGCAAAGAGCTATTTATATATTAACACATGACTCAATTGGACTAGGTGAAGATGGCCCAACTCATCAACCAATAGAACAGCTTGCATCACTAAGAGCTACACCAAATGTAAAAGTCTTCAGACCTGCTGATATAATTGAAACTGCAGAAGCTTGGGAATTGGCACTTACAAATACAAAGGGGCCTAGTGTAATAGCGCTTACAAGACAAAAACTCCCAATGATCAGAAAAAAGTATCATGCAAAAAATATTAGCGCCCAAGGAGCTTACGAATTAAAAAGTAATTCAAAAAAACCTAATATTTCTATTTTCGCGTCTGGTTCAGAAGTAGAGATTGCTCTGCAATTGATGTCTATGCTTGAAAAAAAGAAAAAATTGGTGAGAGTCATATCAGTACCGTGCATGGAACAGTTTAAGACTCAAAATAAAACGTATCAAAAAATAATCACAGGAAGCTCAGAAATTAATGTCTCAATAGAGGCAGGGTCTAATTTTGGGTGGAACCAAATATGCCCTGAAAATACTATTAATATTTGTATGAAAGATTTTGGAGCAAGCGCTCCTTATCAAAAGCTGTATGATTTTTATGGGATAACAGCTAAAAAAATATTTAAATTAATAAGTAAGAAAATATAGGAGATACTAAATATGGCTGTAAATGTTGCAATAAGTGGATTTGGAAGAATTGGAAGATTAGTTTTAAGATCGATCATAGAAAGTAAAAGGAAAGATATTAATGTCGTAGCTATAAACGATTTAGCCCCAATAGAAACAAACGCATTTTTACTTGCAAATGATACAGTTCACGGTCCTCTTAATGAAAAAGTATCCTTCAAACGCAATAAAATGATCATTGGCAGAAAAAATATTACAGTATTGAGTCAGAGAGATCCTCAAAAACTTCCTTGGAAAAGAATGAAAATTGACGTCGCTCTTGAATGTACTGGATTATTTACCTCAAAAGATAAGGCGGCAATGCATATTAAGGCCGGCGCAAAAAAGGTTTTAGTCTCAGCACCATGTACAAATGCTGATAAAACCATTGTATATGGAGTAAATGAAGATGAGATTACAAAAGAAGACCTAGTTGTATCTAATGCGTCTTGCACAACAAATTGTCTAGCTCCTGTTGCGAAAGTTTTACACGATAAATTCAAAATTGTTCATGGCTATATGACAACAATACATGCTTTTACTGGCGACCAAAGTGTTCTGGATACATTTCACTCAGACCTAAGAAGAGCTCGAGCTGCTTCCTTGTCAATGATACCTACATCAACAGGAGCTGCAAAAGCAGTAGGTCTCGTTATGCCTGAACTTTCTGGGAAGTTAGATGGAACTGCAATTAGAGTACCAACACCTAACGTTTCATTAATCGACTTTAAATTTGTTTCTAAAAAAAGAATGACAGTCGATAGTATTAATAAGGCTATGTCGGCTGCAGCAAAATCAAATAAGCTAAATGGAATCCTTGATGTAAATTCTAAACCATTGGTTTCATCTGATTTTAATCATAATCCTGCCTCGTCTAATTTTGATTTAACTCAAACACAAGTAATTGATGGAAAGTTTGGAAGAGTTTTAAGTTGGTATGATAATGAGTGGGGCTTTTCAAATCGAATGTGTGATACTGCAGTTGCAATGAAAAGATCTAGATAGAATGTTAAATGTTAAAGCTCTAAAAACATTTGATCAGAAAAATAAAACCGTACTTATTCGATTTGACCTAAATATTCCACTCAATAAAGAAGCCTCAACAATAAGCGATCGGATTACGAGAATTAAAAATTCAATACAAAACCTTCATAATAAGAATAATAAAGTTGTCATTCTGTCTCATTTAGGAAGACCAAAAGGAAAAAGAAACGATGAGCTTTCACTTAATCAAATAATCAGCTCATTAGAAAATGTACTGCAAAAAAAAATAATATTTCTCTCAAATTGTATCGGTGATGAGATCAAAAAAAAAATAACTAATTTAAGACAGGATTCAATTATTCTTCTTGAAAATTGTCGTTTTCATGAAGGAGAAGAGCAAAATGATAAATTTTTTGCTTCCGAGCTAGCAAAATTAGCAGACGTTTATATTAATGATGCTTTTGCATGTTCTCATAGAGCTCACGCTTCAATTGAAGCGATCACAAACTTCATACCATCTTATTGTGGAGAATTATTACACGAAGAAATATTAAATTTAAATGATGTAGTTAATAATCCTAAAACTCCTGCATTAACTATCATTGGTGGTTCAAAAATCTCTACAAAAATTACAGTTATAAAAAATCTTCTACAAAAAATGGACTCTATTGTCATTGCAGGTGGGATGGCTAATAATTTTCTTAAATATTTCGGAAATGATGTAAAAAATTCATTGATAGAAAATGATGTAGATCACCTTGTAAAAGAAGTTATTAATTTTGCAAATGAGCAAAACTGTAAACTCATTTTACCTTTAGATGTCGTTACAGCTGCGAATGTATCTGAAACTACAGAAATTAACGAATGTACAGTCGATGCTTTAAAAGATAATCAAATGATTTTAGATATTGGTAGACGAACTATCGATTTGATTAAGAATGAAATTTTAAATTGTGAAACAGTATTTTGGAATGGGCCAGTTGGTGTCTTTGAAACTAAACCATTTCATAAAGGTACATTTGAAATCGCTAAATTCATTGCTGAAATTACTGATAAAAATAGTCTTCGATCTTTTGCTGGGGGTGGCGATACAATTTCCGCACTGGATATGGCGTGTGTTAAAGAGAAATTTTCTTATGTTTCTACTGGCGGAGGAGCTCTACTTGAGCTAATAGAAGGTAAGAAATTGCCAGGTTTAGTTGCCTTAGGAGCTTTATAAAAAGGAGAAGAAAATGATACCAAAGACTTTAGAGGAGATAGCAAATTACATTGTCAGTGATGGCAAAGGAATTCTCGCAGCCGATGAAAGCACAGGAACCATCGAGAAACGATTTAGATCAATTAATGTTGAGTCTACTGAGGATAATAGAAGAAAGTATAGAGAAATGTTATTTAGATCCCCGGTTATGGCAGAGGCAATTGGCGGAGTAATACTTTTTGACGAAACTCTCAGACAAAAATCCAGTGATGGAGGCTATTTAAGAAATGTTATACTTGATCACGGCTCACTCCCGGGAATTAAAGTTGATCAAGGAGTAAAAGAGCTTGAAGTTGGTTGTGATGAAAAAATTACTATTGGTTTAGATGGACTTCATGAACGCTGTCAAGAATACGAGAAGCTTGGAGCAAAATTTACAAAATGGAGAGCTGTTATAAATGTAAGTGATGAAATACCATCGGACAATTGTATAAGTGAAAATATGAAAGCATTAGCTGAATATGCGCTCATTGCTCAACAAAACAACATGGTACCGATTGTTGAGCCTGAAGTTATTATGGATGGATCCCACTCTGTGGAAAGGTGTCATGAGGTTACTAATCAAACACTATTGGTATTATTTGAAATGCTTGATAAAAAAAATGTTAATATTAAAGGAACTCTTCTTAAACCAAATATGGTTCTATCAGGAACAGAAAATAAATACCAAGCCACCATTGATGAGGTTGCAGAAAAAACACTTCAATGTCTCAAATCATCTGTTCCTGATGAATTACCTGGAATTGTTTTTTTATCAGGTGGTCAGTCAGACCTAGATGCAACAGCTCATCTCGATGCAATGAATAAAATAGGTGGTTTCAAATGGAAACTAAGCTTTTCTTATGGAAGAGCTTTGCAACAAGCGGCTCTCAAAACTTGGGCTGGCGAAGATGATAATCTAGAGGCGGCTCAAGAAGCTTTTAGTCATAGAGCAATAATGAATATGAAGGCTGCACAAGGTCAGTGGAATAAATCACTCGAAGGTTAAAAAAAAATGAAAATTAATGGAAACGCTATTAAACCAGGAATGATAGTTGAACACAAGGGAGAATTGTGGGTTGTGAATAAATCTCAGTCTGTAAAACCTGGTAAAGGTGGTGCATTTAATCAAGTTGAGATGAAAAATATTAAAACCAGTACGAAATTAAATGAACGTTTCAGAGCATCAGAAGAAGTAGAGAGGGTTAGAGTAGATGAAGAAAAATATCAGTATCTGTACAAGCAAGATAAAAAACTTTTCTTTATGAACAGTACTTCATATGAACAAATTGAAATTGATGAGGAAATAGTTGGAGAAAAACTAGTTTTAATGAGTGAAAATGATGAGGTTATATTAGAAATGTATAATGAAAAGCCAATAGGAATTCAACTTCCTAAAACCTTATCTTTTATTGTCAATGAAACAGAGGCTGTTGTTAAAGGACAAACAGCGGCATCATCAAACAAGCCTGCCATTCTTGAAAATGGTATTAGAGTAATGGTTCCACCTTTTATAGAACAGGGTGAAAAGATAGAAATTAATACAGAGGACCTATCATATTCAAAAAGGGTTGACTAATGAGCTACTCAGACCCTTATATCAATGCGATTTTCTTAGCTTGTAGAAAAACTAGTAAAAGCCTTATTCGGGATTTTGGAGAAGTTGAAAAACTTCAAGTGTCTCTGAAGGGCGTTTCTGATTTTGTATCATTAGCAGATACAAAAGCTGAAAAAATGTTGATTAAAGAACTAACTTATTCATATCCTAAAATAAATATAATTGCCGAAGAAACAGGTGTTATAAAAAATTCTGATGAAAATATTAGATGGATTATTGATCCCCTTGATGGCACAAGCAACTTTATTTTTAGCATTCCACACTTTGCTATATCAATTGCGCTTGAAAAGAATAACGAGGTAATAGTTGGAGGTGTATATCAACCGCTTACTGATGAATTCTTTTGGGCGGTTAAAGGAAGAGGTGCTTACTGTAATAATCTAAGACTCAGAGTGTCCTCAAAAGAAAACCTTGAAGACTGTATGATTGGTACGGGCATTCCTCATAAAGGTATGAAAGGACATGAAGAATATGTTCCTGGGCTAAAGCAAGTTATGGAAAAAGTATGCGGCATTAGAAGATTTGGCGCAGCATCACTCGACTTAGCTTATGTGGCCGCGGGAAAATTTGATGGATATTGGGAAAAAAATTTAAAGTTGGTTGATATTGCGGCTGGTTCATTAATTGTAAAAGAGGCCGGAGGAAAAGTAACTGATTTTGATGGAAAAGAGGACTACCTAAAAAGTGGGAGAATATTAGCATCTAATTTTAGAATACATGAAAAGCTTAAAAAAATAATTGAATTATAATTTAAGTCCAAATCTGCTTAAAAATTTTTTTTCAAATGACCAAAAATATTGAAATTGTCCAAATGGCAACGCAACAAGTAGCAGCAAGATTTGATAGATTACAAATAATAGTATTATTCTAAGTGGCCAAAAAATTATTGGATTTAAATTCTCTGCCTGAAGACCAATAAATTCAAATAATTCAACAGTAATATAAAGTGATAATGACCCTGTGATAGCAAAAATAATCATAATTACGATAAATTGAGAAAAACTCTGAATATTAAGCCGTCTCATCATTACCAAAATTATATTCATAAAATTTAACATTTAACTGTTGATCAATAATATTATATAGGATATCAACTCACAAAAAATAGAACATATATGAAAAAAGATAAACATCCTGATTACCATAAAATTACAGTCGTGATGACAGACGGGACAAAATTTGAGACTATGTCTACATGGGGAAATGAAGGTGACACAATGTCTCTAGATATTGATCCCCTTTCCCACCCAGCTTGGACTGGTGGGCAGCAAAAAATTCAGGATAAAGGCCAAGTTAGTCGCTTCAAAAAAAGGTTCAGTAACCTCAAGACATAATTCAAATTTCTAGTATTGAAAATTTATCATTAGTCACAACATATAGAGTGCTGATGGCATTTTGTGTCAGCAAATAAAGCTTAGCTCTTAAAGAGTAAGCAAATTTTTAATCGCTTAAGGAGGATTAAATTATGACAACATTTGACTTATCACCATTACTACGCTCTAGTGTTGGTTTTGATGCATTTGATAATGTTTTTGACTCAGTTTTTAATTTAAATGAGTCCAGTGGAGCTTATCCACCATATAATATTGTTAAATCAGATAATAATTACACTATTACAGTAGCTGTAGCTGGTTTTTCAAAATCAGATTTAGATATATCTGTACAGGAAAATGAATTGGTTATTAAGGGATCAACTAATGACTCTAATAAGGAGATCGAGTTTTTGCACAGAGGTATAGCAGGTAGAAATTTTGAAAGAAAATTTAGATTAGCTGATACCATAAAAGTTACTGATGCAAATTACGAAAATGGGTTACTTCACATTTTTCTTGAAAGAGAAATACCGGAACATCAAAAACCTAGGAAAATTGAAATTAATTCAAAAATTAACTAAAAAGAATTAGGAGTCACTTTAAATAGTGGCTCCTAAGATTAAAATGAAGGCAATATTACACAAAGAATTTGGTGGACCAGAGGTTTTAGAAGTATCGAATGTTGCTGAGATACCTCAGATTGAAAAACATGAAGTTTTGATTAAAGTTCACGCAGCGGGTATAAATCGACCAGACATTCTTCAACGATCTGGTGGCTACCCATCACCTCCCGGTGCATCAGAAATTTTGGGCTTAGAAGTTTCAGGGGAAATTGTTGATATTGGTGAAGATGTAAACAAAGATTTGCTCAACACAAAAGTCTGTGCACTTGTCCCTGGCGGAGGTTACGCAGAATTTGTAAAATGTCATACATCAACAATTCTTCCTATACCTAAAGGCATTTCAATTATTGACGCTTGTACAATTCCTGAAACATTTTTTACTGTTTGGACAAATTTATTTGATCAAGCAAAGCTAAAACAAGGTGAGACATTATTAATTCATGGAGGTGCTAGTGGTATAGGTTTAACTGCTATTTCTATTGCTTTAGCAATGCAAATTAAATGCATAGCAACCGTAGGATCAGACGAAAAATATAAATATTTGCAGGATTTGGGTTTAGAAAGAGTAATTAATTACAATCTTGAGGATTTTGAAAGCATAATTAAAAATGAATTTAAAGGAGTTGATGTAATACTAGATATGGTAGGTGGGGATTATTTTCAAAAAAATATTAATGTCCTAAATAGACTTGGAAGGCTTCTAAATATCGCATACCTAAAGGGATCTAAGGTGGAAGTAAACTTACTGCCAATTATGTTGAAGCGATTAACAGTTTCTGGCTCAACGTTACGAATAAGAAGTAATGATGAAAAAAAACTCATTGCCGATAATCTTAAGAAGCATATTTGGCCATTAATTGAAAATGGTAAAATAAAATTGCATATTGACCAAAAATTTGATTATGAGAATGTTCAAAAAGCACATCAATACATGGAAAATAATAAGAATATTGGTAAATTGCTGCTTAAATTTTAGGATATCCTTTGAAAAACTCTAAAATTAACTTATAAGTGGCACTCTATAAATACTATGAAAACAGCAAAATTACCATTAATGCCAAAAGCCACTGCAATATGGCTTGTTGATAATACCTCTTTGTCATTCAGGCAGATAGGTGATTTCTGTGGGATGCATGAATTAGAAATTAAAGGTATAGCAGATGGTGAAGTCGGTGTGGGAATAAAGGGATTAAATCCTATAACCAGTGGTCAATTAACAAAAGATGAAATCGATAGATGTGCGGATAATGAAGATGAGTCACTAAAGATTATTGAAAATGAAATCTCAGAAAAGACTGAGCAATCAAAAAAGAAAAAAAAATATACTCCTCTTTCAAAAAGACAAGATAGGCCAGATGCGGTATACTGGTTAATCAGAAATCATTCAGAATTAAAAGACTCTCAAGTAGCCAGACTAGTTGGTAGCACAAAGAATACCATTGAATCAATTAGAAATAGGACTCATTGGAATATGGCCAATATTAGACCTCAAGATCCAATAGGACTAGGTTTATGTAAACAAATTGAGTTAGATGAAGCTATAGCTAAAGCTGAAAGATCAATGAAAAGAGCTCAAAAGAAAAAAGAAAAAGAAGAGAGATTGAGACTGCAAGAAGCAGATGAAAAAGTTTCAGACATAAATGAGTCAGAAACTTCTGCTGTCGATGGATAATAAATATTAAAATGAAAAATCCTTCACTGGTAAGCATCATTATGGGCAGCCAATCTGATTGGTCCACAATGAAGCATGCTTCAAAAATTTTAAAATTATTTAATATAAAACACGAAGTAAAAATTATTTCTGCCCATAGAACGCCTAAAAGAATGTTTGAATATGCTGAAAGAGCACAACAAAGAGGTATAGAAATAATAATTGCAGGCGCTGGTGGAGCAGCTCATTTACCTGGAATGACAGCCTCTATTTCAAATATTCCTGTACTAGGTGTTCCAATTGAATCAAAAAGACTAAAAGGCTTAGATAGTTTGCTATCGATCGCTCAAATGCCAGCAGGCGTTCCAGTTGGAACACTTGCAGTTGGAGAAGCTGGAGCAAAAAATGCTGCATTACTTGCCGTATCAATTTTAAGCAGCAATAACACAAAGCTGAAAAAGAAATACGCTTCTTGGAGATCAAAACAAACTAAGTCAGTAAAAAATATACCTAAATAATGAAAGCTGAAGTTTCTACTGTAGGCATAATCGGTGGGGGTCAGCTTGGCATGTTTTTAGCTCAAGCTTGTCAAAAAATTGGGCTTATTGCACATATCTATTCTGATACAGATGATGCCCCTGCAAAAAAATATGCTAATAAAATTATTTATGGTTCTTTTAATGATCATAAGAAGTTAAATGAATTTAGAAAAAATGTTGATTTGCTAACTTATGAATTTGAAAATATTGCTATAAAAACATTAAAACAAATCAATAAACAAATAAAAATATACCCACCGATTTCGGCTTTAGAAATAAGCCAAGATAGAAAAAAAGAAAAATTATTTTTTTCAAAGAATAAAATTAAACATGCTGGACTTTTTTTTATTAATAAGAAAACAAATTTAAATAAGTTTAAAAATAAAATAAATTTTCCAGTTATATTAAAAACCTGCAGATTTGGTTATGACGGAAAAGGTCAATACAAAGTAAAAAATTTTTCTGACTTAAAAAATAAATGGAAAAAGCTTGATTATCAATCGTGCGTAATTGAGAAGTTAATAAAGTTTGATAGAGAACTATCCGTCATTTGCTCAAGAAACATAAAAAAAAATATATATTTTTATCCACCATTTCAGAATATTCACAAAAATCATATTTTGTTTGAAACAATATCTCCATCACAAATAGATGAAAAAATAAATAAACAGCTAATAATAATATCAAAAAAGATTTTAAATAAGCTTAATTATGTTGGCTTACTCACAATAGAATTCTTTTTAGATGATGAAAATAATATCTATGTAAACGAAATTGCACCGAGAGTTCACAATTCAGGCCATATAACACTTGATAATGCGAATATGAGTCAATTCGAGTTGCATATAAAAGCAATCACAAAAGATAAAATTAAAACCCCAAAAATTATTAAAAAAGGTCTTATGAGAAATCTTATTGGCAATGAGATCAAAAGAACCAAACAAATAAGTAAATTGAAAAGTTATAAGGTTTTTAGAAAGAAGAAGGCATACGACTATCGTAAAAAAGCAATTAAACAAGGCCGTAAAATGGGCCATATTAATTTTGTAATGTAGATTAAATCTTTTTCTTTTATGTGGACAAGGGTTTATTCAAGTGCTAAAAACCCTCAAATTTTAACTTGCTCTTAAGGAGGGCAGAACAATAGTCGAAGTAAGTGTAAAAGATAATAATGTGGAGGGGGCCCTTCGTATTCTCAAAAAAAAGATGCAAAGAGAAGGCATTTTTAAAGAAATGAAGATGAGAACTTACTTTGAAAAACCTAGTCAAAAAAAATTAAGAGAGAAGGCTGAAAACATTCGTCGCTCACGTAAAATGGCTAGAAGAAAGATTTATAGCTAAATCTTTATAAAGCTTTAACAATACCTTCAACCATTTTTTTTGCATCCGAAAATAGCATCATAGTGTTGTCACGATAGAATAATTCATTATCAATACCAGCATAGCCGAGACCTCGTCCTCTTTTGACAAACAGAACTGTACTTGCTTTTTCTACATCAAGAATAGGCATTCCATAAATTGGTGATGCAGGATCTGTTTTTGCTATAGGATTCGTTACATCATTAGCTCCAATAACAAAAGCAACATCAGCTTGAGAGAATTCAGAATTAATATCCTCAAGTTCAAAAACCTCGTCATAAGGAACATTTGCTTCAGCCAACAATACATTCATGTGTCCTGGCATTCTTCCCGCAACAGGGTGAATTGCAAATGTAACCTTTACACCATTTGATTTAAGCGCATCTGTCATTTCTTTAAGTGCATGCTGAGCTTGTGCTACCGCCATTCCATATCCAGGAACGATAATAACTGAGCCTGCATTCTTCATAATAAATGCAGCATCATCAGCACTACCTTCTTTTACAGGTCTTTGTTCCACATCTTTAGAAACCGCAGCATCTTCTGCTCCAAATCCACCCAGAATAACACTGATGAATGATCTGTTCATTGCAGCACACATTATATAAGATAAAATTGCTCCAGATGATCCAACTAAAGCACCTGTGATGATCAGTGCAGTGTTTCCAAGAGTAAAACCAATTCCAGCTGCAGCCCATCCAGAATAAGAGTTTAACATTGATACAACAACAGGCATATCAGCCCCACCAATAGGAATAATAATTAAAAATCCAATCAGAAATGAGAGCGCGATAATTGCTAAATAAACATTTTGATCCTGATTAAAACAAAAATAAACAATACCTGCTATTATAATCAAACCAATTAACAAATTTACAAGGTGTTGACCCTTAAATACAATTGGTGAGCCTGACATAATGCCTTGCAATTTACCAAATGCAATTACTGAGCCAGAAAAAGTAATAGCGCCAATCACAGCACCAAGAGACATTTCTACTAAACTTAATGTTTTAATTTTTCCAACAGTCCCAATGTTAAAAGCCTCGGGTGCATAAAACGCGGCTAATGCAACGAATACTGCTGCGAGTCCTACTAAGCTGTGAAAAGCAGCAACGAGTTGTGGCATCGCAGTCATTGCAATTTTCCTAGCGATCACTGAACCAATTAATCCGCCAATAACTATTGCAATTACTACTAATCCTACAGTTTGAATATTGGACGTAAAAAAATTAACAGAGAATAATGTGGCGAGCACAGCAATTAGCATGCCAAGCATGCCAAAAATATTCCCTCTTCGAGAACTTTCTGGTGAAGATAGGCCTCTTAAAGCAATGATAAAGAATATTCCTGATATAACGTAAGCAACTGCTACAAGATTGTGCATTATTTTTTATCCTGATTTTTTGGTTTCTTTTTATACATTGCTAACATCCTTTGTGTTACTAAGAATCCACCAAATATATTTACCGCAGCTAGCAAAACCGCTATAAATCCAAAACTTTTGGATAAAATTCCCAGAAATGTCTGATCAGTGCTTGAGACAAGAGCAAATAACCCGCCAACAATTATTACTGACGAAATCGCATTAGTAACAGCCATTAAAGGAGTATGTAAGGCAGGTGTCACACTCCAAACTACATAGTAACCAACAAAAATTGATAACACAAAAATGGTTAGTCTAAATATATTTGGATCAATTGCTTCCATTAGCTAAGCTCCTTATGCACGATTTCGTTATTTTTTGTTACAAGTATTCCTTGAATAATCTCATCATCCCAATCAATATTTATAGACTTAGATTCGCTGTCGATTAATAGTGTTAAAAAATTAAGTATATTTTTTGAAAATAGCGCTGAAGCATCTTCAGAAATTGTTGAAGTTATATCTTTTGAACCAACTACGTGCACGCCTCCAATCTCCTTAGTCTCACCAGCTACAGAGCACTCGCAATTTCCACCGCTTTCGGCTGCAAGATCAATTATTATTGATCCGGGTTTCATTGATCTAACCTGTTCCTCTGAAATAAGTATTGGAGCTTTCTTCCCGGGAATAAGTGCTGTACATATTGCAATATCTTGAGTTGCTAAGGTATCTGAAATAAGCTTTGCCTGCTTAGCTTTGAATTCATCACTCATTTCTTTTGCATAACCCCCAGATGTTTCAGCATCCTGGGTCTCATCATCCGCAACCATAACAAACTTACCACCTAAACTCTCGACTTGTTCTTTTGCTGCCATTCTTACGTCAGTTGCGGAAACGATTGCTCCAAGTCTCTTTGCAGTGGCAATAGCTTGTAAACCAGCAACACCAGCGCCAAATACCATAACTTTTGCTGGTGCGATTGTGCCAGCAGCCGTCATCATCATTGGCATTGCTTTGTTAAATAAATAGGTTGCGTCTATCACAGCCTTATACCCAGCTAAGTTTGATTGTGAAGAGAGTATATCCATAGATTGAGCTCTTGTTATTCTTGGCATTAATTCCATTGCAAACGATGTTACACCCTTATCCCTTAATTTATTTAGTGTCTCCCTACTATTATAAGGATCCAACGAACCTATGAACAAGGAGCCTTCTTTCATTGATAAAATTTCATCGTCGGTTGGTTTGTTCACTTTTATTATGATATCAGCGTTTGAAATTTCGGAAGTATTATTAAAAATCTCGGCCCCGTTTGCTTTATAACTTTCGTCAGAAAAATTCGAATTTTGGCCCGCAGTAGTTTGTATATTCACAGAAATACCCAACTCAACCATCTTTTTTACACTATCAGGAGAAGCCGACACACGTAATTCTGACTCACTTTCTTTTAAAATATAAGCGCGCATAAATTTAAAATTTAGATTAAAAAAATTGCCATCAAAACCAATACAACAACAACACCAACAGATCCCCATAAAATGAGTTTACCGAAGAAACTATATGTTTTTTTCTGCTCTGATATATCCATGATAAGCAGATAATATATTTCTAAATATCGAATTTAACAGTGTTTTTTTTAGTTAATATTGGATTAGAGATGATTGATTTATATATAATTTACAGTGCTTTAGATGGTTTTGAATGATCCCAATCAATAATTAATGATCTTAAAGCTGAAACAAGCGCTAAAGGTTGATCTACCATAATATGGTGATGAGCTTCTGGTATGTTAATTATCGGTGATTTCTTATCCATCAATTCATTCATATATTTTGCACTAAATCCTGGAAAGATAGATGATTTCTCACCCCTAAATACCGCAACTCTACATTTAAGGCCCTTTAGTGTTTTTCTCAAAACTGCTTGCCTTTCAGCAAAATTTTCGCTTGTAAAAATATTCATATAACTTGGGTCAAATTTCCATGTCCATCCACCTCTGACTTTTTTAATAGATTTTTCTGCTATGAAATTCATCGCATATTCAAGAGCATCACTCTGAGATGGAACTAATCTAAAACGTTCAATAATATCTGACATTTTTTTATAAACGTTGTTAGCTCTGACTTTTAAATCGAATTTAGGAGGATTATCAGTAGGAGGCATTATAGCTGTGTCTACAATGACTAAACCATACAATTTTTTTTTCATTAAAGAAGCAGCATACACACCGCACATGCCACCAAGGCTATGTCCTATAAAAATAGGTTTTTTTAATTTTTCTTTTTTACATACACCAACTATTTCTGCTCCCCAAGACTCAACTGAATATTTTTTCTTCCATTCACTATCACCCATCCCGCCTAGATTCATAGCTATAACTCTATGTGTTTTTGCAAAGTAGGGAGCGATAAAACTCCACCACTCTGCATGTGCCATACCACCATGAATAAAAATTAAGCCGGGTTTTGATTTGTCGCCCCAAGCATTATAGGAAATTTTTGTCCCTTTTATTTTCACAGAGAGTACTTCAGGCTTATTAGCTATTGCTTTTTCAAACCACTTTGGGGCTACATTACTCATTTTTGTCTTTAAATCCTATTAATTGAATTATTAATTACTTGCTTTAATAGTAGCGATACTCTGTGTATCTTAGTTGAGGAAGAAAGTAAATCGTTTCTGACCTCAATCAGAGTATGATGTAAATTATTTTTAAGACCGTGTTTATGCATCGTATCACCAATTAAATTTCCTTCATACGGCTCATTGTCACCGACTTTTAATTTTCTTCTTTTCATTTCTGTAATTATACAATCACTAAGTCTTCTATCTTGATTTGATAGAATACCAAAATGAATATTTCGTTTTCGCTTTTTGAATATTGGATTAAATGAATGAAGAGAAATTAATGTCATTATATTATTATGTTTTATAGCTGTTTTAATTTTATAATGATATTTATTGTAGATCTCTGAAATTCTTCTTTTCTTATCATAATTAGTTAGATTCAAATTTTTCGTTATTATTTTTCTATCAACAATTTCTGGAATTAATGTTGGATCTAAAATATCTCTATTTAAATCAATAATCAGTCTTGAGTATTCGCCTAAAATATAATTAGAGCTAAGAAGATTAGACAAATTAATGCATAATTCCTTCACACCTACATCATACGCGATATGTGAATTTATTTGATTTTTTTTAAGACCTAAATTTTTTAATGAACCAGGTATGTAATTTGATGCATGATCTGCAACAAAAAGAATTCTTTTATTTTTTTTGGATGACAAATATTATTAGCCTTGGCGAGCTTTCATTCGTGGATTTCTTTTATTAATGACGTATAGGCGACCTTTTCTTTTTATAAGCTTATTATTTCGGTCTCTTGTCTTAAGGTTCTTTAAAGAACTTCTTACTTTCATTGTTGAGGCTCCGGTTGTGGTGCATTGGCTTCTTCAATCTTTTTTAGTCTAACTTTCTCTTTTCGAATGTTATTCTTTCTGGATCGTTTTTTATTAAGTCTAGCTTCTCTTAATTTATTTGGTTTTTTCATGATTACAGCGAACTTTTATATAATTAGATGAAAAAAACAACATATAATTAATTTATTTGGTGGGCACGGTTGGGATCGAACCAACAACCCCCACGATGTCAACGTGATGCTCTACCACTGAGCTACGTGCCCAAATATCAATGATTTTTAAAAATTAATAATAGCTATGATTTTCTATTTAGCAAATCTTTTAAGTCCCTCAGGAGTAAACATTCTTTCGTCGTGTGGTTCTTCCAATCTCCAGATTACTTTTGGAATATCAGCTGATCTAACCTGTGTTAATTGATAACGTCTCGTTGCGAAATCATAAGTTGCAGCATGAATAGAAAGACACATGGGCTGATCGTAAAAGTTAATTATAGGAAACTCTCTATAAGACATAATCTTACCTTCACCATCAAATGTTTCTTCTATTAACATGTTATGACTATCTAAGTCAAAATACATTATACGCTTTGGAATAATATGCCTTTTATCAGATTTTAATTCAGCTAACACAACATTAACATTTACCAATTCATACCTTAAATAATCTTGATTGACATGATATGGGTTAAGAACATCTTCAATGTTTGCTTCATAAAATTTATAAGCATTGTAGGGAACTAACATCTGTTTTACACCGAGAGATTTCCAATTATATCTATCTTTAGCACCATTAAATCCATCAAATTGATCTGCGGTAGTAAGACCTTGGTTTGCACTAGGCATGTAATCATAGGCAATATCAGGCGCTCTTCTAACTCTTCTTGTTCCAGGATTATATGCCCATGCTCTTCTTGGTGTTTGAAAGGCATTTAATGATTCAATAACAAGCAAGGATGCGTCAGCAAGTCTAGGAGGATGAGTGACTTTGGTCATAAGTTTGCCTTGTAATCCTTTATCATTTTTAATAAATGGGTTCCAATAATTTCTTGCAATTGCTTCTCCAGCTCCATAGTAAATTCTTCCATCGGGATCTACCAAATAAAATGGTGACGATCCATAAATGTCAACACCCCTGTATCTTAAAATATGATTCCACACATGATGCAGAGCTTCTTTTGGTTTAGGAAACGGAATACTACCAACAGTTCCAATAATTCCTTCGCCTTCATCAATAAGTTGAGCATTTTCGTTACTCAATTCTATTACTTCAGAAGGAACAGAGCAGCTTCTACGAGATGGGTAAATGTTCATTTTAAAGGTTTCAGGATAAGTCCTGAACATTTCTTTCTGTCCAGATGTTAATAACGTTTCAGTAAAATTTTGAAAGTTACTTTTATCAATTGTAAAAACTATTTCATCACTTGAAAAGGGATCAGGGTAGTTGTTTTCATTATGGTCATACCCACTTATTGGTTGATTTATCGGCTCTCTTTCGCCAATTTTTTGAGAATTAATATCAAAATCAGCCAAAGCAGATGTAGATAATATTATTAATAAAAGTAATAGGATATTTTTTCTAATCATTTAAATATGATACAAAATGAATGTTAATCTAGCAACAAATTAAAAAATAAATTTATGCAAAAAGAAATTAATAATTTTCTTAAACTATCAAATCAATTAGCGGATGAAGCAAGAAAAATATCTTTATACTATTTCAAAAAAAAAATTATAATTAAAAATAAAAAAAAACGCGGATTTGATCCAGTCACTGTAGCAGATATAAAAATACAAAAAAAACTTAACAAAATTATTTTAAATTCTTATCCAAATCATTCAATCTTAGGTGAGGAAGAAAGTTTTTTAAGAGAATCAAATTATGAATGGTGCATTGATCCTATTGATGGCACTAAATCATTCATACAAGGTGTTCCGTTATGGGGAACTCTCATTTCTGTTTCTAAAAATAATAAGATAGTGCTTGGTTTGGTAGACATTCCAGCACTTGATGAGAGATATATTGGATATTTAGATGTAGCATATAAAATTGTAAATAATAAACAATCAAAATTAAGTGTCAGTAAAGTAAAAAACTTATCTGAGGCTATTTTAAATACAACTTCTCCTTACACTTTTGCGAGTAAGGATGATCAAAATCAATTTGAAAAATTGAGCAATAAAACTAAGACAACTCGTGTTGGAGGAGACTGTTACAGTTACTGCTTATTAGCGGACGGTTATGTTGATGTTGTTGTTGAAAGTGGACTAAAGCCATGGGATATAAGAGCTCTAGAGCCAATTTTGAAAAACGCAGGGGGAGTTTTAAAAACTTGGGAGAATAATAGCATACATCAAGGGGGTAGAATTATAGCTTGTTGCAATAACTCTTTGTATAAAAAGTGTAGAGATATATTAAATGAAAAACCCAGTTAATAACAACTGGGTTTTTTAATTATGTGATTACGCTAAAGCATCCATTACAGATTGTAATTTCATTGCAATAGACATGTCTCCTGAAACTTTAAGTTTGCCCTGCATAAATGCAGATGTTCCATCAACCTCACCTGATCTCATTTGCTCAAATGTTTCGAGCGACATCGAAAGAGTGCAATCCGCATCTTTATCTTCGTCACTTACTGTGTTTGGGTTTGATTTTCCGTCAAGGAAGATACATCCTGCACCTTCAAAATCGAATTTTACTGTAGCTCCAAGTCCAGTATCTTTACCTTCAATACCTTTTTGAAATTCTGCCAATAAACTAGCTACATCAGCCATATTAAATCTCCATTTGTTAAATTAGAATGGCAATAAAAACAATTTACAGTATATATGTCAATAATAATGTGAAAAAACAAAATGAAAAAACCTATTTTTTGGGAAAAAGCAAAAAGGTATCTTACAAAAAAAGATAAAAAACTTGCAGCAATAATTAAGAAATATCCGTCTGGTTTTCTGTTCACTAAATCAGATCCATTTTATACCCTTGCAAGGTCTATAGTTGGCCAGCAAATTTCAGTTAAAGCAGCTGAGTCTGTATGGTTAAAGTTTGAGGCTAAATTAAAAAAAGTCACACCTAATAATGTATGTAAAATACATTTTCAATCTTTAAAAGCTTGTGGCTTATCACGTCAAAAGGTTCTCTATTTAAGAGAACTATCAAAAGCATTCATTGAGAAAAAAATTACACCAAAAAAGTGGAAAAATTTTTCTGATGAAGAAATTATAAATGAATTAATTCAAGTTAAAGGTATTGGAAGATGGACTGCAGAAATGTTTCTAATTTTTAATCTTTGTAGACCTGATATATTTCCTGTGGATGATATCGGTATGATTAAAGGTATATGCAATTGTTATAATTTGAAATATCCATTAAAAAAAGAAAATGCTATAAAAATGTCAATGAGATGGAAACCTTATAGATCAGTAGCAACATGGTATTTTTGGAAAAGTTTAGATCCGATTCCAGTAGAATATTGAAATGAATAAAATAAATTTCTCGTACGCGTCTAAATCAGAGCATAATTTAGCACAAAGATTGTTAATAAAAACAATTGAAAGTGCAACAGGAAAAAGAAAATTAGAAAATATTTATAAAGAATATGCTCGAGAACCAAGAGATCCTGTTGAATTTTGGTCTGATATAATTAAACTTATGAATATAAAAATAGTAAATTCATCCAAAAAAAAATTGGTTATACCCTCGAAAGGTTCATTGGTAGTAGTATCTAATCATCCATTTGGAATTGTAGATGGATTAATACTATGCTCTCTTGTATCAAAGTTTAGAAAGGATTTTAAAATTATAACTCATGAAACATTGCAATTTATCCCTGAATTAGAAAAATTTATACTTCCAATTGATTTTAGTAATAGTAATAAAGAAACATTAAAAAAAAACATTAAAACAACTCAAACTGCGCAAAAACACTTACTAGATGAAGGAGCTGTGATTATTTTTCCCTCAGGAAGTGTATCTATTGCAAAAAAAATTAACTCTGATGCAAAAGATGACGAATGGAAATTATTTCCAGCTAAGCTTATACATAAAACTAGATCAAATATATTACCTATATTTTTTGACGGAAAGAATGGCCTTTTATTTCACATATTTGCATCTAAAATTAGAAATCAAACTCTAAAATATTCCACTTATATTCATGAAACAAAAAAGATGATTGGAAAAGAAATAAGATTTTTTCATGGAGATTTAATAAAATATAAAGATATTGAACATATCAAAGATAGGGTTGAATTAACAAATTTACTTAAAAAGATTACATACAGTTTAAAAGAGAATTAGCATGGAGACAGACAATAAGATATTTCAATATAGTTTTTACAGATTTATTGATATTAAAAATAAAAATTTACTAAAGAAAAAAATTGATAATATTTTTAGAGATAAACTAATAAGAGGCACAATATTAATTGCTGATGAGGGCATAAATGGCTCTGTTGCAAGCAAGATAGAAGATCTTGATTTACTAATTTCCTTAATTAGAAAACATTTACGAATTAGAAAATTTGAACTAAAAAAAATAAAAATTAGATTTTTACCTTTTAATAAATTTAAAGTTAGAATTAAAAAAGAAATTGTTTCTATGGGTATAAAATCATTAAATGTAAGAAAATATAGAGGAATTGCAATAGAACCAAAAGAGTGGAATAGGATTATACAGCAAAAGAATATTAAACTCATAGATACGAGAAATATTTATGAGACTAAGATTGGTAAATTTAAAAAGTCTATTGATCCAAAAACAAAAACTTTCAGAGAGTTTCCATCTGTATTGAAAGAGCTGAAGCTTAACAAAAATGACAAAATTGCTATGTATTGCACAGGCGGTATCAGATGTGAAAAAGCATCATCTTTTCTCAAAATGAGCGGATATAAAAATGTGGTTCAACTTAAGGGTGGTATTTTGAATTATCTAGATTACAAACAAAATAATAAAGGCAACAATCTATGGTCTGGTGAGTGTTTTGTTTTTGATAAACAAGTGACAATCAACAAAAATTTAAAAAAAGGAAAATATAATCAATGCTATGGGTGCAGACATCCTTTGACGCATAAAGAAATGCAATCTAATAAATTCATAAAGGGTGTATCATGTCCTTATTGTTATAAGTTTAAATCAAATCAACAAATTGAAAATTTAAAAACAAGACAAAAACAAATAGAAATTAATAATTTGAGGAAAATAAAACATGCATTCAGAAGAATTGAACTGTCAGAATTTAATTGATGAGATCTAATTTGAAAATTGATTTTCTATTATTTCACAAATAATCTGCCCAATTGCTATATGCATTTCTTGTATCCTATCTGGACTTTTAGAGGGGACCTTAATTAATAAATCACATTTATCGTCCATCAAATTACCATTTTCTCCAGTAATACCTATAACATGCATATTTCTCTTACGTGCAGCATCTATTGCCATTACTATATTTTCACTTTTACCACTTGTGGATATTGCGTATAACACATCATTTGGCTTACCCAGAGCACTTATTTGTCTAGAAAAAATATTCTCATATCCAAAATCGTTTGCAATCGCGGTAATAGTTGAGGTATCGGTTGTAAGCGCAAGACCTGCTATAGGATCTCGTTTTTTTTTATATCTTCCTATCAATTCTGCTGCCAAGTGTTGAGCGTCAGCAGCTGAACCACCATTTCCACAAAATAAAATTTTGCCTCCTTTATTTAAGGAACTAATCATTATCTTAGAAGCATCAATTATTTGATCAATTGATTTATCCAAAGCTTCAAAATTTTTTGATATTTCAATTAATTTATCCTGTATCATATTTTATTTTTAAGATATTTTTTTAGTTTTTGTCGATCATCAGATGAAATTATATAGCCAATACAATTTTTTGAACCACATTTACATTTGTGATCAGTATAATCATCTTTATCAAATTCATAACCATAATCATATGTCAATTCATCTTTTTCTAAGATATTTTTTATCGCCTTTATCCAGATATGTCCTCTAACAATTTCTACTTCGCAATTTGGTTTACAAGAATGATTTATATATCTTGCTTTATTGTATATAGGTGAGCCGTCAATATCATATCTACTATTTAGTTCAAAAATATATACTGAACCAGTTGTTTTAGAATTTAAATATTTTTTAATTCTTCTCTCTGATCTTTTATCCCCCTCTAATTTCGTTATCTTTTCGCCAATGTATTCAATTATTTTTGTTCCCCGTTTAATATTTTTCGTAGCAAAAACACCTGTTCCATGTATCACTGATTTTTTTACTTTCCACATTTGTGGATTACAATACTACATTATTTTGGTATTGAATAATAAGAATATAAATAAAAACCAACCGGTAAATAATAAATAATATTAATCCAATTATTGAAAAAATTTAAAGTAGGCAAAAAAGGAAATAGTGTCAAAAAAAGTGATATTAGTATACATGTCTGAAATTCAGTGAGAATTTTTCCATTTGTCATTAAATTATAGAAATGAATAAGTAATCTAGATGTAACATAATATAGAGGCAGTAGGAGTAATAAAAAACCAAATATGCCGGTTTCGGATAATATTTGTATGTAAATATTATGGGGATGAGTTGAACACGCATCTAAATTGACATTATATTCATCATAGGTACATACATACCTGAACATATTTGGTCCATGCCCACTAAATGGCTTATCTTGGAACATTTTCCAACCACTTAAGATATGGTTCTCATATTTACTTGAAAAGTATGTAATATTGTCGGTTGAAGATTCAACATTCATTTGATCCATTGTAAGAGTAATATTTCGCTCTTTTAACTCCTGAATAGAAAATGTGAAGTAAAGTATAAAAAATAAAGAAGATATTAATGATATGATTAATATTAATCTTATTTTTTTGATCAATAATATCATCATAATAAATGCAATAATAATTATTGCAAAAGCGGTTCGTTCACCTGTTAAATAAATAAGTATGATGGTTAATCCCATTATTATAATTGGTAATATGAAAAAAAAAGAATTTTTATTGTCATATATAAATAAATAGAAACTTAGAGCTGCTAATAATGGGAATAATCTTGCTAAATAACCTCCTAATATCATCTTATTATTTAAAGTCAGAGTAAGTCTTGTTTCATTCAATGGGGTAGTTCCAAATATTCCTTGATCAAAAATATATTGATAATATCCATCTGTTAATGCAATAGCATAAGTAATAATTAATGCGTAAAAAAAATACCTTATAAATTTACTATTATTTTCTAGAAGAAACCAAACAGCTAAAGCAAATATTCCAAATCGAAAATATACTACTGTTGACTGATAAGAAAATAATGAATATTCCGAAAATAAGGCTATAAAATTTAGGAAAACTAAAAAAATGAAATAAATTTTTACAAAATTATTATTGAAAAATTTAAAATCTTTATTTTTTATTGATAGAAAAATAAATATTATACCAACTATAGTACAAAAGAAATCTGGAATAGCAGGCCCAGTTAAAAGTGCCAAAGGTATAAGACAAACAATGAGAACTGAAAAATTAATTAGAAATCTGTCTATTATAAACATCCCGGTTGTGTATATTTATTTTTACTTTGACTGTGGAAAACTATAGACGAATTATCTTCTAATTTGAAGATAAGAAATAGTGAAAAGATATCCGATAAAACCGATAATAATAGATAATAAGTTTGAAAACATTAAGCTCAAAACTATTGGAAAACAAATCATCAATAAGATTATAATCAATGTTATTTCATAACTATAATGATTTAATAAAATATGATGTAAGTGGTTTCTATCAGGTGAAAATGGATGTTTTCCATTTGAAATTCTTAAAAAAAATAATCGCATAAGATCAAATCCAGGTATCATTAAAAATAAAAAGATCTGATCAGTATATGAAATTAAGTTTTTATTATATGCAAAAATGAAAATTGTACCGATTATAAAAGAAATTAAATAGGTACCGCTATCTCCCATAAAAGACCTATTCTGTAAATTTAGAAAACTAAAAAAGAATAAAGATAATAAAACTATTACAGAGAAGTATACGAATACTTGATTTACAATTATGAAAATAAATAAAATTATTGCATATGAAGCAGATTGCAAATTTATACCATCAAACATATTGAAAGAATTAATGAGCAATAAATAGCATATAATTGTAAATGGTATAGAAAATTTACCAATATTATAATCACTCGTTGTAAATGAAAAACTTATATTTCTAATATTTATTGAACTGTCTAAGCTAACTATCAAAAATAAGATAACAATCATTAAAAAAAATTTAAGTAACGGATTAATATTGTATTTGTCATCAATTAAACCAACAAAAAAAAATAATATTGAACCTACAACTATTGGCACAAATATATTGCTTTCATTAGTAATATTTAATTCTGTATCTATGTCCTTAAATAAAAAATTAATTAAAATAAAATATAGTATTACGTTGGAAAAAATAATCACTCCACCGATCAGGGGAACTTTTCCTTTATGTAATTTTCTATCTCCATCAGCTACATCAAATGTATTAATTATACGACCAATCTTTTTGTTAAATATTACAAGCAAAATATTAAGTACAAGAAATATAAAAAAAAATAGATACGTATTCATAAAAATTATTTTTTAATATTATTTCAAATTGTCAATAGTATATAGTATTGAGAAATTTGAATTAATTTTTATTCTTTGCTTATCTATAATCCATCCATTTTTATTAAAATACTTAATCGCAGAAACTATATGAACTAAAAAAAGATATAATGACTTTTTAGAAGCAGCATTGTGATAATGTCTAATTGATATGAACGGATTGTAAAGTACATTCGTTATTTTATTAATAGATCTAAACCAATCTACATCTTCCATATATAAAAAAAATCTTTCATCAAATTTTATTTGTTCATATTTATACTTATTTCGATAAATTACCATTGCCCCTGACCCATATGGAACAAACATATAATTATCAACGAAATGACTTCTCTGAATTTCATAATTCTTATTAATATTGATCTTGAATAACAAATTCTTTGGAATAATCCTTAATAATAAATTCATAGGATTTGGCAAATTTTTAATTGAGTACTGAATTGAATTGTCATAATTCAGTATTTTTGGAACCATTACATTTACTTTTTGATGTGTTTCTAGAAAATTGTAAGTCTTTATAAAAAAATCAGAAGCTATCTTCATATCGCTACTTAAAATAAAATGATATTTACTTCTACCTTCAGATAATAAAAGACCTATGTTCTGTCCTTTTCCATAACCTAAATTTTTATTATTAAATATATATTTGATAAAATTATAATTATCATATTTTTTCGATTTAATTGGACCATTGTCAATTAATATTAACAAAATATTTAGACTACACATTTTAATGTTGTCTATAATTAAATCTAACTCATCTTGATTATATTTATATAATACTATTGAAGCAGTTATATCATAATTGCGCATCATATCTTAGTTTTCTGAAGATTATTAACAACACTTTCAAAACTATCTTTCCAAAAAGTATCATTGATATCCAAAAGTTTTTTTATTTTCTTTATATTCAATCTTGAGTTTTTAGGCCTCGATAATGTTTTATCTGGTTCATTATTTTTAATAATTTTCGTAGAACCTTCTTTATGTCCATGCTCTTTTAAATATTTGCAAAACTCATTTGCAAAATTGAACCACGTTGTTTCTGGTTGACTGCAATAATTATAAACACCTGTGTCGCTAGACGAGATCTCTCCTTTTTCATATTTTGAAATAATTAATAATATTATTGAAACTAAGTCTCCGACATACAGTGGATTACCAAGAGAAATATTGTCTACTTGAATAGTTTTGCTCCTCTTCATTTCGTTATATATCTTGGTTAAAAAGCAATTATTAGTTCCGGAAAATATCCAACTTACCCGAATAATAAAATATTTTTTTAATTTTTTTATAATTATTTTATCTCCTTGTAACTTTGAATGACCATAAAAGTTAATTGGATCCATTTCATCATCTTCAATATAAGGCGTAGCTTTATTTCCGTTGAATACATAATCAGTCGAAAAATGGATTAAAAAAATATCATTTAATAAGCAAATATCTGCTAGGTTTTTTACATAATCAACATTTACTGAGATACAGTTTGTATCATTTTTTGCATTTCTTACGTTAGTATATGCTACACAATTTACTATCAAGTCAGGTTTAATACTATTGATTAGAAATTCTAACTTTAATGCATCGGAAACGTCTAGTTCAGCTCTTGATAAAAAAATAAAATTATCGCTATTCTTTTGCTTTTTTATCTCTGAACCTACTTGCCCTTCAGATCCAATTATCAATATTTTATTCAACTTATTAATTTACTTAAATACTTTGCATACTCAGAATCTTTACTCATTTTTTTAATAATCGATAAAAGATCTTTCTTTTTTATCCAATTATTATTAAAAGCAATTTCTTCTAAACATCCAATTTTCAAACCTTGTCTTTTTTCAATTGCCATAAAAAAGTTTGATGCTGAATTCAAGTTATCTAACGTTCCGGTATCTAACCAGGCAAAACCTCTATTTAATAAATGAACATTAAGTAATTTATTTTTTAAATATGCTTTATTGATGCTAGTAATTTCATACTCACCTCTTGCAGATTTTTTGATATTTTTTGCAATTTCAACAACGTTTTCATCATAAAAGTAAATCCCAGGAATGGCGTAATTAGAAATAAATTTTTTTGGTTTTTCAGATAGTTTTTCAACTCTGAATTTTTTATCAAATTTAACAACTCCATAATCTGATGGATTTTCAACATAATAAGCAAAAATTGTAGCCCCCACTTTATTTCTTTTTGCTAAATCCAGCTCCTTCATTAGGTTGTTTCCGTATAATATGTTGTCCCCCAAAATGAGACATACTTTTTTATTTTTTATCTTATCTTGTGCGATCAGAATTCCTTGAGCAATTCCCTCTGCTTTATTTTGGCACATATATGTGAGATTAATTCCAAACTTACTTCCATCTCCCAATAATTTTTTGTAAAGTTTGAGGTTGTCTTGATCAGCGATGATTATAATATTTTTAATTTTTGATAATAAGAATAAACTCAAGGAATAATATATCATTGGCTTATCGTAAATAGGAAACAAATGTTTGCTAATTATTGATGTGGAAGGCTGAAGCCTTTTTCCCATTCCACCAGCCATAAGTATTCCTATCATTTGAATCCAACCTTTCTTAAATTTTTAATAAAAGATTTGTATTTATTTTTTTCAATAAATTTAGGATTTTCCATATACCATTTCACAGTTTTTTTTAATCCGCGATCCAAGTCAAATAATATTTTAAATCCAAGTTTTTCTAATACCTTATCTTTAGATAATTTATAGGCTAAGTCGTGACCTGGTCTATCTTGAGTAAACTGAATTAGATCTTTAGCATTTCCAATATTAGAGTGATCATTAACTATGCTTATTAATTTACGTATTATTGTAAGGTTAGTATAATCTCTATTTGAACCAATAATATAATCTCTATTAATATTTTCTCTGACATTAATAATTTTATCAATAGCCCTTATCGTATCCTCAACATAAATCCACGTTCTAATTTGTTTTCCATTTCCATAGATCAAAATTGGTAAAGAATTCATTATTCTATAAATTGACGCAGGTATTAGTTTTTCTGGATTTTGATAGGGTCCATAATTGTTACAGCAATACACAATTGAAGCGTCGATATTGTAGGTTTTTCTCCAGCTACTTACCAACAATCCCGCAGCAGCTTTAGACGCTGAGTAAGGTGAGCTAGGATTTAATTGCGAGGTTAGTTTAAATGGAGGCGATTTATGATTTGATCCAAAAACTTCATCAGTAGAAAAATAGATAAGACGAACTGATCTCTTGTTTCTTGTACTAACGCATGCACGCAATATATTCAAAGTTGGAATAACATTTGACATTATATATTTATGTGGATCTTTTATTGATCTGTCTACATGTGACTCTGCAGCCATATGTAAGATAATATCTATTTTATGATTTAATATTATTTTCTCGATTTTTTTTGAACTTGACAAATTATCTTTGATTTTAAAATACTTTTTTGATTTAAAATTTAAAAAATTATCACTTATGCTTTCATAACTATTTTTATCAATATTAATTATTTTTTTAACAATTTTTTTTTTCAAGAAATATCTAATAAAGTTTGAACCGATAAAGCCATTTCCACCTGTGACTAATATTTTCATTTTTTAAAACTAAAGCCTTTTTTATCTTTACTAGAGATAGCTGTAACTTTCATAGGCCACTTAATCCCTAAAGTTTCATCATTATAATCTATTGTTTTACTACTTTTCTCTGAATACATATTATCTGTGAAATAAAGTACTGTTGTATCGTCGGTTAATGTTTGGAAGCCATGAGCATATTTATTACTTATGTATAAATTTTTTCCTTTTGAAGCATCAATGTACGCATGTCCATAATTCCCATAGTCCTTAGAAGTAGGATCGATATTTATAAAAACATCAAATATTTTTCCCTTTAATACTTTAATTATCTTTGCTTGTTTGTAAGGAGATTGGTAATGAAGGCCTCTAATTGTTCCTTTTTTTTTATTGTTTGATAATAAAACTTGTTTAACACTGAAATTATTGTTTTTAGAATTATCAATAACTATATTTAATGCGCCTCTTTTATCATAGTATGTTTCATCCTTAATAAAATACACATCATCAAAGAATTTGTCTCCTTTCCGAGATATCTTTGATTCAGTAAATGGGATTATCCATTTAGCATTATTTTTTTTTACAATTTCACTGTTTTTTTTCTTTATCTCAGTTTTATGATTCCATGAAAATAAAATAACGTGATCAAATTTATAATTTTTGATGTTCTTTTCATCAATTATTTTTATATTTGTTCCTGGTACAAATTTATCTTTTTTTAATGGTGAGCTATCAAATATATACTTGATGTGTCTCGAATTTAGATTACAAAAGTTTATAAGAAAAGTAGCTTTTGCTGAAGCACCATAACCAACCACTTTTTTATTTTTTATTTTAAGATCATTAGAAATACTAAGTAATTCATCCCTAATGCCCTCACATTTTTTAAAAAAACGAGTTAAAAATGCTTTATTAAAAAAATTAGATTTTTTCTCGGAATCAAGAAATTTTTTCACATTTATACTTTTTTTAACATTAGAATTTGCAGTAATATAATATCTCATACTTCCACCTTGTATTGAAGTATGCTTTACATCATATAATTTAAGATCATGTTTCCTTGCTATTTTGTCAACTGTTGTCACAGACAAAGTATAAACATGCTCATCATAAAGCTGATCAAAATTAAAATTGTTAATAAGATCGAGTAAGTAAATGTTTTCAAAAATGAAAATTCCATCTTTCTTGAGGCAATTTTTTATTCCTCTAAAAGTATCATTAATATTATTAATATGAGCAATTACATTTGAAGCAAAGATTACATCAGCTTCAGAGTATTTCTTTCTAATTTCTTTTGATAGTTTAGCATTAAAAAACTTATTAATTGATGTAACCCCTTTCTTTTGGGCAATTTTATGATTATTTAATGTTGGTTCTATACCTAGATGTCTAATCCCTTTTTTAGAAAAAAATTCTAAAAAAGTTCCGTCACAACTTCCTATTTCAATTATTAATTTGTCACTTTTTTTGAATTGATTTTTTACATAAATTTCATTAGCTAAAATGTTTAAATATTTTTTAAACTTTTCTGACAGAGATGCATTGTATGGATAATCGCTAGTAAATAATTTTTTTTGATCTGGAGTATTAATATTTTTAAAATACTTATTTTTGTAACTAATACCTATTATGCAATCATATTTAAAATTTCTATTTTTGCGTAAACTATAGTTGTTAGCTATTGGCATTAAACCAAAATCCATATAGTAATCAAAAGGCTTATTAGAAATATCGCAATAGTTCTTCATTTTTTATTTTTTTTGTCAGTTTCTTTATAAAATTTAAATAGTCTTCTTCAATTTCAATTATAGTTTCTTTAAAGTAATTTTTCATTTCTGGTCTTATAAAGTTTACTTCTTTATCAGTCAAAAAATTAAATATACTTATAAGTTTTGTTTTTCTTAGTATTTGAATTATTATATCTAAATCATTTTTCTCTAATAAGTTAAATATTTTTTGTTTCACAATTTCAAATAGGTAAATTCGTTTAATTTTTGTAGAACCAATGTTTTCATTTATGTTTGATTTAAACGAGCTTATGTCTAAGTTTTGTTGAACAAACTTATCAAATTCATTTTTACTTTCTCTTACTCGATCCATGTTTATAATAATTGTATTCTTATCATCTAGTTCATCTAACATTTTAGAGTAGAAAGATTGATTTTTACATTCAATTTTTATATTTTCTGGTAAGTCCATATAGTTGCAATTTAGCATTGAGGATTTAAGCTCAACATGAGATAAAAAACGATTGACGGGATCTCTATATAAAAAAATAAATTTAATATCTGTTTCTAAGTGGTTTTTAATCTTTTCTGAGTTTTTCAACACATTTTTAATATTAAGAGAGTAATCATTTGAATAATCTAATGAGATCGACTTGTAATTATTAAATATTATTTTTTTGTACCTCATCAAATTAATATTATTTTCTTTAAGAAATTTAACTTCCTTTCTTCCTGGAATATGAACAATCTTTGAGTTTTCTAATTGTCTTACAAACCATGTCGTCATACATCTAGCGGGGCCAATACCAATAAATAATTTATGCATGGATTTACAGTTTTAAATCTATTTCTTTGCTTTTAAATAAATTTTTTAGATCAAATATAACGTGTTTCTGCTTACAAGACTTTCTGATTTTATTTAATCCAATTTTTAAAAATATTTTATGAGCAACAGCAATAATTACACCATCGTATCCATTTCTAATATTACTTATAAAATTAATTTTTTTTAGCTCTTTATTTCTAAGATAATTTATCATCGGATCGTATACTTCTACTTTATGGTTTTGACTTACTAAAAATTTATAAATATCTTCAACTTTGGTATTTCTATAATCATTACAATTTTCCTTAAAAGTGTATCCTAATATTAAAATTTTATATTTTTTCTTATATGATGTTTTATTTAAGCTTTTTAGCATTTTTTGAGAAACATATTTGGCCATTGAGTCATTTAATTTTCTACCAGCAGAAATTATCTTAGGCTTGTAACCAAGCTTCTCAGCTTTATAGGTAAGATAATAAGGATCAACTCCAATACAATGTCCCCCTACTAATCCTGGAGTAAATTTGCTAAAATTCCATTTAGTAGAAGCTGCATCTATTACTTCATTTGTGTCAATATTCATCTTACTGAAGATTATAGATAGTTCATTCATTAAGGCTATATTGATATCACGTTGTGTATTTTCTATAATTTTTGCTGCCTCTGCCACTTTAATAGATGACACTTTATGAACTTTTGCTTTTATTATTGACTTATAAAGTTTTGTTACAATGTTAAGTGCATTTTTATTTGAAGCTGAAACAATCTTTGGTATGTTTGTCAATCTTCTTTTTTTATCACCTGGATTTATTCTTTCTGGTGAATATGCACATGAGAAATCTTTATTTAATTTTAGTTTAGAGTGCTTTTCTAAAATTGGAACACATTCATCTTCTGTTGTTCCTGGATAGACAGTTGACTCAAAAACAACAATTGAATTAACTTTTAAATATTTACCTACGTGTTTGCATGCGTTTTGTAAAAGTTTTAAATCAGGTTTTGCTTCTATATTTATTGGAGTTGGAACTGATATTATAAAAATTTCTGAATTTGATATATCCTTTTTTTTAAAACTATATTCAATATTTTTTTGTTTAAGCAATTTTTTATTTGAAATTTCATTAGTTCCATCGATGGCTTTCTTTAATTCTTTGACCCTTTTTTTATTTAAATCAAAACCAGTTACATTATATTTTTTTAGCTAATTCCACTGCAAGAGGAAGGCCTACATAACCTAAACCTATTACTGAAATTTTTTTTATATAATTCATTTATTAAGAACCAAATATTGATTTAAATTTATTAGATACAAATGACCTTGTATTTTGCCTATTAAGAAGATTATTGTACACAATTCTTTTTTCTTTTATCTGAAGATGATACATTTTAAATAGCGCTTTTGGTAAGTCACTATCATTTTGAAATAACAATCCTTGAGTTTTACTTTTTACTAATTCTTTATTGCCTGTCACATCTCGTAAAATACATTTAATCCCAAGATATTGAGCTTCCAGAACTGCTCTTGATGTACCCTCTGAGACAGAAGGTAGAACAAGACAATGACATTTCACCATAATTATTTCTGGATTTTTCATGAATCCTCTAAATTTTATAATTTTATTCAATCCCATGGCATTTGTAATTTTTTTTAAATAATCTGTATTTTCTCCTGAACCAATAATCATTAATTGAACATTTTTCTTTTTTTTATATAACT